>JAUXPH010000003.1 GCA_030683995.1 Lutibacter sp.
GAAAAAATGGAGAAAATGATGCAGGAAAAAATGGAAAATAATCCTGAGATGCAAAAAAAGATGCAGGAAAAAATGAGAAAAAAAATGATGGAAGATCCTGCAGAAAAAGAAGCTATGATGGAGAAGATGCACAGTGAAATGATGGAGAATCCCGAAATGATGGAAAAGATGATGGATAAAATGATGATGATGATGCACGAAAATCCGAAGATGATGGAAATGATGAAGAAAAAAATGAAGGAACATCAATCAAAAATGGAAAAAAAATAAGAACTTTTTTATACTTCCTGCAAATGCGGGAAGTATAATTTTGATGCTTCCCTGGAAACTGTCTTTAAGATCTTAAAATCCATATTTAACAAAAAAATAAAATATGGGAAATCAACTCCATTTTGATAGAAGTTGTAAAATGAAAGCAATATTAATGCAAAATTCGGAGACAATAGGCTTCATAAAATTGTGCGGATTAAGCGAAAAAACATTAATATTAGAATTAAACCATAAAATAGATTATGATGAAACACACCTATAAAATAACCGGAATGACCTGCAATGGTTGCAGAACCAATGCTGAAGATACCTTAAACAACATAAAGGGTGTGACAAAAGCAACTGTTAAATTGGAGGAAGGCCTCGCGGAAGTTGAAATGGAAAAACATATTTCAACAGAAACATTTCAGCAAGAATTTTTGAAAGCAGGTTTGCATTATACGATTACAGATTTTGATCCAAACAGCGCCAACGAAAAAACAGAAAAACCTGTAGCCATAAAGCCAATAAAAGACGGAAACGGCGTATTTTACTGTCCGATGCACTGTGAAGGTGAAAAAACGTACGACAAACCAGGCGATTGTCCGGTTTGCGGCATGGATTTAATTGAACAGCCAAAAGCGATTGGCGCAACACAATATACTTGTCCGATGCACCCCGAAATTGTGAAAGACGAACCTGGCTCTTGTCCCATTTGCGGAATGGATTTGGTGCCGATGGAACCAACAGAAAGCGCAGAAGATAAGACCTATTTGAAATTGCTCAAAAAAATGAAGATATCGCTCATTTTTGCGGTTCCTGTATTTCTTCTTTCTATGTCGATGCACCTTCCATCAAATCCATTGCTAAAACTGATGCCACAAATTTATTGGGATTGGTCGCAATTTGTGTTAACAATTCCTATTGTTTTTTATACCTGTTGGATGTTTTACGTTCGTGCCTGGAAATCGATTATTACCTGGAATTTGAATATGTTTACTTTGGTGGGCATTGGTACGGCAGCTGCATTTTTGTTCAGCATTGTCGGACTTCTATTTCCTTCCGTTTTTCCGCAGGAATTTAAGCATATGGGAAGCGTCAATTTGTATTTCGAAGCAACGGCTGTTATTTTAACATTGGTGTTGTTGGGCCAATTGCTGGAAGCACGAGCGCACAGCAAAACCAGTGGCGCTATTAAAGAATTGTTGAAATTGGCGCCTTCGGAAGCTACTTTGGTTGTTGATGGCGAGGATAAAATTGTATCCATTCATTCCATCAAAAAAGATGATTTATTGCGCGTAAAACCGGGAGAAAAAATCCCTGTTGATGGCATCATTGAAGAAGGAAGCAGCAGTATTGATGAATCTATGATTTCGGGAGAACCTATTCCTGTTGATAAAACCGTGGGCGACAAAGTAAGCTCAGGCACCATAAACGGCACAAAATCTTTTGTGATGAAAGCGGAACGCGTGGGGTCGGAAACCTTGTTGTCACAAATTATTAAAATGGTAAGCGACGCAAGCAGGTCCAGAGCGCCCATCCAAAAATTGGCCGATACCATTTCAAAATATTTTGTGCCCATTGTTGTGGGAGTTTCCATCATAACCTTTGTTGTTTGGGCGTATTTTGGACCTGAACCTGCCATGGTTTATGCTTTTGTGAATGCCGTGGCGGTATTGATTATCGCTTGTCCGTGCGCCTTGGGATTGGCCACGCCTATGTCTGTTATGGTTGGTGTTGGCAAAGGTGCCCAAAGCGGCATCTTAATCAAAAATGCCGAAGCGCTTGAAATGATGAACAAGGTAAATGTTTTAATAACCGATAAAACAGGGACGCTTACCGAAGGAAAACCATCTGTTGAAAAAGTGGTCGCTTTGGAAGGAGATTCAGAAAATTTATTGCATCAAATTGCTTCCTTAAACCAATATAGTGAACATCCATTGGCGCAAGCCGTGGTTAATTATGCCAAAGAAAACAAATCAAAACTTTCTAAAGTTGATGATTTTGAAGCGGTGGCAGGAATGGGCGTTATTGGCACTGTTGCCAAAAATAAAGTGGCTTTGGGCAACAAAAAACTGATGGAAAAAATAAAAGCAGTGATTCCAAAAGATTTAGAAACCCAAATTTTAGCCGAACAAAAGTTGGGAAAAACAGTTTCGTATATTGCTGTTGATCAAAAAGCCTTGGGTTATGTGAGTATCACCGATGCCATTAAAAAAACCAGTGCAGCCGCCATTAAAAATTTGATGGAGCAAGGAATTGAAGTCATAATGATCACGGGCGACAATGAAAATACCGCCAAAGCGGTTGCCGATACTTTGCATTTAACCAATTTTAAAGCAGGTTTTTTGCCTGAAGATAAATTGAAATTTATTAAAAAGCTGCAAGCCGAAGGAAAAATTGTGGCGATGGCTGGCGACGGCATCAATGATGCGCCCGCGCTCGCCCAATCAAATGTTGGCATTGCGATGGGAACAGGAACCGATGTTGCCATTGAAAGTGCTGCAATTACCTTGGTAAAAGGCGATTTACAAGGCATTGTAAAAGCAAAAAATTTAAGTCACGCCGTGATGAAAAATATCAAACAAAATCTGTTTTTCTCATTTGCGTACAATGTATTGGGCGTACCCATTGCGGCAGGCGTTTTATTCCCTGTATTCGGATTGTTATTGTCGCCTATTATTGCCGCTTTGGCGATGAGTTTCAGTTCCGTTTCGGTCATAGCAAATTCACTTCGATTAAGAAGTGTTTCTTTAGAAAAATAAATAACACTAATTATTAAATTCAAAAAAAATGAAAAATTCAATTTATGCCGTCGCATTTGCGATACTATTTTTAAGTGCTTGCAAAAACGATTCAAAACAAACAGAGTCAAATGAAATGAATTCAAAAGAAATGCAAGAAGAAAAAACTACGGATGCCGTTTCTCAAAAAAGTGGTTTATCAACAGCCATTATTGATGGTTATCTTGTTTTAAAAAATGCCCTAATTAATGAGGACAGTAATAAAGCTGCCGATGGCGGAAAAATGATGCTTGTTGCATTTTCAAATTTTGAAATGGACAAACTCACGGAGAGTCAGCATACAAAATATATGGAAATTGCCGAAAGCGCGAAGGAACACGCAGAGCATATCGTAAAAAATCCTATTGACCACCAAAGGGAACATTTTGAAGATTTAAGCAAAGATGTAAACGATTTAATTGCTTTGGTTGGAACAGACAAAACGCTATACCAAGATTTTTGTCCGATGGCTAGCAATAACAAAGGCGCAATTTGGTTGAGTGAAACCGAAGAAATTAACAATCCATATTTTGGAAGTAAAATGCTAAAATGCGGTTCTGTCCAAAAGCAAATAAACTAAGTGAACCTTTATAAAAAAGCGATTCTTTTATTATTGATTGCAGTTGTGGGTATTCAATTTTTGCCCACAACACGCAATCAAAGCAATGAAGTTTTTGAAACAGATTTTACCAATACCTTTGCAGTGCCCAATAATGTTCAAAATTTGCTCAAAAATTCGTGTTATGATTGCCACAGTAACAACACCAGCTATCCTTGGTACTATAAAATTCAACCTGTAGGCTGGCTATTGGAAAATCATATAAAAGAAGGCAAAAAAGAACTGAATTTTAATGAATTTGGCACCTATTCAAAACGCAGGCAAAAAAGCAAATTAAAATCTATTATAAATCAGATTGATGAGGATGAAATGCCACTTTGGTCTTACACATTAATTCATAAGGATGCTAAACTTTCTGAAGCTGATAAAGAACTCTTAATCAGATGGATGAATAAATTAAAAGACAGTTTATAAAGCGTTGGGAAATCTATCTCCTTATCAAGCTAAAATGTCCTTTGTGTTCTGAAGTATTTCCGCTATAATCTGTCATTTTTGCCAAGTACCAATAATCTGTTGAAACAGCTTTATGGGAATTGTAAAATCCGTCCCAACCCTGCTGTGAAGCACTGATGCTTGTGATTAACTTGCCGTATCGGTCGAAAATATAAATTACGGACGATTCAATAACAGCCGAATCTACGCCCAAAACATTCCAAGTGTCGTTTTGGCCATCATCATTTGGCGTAAAGAAATTTGGGAAACCAAAAACATAAACAGTTACTTGCGCGATACCGCAATTATTTTTATCATTTACGTAAATAATATGTGTTCCCGGAATCACTTCTGTAAAAACCGGATCGTCCTGATAAGGGCCTGAAATATCATCCAGAGAAAATTCATAATCGCCTATGCCCAAATTTTGGCCGGCATTATTTATGGTGATGGAATTATTGCCCGAATTGTCAACAACTTGAATGTCTTCCGAAGAAATATCAGCAATAATGGATTCTGTCATAGAAATTTGTTTCGGAAAAGAGACACAACTTAAATTTGAAGTCGCCATAACCGTATAAACGCCTGCTTCAAAAATATCCACAAAAGGTTGGTCACTTATGACGTCACCTGCAGCATTTGTCCATTTATAAGAATAAGTTCCGAGCGGATTATAGATAGAGATTGTTTTAGGCAAATCGTTTAAACAAACAATTCCTGTTTCATCAAGCTCAAATTCAGGCCGCGGATTTACGGTTAGTTTTAACACTGGTGCAATGCCAAAACAATTGCCGTTAACGGCACTTTCAACACGTACCCAAATGGTTTGGCTAAAAGGAACTTCACTTAAATAGGTGTTTGCCGGACTAATGATATTGGTTTCCAAAAGTGCATCGGCCTGATTTCGATAATAACCAACCCGCAAATTTGGACTTGTGAATTGGGAAATTATTTCTGAAGTAACTTGCGCCAAATTAAATTCGTGCAAACCGTCTATGGTGGCATCGTCATCGCAAAATACAATTTCACGGCTATATGATGGCGGAAATGAAGTGATTGTAACCGTTAAATTTACCTGCACAATTCTGTAACATCCATTTGCTGCGGCAACTCTTGCAAAAACAGTTGGACTTATATTATTTGAAAAAGAGGATTTATTGACTGGATTTATTCCGGAAGCTGCGTTTATTGCGGACAAATGATAGCTAACATTTAGGCTGTTGTTTCCTAATGTCACAAAGAAATCCGCTTCGGAGAGGTTGAAATTCGTTATGCCATTCGGATTTCCGTCTTCATCGCATTGCACCAATTCATAAGGAATTGTCATTGCAATTGGCAACGGTTTAACTTCAATATTATAAGAGGTATCTGCGAAACAATCCAATATATTAATGGTTTTGTTTATTACCCGCACATAAATGGTTTGCAGATTCGCAACACTGTTTGTAAATGCAGTCGGGTTTAAAATTTGATTGGTATATGCAGCATCTCGGTAATAATTTACCTCAAAAACATAGGGTGATTGTCCGTTCAAAATAACGCTTTCCCTTTCGGTTAAATTAAATTGATAAAAACCATTGGAGTCATTGCCATCAGAAGCATCATCACAATAGGATAAGTTGGGAATATTTGCGGGAACGGCAGGATACGCCATATCAAAAACCTGAATAGTAAAACTGGTGGTGTTAAAACAATCAACAAATCCCTTATTTTGAATACGTGCATAAATCCTGTCTTCAGCATAAGGAGTCACATTTTGGTATGGATTCGGCAGCGCATTAAGGTTGCTATTGGCATCGGATTGAGTTGCAAAATAATTAATTTCAAAAGTTGTGGCACTTTGGGAACCTAAAATATCGGCATCTTTTAAGGCGTTTAAATCAAATTGATACAAGCCGTCGTTGTCGAAATCACATTGAATAATATTTCCTGTTGGATTGGCGATTGCTTTTTCAAAAACTTTTATCTCAAAAGAAGTAAAAGCTGCGCATCCTGACCTTAAACTTGGTTCAACACGTGCCCAAATTGTTGTGGTCTCAGATAAATAAGTATTTGTGTTGGAAATTGGACCTTTTGGTTCTTTTGCATCGGCTTCATTTCTATAATAAGTCACTACACCAGTTTGTCCACCCAAAATTATTGGTGTCTGACTTTCCAAATTAAATATCATTTTTCCATTATTATCATCATCACATTCAAGTAAGTCTGGTGGCTTATTAGCTATTAGCGGGGAAGTCAACACCAAATCAAAAGAAGTCAAATCATAACAATCCGGTTTTAACGAATTTTCAATTCTAGCCCATATAGTTTCTCCACTACTGATATATGGACTTGATATCGATGAAATTGGGATTTCTGCGAATCCTTTAGCCTTATAATATGTTACGGTCATTCCAATTTGACCACTAATTATACCTAAAGTCTTGGAGTTTAAATCAAATGACTCTAACCCATTTCTATCTGAATCGCAAGCTATAATATTAGGAACAGCATTCGCTACAGGTTTTTGCCTAAAAATAACATCAATCTCATCTTGCCCCAATAAGCTTCCGGTTGTGCTGTCAACGACTTCAACTCTATATCTTCCTTCCGTATTCACATAAAGTTGATAAGGAGATACTGATGGCGTAGGTAGAAGATCAAAAGCTCCGGTTGAAGGATTGCGTTTGAACCATTTATAAATTGCAGTTGGAATAAATGTGTTTACATTTAAATTGGTTGCACCTCCACCACATATTTCTCTTGTTGGCTCGAATTCAACTAAGATTTTACAATCTAAAGCATCTGGATAAGTAGTCATAACAGTACCTTTCCAAGATATTGAAAATCCGGCATTGCTTCCGTCATACTGATTAATTAAAACAAAATATACCTGACCCGCTGTCACATTTAACCAATCCTCATATCCAATCGTTTTCACACCACTTGGATCAACTCCAATCCCAGTATACCCCCCTACACCTCTATAATTGCAAGCTACAGGGTCTCTTAATGCACCACATGTATCATTTGGGCCGTAAACCGCAAAATCCCAATCTTCATTTAAATCATTTGGTGTAATGGTAAACCCAAATTCACCGTCTTTTGCCAACTTTACACGAAACCAATAGGAGTTAACCTCCACTGTTGTTGCTGATGTCCCACCGCTGCCTAGACATCCTGAGACATCAAACCCTCTGAAATCATCTTGGCCATAACCAAAAACCAATCCGTCAGAATTTGCATCAGAACATACTGATAATGCATTAGAACAGTCTTGTTGTCCATAACCATAAAAAAATCCGGCAACTAAACAAATGGCTAGTACTATGAAGTGTTTTTTCATAAGTTACCTTTTGGGATTAACTATATTTCAGGCGTCAAATACCAATTTAATGCCATTTAATTTGAACGATTAATTTTTTAAATGTAGTATTTTTTAGCTGATTATCAGGCAATCACTCTTAATTTTTTACCAACATTTTTTTTTAATAAGTTTTACTAAAATAGAATTGCCTAAATAAAAACAATGATGATGGACTTATGAAGTGACAAAAAATTTGTTCAAAAAAACACTTTCCGATAAATTGGAAAGTGTTTTTTTAAATTATTTAAATAAGCTGAGAGTCCTTCTGTGCTAAATATATTGAACTAATAAAGATTTTAAATTTTTTACAAATTCTCCACCAGCCAATTTCCTACTTCACTTGTATTATAGGCCTTCTTTTTTCCTGATAAATCTTCCGTCACAATGCCCTGTTCAAGTGATTTGTTGACAACATTCCTAATTGCTTTTGCTTCTTCTTTTAGGTGAAACCTATCTTCAAACATCATTGCGGCCGATAAAACGGTAGCCAGCGGATTTGCTATATCTTTTCCGGCAGCTTGCGGATAAGAACCGTGGATTGGCTCATACAAAGCATTTTTTTCACCTACGGAAGCCGATGGCATCAAGCCCATAGAGCCAGAAATTACGGATGCTTCATCGGTTAAAATATCGCCAAACAAGTTTTCGGTGATTAACACGTCGTAAGAGTTTGGCCATTGCACCAAACGCATAGCAACGGCATCTACAAACTCATAAGAAACGGTGACTTCAGGATAGTCTTTTTCCATCGATTGTACAGTTTCCCGCCACAATCTTGAAGTTTCCATCACATTTGCCTTGTCCACACAACACAATTTTTTTGTGCGCGTCATCGCCAATTCGAAGCCTTTTTTTGCCAAACGGATTACTTCCTCTCTTGTGTACGTGCAAGTATCAAATGCCGTTTCACCGCCATCTTTTCTTCCTTTTTCACCGAAATAAATACCGCCTGTCAGTTCCCGTAAAAAAACCAAATCGGTTCCTTCAATGCGTTCTCTTTTTAAAGGAGAATTGTCTATTAAAGAAGGAAACGTAAATGTAGGTCTGATGTTCGCGAATAACCCCAATTTTTTGCGCATTTTAAGCAAACCTTGTTCCGGACGCACTTTTGCGGATGGATCGTTGTCGTATTTCGGATGTCCGATGGCTCCAAATAAAACTGCATCGGCATTTAGGCAAATTTCATGGGTTTCATCGGGATACGGATCACCAACGGCATCAATGGCCGCCGCGCCTGTAAGGGCAGGTTTCCAGATTATTTCGTGGTTAAATTTAACCGCAACCGCATTACAAACTTTTACGGCCTGCGCGATTACTTCCGGACCAATTCCGTCGCCGGCTAAAAGTGCTATTGTCAATTTCATATATAGATCTTTATTTTTTTGAAAAATTATAAATTTTGGATTTTAGATTTTTGGATTATTTAAACGCAATCCCGATAGCTATCGGGACGCAAAGATAAAACCGCAAAGTGCGCTAAAAAAACCATTATCAAATTTAAATTATTCATCATTAATTTTTAATTATTAATTTAAACCGCGTTAAGGATAGAAGCGGAAATCCTTTTTTGATTCGCCTTTTGGCGAATAAAAAAGATTGCAGCGCAAAGCCTGACCCGCCAGCTGGCGGGTAACGCCCAAATTTTTACTATTTTAAATATTCAACATTTTTTGGGTAGCTTTAATGGCGGAAACCGTTTGGTCTGAATCCAAGCCTCTGGTAATGAATCTTTTCTCATCGTTTTGCCACGTGATAATGGTTTCGCATAAGGCATCAGAATTGCTTCCCGGCGGAATCCTGACCGCATAATCCACCAATTTTGGCAAAGTTTTTTTCTTCCTTTTGTATATTTTGTGCAAGGCGTTCATAAAAGCATCAAACTGCCCGTCGCCATACGCGTGTTCTTCATACAACTGGCCGTCCATTTTTACGGCGATTGTTGTGGAGGGTTTTAGGCCCTTGGAATGCGTTAAAACATAGGATTCAACCGTGATTTTTTCCTGATACAGATTGCTGTTGAGCACATCGGAAATGATATAAGGCAAATCTTCCTTGGAAACCAACTCTTTTTGATCGCCCAATTCGATAATGCGCTGGGTCACTTTTTTTAAATCTTCCTGGTTGAGTTCGAGTCCCAATTCCTGCAGATTTTTCTCAATATTTGCTTTTCCCGAAGTTTTTCCCAAGGCATAAGAGCGTTTTCTTCCGAAGCGTTCGGGCAGTAAATCGTTGAAATACAGATTGTTTTTATTGTCGCCGTCGGCGTGAATTCCGGCAGTTTGGGTGAACACATTTTCACCGACTATCGGTTTGTTCGCAGGAACCCTGATGCCCGAAAACGCTTCAATCAGTTTGCTGACAGAATATAAAGAGGTTTCTTTCACCGAAATCTCAACTTCATTTTTATAGAAATCGTTGATGACCGCAACAACGCTGGCAATTGGTGCATTTCCGGCGCGTTCTCCCATTCCGTTCACGGTAATGTGCAGTCCTTTTGCTCCGGCATCAATGGCTTCCATGACATTTGCCACACTCAAATCGTAATCGTTGTGTGCGTGAAAATCGAAATGCAACTGCGGATATTTGGCTGTTATTTTTGAAAAATACTGATAAGTTTCTTTTGGCGTTAAAACGCCCAAAGTATCAGGCAACAAAATTCTTAATATAGGTTGTGTGGCTAAAAATGCCAAATATTGAAAAACGTATTCTTGCGACTTGCGCATCCCGTTGCTCCAGTCTTCCAAATACACATTGGTGGCGATTCCTTCCTTTTGCCCCAATTCAATCGTTTCTTTTATTTCGGCAAAATGCTGTTCTGGCGTTTTTTTAAGTTGGTGCGTTAAATGGTTTAAAGAACCTTTGGTCAATAAATTTTGAACCTTTGCGCCTGCTTTTTTCATCCAATTTATTGACTGCCCGCCATCAACAAAAGTCAGCACTTCCACTTTATCAATATATCCATGTTTATTTGCCCAATCTGTAATATTTTTTACCGCCTGAAATTCACCTTCGGAAACTCTTGCCGAAGCAATTTCAATTCTGTCCACATGAAGTTCTTCCAGCAAAAGCTTTGCAATGGTCAACTTTTCGGCTGCCGAAAAAGAGACTCCGGATGTTTGTTCACCATCGCGAAGTGTGGTATCCATGATTTCAATTTTTCTTTTTTTCATGCTAAATCAAGTGTTATAGGTAAAAATATAATTTAAAAAGAGTAACCCTTTGGTCAAACTGAACCTGTTTACTCATTAATTAATATTTATTTTATAATGTATTAATGAAACTTCGATTTCAGTTTCTCATCAAAATTAAAAATCAGCATTATGAGAACCTGAAACAAGTTCAGGTTGACGAAAATTTAACATTCTTTAAAAAGGTCTTGCTGAAGCAAATTCCTGAATCTCCGATTTCATTTTTGTTAAATAATCAATGTCGTCATAGCCATTTAGCATATTTTCCTTTTTGTAGGAATTGATGTCAAATGATTCCTGATCACCGTTTTCCAATAAAGTAATGGTTTGGTTTGGCAGATTTATTTCAATTTCGGTATCCGGATTTGCTTTAATTGCCGTAAAAATTTTGTCCAAAAATTCAGCGCTCACCTGCACCGGCAATACACCAATATTTAAACAATTTCCCCTAAAAATATCGGCAAAAAAGCTCGAAACCACACATCTGAATCCGTAATCGTAAATTGCCCAAACGGCGTGTTCTCTGGAAGAACCCGAACCGAAATTTTTTCCGCCCACCAAAATTTTTCCCTTATAAACGGGATTGTTTAACACAAATTCCGCTTTTGGCGTATTGTCTGGATTGTATCTCCAATCCCTAAAAAGATTGTCGCCAAAACCTGCACGCTCGGTCGCCTTTAAAAAACGCGCCGGAATAATTTGGTCGGTGTCCACATTTTCAACTGGTAAAGGCACTGCGGTGCTTTTTAATATTTCAAATTTGTCGTAAGCCATTGTTTATTTGTTAAATGTTGTATGTTATTTGTTATATGTTGCTGCCCTTCGACTGCGCTCAGGGTGACGATTATTGGTTTTTTAAAAATAAACCGATAAGCGATAACTATTTCTTATTATTATTTTTTCAAAATATATTTTTCCGCTCCCTAAATAGTTCCCCCTTCGGGGGCTAGGGGGCTTTTCGCGGTTTAGGAGGCTTATAATAAAGTTCTCGGATCGGTTAAAACGCCGGTAACTGCTGTTGCTGCCGCCACTAACGGACTTGCCAACAATGTCCTTGAACCGGGACCTTGCCTGCCTTCAAAATTTCTGTTTGAGGTGCTAACCGCCAATTTTCCGGCAGGAACTTTATCGTCGTTCATCGCCAAACAGGCAGAACAACCAGGCTCGCGTAATTCAAATCCGGCCGCATTGATAATGTCCAACAAGCCTTCATCTTTTATTTTCGCTTCCACATCGTGTGAGCCGGGAACCAACCAAGCAGTAATGTTATCCGCTTTTTTTCTTCCTTTCACAATAGAGGCAAACGCCCTGAAATCTTCAATTCTTCCGTTGGTGCAACTACCCAAAAACACAAAATCCACTTTTTTTCCAATCATTTTATCTCCTTCATTAAATCCCATATATTCGAGTGATTTTCTATAAGAAGCAACACCGCCTTCAACCGATTCTGCTTTTGGAATGTAGTTTGAGATACCAGTTCCCATTCCAGGATTTGTTCCGTAGGTAATCATCGGTTCAATGTCTATTGCGATAAAATTGATTTCTTCGTCAAAAACCGCATCAGCATCCGTTTTTAGCGTTTTCCAATACTCCATCGCTTTGTCCCAGGCCTCTTCTTTTGGCGTAAACAAACGGCCTTTTATGTAGTCGAAAGTCTTTTCATCGGGAGCGATAATTCCGCCGCGAGCACCCATTTCGATGCTTAAATTGCACACGGTCATTCGGCCTTCCATACTCATATTTTTAAAAACATCGCCGGCGTATTCCACAAAATAACCAGTGGCGCCAGATGCTGAAAGTTTAGAAATCATGAACAAAGCCACGTCTTTTGGCGTTACCCCAAAACCGAGTTTTCCGTTTACGTTGATCCGCATTTTTTTTGGCTTTGGCTGCATAATACACTGTGAAGACAGCACCATTTCAACTTCTGAAGTTCCAATACCAAAAGCCACTGCTCCAAAAGCGCCGTGTGTAGAAGTGTGTGAATCTCCACAAACGATGGTTGCGCCCGGAAGCGTAATCCCGTTTTCCGGACCAACCACATGGACAATCCCGTTTTTTTGATGTCCCAATCCCCAATGCGTAATGCCCCAATCGGCCGCATTTTGTTCCAATGCTTTTAACTGGTTTGCGGATAACGGGTCTTCAACCGGCAAATGTTGGTTGATGGTTGGTGTGTTATGATCGGCTGTGGCGAAAGTTTTTTCAGGAAACAATACGCTGTTATTTCTGCTTTTTAATCCAAGGAACGCTACCGGACTTGTCACTTCATGAATCAAATGTCGGTCGATAAACAACACATCGGGTCCGTCGTTAATTTTTCGGATCACGTGCGAATCCCAAACTTTATCAAATAATGTTTTACTCATTTTTATTATTTTTTTTTATCTGTCTATTTTTTGGAACCAATACAAACGGTTATGATTGCAAGAACGGGTGCAAAATTATAAAAAACAATAAAAATGTCAATTTGATTAATTTTGATCTACGATACCCAAACTGCTTTTTTAATGACTGCAATATTGGTTTTGATATTTTATGATTTTACAGGAATGCTGTGATTTAATTTTAAATTTTTTAAAAGCTTTTTGGCACAACAGAAACAATGGCTTAAGAGATTATTTATTTGGCAATTTTATTGAATAATCATCCGTATTTTTAGATATGAGTCAATAATAAACGCGTTTTCATAAATAATTCTCAGTGTTTATTTCTCATTTGATTTTTAAAAATGATATTGTTTAATCGTCTTTATGACCAAAATCGCAGCAAATTTTATAAATGTCATTCAATTTTTAGGCTGAAATACTACGACATCCAAAAAATTAAGTGCTTGTTTATTTGCTTATTTTGTAATGATTATTCCTAAAAAGTACACAAAATATAATCAGATTTGTTTAGATACATTATAGACTTTCAATCAATTTCTCAATAAAAAATCGATTAAGCTAATTTTGCGTACGAAAGGCGAAATCCATATCTTTACTATGAAACTTCAATAACGCCATGAAAGCAATTTCTGTATTTTTTTTAATGCTCTTACTTCTCATTTCATGCAAAGAGAAAGTGCCGCCTAAAGTTGTGCTGATTCCTGAAATTGAAATTACGGAAGCCGGAAAAATTATTCCCATTGATTCCTTAAAAATAGGCCGAATTAAAGATTCGAGTGTTATTGCTTTTTACCAAGCCAACCAAAACAAAACTTTCTGGATTATCGATCCTTCAAGAAAAAAGATTGTTGCGCTGTTTAATAATGTTCAGGAAGAAGGTTTATTTGCGAAGGATTTCGACGTAAAAAAAATTCAAGATTCAGAAGAAAATCTGTCTAATTTATCGAATTCTGAATTGGCAGATTACGATATTTTACTCACAGAAAATTTAAGTCGATATGTTCAAAAAGTTTCAAAAGGAAATTTAAATCCGAATAAGCTTTACAGCAATTGGGAATTAAAGGAAAACAAGATCAACTATAAACAATTGCTGCTCAATTTTCAAAAAAAAGATTCTTTTAACTTTGCCCTTAATTCAGCATCGCCAAACCATATTGTTTATAAACGTCTAAAAGAAGCACTTAAAATTGTAAACACCTTGCCAAAAGATCCTTTTAAAAAAATTGAAATCAAAAATAAAATTGTATTGAACGACTCCAATCCTGCAATGATTGAAATCAAAAAAAAATTAATTTTTTGGAATGATTTAAAACCAATGGACACCATTAGTGCCATTTATGATGAAACCACGGAAATGGCCGTTAAGAAATTTCAAATGCGCCATGGACTTGGGTTAGACGGCGTTATTGGCGGCGGCACTGTTGAGGCTTTAAACTTTAACAAAGAAGACCGAAAAAAACAAATTATTGCCAATATGGAACGCTGGAGATGGTATCCGAGAGAATTTGAAGATGATTACTTCACTATTAACATTCCCGATTATACTTTGTGTGTTGTTAAAAACGCCGATACCATTAGAACTCACAAGGTAATTATAGGTCGGCCATCAAGAAAAACGCCTGTTTTATCTTCCAAACTCACCCATTTAATATTTAATCCAACATGGACCGTTCCGCCAACCATTTTAAAAAACGATGTTGTTCCGGCTGCGGCCAGAAACCGAAATTACTTCAGCAGTAAAAATATTACCATTTATGATGCTAACAATCGGGTGGTAAGTCCTTGGGATTGGAACGCCAGCAGATCGAGAAGCTATCGTTATGTCCAAAGTCCGGGAGCCTCAAATTCTCTTGGATTGGTGAAATTTATGTTTCCGAACCGATTTACCGTCTATCTGCACGATACCAATACCCGAGGTTTTTTTGAAAAGGATATTCGCGCATTGAGTTCGGGCTGCATTCGGGTTCAAGATCCGTTTGAACTTACAGTCTATTTGTTGGATGATCCAGAAAAATGGAATTTGGAAAAAATTGATGAAGCCATAAACACCGGCAAAACATCACAAGTACAAATTAAAAAAGAAGTGTACATTCATATTTTGTATTGGACTGCCTGGAGTGAAAATGGCATCCTGCAATTTAGGGACGACCTTTACAGTTTGGATTTGGATTTGTATAAGAAGTTGGATTAAATTAATCTTTTATACGCCATAAAAAGAAAAGATTACTTCGCTTTGAGAAAAGAGAAAAAAGACTTTTTAAAATAGTATTAAAATCATTGAAGATTATTGTTTAAAGTCCAACAGCTTACTTTTAATATCTAATATTTGATATCTTATATATTATGAAGGATAATAAACATATATGCACGATTTGTCTTTAATGGTATCAATAACCTCTTTTGTAAGACCTTGTTTCAGGGCCAAACAGCCTAAACTTCTACCCAATCTTCCGTTTTGTTTTGCAAATTGTTCAGAAACATAATCAGCGCCGTGAACCACAATGTCTCTTGCCCTGGCGTTGCTGTTCACTCCTTTATCCATACCGTCCAATCGCAAAGAATAACCGTGTTTGCCGTAATACGTTTCTCCGGTTACATAAAATCCCAAGCTGCTTTGATAAGATTCGGGCTTATCGGAAAAATTGGCCGCATATTCATTGCCTGAATTTCTGCCGTGAGAAACCAAAGACTGATATAAAATAATGTTATTTTTTAAGTCGATGACCCATAACCTATTTTCTTTGGAAGACAAACTATAATCAACAAGGGTCAAAATATCTTTTTGGATAACGCCTTTTTCTTTCAACAGAAAGTAGCCTTCCATCGCTTTTGTGAAGCTTATTTTGTTGGGAAGCATAAAATTATTGGTCATCAAATTATGGTAAACAGCATCTGCTTTAGCTTCATTACTGTTGTTGACAACGGCTTCAATTAATTTTGTGCTTTTTGGTTTAAACGAAAATGCGGAGTTAATTGTAAAGAAAAAAATTCCGATTAACAATAGGGAGATTGTTTTATAAATCATTGTAAATCATTAGGTTTAATATCAAACTATAAGAGGGCGCAAGTTAGGACTTTAAAATTGTGCTGCAAAACATTGTCAAAATATTTTAAAAAATTTAACATTTTGTGTTTTTTGTAAGTAACATTTTCACCAAAGTAGCTAACCTTTATGCGTTTTAAAACTTAATTAAACCTTTTTTATTGTGTTGTTTTATAAGAATTTTAGATTTCCTTCCAAAAAGTTATTAAGGCACTGTAATTAATTTGAATTTTTCTTGAATTGTGATTTTTTACTAGTCGCATTCCAAAATATTTTTTCCTCTTTTAAAAATATCTGATGGTGTGCTATTTTCGATAAAAAATTATTTATCAGCGACAAAACAATTAGAATTACTTCAAAAGTAAATATCAGATTGGCGACACCATAAAGAACAAATCAAATTATTTAAACCACAATTTTAGTTTCTTGAAAAACAAGAATTTTAGCAAAAATAAGTATTTACATTGGTTTAATATCTCAATAAATTTATGTTTGACACCAATAAATAATATTAAAATTCAAGAAATCACTCTTTTGAATTAGGCATTAATGAGTAGCTTTTCAACAGATCCAATTGACGTTTATAACTTTCCGTATCGCCATTAATGGTTATTACCTCTTTATTTAAACCTATTAAAGCACCAACTCCAGCGCCAATCGGAGTAATAAAAATTGAATTTATAATAACCTTTTCTCCTGGCGAAAATCCAAACCATTCATCACTGTCATCTGGACTCACTAATCCTGAAAATATGCCTACACCAAGTCCAATTAAAGAACCAATCCATACCCCTTTTCCAACTTTTCCTTTTCTCCTTATTTTAATCTTCTCAATTTGCGATGGACTTATAATTTGTAAATTAGAAAGATCAAATGATTTATTGTCTATTATTTTAACAGAATTTTCATCGACAGCATATAAATTCCCTTTAATAATATTAGAGCTTTTGACCAATGAAATCCAAACTTTATGAACTTTAATGTCGTCTTTGGTATTTTGTGCAATTGTTAAATGAGTTGCACATAAAAAAATCACGAGTGAAAATTTAATTTTTTTCATAATTGAAATTTTTAGTTAGTAAACAGTAGCCTTATTCCATAACTTAACACAACTTATTATCAGTTAGTTATGGCGATTTATAATCAAATATACAAAAAAAATTATGTGTTGTGAAAAAATAAAATATTTCGATTTTTATTAGCTTAATTCTGTTGTGAAAATGGTTCAAAATAATTAATATGACAATTTACAATTTATCAAAAAATAATTATAATTTAGTCCAAATAAAATTTACTACTATGAATACACTAAAAATTAAACAGTTACTAACTGTTTGGCTTGTCTTAAGTTTGATGCAAACCCAGGCTCAGACCAACAAATCCAAAGTTCAAAGTGCACAAAAGGAAAGCACAACTGTTACCGAAAAGGTAAGTAACATTAATGGCGGCATGCCAAACCGAATATCTATGAATGTTACGGTACCAAAACAAACGCAAGGCGCAACATTTGGCGAAAAAGTAAAAGTTGGGCAGCCAATTTCTGAAAATGAAATTAAAGAAAACGCCTCACTGCGGGGAATTATTACCGGAAGCGTAACCTGGGATTTAGCAACTGCCAAAGGCACAATAAATAAGCCAGCAGTCAGTTCTGTCGGCAATCTTGCAGGAGCTGGCGGTGGTGCCGCAGCGGCTTCTTATGCTGCCACAGGTATGGTGATAAACCCCAATACTCAAGGTGTTATTTCCGCAATTTTTGCCAGAGAAGCAGGAAGCGGTATGGCTTCCGGAAGGCGACAATATCAACCTGTTTTTATTGATGGCCAAGGAAACGTTTGCACAGATTGCCTTGCGAAAGTACAATCCAATCCATATTTTAAAGACAATGGAATGGCAGGTGAAATGCCTCTTGAAAAAAAAGGTGTTGATGATGATTGTGATGGTGTTGAAGGATTAACAGTTTCTTTGGTAAATGAGCAAACCGGTGCTGAAGTGGCGAGTGTAAAAACCGCAAGTTGCGGCGATTTCTATTTTGAAAACCTTCCAATAGCGACTTATATTGTAAAAATTGGCGGGGAGTTTTTGTTAAAAAAATCTTATGATATTGCCTTTGATAAAAATGGAACCTATGACATTGCTGGCGAATTATTAAGCGGAAATAATTATTGGGCCATTAAATTGAATACAGGTTTGACAGAAAACCCAAATGGCGGAGATAAAATAAATGCCGGATTGCATGCAGCCGGCGGCGCAATTGGCCAAGGTGCTTCCTTATTAGGCGGCGCACTTCCTGGAGGCGCCGTTATTTCAGCAGCCGTTTCAAGTTATTCGCCTGGAGACCCTATTCCCGGACTTGACGTGAAGCTCGGAAAAAATTCAGGCGACCTAGAAAACACTTCAAAAACAAATGAAAAAGGACAATTTGAATTTAGTGGATTAAGCCAAGGAAACTACACATTGTCAACAATCTTTCATTTTGATATCGATGGCAACATTCCTGTAAACTTGTGGTTGTCTAAAAAAGGTTACGATTATTATAAAGCACAATCCGATATGAGCAAAACTTCGAAAGAATCCCCAACAGATGAAACAGAAGAAAATAAGCCAAAAAATAACGAAAATGCAAAGGAAAAAAAAGGATTGAATGCTGTAAATGTAAAAACTGGCAAGACCAATGCTGAGACAAAAAACACTGCTGGGGAAGCGCAAAGAAAAGGCTGGGACGGAACCGTAAAAGGAAATGCCAGCATCGAAATCATAAAAGATGACGATTTTGAAAAAACAGACAAATCTGCTTTAACCACAGCCATCATAAATCTGAAAGATTTTAAGAACTCGTTGGCAGATTTTGAAAAATTAATCCAAAAAGACAAACTTCAACCAATAACTTCCAATCAAATTACGCTCCAAATTAACAATGTCAGAAACCGCATCAATCAACTGGAAAATAGTTTGAAAAATATAGGATTATTGGAAAGAGCGGCTCCTTCATCACCTGATTTGGAAACGAATTTAAATGCTATGGATAAAGATTTTTCCGTTTTGCTGGAAAATATTGGGCGGATGGGAAATCAATACAGTTCCATCTCAAATGTGCTTAAAACGAAACACGATACCGCAAAAAATTCAGTGGGAAATATTCGATAAACAGGCATTATTAAAAAATCTGAGAAAACCAAAAGAGGAGATTTAATTTAAAATTAAATCTCCTCTTTTGGTCGGCCCCGTGGGTTTCGAACCCACGACCTACTGATTAAGAGTCAGTTGCTCTACCAGCTGAGCTAGAGGCCGAATTGGCACCCTAAATTTAATGATAAATATATTATTCTAAGACAATTTTATCGATAACTAGTTCAAAATTTTCATTCACTTTGTTTCCAATCATAAACGCAATTTCCTCCAATTCTTCCGCAGGAAAATTAGGCATATTTAATTTTCTTCCCCTAAAAGTTGGCGAAAGATCTGAAAGCAAAATTTCAATGGTTTGCCATTCCTTGGTAGTTTCAAAATAAGAAATGTATGCTTGCTGATCTTCTTTATTGGTCTTTGCCCTAAATTGATAGCGCTTTCCATCTCCTTTTAGCCGTAATTTCACTTTTTTATAACCTTCAATGTTCTTCTGGTTAAAACGAAATCTTACAGATGAAAATCCGCCGTTATTTTCCAAAGAAACTGTTCCTTTAAAAACCCCATGACCTTCATCATTTAAATAAAATTTACTGCGTGATTGGCCGCCCATCACCACATCGTTCACAATTTTCCAATCGGAAATATCACTTTCATTGTTAAAATCAAAAATCACCATATTGCTGCTTATTACCAATGAAACCATAAAAATTGAATGCATTAAAATCATTGTTTTCAAAATTGATTTTAAAATTTAATTGTACAAAAAAACATAGGCATTTAGGGAACTTGCCACAATAAGCCAAATAAAATAAGGCAGTATTAACCAAGTTTTTTGTTTCATTAATTTGCTGAAGTTCAACATAAAATAACCCACTAAAACCATTAAAAGCCCAATGACCAACAATCCCAACAAAACCAAATGCTGATTAAAAAATACGTAATTCCACGAAGTATTTAAAACAAATTGAACAAAAAACAGCAACCAAATATTAGTGCTAGATTTTGCCTGGATTAAATAAGCCATATAAATGGAAAAACAAATCATGATGGTAGTCCAAGCAACGCCAAAAAACCATCCCGGCGGCGTCCATGGCGCTTTATTGAGCGCGGCATACCAAGCATCTTGTGGCCCATTGTTCATCAACAAAACACCAATTCCCAAAGCACCAAAATTAAGCACTAAAAAAACAAGCAACCAAAGCACTTTTTTCATCTGTTTAATTTTTATTTTTTATTGGTACAGCTGCTGCCTGCCTGTCGGCAGGTAAATTCGCTATTAATCATTCCTTTGCGTATCAAAATTTGTTATGCTCTTTTCATTAAAGCTGTTTTGTGATTTTAGAACTCATAGGATTTGTTAAAGAGAAATAATAATCCAACAAATTCCCTTGCTCATCAATCAAATATTTTTGGAAATTCCATTTTACCGAACTGCTTTTAATGCCGTTCAATTCTTTTTTTGTGAGCCATTGGTATAGTGGATGTTGGTTTTCCCCTTTTACGTCAACTTTCTCAGACATTAAAAAAGTAACGCCATAATTTACCTGGCAAAACGATTTAATTTCTTGTGCATTTCCAGGTTCTTGACCGCCAAATTGGTTACAAGGCACGCCAATAATCACCAATTTATCTTTGTACTTTTCGTGCAATTTCTGCAAATCGGCGAATTGTTTTGTAAATCCGCATTCCGATGCTGTGTTTACAATCAATAGTTTTTTTCCTTTAAACGTTGATAAATCTATTTTTTCACCCGTTAAACCGGTTAAAGAAATATCATAAATTGATGGTTTAGCATTCATAATTTTTGAATTTTGATTTGTTAAAAATGCTCCGAAAAACAAACTGAAAGCAGCAACTAAAATTAAAGCAATTTTCATTTATTAAATTGTTAATCTCAAATTTAATCTTTTTTCTATTTTCTGCTTGATCACCGTCAACCTTTTCATTAAATCCATTAATTCAGGATTTTTAGTTTTCTTATATACTTCGTTTAAACCTAAAATTAGGGATTTAACTTCTCTTGAAGCCAAAATACGGTCATTTGTGGTTTTTAATATCATTTTACGTTGCTCAAATTCTAAAGCATTTTGTATTAATTCCATATATTTTTATTTATAAATTGTTGTTCTTGACTAATTTTTGAGGATTTCTTTGAACTTCAAATTGAATTTTTCAAATGATTTGCCTCCTTAAAATGGCTGTTTTTATAAGCTCATAAATAAAATTGAACACTTCTGTTTAACTTTATAGCGGTAAAATTAAACAATTTTGATGACTGCATTAAAATTTTATGATTCTAAATATCTATAGTTAAATAAGTATAATAGATACAGAATTATGTAATTTCATATTTAATATCAAGCTTTAAGAACGATTTAAATCGTTTGTAAATTCAAATTTGTGTTCCAATTACTTTTGCTTAAAAAAATATAGCCATTTATTTAATAAAATCATTATTGTCCGGTTAACTTTTTCAAAACAAACAGGTCGCCCCGATGGGGCTTTAAATACTGAATTTTTCCATTTTTCTACAAACATTTCGCTCCTATGGAGCTTTTTTAGTCCCAGAGGGACGACCTGTCTGTAGAAA
>JAUXPH010000016.1 GCA_030683995.1 Lutibacter sp.
CCAAAATTAATGAAACGAGCATAACAAATTTTGATACACACAGAAATGATTAATGGCGACCTGCCTGTTCGGCAGGCAGGCTGCATCTGTATCAATAAAAAATAAAATGTAAACAGATGAAATAAATATTACTGAAGGTAAGAAAATAGTATTATTCAGGTTAAATACATAAACAAGCGGTCTAAATTTATGAATGTAGAGTAGTGTAGTTTTCTTAATTGGCATTAGCAATTTACATTTGCCCCTAGAATCTTGAATATTGTTTTTTGGTGTTTGTAAGGGGTTATTAAAGCCAAATAGGAATTTAGGATTAATTACAAGGAAAGTTGCAATAAAAAGCCCGAAACTAAGTTTCGGGCTTTTTTATAGTTTAACTGTTCTTAAAATTATTTATTCATCAACTCTTCAATTTCTTCAATTTCAATTGGGATATTGCGCATTAAGTTTAAAGGCGCTCCTGTTTTTTGGATCACCACATCATCTTCAATTCTGATGCCCATTTTTTCTTCAGGAATGTAAATTCCTGGTTCAACGGTAAAAACCATTCCGGCTTTCATCGGTGTTTTTAAAGCGCCATAATCGTGCGTGTCCAATCCCATATGATGCGATGTTCCGTGCATAAAATATTTTTTATAGGCGGGCCAATCCGGATTTTCATTTTTTACGTCGGTTTTATCAATCAATCCCAAACCCAACAATTCTGAAGTCATTAAATGCCCAACTTCTTTTTGATATTCAGCCCAAAGAACTCCGGGAGCCAACATTTTTGTCGCTTCATTTTTAACCCTTAAAACAGCGCTGTAAACCGCTTTTTGTCGGTCGGTAAAACGTCCGTTTACAGGTATTGTTCGCGTCATATCGCTTGAATAGTTTGCGTATTCGGCACCAACATCCAACAACAGCATATCGCCGTCTTTACATTCTTTGTTGTTGTCGATATAATGCAACACACAAGCGCTGTAACCTGAAGCGATGATTGGCGTATAAGCGAAATTTCTGGAACGATTTCTCAGGAATTCGTGCATAAATTCGGCTTCAATTTCGTATTCCATAATTCCTGGTTTTACGAAAGGCAATATTCTGCGGAAGCCTTTTTCGGTAATATCACAGGCAGTTTGAATGATTTCAATTTCTTCAGGTTCTTTTGCACCACGAATTTCCTGTAAAATCTGATTGCTTTTTTCCCATTTGTGCGCAGGAAAATCGGCTTTGCATTTTTTGATGAAACGGTCTTCACGAGATTCCAGCTCCGACGACTGACGGTAATGTTCGTTGGTGTTGAAGTAAATGGTTTCCGCTTCGGTCATTAAATCGAAAAATATTTTTTTAAATTCCGAAAGCCAATAAATGGTTTTTATGCCCGAAACGTTTGTAGCTTCTTCTTTGGAATATTTTGCGCCATACCAAATGGCAATATGTTCATTGGTTTCAGTAAGAAAAAGTATTTCTCTGTGATTTTTATTGATGGCGTCAGGGAAAAGCAACAAAATACTCTCTTCCTGATCGGCTCCGCTTAAATAAAGCAAATCGCTGTTTTGTTCAAATGGCAAAGTGCTGTCGGCTCCGGTGGTAAAAATATCGTTAGAGTTAAAAATCGCAATAGATTTCGGTTTCATTTGGGCGGTAAATTTCGCCCTGTTTTTAATAAAAAGCTTGTTATTGATAGGATGATATTTCATCTGATAAGGTTTTAAATTATAAATTTTTAATGTAAAAAACGTAAGATTAAGCAGAAAATAAATTATTCAGCAAATATTTCATTAAAAAGATTTAATTATATTAATTGACAACAAAGTTATAAATTTGTTGACAACGAACACTTTTTAATTCAATATTATTTATGCGAATATCAATCACATCTCTGCTTTTCCTGCTTTTTACCACACTAATTTTTTCGCAAAACAAGCCTGCATACAAATTATATAACGCCAACGGAAGTGAAGTTTCCTACAAAAAAATGATCGACAAAATGAACAAGGCCGATGTTGTTTTGTTTGGAGAGCATCATACAAATCCTATTGTTCACTGGCTGCAAATGGAAGCGACATCAGATTTATTTGCCTTAAGAAAACTAACCTTGGGCGCCGAAATGTTTGAAGCCGACAACCAAAAAGGATTAAACGATTATTTATCAGGTAAAATCACCCAAAAAGCTTTTGACACCGTTGCAAGGTTGTGGAAAAATTATCCGACCGATTATAAACCTCTGGTTGATTTTGCAAAAAAACACAACTTAAAATTTATTGCGACCAACATTCCCAGAAGTTACGCAAATAGGGTATATAAAGGCGGATTTGAAAGTTTGGTTTCGCTTACTGATGAAGAAAAATCGTGGATGGCTCCATTGCCTATAAAATACGATGCCAATTTACCGGGATATGTTAAAATAAAAGCGATGATGGGTGGTCACGGTGGTGATAATTTGCCAAAATCACAAGCAATTAAAGATGCCACAATGGCGTATTTTATTCTTCAAAATAAAGAAAACGATAAGTTGTTTATTCACTACAACGGTTCTTACCATTCCGATGATTTTGAAGGAATTTATTGGTATTTGAAACAAGTCAATCCAAGCTTAAAAATTGTGACCGTTAGTGTTTTGGAAGCCAAAGACGTGACAAAGTTCGACAAAGAAAAAAAAGGAAAAGCCGATTTTATTATTGTTGTGCCGGAAACAATGACAAAAACGCACTAAAGGCCCCCTAGCCCCCGAAGGGAGGATTGAGCGTTAAAAAAATGTATGGTATACATTTTTAGCGAAAAAGCCAGCTGGCGTGTTGGCCTTTTTAAAATTTTAAAAGTTAAATATTGCAATGAAATAAGTATAAGTTTAACAGCATAAAACCAACTAATTATACTCTTAAAAAATGAAAAAACTAACAATCCTTTTAAGTTTTTTATTCCTTTTTATTGAAATAAATGCCCAAAACACTTTAGTTAAAAATGTGCCATTCACAAATATCGGACCTGCAATTATGAGTGGTCGCGTGGTTGATATTGACGTAAATCCAAACCAGCCAACCGAATTTTATGTGGCTTATGCTTCCGGCGGATTGTGGTACACAAACAATAACGGAACTTCATTTACTTCGGTTGCCGATAATGCCCCAACACAAAATATGGGTGATATTGTGGTTGATTGGAAAAACGGAACAATTTGGATTGGCACCGGCGAAAGCAACTCTTCCCGTTCTTCTTATTCGGGAGTAGGAATTTTAAAAAGCACCGATAAAGGCAAAACTTGGGTGAATACCGGTTTAACGGATTCTCACCATATTGGCCGAATTATCATCAATAAAAACAATCCGGAAGAGGTTGTTGTTGGCGCTATTGGTCATTTATACACGCCAAATACCGAACGCGGCATTTTCAAAACCAGTGACGGCGGAAAAACCTGGAAAAATGTATTATTTATAAACGAAAACACAGGAATTATTGACATTAGCGCTTCACCAACAAATCCGAATATTTTGTATGCCGCTTCTTGGGAAAGAGGGCGAAAAGCTTGGGATTTTGACGGAGACGGAGAAAATTCGGGCATTTATAAAAGCAGTGATGCTGGATCAACGTGGACAAAATTAACCGAGGAAAAAAGTGGTTTTCCTACAGGCAGCGGAATTGGACGAATTGGACTTGCCGCTTTTAATGATGCGGTTGTTTATGCATTGCTCGACAATCAAAATAGAAGACCTGAAGTGAAAAAGGAAGAAGGTGAAGGTTTGAAAAAAAATGATTTTAAAGAAATGGGTGTTGATGAATTTTTGAAATTGGATGATGAAAAATTAAGCGCCTATTTAAAAGACAACAATTTCGATAAAAAATACACTTCAAAAAGTGTAAAATCGTTGGTAAAAAAAGGAAAAATTAAACCAAGCGATTTGAAAACTTATTTGGAAGATGCAAATTTTGTGTTGTTGAATTCGGAAGTCATTGGCGCCGAAGTTTACAAATCGGAAGATGGCGGAAAAACCTGGAAAAAAACACACGACAATTATTTAGATGATGTTTACAGTTCTTATGGCTACTATTTTGGAATTATGGCGGTAAATACCTCCAACGAAAACAAAATATATATTGGCGGCGTTCCTTTATTGAAATCTGATGATGGCGGAAAAATATTTACTTCTATGGATCAGGAAAATCTCCACGCAGATCATCAGGCTTTGTGGGTAAACCCGAGCTTAAACGGACACATCATCAACGGAAATGACGGCGGTGTTAACATTACTTATGATGACGGCAAAAACTGGATCAAAAATAACCAGCCTGCTGTTGGACAATTTTATTCTGTAAATGTCGACAACCAAAAACCCTATTATGTGTATGGAGGGTTGCAGGACAATGGCGTTTGGGTTGGCCCAAGTAACTACAAAGCTTCAAAAAGATGGGAAGCCACGGGCGATTATCCTTATAAAAGTATTGGCGGCGGCGACGGAATGCAGGTTCAAATTGATAACAGAGACCATAATATTGTGTATGCAGGTTCGCAATTTGGCTATTATTTTCGGGTAAATTTAAAAACAAAAGAGCGTATTTCCATTCATCCAATGCACGAATTGGGCGATTCACCCTATCGTTACAATTGGCAAACACCCATTTTATTGTCAAAACACAATCAGGATATTTTATATATGGGCGCCAATAAATTGTTGCGTTCTATGAATAAAGGCGAAACTTTTGAAGCAATTTCAGGAGATTTAACCACCGGCGGAAAAAAAGGAAATGTGCCTTTTGGAACCATTACAACCATTGCTGAAAGTCCGTTTCAATTTGGCCATATTTATGTAGGAAGCGATGATGGTTATGTAAATATTACCACCAACAGCGGCAGTAGCTGGACCAGAATTTCAGACAACTTGCCGAAAGAACTTTGGGTTTCTCGCGTTATTGCCTCGCAACACGAAAAAGAACGCGTTTATGTTGCCTTAAACGGTTACCGAAGCGATGATTTTAAACCTTATCTTTTTTTAAGTGAAAACAGCGGAAGCACTTGGAAAAGCATTAGCGGAAATTTACCGAATTCTCCCGTAAATGTGATCAAAGAAGATTCCGAAGATGAAGCAATTTTATATGCGGGTACCGATAATGGCGTTTATGTAAGCTTTGATAAAGGTGAAAATTGGCAAGCGTTTTCAAACGGATTGCCAAAAGTGGCGGTTCACGATTTGGTGATTCAAACTGAAGCAAAAGACTTGGTTGTTGGAACACACGGGCGTTCAATTTACAAAGCAAACATTGCTGCCTTACAGCAATATAAAACCATAAAAGACAAACCAATAACCATTTTGGAAATTCCAGAAGTAAAACATTCGCCGCGTTGGGGAACTTCTTGGGGCGCATGGAATGAAGTTAGCAAGCCTAAAATAAGCATTCCTTTTTATGTTTCAAATGAAGGAACTTTTGAAGTAATTATCACTTCAGAAGAGGGCATTGAATTAAACAGATTTTCAGTTCCCGCAGATAAAGGATTTAATTTTGCCGAATATGATTTGACTTATTCAGAAAAAGGAAAAAATGCTTATCTGAAAAAACACAAATCAGCTGAAATTAAATCAGCAAAAAATGAAAAATTCTATTTGATTAAAGGAAAATACTTTGTTAAAATAGGGGATGCAAAAAAAGCTTTTGAGGTGAAATAGAAAACATGAACAAACCCATATTTATTATTGTATTCATTTTATTTAGCAGCCAATTGAGCGCGCAATCAAATTGGAAACAATTTTGGCAGCAATCTGCGCCGCATAAAATGTGGGTGGTTTTTCATCCGTTTAAAGCTAAAAAGGCTTCGGAAATTTCTTTTGAAGCCACCAGAGTTTCCGATTCTATTGCCAAAACTGATTTGTTGGACAAAGATATTTCGGGCGGACAAGTTGATGCTTTCCGTCACGCTTATTGGATGGCAAGATTGCATCAAAAAATTGGAAAATGTGCAGCGATTTCTTTGGGGAAAGCGCACGAAAAAGCCAATTATAAAACGTTTAAAAAGAATAAATTTGAAGATGGAATTTTGCCGGATCAAGCTTCAAAAGAAATGGATTTGTTCAATAATAAAGTTGGATTGGGTTTTACAAAAAAAGGAATTTCATCAGACAGAAATGAATTGACCAATCAAATTATCAATACCATTTTAAAAGGCGAATTAATGGTCATAAAAAAGGATACTTCAGGAAATTATTTGACTTGTGAGGGGGAATTAATTCCTGCGGAAGCATTGCTTCATTCTTGGAAGAACCATAAATGTTTAATCCCTTCAAATAAAAAAATGATTGAATAATTTAAAACAATGTTGTCCGATAAAAATCCATTACATTTAATAAATATCAATATAAATGGGGCTTAACAAACAGGTCGCCTTGATGGGACTAAAAACAGCTCCGTAGGAGCGAAATGTTTGTAGAATATTGTAAATAGTCAAGTTTAAAGCCCCATCGGGGCGACCTGATTGTTTTGAAAAATTTAACCATACAATAATGAATTTAAAAGTAAAACACCCAATTTAATTTGGTGTTTTAAATCCAAAATGCCATTTTAACTTTTTGTTAGTATTGCAGTGTTATAAAAATTGTACATTAGTTCCGATTTTAAAAAAATAATTAAAAAACGCTATGAAAAAAACGATAATGCTGCTTACCTTAATGGCAAGTTGCAATCTATTTTCCCAAAACAACGAATCAACCCTTAAAATTTTCCTGAACTGTAATTATTGCGATATTACCTATATCAAACAAAACTTAGACTATGTTGAGTTTGTAAGAGATCAAAAGGATGCCGATGCTCATTTGTTATTCAGAACGCAGATGAATGGCAGCGGCGGAATCATCTATGAAATTGAATTCATCGGTCAAAACAACTACAGGGAAATTCAAGACAAATTAACTTTTTCGACCAATTCTGACAGCACAGACAGTGAAATTAGAGAAATGATTTTGAAATACACCAAGCTTGGTTTGGTGCGTTATTGGTTAAAAAATGGCGCTCATGATAAAATATCAGTGGAAATGAAAAAGAAAGAAGAAGTTGATGTTATAGCCCAAAAAGACATTTGGAATAAATGGGTTTTTGATCTTGGGCTTCGAGGCTTTTTTCAGGGACAGGAATCAAATAAAAGTCGAAATTTAAATTTTAGCGTTACAGCAAAACAGGTCACCGATAAAAATAAATTTTATTTAAGGGGAAGTTTTAACGATAGCAGATCGGTTTATACGTATGACGGAACTGATATTATTTCAAGTCAAAAATCTTCAAATCTAACATTATATGACGTGCTAAGCATTAATGATCATTGGTCGGCTGGCGCTTTTGCCGAGGTCGGTAAATCAACTTATCGCAACAAGGCATTTTATGGATCCTTAAAACCTGCAATTGAGTACAATTTCTTTTCGTATAAAGAATCTTCTAAAAAACAATTGACCTTAGCCTATAAAGTTGGCGGCATACATACAAATTACAATGAGAGAACCATTTTTAACAAAGAAGAGGAGTTTTTGTGGGAACATAACTTAAGTTTGGGCGGAAGCATAAAACAAAAATGGGGCAGTATTACAAGTCAGGCATCCTATGAAAGTTATTTAAAGGATCCTTCCTTAAATGCTTTTTCATTTTATTTGGGAACAAATTTCAGGATCGTAAAAGGCTTGTCATTTAATGTTAGCGGAAATTATGACATTACCAACAATCAAATAAATTTGGCTGCCGGTGATTTGTCATTAGAAGAATTGCTGTTGAGTCAAAAACAAGTAAAATCGGGCTATAATTACTTTTTGAGTGTTGGTTTAAATTATTCATTCGGATCTATGTTTAACACCATTGTAAATCCCAGATTTAATTTTTAAGAATAAAAAACCGCCTCAAAATTTAATATTGAGACGGTTTTTTTCTATTTAATATCATTATTGTCCGGTTAACTTTTTCAAAACAAACAGGTCGCCCCGATGGGGCTTTAAATACTGAATTTTTCCATTTTTCTACAAACATTTCGCTCCTATGGAGCTTTTTTAGTCCCAGAGGGACGACCTGTCTGTAGAAA
>JAUXPH010000017.1 GCA_030683995.1 Lutibacter sp.
TATCATTTCAAATGAACCACAAAAGTGGCACAATTCAAACCGATATCACTGGCACTAACAAACCGATATCACTGGCACAATTTGATCCGATATATCCAATATTGAACGGTTACCCGAACCTGTGAAAAATTGGCTTCGTAACTCTGGTGCTGTTGGACAACCATTTATCAGCGTTGGGAAAGTAACTCAAAAAGCCGAAATGAAAATGAAACCTAAACAAGAAGACTGGATGAGCGCCACCGCTACACAATACACAACAATTGATTTTCCCGCTTTTATTTGGACAGTAGATGTTAAAATGAATAGTCTGTTTTGTGCTGTGGGTAGAGATAAATTTGAAAACGGCAAAGGCGAAATGTTGATTAAACCATCATTTTATCTAATATTCACCCACCATAAAAACAATCAACACATTGCTTAATACAACAAGGTAAAGCACTTCAAAAATTAAAAGTCGATGCCAATGAATTCATTCTAAACACCATTAAGTTTTTTGTTCGGTTCCAGAAATTCAGATTCAACCAAAAGACAGTGAAAACTGAATGAAAAATCACTAAAAAATTTAGCTCATTGTTTGAATCACGACCAACGCAAATAAAGTAAGAATCACTGCTGATAACAGCTAGAACTACAATTAAACGCTATGTATAATGCCCGGTTTTTTCCCCGAAAAACCTCAGCGAATCGAAATTTTGCCTATATTTGCTGTGGTTTTTAATCAACACCAATTAGCCAGGCTGCAATACGTTCCGGGCTATGAAAACAAGCCAAATAAATTAAACAACAATAGAATAAAAAGGCTTCTTGACATACTAGATCTCGAATTCAAATTTTATTCAATGGTGAAAAATTATTACCATATCATCAATAATTATTAGAATTTTATATAAAAGAAATATACAAATAATGAAAATAAATGAAAGTCCGTTTCAAAAGATAACAAATGACAGAAATTTCATAATTGATTGTTACGTGGAAATGTTATCCAGAATTAATGAACCGCAAGTAATTTCTTTAATAAATAGCAATCCACTTGATTATTCTGAACTAGATAATGACAATATTTCTACAGGAAAAATCATACAATCTCTTAGTATTTATTTCCAATTAATGACTTTGGTAGAAGAAAATGCCGCTACACAATACCGAAGAAAAACTGAAAACCAAGAAAATATTGCTTCGGTAAGAGGATCTTGGGCTGAAGCTTTTAAACAATGGAAAGCCCAGGGCATTACTGAAGATGAAATGCTTAAAGCGATTTCCGAAACCAATGTTATTCCTGTTCTTACAGCGCATCCAACAGAAGCAAAAAGAGTTACTGTAATTGAAATTCATCGCGAATTGTATTTACTTTTGGTGCAGCGAGAAAACACTTCTAAAAGCAAATTAGAGCTGAGCGTATACAAAGAAAAAATTATAAATTTATTAGAAAGATGGTGGAGAACTGGTGAAATTTATCTGGAAAAACCAAATATTAAAGATGAAAGAGCCAATATTATTTATTATCTGAGCAAAGTTTTTCCAACTGCTTTAGAGAAAAGTGATCAACAGCTAAAAAGTTCTTGGATTGAAATGGGATTGAATCCCAACAAAATAAAAAATCCTGATTTTTTTCCGAAAATTAATTTCGGAAGTTGGGTTGGCGGTGATAGAGACGGGCATCCTTTTGTAACACCCAATATTACGCAAGAAACTTTACTGATCCACAGAAAAACAGCGCTTTCTATCATTAAATCACAATTGTTAAATTTAGTGACCAGACTTTCTGTATCAGCAATAATTAATCCAGTGCCTTTTTTATTATCAGAAGCAATTGATAAGAAATCGAAAGCGTTAGGAGAAATAGGAGAAAATACCGTTCACAGAAATCCATACGAACCATGGAGACAATATGTGAGCTTACTTTTGGTAAAATTAGAAAATACAATTTCTGATAAAATCACAGATTCTAACTCGTATTACAAGTCGAGCTTTGATCTTGAGGAAGACCTGAAATTTTTAAGAGATATTCTTATTGAAAACGGCATAAAAGGCCTTGCTGAAGATTTACTGTTTCCAATAGAAAGAACGTTTCAGTGTTTTAGATTTCATTTGGCTAAATTAGACATTAGACAAAATAGCGATTTTCACGATAAAGCTATCTCGCAAATTATTAAAGAAACCGGGGCAGAAGATTATGATTTTGAAAACTGGGACGAAGAAAAACGCGTAAAATATTTAAATAATATTTTAGAAAGCAGCACTTTAATTACAGATGTTACGGTTTCATATGGTGCAGAAGCAGACAATGTTTTGGATTGCTACCGCGTAGTTCGTAATCACATTAATCAATATGGATCAGAAGGCATTGGTTCTTTTATAATCAGTATGACCAGAAATTTAAGTGATTTATTGGTGGTTTATCTTTTGATGAGAGAAACTCAATTACTTAATACCAACATCAGAGTGGTTCCTCTTTTAGAAACAATAGAAGATCTTCATAACGGACCAAAAATTTTAGAAAAATTCCTTCAACATCCTATAACAAAAGAAAGATCCGGAAAATTGGCTCGTAAGCAAGAAGTAATGCTGGGTTATAGTGACAGCAATAAAGACGGAGGAACTATTGCCAGTAAATGGAATTTATTTAAGGCTGAGAAAGAACTTTCTGAAGTAGGAAGAAAAAACAATTCAGAAATTTTCTTCTTCCACGGAACAGGCGGCACCATTAGCAGAGGTGGCGGAAAGTATCACCGTTTTTTAGAAAGCATGCCTAAAGATACTGTAAACGGAACCATTAAGGTGACTGTTCAAGGAGAATCAATCGCACAAATGTATGGAAATCCGCTAACCGCTACCTACAACATCAATGCTTTAGCTTCAGGGGTTGCCAAACAATTGATAAAAAGCAGCAAAAAATTTGAAGAGGATTCCTACCCTTATGAAACAATGGAGTATTTATCCCAAAAATCATTTGAACACTATAAAGATTTAATAGAAACACCTGGGTTTATTAATTTTTACAGTAAAGCTACTTGTATAGACGTTCTGGAGAAAAGTAAAATTGGTTCCAGACCTGCAAGAAGAACCGGCACCAGAACGCTTAACGATTTAAGGGCCATTCCTTGGGTTTTTAGCTGGAATCTTTCCAGAATTGCGCTTACCGGATGGTATGGACTTGGTGAAGCTTTAAAAAAATTGAAAGAAGAAAAACCAAAAGAATACCAAAATTTCAAGAACAGCCTAAACGAGTGGACTTTTCTTAAGTTTTTAATGATTCAAACAGAAACAAACCTCATCCTTGCTAATTTAGAAATAATGCAGCTTTATGCTAGTTTAGATGAAAATACAGAGGAAAGAGCGTTGTTTATGGGTAAAATTATTACAGATTATGAAAATGGATGTAAAATGATTGGTGAACTTTTTGAAGAATCTACTTCAATCAGAAGAAAAGGGCAATATGACAATTTAAAATGGAGAAATGATAAATTAAAAGTTCTTCATAACCTTCATATTAATTACCTAAAACAATGGAGAGCGATAAATGACGAAAACAGCATCGAAAAAGAAAAGATTTTAACAAAATTACTCGGATTAATTAATTCATTATCAAGTGGTTTAAAAAATACCGGGTAAAATTTTAAAGAACATACTTTTAATTTTTGGTGTTTATTTCGATTAATTTTTATGTAATATCACTGTTGTTTTGTGTGAAGATAAAAAACAATTGACGTTTTACTAAAGATAAATATTGTAGTGAAACAATAAAATGTTACTTAAAACACAGCATTGAATTGCGCAGACGGCTCCGTTAAAAAACTGACGGAGCTCGTCTATTGCAATGCCCTCAACAACGCCGCGCATTGCCAAAACTTTGACGTTTTGTAATTGCAAATTTAAATCTTAAATTTATATACTTAATTTATTCAATCAAAAATGAAAAACCTAGTCGCAAGTGCATTTTTATTATTACATTGCTGTCATTTGCCCAAAATCAACACAGAATATTTATAAAATTATGAAAATTGAAATTGCAAAATGGACATTAATTGCTTTCGGGATATTTTTCATCTGTGTTGGTGTAATTATGCTTATTAGGCCGAAAACGGCTAGAGAGATTTTAAGAAAAGCCGGAAGCACAAATTTTATAAACTATGCAGAAATAACTTTGAGAATGATACCCGCAATTGCCTTAATTGTATTTTCAGATTATTCAAAATATCCTGAATTTTTTAAGTTATTTGGCTGGTTTATGCTCATTACTTCTTTTGTCCTTTATTTTGTTCCAAGAAAATTACACCATAATTTTTCAAATAAATGCGCGAACATTTTAAAACCAATTTATTTCCAATTAATTTCCCCTTTTTCAATCATCATTGGAATAATGATTATTAAGTCGGTAACATAAAAAAATTCATTAGAAATAATGGATTACCGCTGGCACAGGTTTTTGGCAATTGCCATTTTTTGCCTTAATATAATATTGGTATTGTACTTGCAAATTTAAATCTTAAATTTATAGACTTAATTTATTCAATCAAAATGAAAAATCTGTTCAAAATCTTATTTTTATTCATTTCATTGCTGTCTTTTGCCCAAAATCAAAACAAAGTAACCGGAGAAACATTTATAAAATTATTGCTTCAGGAAAAAAATTATGAGAAAGCTTATTCCTATTTTGATGAAAGCGTAAAAAGCAAAATTTCTGAGGAATTTTTGAAAACTACTGAGCAACAGCTGGAAAATCAATTGGGAAAATTTAATAATATCATTGAAATCAATAACGAAAATAGCACCTATTTTTATTATGCCGATTTTGAAAAAATGAAATTGGACATCAAAATAAACCTTAATGAAGCGGATAAAATTCTAGGTTTTTTCTTTGTGCCACATCAAGAATTCAATAAAAAAAACCTGCTGGGAAGCGACCTAAACATCCAAATCGACAACATTGTTTTAAAAGGAACCATTCTAATTCCTGAAAATAATAATCTGAAAAAATTAGTGATTTTTGTGCACGGTTCCGGACCACAAGACCGAGACGAAACCATTTTTGAAAACAAACCTTTTAAAGACATTTCGGAAAGTTTATATCAAAAAGGAATTGCCTCTTATCGATTCGATAAAAAAACGCTCACAAACCCAGAAAGTTATAACTACAAAAGCACTATTGATGATGAAGTTACCAACGATATTGTCAATATTATATCATATTTCAAGGAAAACGAAGAATTTAAAGGTTATGAAATTATTTTGTTGGGACACAGTTTAGGCGCCAATTTAATGCCCAGAATCGCAGGGAAATCAGCGCAAATTTCAAAACTCATTTTGTTGGCAGGAAATGCAAGGTCTTTAGAAAAACTTATTGCAGAACAATATGAATATTTATACAAACAAAATCCATCGCCCGAATTACTGGAAGCCTCAAAAAAAATGAAAGAACAAATTGCGGTGCTCACGTCAAAATCGTTTAACGTTAATACACCAAAAGAACAATTGCCTTTTAATTTATCAGGATATTACTGGAAATCGGTATTGGATTATGACGCTTTAAAAGAAGTCAAAAATGTTAAAATTCCCATGTTAATTCTTCAGGGTGAAAGAGATTATCAAGTAACGATGGAAGATTTTGAATTGTGGAAAAGCACTTTGAAAAACAACAAAAAAGCAAGTTTTATAAGTTATCCAAAACTAAATCATTTATTTATGAGCGGTGAAAACGCCTCAGAACCAAAAGAATATATGATTAAAGGAAATGTTGATGAAAAGGTGATTGTTGATATTTTCAATTTTATTGAAAAAAATTAAACCCATCAGTCAACCCCAAAAAAACAGCTAAGTTTCTTAAATTATAAAAAATAATATGGTAAATTATATAAAATTTTATCGTTAATTTTGGCTGATAATAAACTAAATACCCCTATTTTTAGTTGTTTTTATCCAAGATTAAAAAATTGCTGAAATTCCCTAATGTTAAAACTAATTAATTTGTGTTTTATGAAAAAAATAACGCTCCTTTTCCTTCTTTTGCTAAGCTTTTCAGGCCAAGCGCAAATGAAATCTGATGATGTAAAAACCTTTACTTTAAAAAACGGCATGAAATTTTTGGTGGTGGAAGATTTCTCCATCCCAAACGCCAATATGTATTTGTTTTACAAGGTTGGAAGTCGCAACGAATATCAGGGAATAACAGGACTTTCGCACTTTTTTGAACATATGATGTTCAATGGCGCAGAAAAATATGGCCCAAAACTTTTTGACCAAACGATGGAATTTAACGGCGGTGCCAACAACGCTTATACCACTAAAGATGTGACGGTTTACACCAACTGGTTCCCGGCATCGGCGATGGAAGTGATCTTTGATTTGGAAGGTGACCGAATTTCAAGCCTCAGCATCGATCCTAAAATTGTGGAAAGCGAAAGAGGCGTTGTGTTAAGCGAGCGAAGCACCGGACTTGAAAATTCGCCTTGGCGCCAGTTGTCAGAAGCTGTTGAAGCCACCGCTTTTATAGAACATCCATATCATTGGTCGGTTATTGGCTATGAAGATGATATGAAAAACTGGAAACAACAAGATTTAGAGCGTTATTTTAAAATGTATTACGCGCCCAACAATTGTGTGGTAGTTGTTTCCGGAGCCATCAAAATGGCTGAAGTTAAAAGATTGGCCGAAAAATATTTAGAACCGATTCCTGCACAACCGGAACCTCCAAAAATAACCATTGCTGAACCACCCCAAACCGGAGAACGCAGAATAACCGTGCAAAAAGAAGTCGCCACGCCTTATTTGATGTTGGCATATCATACGCCCGAAACCAAAAATGAAGATTATTACGCGTTGAATATCTTAAGCGCAGTGCTTTCAAGAGGACAATCGTCGAGATTGTATGCAGAGCTGGTTAATAAGAAACAGTTAGCCACTGTGGTTTTTACCGATTTTCGTGAAAGTTTTGACCCAAGTCTTTTCAGCATTTATGCCGTAGCGAATAAAGAGGTGAATCCTATAGATTTAGAAAACGCGATTTATGCTGAAATTGAAAAAATAAAAAATGAAGGCATCAGCGAAGTGGAACTTCAGAAAATAAAAAACCAAAAATTGATGGAGTTCTACAATCAGGTAGAAACCATCAACGGCAAATCGAACAATATCGGAACGTACGAAGTGTTTTTTGGCGATTATAAAAAAATGTTCCAAGCGCCAGATAATTACAATAAAATTACGGTTGCAGATGTGCAGAACGTCGCCAAAAAATATTTTAAAAAGAGCAACAGAACAGTAGGAGTTTTAAAAACAAATACAGAAGACTAATTATATGAAACCAATCGCACAAAAACTCATCATTATCGGCCTGTTTTTTCTGACCGTTTCAAATATCACAGCACAAGGTTACAAATTGCCCGAATATACATCCTTCAAGTTGCCAAATGGCCTAACTGTTTATTTGATGGAACAACACGATGTTCCTGTTATCAGTGTTTCAGCAGTTTTGCCTGCCGGCGCTATTTACGACCATGACAAAGCCGGATTGGCCTTTTTAACCGCCAAAGCGCTTAAACATGGCACAAAAAATTATAGCAAATTAAAGCTGGATGAAGAAATTGACTTTATCGGCGCTTATATTGGTACAGATGCTTCGAAAGAATTTGCAAGTGTTTCTTCAAAATTTGCGGCGAAGGATAAAGACAAAATGCTGACAATAATTAAAGAAATAATGCTGGATCCTGTTTTTAATGCTGAAGAGTTTGAGAAGGAAAAAAGCAGGCTCTTGGTGGGCCTTGAACAGCAAAAAGAAAGTCCGAGAGCGGTAATCGGCAATTATTTCGACAAGCTTTTGTATGGCAATCACGTTTATGGAAATACCATACAAGGAGATCTTTCAAGTATCGGAAAATTAACCGTGGAAGACATAAAATCCTTCTACAACACAAATTACAAACCAAATCAGGCAGCCATCAGCATTGTTGGAGATTTTTCATCAAAAGAAATGAAAAGAAAATTAACTGCATTGTTTTCAAACTGGAAAAAAAGCGAAAATATAATTGAAAATCCAGCGCTAAAAAACATCACATATCCTTCTAATAATAAAGTAATATTGGTTAATAAAGACGACGCAAAAGAAACAACATTTTATATTGGTGCACCCGGCATAAGCAGAAACAATCCCGATTTTGTGGCTATTGAAGTGATAAACACCTTGTTTGGCGGCCGATTTACTTCGATGCTGAACGATGAACTGCGCGTAAATACCGGTTTAACATACGGTGCAAACAGCCGATTTAATACCTTAAAAAATGGCGGTTCTTTTGTAATCAGCACTTTTACAGCCAGCAAAACTACCGAAGCCGCTATTGATAAATCGTTGGAAGTTTTAAACAAATTACACACAAACGGCATCGATGAAAAATCACTGACCTCAGCCAAAAACTATGTAAAAGGACAGTTTCCGCCGCGTTATGAAACAACAAATCAGCTCGCAAACTTGCTTACACAAATGTTCTGGTACAATTTTGACGCGAGTTTTATTGAAAATTTTGAAAAAAATGTTGACAGCTTAAATCTTGAAAAAGCCAACCAAATAATAAGCCAATATTTCCCAAAAAACAATTTTCAATTTGTGTTGGTGGGCAAAGCTGCCGACATCAAAAAAATTGCTGAAAAATATGGTGAAGTGACGGAGGTAAATATTAAGGACTGATCAAAAACGGATTTTTAGCATATAAATATTGAAAAATGGCGTTATTTTAAGGCGATTCAAAAAAAACAGAAAGTTTGCATTTAATGATAACGGAAAGTCCCAATACAACTATTTAACAAAATGTTGATGAAAATTACTGATATTTATACCCTTGAATTTTAAACCCAATAAGATGAGCATTTCCTTTCAAAAACTATTTTTTGCCATCGCAACGGTAATTGCAATTTTTGCAATTTTAATTTTAGCAAAAACCATTCTTGTTCCATTAGGTTTTGCATTGCTCATTTCCTTCATTCTTTACCCGTTGGCAAAAAAGTTCGAAATATGGGGAATCAATCGAATTTTGGCTACTTTTTTTTCAATGCTTGTTATGATTTTAATTCTTGGAGGCGGGATTTTCTTTTTTTTAACCCAAATCACCAACCTTCCAAATGTGCTTTCCGATTTTCAGGATAAAATTATGGGGTTGCTAAGAGATATGATTATCTATATTAATAACAATGTCAATTTGGAAGCAGATTTAGAGCAAGATTATATTATTGACCAATTAAAAGAATGGATAAAAAACGTGGCTTTTCCTTTCGCTGAGAACACCTTTTACACCACCACAAGCTTTTTGGCCGGACTTTTGGCGACCATCGTTTATACGTTTCTGTTTTTAATTTACAGAACAGGATTAACGCAGGCATTTTGTAAGTTTTCTCCTGAAGACAAAAGAGAAGTTGCTTTAAATATGCTTAAAAAAGTGCAAAAAGTTGGCCAGAAATATTTGAGCGGAATGATTATTCTTATCATTATTTTAGGTTTGGCCAATAGCATCGGACTTTGGATTATTGGTGTTGACAGTCCGTTTCTTTTCGGATTTTTGGCCGCCGCAATGTCCATTATTCCTTATGTTGGCACAACTTTAGGCGCAAGTATCCCGGTTTTATATGCATTTATGTCGCACGATTCTTTGTGGATTCCATTTGCGGTTGCCGTGATGTTTTGGGCCATCCAATTAATCGAAAGCAACTTTTTGAGTCCGAAAGTAGTGGGAAGCAGTTTGCAAATCAACGCCTTGGCCGCCATTTTAAGTTTGCTTATTGGTGCTTCAGTTTGGGGAATTGCAGGGATGATTTTATTCTTGCCTTTTGTTGCAATGTTAAAAGTAATTTGTGAAGAATTTGAATCTTTAAAACCCATTGCTTTATTAATTGGAAGCCAAGAAGATGACCATAAAGAGAAAAAAGAAAAATCAATACCAAGCAGTTTGATAAAAATTAAAAACAAGTTATTGAAATCAAAAAATAAGCCTAAAAAATAACAAAATAATAAGATTACCAAAATTTAAAAAAATATTAAAATAGGTAGCATGAAAAAACAATTCCTATTTATCACACTGATCCTTTTCACAATCATCAGTGCTTGCAATTCAAATCCAAAACCTGAGCAAAACTTAGATGCAATGCCCGACAATAGTTTAACTTCTTTAGACTGGCCTGGTATTTACCGAGGTGTTTTGCCTTGTGCAGACTGTGAAGGCGTTGAAACTGAAATTAAGATAAATGCCGACTTAACCTACGTGATTTCTTCAACATATTTGGGGAAAAATGAAGAAGCATTTAAGAAAGCAGGTTCTTTTAAATGGGATGAAGCAGGAGCCAAAATAACCCTGGAAAATGTGGATCCAAATGCGTCAGCCAATCAATTTTTGGTTGGGGAAAACATGCTTTTTAAATTAGATGCAGACGGAAACAGGATTGAAGGCGATTTAAAAGAAATGTACCAATTAAAAAAAGTGTATTTAGACAGTACGATTGCTGAAAAATACTGGAAACTTATTGAGTTAAACGGGAAGAAAATAATTTTAGGCAAAAATCAAAATACAGCGCCCCATTTAACACTGAAAAATGAAAATAGCCGTGTTTTTGGAAATGGCGGCTGCAATACATTTCAAGGTGCCTACGAACTTGAAGAAGGAAATAAAATAAAATTTTCAAAAATAGGGTCAACCAAAATGTTTTGCGATTATATGGGAACAGAACAAGCGTTGCTCCAAGTTTTAGAAAAAGTTGAAAATTATTCAGTAGAAAATGATACAGTGTCGCTAAACAACCCAACTATGGTTTCCTTGGCGAAATTTCAGATGATTTATGCAAAATAAAGAAAAACAAATTTTTAAAAGTTTTTTCTGAAAAAAAGCTAAATAACAAACCTGCCGGCAAATGGATAACATCAAAATAATTAAAGCAACCCAAAAAGATACTGAACTGCTTTTAACTATTGGCAGGCAAACTTTTTTTGAAAAATTTACCGAAAATAATTCCGAAGAAAATATGCTTAAATATGCCGAAGAAGCATATACTTTTGAAAAAATTGCAAGTGAAGTAAACAATCCAAACTCTCAATTTTATTTGGCAACCATAAACAACCAAACTGCTGGCTACCTGAAAATCAATTTTGGCGAAGCGCAAACCGAATTGCAAGACCCGCAAGCACTTGAATTGGAACGCATTTATGTGCTAAATGAATTTCAGGGCAAAAAAATTGGACAAATGCTGTTTGAAAAAACGCTTGAACTCGCAAAAAAAGCAGCGGTCGATTATGTTTGGCTGGGCGTTTGGGAAGAAAATAAAAGCGCCATAAAATTTTATGAAAAAAATGGGATGAAAGCCTTCAGCAAACATATTTTTATGTTGGGCAATGATCCCCAAACCGACATTATGATGAAAATTGCACTTGGAAAATCCTAAAAAATTGAAAAAAAGCGGGGCCTTTTTTCAAATATATTTATATTATCTATAAATCACTTATATTTACTCCAAATTAAGGGCAATCTAAGATAAAAAAAGACCAGCTTAACAATGACTGATTTTTTCGACCATTTTATACACGAATTTCAATTGCCGCTGGGAAATCCGGTGTTAATTTTTTCGTTGATTCTTCTTATTATCCTGCTCTCGCCAATTCTTCTCCGAAAATTAAATATTCCAGGAATTATTGGCTTAATTATTTCAGGGGTTATAATTGGTCCTTATGGCTTGAATATTCTGGAAAAAAATTCGGCAGTCGACCTCTTTTCAACCATTGGTTTGCTCTATATTATGTTTATTGCCGGACTTGAACTGGATATGAACCAATTTAAGGCCAATAGAAACAAAAGCCTTTTGTTTGGGTTTTTTACATTTATTTTCCCTTTAAGCATTGGGTTTTCTGTGTTTTACTATATGCTGGATTATAATTTTAATGCGTCACTGTTAACCGCAAGTATGTTTGCTTCACATACCCTTATTGCTTATCCCATTATTAGTAAATTTGGGATTTCCAAAAATCAAGCAGTAGCAATAACAGTTGGTGGAACAATTATTACTGATACCGCTGCCCTATTGATTCTTGCCGTTATTATGAGTAATAATCAAGGTCGCCTAAATCAGGACTTTTGGATTAAATTGGGAATCTCACTGGCCATTTTTTCTGCCATTATGTTTTTTGTGATTCCGAAAATAGCTGAATGGTTTTTCAGCAAACTGGAAAGCGAAAAACATTCACATTATATTTTTGTGCTTGCCGTTGTTTTCTTTGCGGCTTTTTTGGCACAAGTTGCGGGTGTTGAAGCCATTATTGGTGCTTTCGTTGCCGGATTGGCTCTTAATAAACTAATTCCGCATTCATCCGCATTGATGAATAGAATCGAGTTTATAGGAAATTCACTTTTTATCCCGTTTTTTCTGATTTCAGTTGGAATGATTGTTGACATGAGCGTAATCCTAAAAGGCCCAGAAGCATTAATAATAGCTATTGTCATGACGGTTGTCGCTATTTTCGGCAAATGGTTTGCCGCCTTGGTTACACAACTCGTGTTTAGGTATTCATCGGCACAACGCCAGCTTATTTTTGGGCTAAGCAACGCCCAGGCCGCGGCCACGCTTGCCGCTGTTCTGATAGGTTATAAAGCCGGAATACTGGATGAAAACATTCTGAATGGCTCTATAATAATGATACTGATCACCTGCATAATAGCATCCTTTGCAACGGAAAAAGCAGCCAAAAAAATTGTCATTGAAATGGATGGCAATCCATCTGAACTGAAAAAAGGAAATGAATTTAGCGATGAACATATTTTAATTCCAATCGCCAATATTGAAAGCATAGAAAAACTGCTTGAGTTTTCTATTTTCATCAGGGATAAAAAATCTGCCAATCCTATATCCATACTTTCCGTAGTTTCCAATAATGACGAAGCGGAAATAAACATTATGAAAGCAAGAACCAAGCTCGAAGCATTTGTGAGACAGGCGTCGGCTTCAGAAACAAAAGTAAATATTATTACCACCATAGACCATAACCGGGCAAGCGGCATAGCGCGTATTGCCAGGGAAATTATGGCCGATATTATTATTTTGGGTTGGCCACGCCGTGCCGCTTTAATAGATAAATTAATTGGCGAAAAAGTGGATAATATTTTAGACAACACCGATAAAACTACTTTTATTTGCCATTTTGAAAAACCTTTGGTGTTGCACAAACGAGTTGCCTTAGTAATCCCTCCTTTGGCTGAACATGAAAACGGATTTGAACAGTGGTTTACAAAAATGTCGAAACTAGCACAAGAGCTCAGTATTTCTATCTTGTTATGCAGTAATGAAACAACCAGAAATTCAGTGACTAAACTGATGAAAAAAGCGAAATTAACAGCAGCAATTGTCCCTTATTTGTTTGAAGAATGGGACGACTTTTTTGTGTTGTCCAAAGTCTTCAACCAAGATGATTTGATAGTGCTGGTTTGTGCAAGAAAGGGCGCGGCTTCGCATATGAATGTGCTTGAAAATCTTCCCACAAAACTCGAAAAACATTTTGAAACAAACAGCAGAATCATCATTTATCCGCAGCAATACAATCAACTTTATTGCGAAGTAAGATATGATGACATTACGCCAGATCCATTACGCAAAGGAATTGAAGTAGCACAAAAAATTGGCCGCGGCATTGGTAACATCTTTAAAAAAGACGACCTGGAATAATTCATAAAACAAATCGATTAAATATCTTTGCAAACATTTTACCGCATCAAAAGGCAATCCCACCCATTAAAATAGATAAATTACAACACCAATACCAGAAAAATAAGGACAAATAATGAAACTAAAAGAAATATCACCTTTAAAAAAACAACTGGTTAAATTCACGCTTATTGGTCTATTAGCCGTTTCGGTCGATTTTTTGAGCTATTTTATCTTGCTTAATATCTTTCCCGAAAAAATGTCCCAAACCATTGGCAACGAAGCGCTGGCCAAAAGCATCTCATTTATGTGCGGAATGACGGTGACTTATTTTTTCAATAAATTTTGGACCTGGAAAAAAAAGGACCGCTCCCAAAAACGTCTTGTTAAATTTGTGGTTTTATATGGCATTGCATTGCTTATAAATGTGGGCTCCAATTCAGCTTTGCTGTACATATTGCACCAATATAGAAATTTTGTCGATTTGCCGTTCAAATATGTCATTGCCTTTGTGGGCGCCTCGGGCCTCAGCGCCTCATTTAGTTTTATGGGGCAAAAATTTTGGGTGTTTAAAAGTTCCGATACCATTATTGTGCATTAAATACTGTTGGGCCTGCCAACCTTTTTGGTGGGCGTTTCCCGCCAGCAGGCAGGCCTGCCTGCCGGCAGGTCAGGCTATCACTACTCGCTTTTTTTAGTTGCGAAAAGCAACAAAAAAAGAGCTCAAACATACCGTTCTATCCTTAACGCAACCTCAATTACAAATTACGTCCCGATAGCTATCGGGATTTTACATTACGAATTATTCTCCATATTTCTCTGTGATTCTTAGTATTTTCTTTGTGAATTTCTTTGCAATAATTATTTCACCATTTACACTGAGGCAAAAATGAGATATACAGAGCGCTGCGAAATAGCTGATTTTAAAACCTGTTCAATTTATATTTGTTAAACCGTTAAGTTTCCAAAATTATTGGTGAAAATTTTCCAGCAAAGCAATTTATTTTCAAGTGTAAATACTCTTAAAATTTACCCTCGTTTTGTTTTCAAGGGCAATTTTTGCCCTCGTTTAAAATAAGTGATTGGCAACAATTGGGTTTAAACTTTCAGCTATTCTTTTTTTAATATTTCCAGTAATTTAAAATTTAAATATAATTTTTCTTTCCCCACCAGTTCACTTTTTAAGAAACCGCTATTTTCCAGTTCTTTTAAATAATTTCCCACTGTTTTTAAATTCCCCAATCCTGCTTTTTTTAATTGGTTGCGTTTTGTATAGGGCAATCTAAACAATTCTTCCATCAAGTCCTTTGAATATATTTTTGGCGATTTTTTTTGTATTTCTTTTCCCATTTCACTCATTAGGCGTTCAATTTCAGAAATTTGAATTCTTGCTTTCACGGCGGTTTGCTCAACCATATCAAGCATATAGATAATCCAATCCTGCCAATTGCCTTCTTCGGTTACTTTTCTTAAATTGGCATAATATTTAGCTTTATGTTGAATAATGTAATTACTTAAATATAATGCGGGCAAATCTAGCAATTCAGTCAATTTTAAGTACAATAAAAGTATAATTCTTCCCGTACGGCCGTTTCCGTCAAAAAAAGGATGTATTGCCTCAAACTGATAATGAATGATTGCCATTTTCACCAAAGGGTCTATAGTATCTTCTGCATGAATAAAATCTTCCAGGTTTTTTAGTTTCTCACGTATGGTGTTTTCTCCTTCTGGCGGTGTATAAACTACTTTCCCTGTCGCTGGATTTTTTAATTGCGTTCCGGGTGCATCTCTAATGCCAGATTGATTTTCTTTAATAATTTGCATTAATGCCACAAACAGATTTGTTGTGAGAATAGGTCGCTTATTTATTTGCTCAACACCATACCATAGAGCATCTTTATAATGCATAACTTCTTTTGTAGCTGGATTGTCATTTCTCTTTTCAGCAATTGACGCCTTAAATAACTCATCTTGTGTTGTGATAATATTTTCTATTGCAGAGCTCGCTTGCGCTTCTTGTAAATTGATAGTGTCAATAAACAAGGCAGGATTGGGTAAATTTTTAATTGCTCCTTTTAACTCTGACAGTGCCCTACTTGCCGCAATTGTTTTTTTGAAAATTAATGTGTTTTCTATTTCCGCCTGCGGTGGCAATAACGGTAAATTATTGTACGGAATTTCAGGATTGTAAGTTACTTTTTTACTCATTTTGCCATTTTTGAACGAGGGCGTTTATCACCCTTAATTTATACTCAAGTGTAAATATAGTGAAAATTTACGCTCGTTTTGTTTTCGAGGGCAATTTTTGCCCGCGTTCCATTTTAGCCATATTTCATCTTTAGAAATCACGGAAACCAAACAAGCTTTTTTAAACAGAGCGTATTTTTTAATCGCAAGGCCAGGTTTTTGGCAATGGACGCAAAGTGCATATTTTAAAAGCTTAACAATTTGCGAACATTGCGCCTTCATTGCGAGCATTGCGGTTAAACCAACTTTTAAGTCAGTTCACATAACAAAAAAACCGAGCAATTTGCCCGGTTTTTTTATGATTATAATGTGCTGTTAACTCAACGCTTCTTTAATTCTTTTAATCGCTTCACGCAAATTCGCTTCCGAAGCGGCATAAGAAATTCTGATACAAGTTGGCGCGCCAAAAGCATCGCCGGTTACGGTTGCCACATTGGCTTCTGCTAACAAAAACATAGAAAAATCGGCCGCATTTTCAATTTTATAACCTTTAATTTCTTTTCCGAAGAAAGCCGAAACATCAGGAAAAACATAAAAAGCACCGCCCGGAACATTTAATTTAAATCCGTCAATTTCCCGAATCAAATCAATCACAATATCTCTTCGGTTGTGAAACTCATCAACCATATATTTAATTTTTGAAACTGGCGCCTGTAACGCTGCAATGGTTGCACGTTGTGCAATGCTGTTGGCCCCAGAAGTAATTTGTCCCTGCATTTTTGTGCAGGCTTTCGCAATCCATTCCGGTGCGCCAATGTAGCCAATACGCCAGCCGGTCATTGCAAACGCTTTTGCAACGCCGTTAACGGTAATGGTTCGGTTGTACATACTTTCTATGGCCGCAAAACTAAAAGCAGGCTCCCCATAATTGATGTGCTCATAAATTTCATCGGAAAGAATGTAAATATTCGGGTGTTTCTCCAACACTTTTGCAAACGCCCTATATTCTGCTTCACTATAAATGGTGCCGCTTGGGTTGTTTGGAGAATTGAAAAACACCATTTTAGTTTTTGGCGTAATGGCAGCTTCCAACTGTGCCGGCGTAATTTTAAAATCTGTTTCAACAGTTGATGGAATTTCAACATACGTGGCTTCCGCCAAAATGGCAATGGCCGAATAGCTCACCCAATATGGCGCAGGCAACAACACCTCATCACCCGGATTTAACAACACCATCGCCACATTGGCAATAGATTGTTTTGCGCCGGTTGAAACCACAATTTGACTGGGCTGGTAGGTTAAATGGTTGTCGCGTTTAAATTTTTCGCAAATTGCCTTTTTTAAATCCACATAACCATCAACCGGACTGTAAGAACTGTAATTGTCGTGAATGGCCTGGATTGCGGCTTCCTTAATAAAATCGGGTGTGTTAAAGTCGGGTTCCCCCAAACTTAAACTGATAATGTCTTTTCCCTGTTCTTTTAGTTCCCTGGCTTTTGCGGCCATCGCTAAAGTTTCTGAAACCGGTAAATTGTTAATTCTGTCTGAAAGTTGGTTGGTCATAAAATAAAAATTATGCGTACGCAGGTTTTAAGCCCAGCGTTTTTAATTGATTAAAATGTTCTATAATTGCGTTTGTGAATGTTTTGTATTCGTTGTACGGCAAATTAAATTCCAAAGCTGTTTCTTTTACAATTTTAGCTATTTTTCCGTAGTGAATATGGGAAATATGCGGAAAAATATGATGTTCAACCTGATGGTTTAATCCGCCGGTATACCAGGAAATAAATTTATTGTTAGGCGCAAAATTGGCCGTGGTGTATAATTGATGCACTGCCCAAGTGTGTTCTAAATTGCCTTCTTTATCTGGCAAAGGCATTTCTGCCATAGGCACAATGTGCGCCAATTGGAACACTATGCTTAATATGATTCCTGCGGTATAATGCATCACAAAAAATCCGATCAACACTTTCCACCAGGCAATATCCAACACCAATAAAGGCAAAACAATCCACAGTAAATAATAAATGATTTTGGTTACAATTAAAGTGGTCCATTCCGTAGCCGGATTTGGGAATTTTCCATACGAAAGTTTTCGTTTTAAATACTTGTGCATTTGTCTAAAATCGGTGGTGATTGCCCAATTTATGGTTAACAGTCCGTATAAAAGGAAGGAATAATATTTTTGAAATTGATGTATTTTCAGCCATTTTGTGTTTTTGTTAAAACGGATAATTCTGCCGGCATCAATATCCTCATCAAATCCGGGAATATTGGTAAAAGTGTGGTGCAAAACATTGTGCTGCACTTTCCAATTGTAAACGTTTCCGGCCAAAATGTACATGCTGCTTCCCATAACTTTATTGACCCACTTTTTGTTCGAAAATGATTCATGGTTGCTGTCGTGCATCACATTCATTCCAACACCTGCCATCCCAATTCCTATCACAACGGTTAATAAAAGCAATGCCAATTGTGGCATTGAAACTGTTAAAATAACAATTAATGGCGCTAAAAAAAGACCAAACATAATAACAGCTTTGGTGTATAATTTCCAATTGCCGGTGCGTTTTAGCTCATTTTCTTTAAAATAGGCATTCACCCTTTTGTTGAGTGTCTTGAAAAAAATTGCTTTTTCTGTACGAGAAAAGCTGATGGTATTGCTTGTCATAATAATATGTGTAAATCAATACATTACAGCGCCAAAATTACGCCATAAATGTTTCGTTAAATAACTTTTGTGAAAAATATAACATTTTTTTAAAAGATGTTAATTTAATTTAGGAAACCGTAATTTTGCGCACACAATACAGCAAATATATATGGATCTCATTTTAAAATATTTCCCCGATTTATCGGAAAACCAACAAGCCCAGTTTTCAAAATTAAGTGAATTATATGCTTTTTGGAATGCCCAAATCAATGTGATTTCAAGAAAAGACATTGATGAATTGCAAGTTCGTCACGTATTGCATTCCCTGGGAATTGCGAAAGTGCAGCCGTTTAAACCCGGATCGCGAATTTTGGATGTGGGAACAGGCGGCGGTTTTCCCGGAATTCCCTTGGCCATATTGTTTCCCGAATCTCATTTTCATTTGGTAGATTCCATCGGAAAAAAAATAAAAGTGGTAAAGGAAGTTGTCGCAGCTATAGATTTAAAAAATGTGAAGGCAGAAGCCATAAGGGCTGAAGAGGTAAAAGGGGAATTCGATTTTATTGTAAGTCGGGCTGTTACCAATATGGATGAATTTGTGAAATGGACCGGAAGTAAAATCGCCAAAAAACAGCAACACGAATTGAAAAACGGCATTCTGTATTTGAAAGGCGGTGATTTAACTGAAGAATTGCAACATTTCCCAAATGCAAAACAGTTTGATTTAACCGATTTTTTTGATGAGGATTTTTTTGAAACCAAAAAAGTGGTCCATCTTGCTTTAAAAAAGAAATAAAACCAATAAGATTATTGCTGGAATTACTGCCATTCTCATCGCTCTCTATTTGTCACCATTTTTGCGAAAAAGGCAAAAAATGTCGCCAAAACCCAATTTCATTTCATTTTTAGCCTATGTTAAAAAGCGGGCCAGAAACATTTTCGCCAAATGATAAAACGGAGGGTTATTGACTTTTTCCAACTTCATACTTCGGCACTGACGCCGGGCAGGGAAGCTTCGGTCTTTATTTTCCTTCCATTAAAAACTCATTTATTATACCGAGCAAATTTTCTCTGTTAAATGGTTTAACAAGAATGTCATCGCAACCAGAGTTTATTGCCTTTTCACGATCATTGATTGTTGAATAAGCTGTTTGCGCTATAATGGGCAAGTTGGCCGCAAATTTTCTAATCTCTTTTGTGGCTTCATAACCATTCATAACCGGCATTTTTATATCCATTAACACCAAATCTATTTGCGGATTTGATTTAAATAAATCAATCGCTTCAACTCCCGTTTTGGCTCTAAGAATATTAATGTTCAAATCTGACAAAAATTCTTCTATCAGCATAAAATTTAAATCCTCATCTTCAGCCACCAATAATGTTTTGGTTTCTTCTAAAGTAAAGTCCTTGTTTTTATTGACCACTTCGCCTAAAAAATCTTCCTTTAAAACTTTTTTGTATGGAATTGAAACGTAGAATACGGAACCTTTACCAATTTCTGACTGCAACGATATATTTCCGCCCATCAATTCGGCATATCCTTTTGAAATTGACAAACCCAACCCTGAACCGCCATAAAAACGTGTGCTTGATTTTTCTACCTGGCTAAATCGATCAAAAATTTCTTCGTGCATATTGACCGGAATTCCAATGCCTGTATCTTCAACATAAAATTCGAGCATTTTTTCTTTTACCGTATAGCCAAAATTTATGCTGCCTACAGTTGTAAATTTAATGGCATTTCCAACCAAATTGGTTATTATTTGCAGCAGTTTTGTTTCGTCCGAAATAATTTCATCTTCGCCTTCCCGTAAAAAAAGATTTAAATTTAAGTCGATATTTTTTGCTGAAACACCTTTTTTGAACTGTTCATACACCAATTTAAGGAGTGCGTTCAATTTGATGTCATTTTCCCTAATTTTTTCCTGACCAGCTTCTAAACTAGCAATATTGATGATGTCGGTAATGATGGAAAGCAACTGATTGCTGCTTTTTATGACAATGTCGCTATATTTGTTCTTTCTCTCAAAAGAAAGGTCTGGATCTTTAAAAAAACCTGAAAATCCTATAATTGCGTTCATTGGAGTACGAATTTCGTGAGAAATATTGTGCAAAAATGCCGTTTTTAAACGATCGCTTTCTTGTGCCTTTTCCAAGGCGTTAATTAGTCGAGCCTTAAAAAGCTCTTTTTAGGCAAAATATTTTATATGTCGCAAATTCAAGTAAGGAAAACAGTTCTTGAAAAAATTGACAATAAGATAATTTCCATTTATTCATCATCCTTTTGAAGTTAAATCCAGCTGCTGCAAGCATAATATTGATGTTGTCACCCACAATTCCTTTGTAGAAGTTTCTTCCTAATCGATGGTCTGTTTTAAGATGTCCGATTACGGGTTCTATTGCGGCTTGCAAAAGGAGAATAAATATTTGGTGGTAGTTTATGCTATCCATTTATTACTATAATTTTTGCTGATTAAATGTTTTGTTTAAAAACTAAAATTACACAATTATTTATGTAATAATCTATTAAAGGTTTATATTTTAGAAATAACCTAAAAATAAAGTGTTGGATTAAGATATGAAAATCTTCAAAATAAATTTTGAAAATCTAGTTTTTTTTCCGAAAAAGTGAGGAATTGTTTTTTATGAGTGCCTGTCTGAAAAAATAGAATTCTATATTTAGAAACATTGTTGTCCGGTAAAAATTCATTGCAATTTAACAATCCTAATCTTAATCGGCCTTAACAAACAGGACGCCCCGATGGGGCTTGTTTTTTTGAAAATCTATTTTCTACAAACAGTTCGTCCCTCTGGGACTAAAAAAGCTCCATAGGAGCGAAATGTTTGTAGAAAAACGGAAAAATTCAGTAATTAAAGCCCCATCGGGGCGACCTG
>JAUXPH010000046.1 GCA_030683995.1 Lutibacter sp.
GAATTGTTTTTTGTTGTAACAGCATATATATTAGGTGTTTAAGACGCTACAAGATACAAAAAAAGGAGTAGATAAACTTGCGTTTCTACTCCCTTTTTATTAATATTTAAGTCTTAAATTGACTTTTTCAGTGGCCTCCCAGTTATCTGGCGGTTTTTTTATTTATTTATGGTTTACATACATTAAATAAAACCTTCAAATAACTATTTTAATAGGTTCTACATCAATCCAAAACACCTTGTTTCTTAAAAAAGGAATCCAAAATTCAGGCATTTTTAATGATTTTTTAACCTTGCCTTTATGTTTAAGAAATACTAAAAATATATAGCATAAAAAAAAATATCTCGTTACTTTTACAAAATTCAAAAAAATACCCAAAATATGGATAATTTTTACTTTCTAATGATTGTTGCCCTAGGAGTTTTGGCTGTCGCGGATTTGGTTGTTGGGGTTAGCAATGATGCCGTTAACTTTTTAAATTCCGCAATTGGTTCAAAAGCCGTCTCTTTCAAAACCATTATGATTGTTGCCAGCATTGGTATTGCTTTAGGGGCAATTTTCTCCAGTGGTATGATGGAAGTTGCCCGAAACGGCATTTTTAATCCTGAAATGTTTATGTTTAGCGATATTATGATCATTTTCATGGCAGTAATGATTACCGATATTTTATTGTTAGATTTTTTCAACACCATTGGAATGCCAACGTCCACAACCGTTTCTATTGTTTTTGAATTATTGGGAGCCGCAGTAGCGGTTGCATTAATCAAAATTGGTGCTGATGGCGGTAATTTTGCTGATGTTGTAAACTATATAAATACCTCAAAGGCAACCCAAATTATTTTCGGCATATTATTGTCTGTTGTGATTGCATTTTCTGTTGGAGCCGTTGTACAATTTATATCACGACTGCTGCTTTCCTTTAATTTTGAAAAAAAATCCAACTGGGTAGCCGCTTTGTTTGGAGGCATTGCGCTAACATCGATGCTGTATTTTATTCTTTTAAAAGGGATTGGAGGCACTGGTTTTGCATCGGAAAAATTTGATGTCATAGGTGGATTAACCATTAAGGCCTTTATTGAACATTTTGTGCTTCAAATTATAGCCATAAATTTAATAATTTGGTCGGCAATCTCTTATCTCTTAATAAACTATTTTAAAATTAATATTTATAAAATCATCATCATTGTAGGCACTTTCGCATTGGCATTGGCTTTTGCTGGCAACGATTTGGTGAACTTTATTGGGGTACCAATAGCAGGTTGGCAATCTTACCAAGCCTGGTCGGTTTCAGGAGTTCCGGCAACTGAATTTGCCATGGACTTTTTAGGGACCAAAGTTCCTACACCAACCTTTTTACTGTTTATCGCTGGGTTGGTTATGGTGCTAACATTATGGTTTTCATCAAAAGCAAAATCAGTAATAAAAACAGAGGTTGATTTGGCAAGTAATACAAACATCAAAGAACGTTTTGAGCCAAATTTTTTATCTAGGGGGTTTGTAAGAACGGCTATGTTGTTTGCCAAATATTTGGCATTTATGACGCCAAACAATGTATTGGATAAAATTGACGCACAATTTGAAAAACCGGTTATTGAACTGGCTGGCGGAAAAAAATTGGAACTTCCTGCTTTTGATTTGGTAAGGGCCGCGGTTAATTTAATGGTTGCCGGCGTTTTAATTTCAATTGCAACATCTTATAAATTGCCATTATCAACAACGTATGTAACTTTTATGGTGGCGATGGGATCATCTTTGGCCGACAGGGCTTGGGGAAGTGAAAGTGCCGTTTATAGGGTTGCCGGTGTATTAAATGTCATTGGCGGCTGGTTTTTTACCGCATTTATGGCTTTTGTCGCTGCCGGAATAACAGCCTATCTAATTTATTTGGGAGGTGCTACTATGATTGCCATTTTATTACTGATCGCTGTTATTTTATTGGTGAGAAACTCCTTAAACCATATAAAAAAATCAAAAGAAACCAAAGCTGAAGACAGCTTAAACAGAACAGAAAGTAAATCGGTAAAAGGCGTTATTGAAGAAAGTGCCGATAATATTTCTAAAGTGTTGAAGCGGGTTGGGAAAATAAATGAAAATACCATTAACGGATTAATAAACCAAGATTTGCCAACCTTAAAAAAAGCCAAAAACACCGTCGGAAAATTGGAATCTGAAATTGAGGATTTACACAATAATATTTTCTATTTTATCAAAAATTTGGATGAAGCATCGGTAAGCGCAAGTACTTTTTACATCAATGTTGTTGGGGATTTACAAGACATTGCACAATCGGTTGGGTTTATTTCAAAAGTGAGCCACAAACACATCCATAACAATCATAAGGGTTTAAAACCTAGTCAGGCTAAGGAATTAAAAGAGATCGCCGAAAAATTAAACCATCTTTTTGGGAAAATTCGAACTATTTTTGATGATCGATCTTTTGGCAAAATTGCTTCTTTAATTGAAGAAAAGAAAGAGCTCTTGAAACAAGTGTCTATCAACGCCCAAAAACAGGTTGAGCGCACCAGAACCACAGAATCTAGTCCGAAAAACACAACGCTTTACTTCAGTATTTTGCTGGAAACAGAAGATTTGATAAAAGCCACGATGGACTTGTTAGAATTGTATGCCACAAAAGGCCATAAATAAGGAATTTTTGTAATCATAAAAAACCTCAACTTAAAATAACAAGTTGAGGTTTTTTTGGAGGTTGATCTAAATATTATGATCCACACATTTCACAATCATCCGGGTTTTCTTTTGATTGCAAAATCATCTCTTTTAATTCTTCAGGTGTAAGCGGTTTTTCTTCATCCCTTTTTATGTTTGAAACGGTAAATTGTGTGGCATTTACGGCGCTTTTTGTCCGCAAATAATACATCCCAGTTTTTAAACCCGATTTCCACGCATAAAAATGCATAGAAGTTAACTTTGCATAATTGGCGTCTTGCATAAATAAGTTTAACGACTGCGATTGGTCTATAAAATAACCACGCTGACGAGACATATCAATAATATCTTTCATACTCATTTCCCAAACGGTTTTATACAAATCCTTCAACTCTTGCGGAATGTTGTCAATATGCTGAACCGAACCGTTGGCACGCATAATGGCCTCTTTCATTTCATTGTCCCACAAGCCCAAATCAACCAAATCTTCCAATAAATGTTTGTTCACCACAATAAATTCTCCGCTTAAAACCCTTCGGGTATAAATATTTGAAGTATAAGGCTCAAAAGCTTCGTTATTTCCCAATATTTGCGAAGTTGAAGCGGTAGGCATAGGCGCCACCAATAACGAGTTTCTAACGCCGTTTTTGATCACTTTTTTACGCAACGCTTTCCAATCCCATCTTCCGCTTAACTCTTCTTCCGAAATGCCCCACATATTAAACTGAAATTCACCTAATGACATTGGTGATCCTTTAAATGACGAATATGGTTCTCTTGCTTTCGCAATTTCCATAGAAGAAGTTACCGCAGCAAAATAAATAGTTTCAAAAATTTCTTCATTTAGTTTTTTGGCTTCGTCACTGGTAAAAGGCAAACGCAGCATAATAAAAGCATCAGCCAAACCTTGCACGCCAAGTCCGATGGGCCTGTGGCGGAAATTTGAGTTTTCGGCCTCTTTTACCGGATAATAATTTTGGTCAATCACCGTGTCTAAATTTCGGGTGATTTTTTTGGTGATTTTATGCAGCTTTTGATGGTTGAAAAATTTAATTCCGTTTTCATCTTCATCAACAAACATAGGAAGCGCAATGGATGCCAAGTTACAAACCGCCACCTCATCTTTTGCGGTGTACTCCATAATTTCGGTACACAAATTTGAAGAACGGATGGTTCCCAAATTCTTTTGGTTCGATTTACGGTTGGCGGCATCTTTATACAACATATACGGATTCCCAGTTTCAATTTGGGCTTCTAGTATTTTCTCCCAAAGCAACCGTGCTTTGATGGTCTTGCGGCCTTTGCCCACTTTTTCGTAACCGGTATATAATTTCTCAAATTCCTCGCCATAGGTGTCAAATAAATGCGGACATTCATTTGGACACATTAATGTCCAGTCGCCATTTTCTTCCACGCGTTTCATAAATAAATCGGGAATCCACATCGCGTAAAACAAATCACGTGCACGATTTTCTTCGGCACCGGTATTTTTACGCAAATCCAGAAAATCAAAAACATCGGCGTGCCAAGGTTCCATATAAATGGCAAAAGATCCTTTTCGTTTTCCGCCGCCCTGATCTACATAACGTGCCGTATCGTTAAAAACTTTTAACATTGGAACAATTCCGTTAGATGTTCCGTTGGTTCCACGAATATAAGAACCTGTGGCGCGCACATTGTGAATTGACAGCCCAATGCCGCCGGCAGATTGCGAAATTTGCGCCGTTTGTTTTATGGTATCATAAATGCCGTCTATGCTGTCGTCTTTAATTTGCAACAAAAAACACGAAGACATTTGAGGTTTTGGCGTTCCTGCATTGAAAAGCGTTGGGGTGGCGTGCGTAAAGAATTTTTTGGACATCAATTCGTACGTTTCAATGGCTTCATCAATATCTTCCATATGAATTCCAATGGCAACACGCATTAACATATGTTGCGGACGTTCGGCTATTTCGCCGTTAATTTTCAATAAATAGGAACGTTCCAAGGTTTTGAATCCAAAATAATCATACCCAAAATCTCGGTTGTAGATAATTGTGGAATCTATTTTTTCGGCATGGTCCATAATGACTTTGTAAGCCTGATCGGATAACAATGGCGCTTTTTTTCCGGTACGCGGATTGACATAATTGTACAAATCGGCCATCACTTCAGAAAAAACTTTTTTGGTGTTTTTATGTAAGTTTGAAACGGCGATGCGCGCTGCAAGTTTTGCGTAATCGGGATGTTGCACCGTCATGGTTGCTGCCGTTTCTGCGGCCAAATTGTCGAGTTCTGAAGTTGAAACACCATCATACAATCCTTCAATGACACGCATGGCAACTTTAACGGGATCCACAATGCCGTTTAGCCCATAACACATATTTCGAACCCTGGCCGTGATTTTATCAAACATCACCGGCTCTTTTTTGCCGTCTCTTTTTAGTACAAACATTATTTAGGTATATTTTAGTTAGTTAGTTTTGAAATATTTTTGATTTACGATTTTTGATTTACGAAATTGTAGTCAATCGTAAATCAAAAATCGTAAATCATAAATCATCAGAATTCCGCATCAAAACTGATAGTCCCGGTTCCTGTGCCGCTTTTTACGCCAGCTTTTTGATATTCTGAAACCCGTTTTTCAAAGAAATTTGTTTTGCCTTCCAAGGAAATCATTTCCATAAAATCGAACGGATTTGAGGAATTGTACACTTTATCACAATTAAACTCGGTCAGCAATCGGTCAGTCACAAACTCTAAATATTGCGACATTAATTTTGCGTTCATTCCAATTAAACTGGCCGGCAATGATTCAGTAATAAATTTGCGTTCAATATCCAGCGCATTGGTTAAAATTTCTGTGATGCGTTCTTTGGGAACTTTGTTTACAATATGATTGTTGTGTAGGTGGATGGCGAAATCGCAGTGCATTCCTTCATCTCGTGAAATCAATTCGTTTGAAAAAGTCAACCCAGGCATTAGACCTCTTTTTTTCAACCAAAATATGGAGCAAAAACTTCCTGAAAAAAAGATTCCTTCAACAGCAGCAAATGCAATTAATCGCTCAGCAAAACTTGGACTTTCAATCCATTTTAGCGCCCAGTCTGCTTTTTCTTTAATCGCAGGAAAAACATCAATAGCATTGAACAATTGGTCTTTTTCTGCTTCATTTTTAACATAGGTATCTATCAACAATGAATACACTTCAGAGTGGATATTTTCCATCATTATTTGAAAACCATAAAAGAATTTTGCTTCGGAATATTGCACTTCGCTCACAAAATTTTCAGCCAAATTTTCATTCACAATGCCATCAGAAGCAGCGAAAAAAGCCAAAATATGTTTGATAAAAAAACGCTCATCATCATTTAATTTTGTTTCCCAGTCAATAACATCTTGGTGTAAATCAATTTCTTCCGCAGTCCAAATACTCGCTTCCTGTTTTTTATACCATTCCCAAATATCTTGGTGTTGAATTGGAAAAATGACAAAACGATTTTTATTAGGCTGAAGAATAGGTTCAATAAATGACATGAATCGTGATTTTTTAGTTAGTAGTTAGTTGCTGTTTTTCGGTAAAAAACGAGTAAAACAAATATTGAAAAAAAATAGACACCAAAAAGGCTTACTTATTCACATTTATTAGTGAGTTTTTAACATTATTGTGCTATTTCATAAAAAAAACAATAATGTTACTTACTGATTTTAAAGACTTTGCAAATTTTAAAATTGCTCACAAGTTGGTTTCAGGGCGATTAAATGAAAACGCCAAAATAAGAAAAGAGCACCTGAAAAATGTACACTTTTAACTAAGGTTTTTTTAGACACTAAAAAAGTTTTATTGCTTTACGTGGTTTTTGGCAATTTTTTCCAATTCCATATACCAATCTTCGCCAAATTTTCTGATTAGTGCTTCTTTTACAAATTTGTAAACAGGCACTTGCAATGCTGCGCCCAAAGTACAGGCATCGTCACAAATTGGCCATTTGTGGTAGTTTACTGCTGAAAATTCGCTGTATTCTGTAATTCGGATTGGGTATAAATGACAGGAAATTGGTTTTTTCCAATCAATGGCGCCTTGATTGTATGCTTCTTCAATGCCGCATTTAACGGTATTATTTTCATCAAATATGGAATAGGCGCAATCTTTCCCGTCTATTAAAGTAGTTTCATATTCACCTTCATCCATCGTAAAAAGGCCTTGGTCTTCTATGGCTTCAATTCCTTCCGGTCTTAAAAAAGGCTTCACTTTCGGATAAATATCCATCAGAATAATCAATTCATCTTCATCCAACGGAGCGCCGGCTTCACCGTCAATACAACATTTGCCTTTGCAGGCGGATAGGTTACAGACGAAATCCTTCTCTATAATCTCTTCTGAAACTATGGTTTTTCCTAATTGAAACATTCGGCAAAAATAACTATTTTTTTACATTACTTTTGTTATAAATCAATTTTTGATTGGATACTTTTGCCAATCTTTTATAAAAAACAGATGATGGAAATAAATTTTAAGGAAATAGTTACCGCAACTATGGTATTGTTTGCGGTGATTGATATTATTGGAAGCATTCCAATCATTATTGATTTACGTGTAAAATTCGGTCGTCTTCATTCAGGAAAAGCGGCTATCGTTGCCGCTGTTATTATGATTGCTTTCCTTTTTTTGGGAAAAAGCATTTTAAACTTAATTGGCATTGACGTAAATTCATTTGCCGTAGCAGGTTCGTTTATCCTGTTTTTTTTAGCGTTGGAAATGATCTTGGGGATTTCACTTTACAAAGAAGAAGAAACAAACGCCAAAACAGCCTCCATCTTTCCTTTGGCATTTCCGTTGTTGGCGGGCCCGGGAAGTTTAACAACCTTATTGTCTTTAAGGGCTGAGTTTTCTACCATAAATATTGTATTTGCCATTATCATAAACACCATATTCTTATATATCGTGCTTAAAACATCGGTAAAAATTGAAAAAATGATAGGCAAAAACGGCATCAATATCATTAGAAAAGTATTTGGCGTGGTGCTCTTGGCGATAGCTGTAAAACTGTTCACTTCAAACATACAGGGATTATTTCAAAATTAAATTCTAAAATATGGACTCTTTTGATGTTTTAATCATAGGCGGAAGCGCAGCCGGATTGTCTTGTGCGCTCATTTTAGGCTCGGCTGTTCACAAGCCTTTTGCCAACAATAAAAAAATTGGGATTGTTACGCACCAAAAAAGTTCGGCATTAAACGAAGCGCTGCTTAACAATGTGCTGGGATTTAAAAAAGGAACAAAGGGAAGTCAAGTTTTGATAGACGGATTAAATCAACTGTCGGACTTATATCCTCACGTTGTACAAATCGACAATGAAAAGGTGACTAAAATTGAAGGTGAATTCCCGAATTTTAAGGTTTTTACCAATAAAAATAATTATATAACTCGCACAATCGTTGTAGCTGTTGGTCCTTCAAATCTTTTTAACATCGAAGGCTTGATGCAATATGTGATTCCGCACCACAGTTTACCTCCGCAAAAAGAACGTGTGATGCTAAAAAATAACAACCATTTGGTTGCTGAAGGAATATACGTTGCGGGTGTTTTGGCAGGATGGAGAAGTCAGTTTGCCATTGCGGCTGGAAGTGGCTCCCAGGTTGCAACCGATATATTAACTGTATGGAATGATGGAAATCACGCTATGATACACGACGCTGTATCAAATAATTTATAGATCTATGTTCGAAAAATGCTGTTTTAATTTAAATAGCATATAAATAGATTGTTTATTTAAAATTCCGGTGTTTCTTGAAAATGAAAAGGGTTCCGCGTACGGAACCCAAATATTATTTTATCATTTAAAAGTGATTTAAAAAATCAATTTATTTGAATTTTTCCCTGACTATTCAACCGTTACAGACTTCGCCAAATTTCTTGGCTGATCCACATTACATCCTCTCATCACAGCAATATAATAGGATAACAATTGCAAAGGTATTGTTGATAACAGCGGTGTAAAAGCTTCTTCGGTTTCAGGAATTTCAATCACATGGTCTGCCATTTCTTTTACAATGGTATCGCCTTTGGTAACAATTGCAATAATTTTACCGTTACGTGCTTTTATTTCTTGAATGTTACTTACCACTTTGTCGTAATGACCTTTTTTTGTTGCAATAACAATCACTGGCATATGTTCATCTATAAGCGCAATTGGTCCGTGCTTCATTTCGGCGGCAGGATAGCCTTCTGCGTGAATGTAAGAAATTTCCTTTAATTTTAAAGCGCCTTCCAGCGCTACAGGGAAATTAAATCCACGTCCTAAATACAAACAATTTGGTGCATCTTTATAAATTGCGGCAATTTTTTCAATTTCCGTATCCATCTTTAAAACCTCTTCCACTTTGGCTGGAATTAAGCTCATTTCCTGGATATAATGGTTATACATTGAGTTAGAGAGTTCTCCCTTTAAATTACCCAATTTCAAGGCAATTAAAGCAAGCACGGTAATTTGTGTGGTAAATGCTTTTGTTGAAGCAACGCCAATTTCTGGTCCGGCGTGTGTATAGGCGCCAGTATCAGTTTCTCTTGCGATGGAAGAACCCACCACATTGCAAACACCAAAAACAAAAGCGCCTTTGGATTTTGCCAATTTTATTGCTGCCAAGGTATCTGCGGTTTCTCCAGATTGCGAAATTGCGATAACAATGTCATCTTTATTGATGATCGGATTCCGGTATCTAAATTCAGAGGCATATTCCACTTCGACAGGAATACGTGCCAAATCTTCAAACAGATATTCGGCAACCAAACCTGCGTGCCAAGAAGTACCGCAAGCCACAATCACAATACGGTTTGCATTTAAAAATCTCGAAATGTTATTGTCAACACTTCCCATTTTTATGATGCCTTTTGAAGCTAAAAGTCGGCCTCTATAGGCATCTACAATAGATTGAGGCTGTTCGTGTATTTCCTTGAGCATAAAATGTTCGTAACCGCCTTTTTCAATTTGCTCAAGATTAAGCATTAATTGCTGAATATCGGGCACAACCTCTGTGTTGTCTTGAATTTTACGGATCCTAATTTCTTCTCCCAATTTAATGATTGCCATTTCTTCATCTTCTAAATAGATGGCATTTCTGGTAAACTCTATAAAAGGCGATGCATCTGAAGCAACAAAAAACTCTGAATTATTTTCTCCAATTCCAATGGCAATCGGACTTCCTAATTTTGCGACAATAATTTCATTGGGTTTTGAAACATCAAAAACGGCAATGGCATAAGCACCAACCACGCTGGTTAAAGCCATTTGTACTGCATAACCCAATTTGCAGTTGTTTTTTATTTTAACTTCTTCAATTAAATTGACTAAAACTTCAGTATCGGTGTCACTTTTAAAAGTATAGCCTCTGGTAATCAATTCTTTTTTTATGGTATCATAGTTTTCTATAATTCCATTATGAACAATGACTAAATTTCCTGAATTTGAAAGATGTGGGTGGGAATTTTCATCATTCGGCACACCGTGAGTTGCCCAGCGCGTATGTCCTAATGCCAAATTTCCATCAACATTTTTTTGTTTCATAATTTTTTTTAAATCAGAAACTTTTCCTTTTGTTTTATAAAGGCTCATTTCATTGCCGTCGACCAATACAACGCCTGCACTGTCGTAACCCCTATATTCCAATCGTTGTAACCCGTTAATAACTATTGGGTAAGCTTTTCTAAATCCTAAATAACCAGCAATTCCACACATCGCAATTTCGATTTTTAATTATTTAATTTTGTATAAGATATTTCAAGTTTTACTCTTTTATCGCCAAAACTTGGATCTTGCCCAAACAGCACAACACCTTTTGGGGTCCAGCTATATTCCCTGATTTTTACATCTGTGATAGCGGAAGGAGTGTCTGAAGGATTATAAACTTTTAACCCAATTTTAACCAGGTCTAAAGGTTCATTTAATTTTAACAATTTTGATATGTAATCTGTGATTTTAAACACATAACGGTAAGGTTTTCCATTATCGTCTCTTTCCAACAATCCACCAACAGCCACCAATCCTTCGGTCATAACATCTGTCAGTTGTAAATTTTCCGTATAATTATAAATAAATAATTGCTCAGGAGCGATATTGCTTGCCGCATTTTGATCAACATAAAAAATCAAGCTTGCATCATTGATCAGCCAATTATTTTTTTGCAAATCAATAATGTTTTCATTTTTAAACAAATCAATAGTTGCCATTGAACCTGCTGCTCCCTGAACATATAACCGGTCTTCACCACTTTGATGCGGTGCCAAGTCTCTTTTTAGTACATTTGATTTTATGGCGCCAAACGCAAATTCAAAATTGTGTTTGGTTCTAACGCCTTGCTCGCCATTGATTTTATTTCCGTTTAAATCCACTGTCGCTCCTTCATTTTCATCTTTTGAATAATAAATAATCATTTTGGCATTTGCCATGGCCAATGAAACTATGTGGGATTTATTGGATGTTATTGCTTCTGCTTCAATATAAAAACCTCTAAAATAACGCTGAAAATTATCAAGCGATTGAAACTCGGCTCCGGCGGCATTGTCCACAAAAATTTGCTTAATTAAGCTTTCATTTAAAGGAATTTTAATGCTCGGGCTTTTATCAGTTGCCTTAATGGTATCCTTTTTATAAACAGTTATGCCATTGGGCATATATCTTTTTATGTAAGCCACCGTATCATTTGGATTTACTTTAAAATTTCCCGTATAAAAAGGGGTATCTCCTTTTTGAAATTCTTTGTCAGAATAATAAATGGCAGGCTTTGAAGGATCAACAGGATCTAAGGTATTTAGATATGTTTTCAACTCGTAAATGCCCAATTTAAATTCAACGTTAGCGTCACCAAATACCGAATCAATTGAAAATTTTGGCTTTCCGTCAGTGTATTTTTCGGCTAATTTTGTTGCTTGATATGGAATAAACAATAAAACGGAATCTATCCCGTAATTTGTGCCGTAATTATAAGCAGCGCCAGTTGTTGGCAGTGCCAATTGAGAAACTATGGATGCTTTTAACGTCCCAAATTCATTGTCGGAATAAACACCCAATAAATATTGCGCAACACCGCTGGCTGGCACTTTGCTGATGTTTTTATTAGCCGCTGTAACATCTGTTATTTGTTTGTCTGTGCTAAAATTATTATTGTTAACAAGGTTAACGCCAATACTTTCAATTTCATTTTCGCACGAAATGATAGTAAAAAAAACGATTGAGAATAGCCCTAAGTATTTTAAAGCATTTACAACTTTAATTGCCATATATAAATGTTGGATTTTTTATGATAAAACTTTAGTTAAGTAAAAATTGGTATAGGCACTGTCAAATTCACTGATTGGAAAATAATCCAATACAGGTTTGTCGCAGGTTTTTAAATAGTCAAGCAAATCACTTGGAAGTTGCTCGCTCGCTTTAATAACCGCGTCTGAATTTTCAATGGCATTAATCAAAATATTTGTGTAAGTTGGATTGGAGATTGATTTAAATTTAGACTCGTTAATATTATCAAACTTGATTTTATCAAAAAACTTGTCATTTAAAGTACCTTCAAAACCGGTATTATATAATGAAGTCACTATTTTGCTGTTTGAAAATAAGGGGTCATCTTTATAATATTCCTTTATGTATAATGGCAAAAGTGAAGCCATCCAGCCATTTACGTGAATAATATCTGGTGACCAATTTAATTTTTTTACGGTTTCAACCACGCCTTTTGCAAAAAATATGGCCCGCTCATCATTGTCATCAAACATGTTATTGTCTTCATCAGAAAACAACGCTTTTCTTTTAAAATACTCATCGTTGTCAATAAAATATACCTGCATTCTTTCCTTTGGAATAGAAGCTACTTTAATAATTAAAGGCATATCCATATCGTTGATTACCAGGTTCATACCCGACAAACGAATCACTTCGTGGAGTTGATGTCTTCTTTCATTGATCAGTCCGAAACGCGGCATAAAAATTCTTGTTTGCCCGCCGTTGCTATGAATCATTTTTGCTGTTTCAAACGAGGTTGTTGACAATTCATTTTCAGGTAAATAGGGAACAACTTCTGAAGAAACAATCAATACTCTCTTATCTTTCATAAAACCAACTCTTATTTTAAATAATATGCAAAATTACGAAAATTAATGTAGAATTTAGCTTGAAAAATGTAAGTTTGCACGCTTTTAACGTTAATTAACAAATACGTTATGTTGATTTTTACCGAAATAAAATCGCTTCAACAAGAAATAAAATCGCTTAAAAACGGCGCTACTATTGGCTTTGTGCCAACAATGGGCGCTCTTCACGAAGGACATTTATCGCTTGTGGAAATGGCAAAAAAAGAGAACGATATTGTGGTTGTGAGCATATTTGTGAACCCAACACAGTTTGATAACGCCGATGATTTGATAAATTACCCAAAAACGATAGAAAAAGACCTTTCACTTTTAAAATCAGTTAATTGTGACATTGTTTTTACCCCAACTCCCAAAGAAATTTATGCGGATAATATTCAGTCAAAATTCTTTGATTTTGACGGATTGGAATTTCAAATGGAAGGAAAATTTAGGGCTGGCCATTTTAACGGCGTGGGCACTATTGTTGAACGATTGTTTGAGATTGTGAAACCCCATAAAGCCTATTTTGGGGAAAAAGATTTTCAGCAAATCCAGATCATTCGCAAAATGGTGAAAAAAAAGAACCTGCCCGTTCAAATTGTTTCCTGCCCAATTCACAGAGAAAAAGATGGTTTGGCAATGAGTTCAAGAAATGCCAGACTTACAGATGCGCAACGCAAAGCAGCGCCTTTTATTTATGAAACATTAAAAAAAGCCAAGATTCAATTTGGCACAAAAAATGCTTACGAAGTGTTGAAATGGGTTGAAAATGAATTTAAAAATCACCCTTTATTCAACTTAGAATATTTTGAAATTGCCGATGAAGATACTTTATTGCCTGTTGAAACTAAAAATCCAACAAAGAAATATCGCGCTTTTATAGCCGTTTTTGCTGGAAAAGTTAGGCTAATTGATAATATAAGTCTTTAAATATAACAGATTAACACAAAATCATTAATTTTGCACTATGCAAATACAAGTCGTAAAATCAAAAATTCACAGGGTAAAAGTTACCGGCGCCGATTTAAATTATATTGGCAGCATTACTATTGATGAAGATTTAATGGATGCCGCAAATATTATACAAGGAGAAAAGGTTCATATTGTTAACATAAACAACGGCGAACGCCTTGAAACATACGTTATTCCGGGTACAAGAAAAAGCGGTGAAATTACCTTAAATGGCCCTGCAGCAAGAAGGGTTGCCAAAGGCGATATTATTATCATTATTTCATACGGAATCATGGATTTTGAAAAAGCAAAATTATTTAAACCAACGTTAATTTTCCCCAACGAAAACGACAATACGTTAACATAAATTGATCAGCAGATTAAAAAAAATTAGTTATATCACACTCCCAATAGCCTTGGGAGTTTTTTTAATTTGGTATTCCGTATCAAAATTTTCTCCTTCCGACATTCAATCCATTAAAACATCCTTTCAAACAGCCAATTATTGGTGGGTGGCGTTGTCCATATTTTTTGGAATTTTAAGTCATTTGTCACGCGCCTATCGCTGGCAATTTTTATTGGAACCTTTGGGCTACAAACCACGGTTTGCAAACAGTGTTATGGCAGTTTTAATAGCCTATTTACTTAATTTATTCATTCCGCGTTCAGGAGAAATTGCACGTGCGGCTACCATAAAAAAGTATGAAAATATTCCTTTTGAAAAAGCCATAGGAACCATTGTGGCAGAGCGCGTTGCCGATGTCATCATGCTGTTTTCAATAACAGGAGTCGCCTTTTTTTTACAAACCGAATTAATGGGCAGCTACCTGTTTAAAGAAGATGAAGAAAGCAGCATTTATCTAAAAATAGCGATTTTGGTGCTGTTCCCACTTTTAGGAATTGCAACCTATTATTTCCTTAAAAAATCAACGCATCCATTTATCGTAAAAATATTTACCTTCATAAAAGGATTGATTGACGGCATAAAAAGCATCATTACCATGAGAAAAAAATGGCCGTTTATTTTTCACACCATTTTTATCTGGCTTATGTATTTGCTTATGTTTTACTCGGTAACTTTTGCCCTGCCCGAAACCACAAACCTTCCTTTTGCGGCCATTATTGTGGCTTTTGTAGTGGGCGGTTTTAGTATGGCACTCACCAATGGCGGCTTGGGAACCTATCCCGTTTTTGTGGCAAGCGCACTTATTTTGTACCATATTGAAGACAATCCCGCACGCGCTTTCGGCTGGATTATGTGGACCGCACAAACTTTAATGGTGATTATTTTTGGCGGACTTTCCTTTTTGTTAATTCCAATTTACAATAGATTACGTCGCAAATAAATTCATAAAATCAGACTAATATTTTGGGCGTTCCCCGCCAACTGGCGGGTCGGGTTTTTCGTTCCAAACTTTTTTCGCTAAAAAAGCGCAAAAAGGTTTTCACTGCAACCCCTAACGCAAAATGAATTACGCCCTTCGGCTTACTTCGACTTCGCTCAGCAACCACCGCTCAGGGTGACGGATTTACGATTTTAGAATTTTTAACTTCTGATATTTAATATTTAATATTGAATATTTAACTTTCAACTTCCAATACTATTTAATAATGCGAATTAAGGGTTGACAATTGGTTTTAAAAAACAAGCAGTAAGTTTTCCAAATATATGTACGATTAAACCATTAAAGGATCTGACTTTGCTTGCATTTTGTATTTGAGTTTTTTCATTTATCCAATTAAAAAATGA
>JAUXPH010000069.1 GCA_030683995.1 Lutibacter sp.
GGACTTATCAGAGTGGACTCAAAGTTAAAAGTTAAAAGTTAAAAGTTAAAAGTTAAAAGTTAAAAGTTAAAAGTTAAAAGTTAAAAGTTAAAAGTTAAAAGTTAAAAGTTAAAAGTTAAAAGTTAAAAGTTAAAAGTTAAAAAAAATCAATTACTAAAGATAAGAAATATTTGTCTTGGGTAACCTAATTTAAACTCCCTTTCCTTAGGAAAGGGTTGGGGATAGGATAAAAATTGTAAATTGTAAATATAAATGGTTCAAAATCATAGCCACGACCATCCAACGTTAACAGGTAAAAATTTACTGTTCTCCATCATTTTAAACATTGTAATCACGGTTGCCCAAATTATTGGCGGCATTATTTCAGGAAGTTTGGCCTTAATTTCTGATGCTGTCCATAATTTTTCTGATGTTGTTTCCTTAATCATTAGTTACGCGGCAAATTTACTCACGCGTAAAAAATTGCAAACGCTCGAGTATACTTTTGGTTATAAAAGAGCCGAAATAATTGCCGCTTTTTTTAATGCAGCATCTTTAATAGTGATTGGTGTTTTTTTGGGATATGAAGCTATAAAACGTTTTTCTGAAGTCCATGAAATACAAAGTGGCCTGGTGATTTGGCTGGCAATTTTAGGAATTGCGGCAAACGGATTGAGTGTTTTGTTGTTAAAAAATGACGCAAAACGCAATATGAACATGAAAAGCGCTTACCTTCATTTATTATCGGATATGCTGACTTCAGTGGCGGTTTTAATTGGTGGTTTGCTTATGAAATATTATCAGATTTATTGGATTGATGCTTTGTTAACGTTGATAATTTCGGTTTATTTAATTTTTATGAGCTGGCGTATTTTAATTGATTCCTTAAAAATATTGATGCTTTTTGCGCCTTCACACATCAAAATAAAAGAAGTTGTTGATGTGGTTCAAAAAGTAACTGGGGTAAAAAACATCCATCATATCCATATTTGGCAATTGAACGATCACGAATCACATTTTGAAGCGCATTTAGAATTTAACGAAGATATTAAGTTATCGGAATTTGATTTGGTTTGTGAAGAAGTTGAAAAATTGTTGATGGAAAAATTTCATATCCAACACTGTAATTTACAGCCAGAGTTCAGAAGAAACGACCTTAAAGAAATTATAATCCAAGATTAGAATGCTTAAAATTATAACAAAATCATTTGCTGAATTGTCTATCAAGGAGCTTTATGATATTTTACAATTGCGCTCAGAAGTTTTTGTGGTGGAACAAAATTGTGTGTATCAGGATATCGACGGAAAAGATGAGAAAGCGCTGCATATTTTTGGCTTTAAAAACGATAAAATTGTGGCTTATTGCCGAATTTTTAAACCCGGCGATTATTTTGAAAAAGCAAGTATCGGCCGTGTTGTGGTTGCTGCCAACGAACGTAAATTTGGTTATGGGCACATCATTTTTCAACATTCAATGGATGCTGTTGAAAAACATTTCAATGAAACTTCCATAAAAATATCGGCACAATTGTATTTAAAAAAGTTTTACGAATCGCACGGATTTCATCAAGTTGGCGAAGGCTATTTAGAAGACGATATTCCGCATATTGGGATGATAAATAATTATTAATGCGAATTAAGGGTTGAATAGCCGTTGGCTTTAGCCAACGGATTAAAATATGTTCGTATTGAAGGCTTTAGCCAAAACATTTTTTTTTATTTTGGCTAAAGCCAATTTGAAATTCAACATTTTCTTTATTCGCATTAATAACATTAATAAAATGAACAATCCGAAAGTAAAAATCATTGACATCAAAAATTTGTCGAAAGCGCATTACAAACTTGATAAAGTTGATTTTGAGTTTCAAACCAATAATGGAAGCTGGCAAAAACAAAGCAGGGAATGTTACGATCGCGGCGACGGTGCTGCGATTTTATTGTACAATCCCGCTAAAAAAACAGTAATTCTCACCAAACAATTCAGAATGCCAAGCTATTTAAACGGAAATTCAAGCGGCATGATGATTGAGGTTTGTGCAGGAATGTTGGATAAAGACCATCCGGAAGCTTGCATCATCAAAGAAGCAGAAGAAGAAACAGGTTTTAAAATAACCCATCCAAAAAAAGTATTCGAATTGTTTTCAACCCCGGGAGCCGTTACCGAAAAAATACATTATTTTGTTGCTGAATACAGCGACGACATGAAAATAAGCGTTGGCGGCGGTTTGGAAGACGAACATGAAGAAATTGAAGTGCTTGAAATTGATTTTGAAACGGCTTTAACAATGGTGTTAAAAGGCGAAATTAACGACGCCAAAACGGTGGTGCTTTTGCAATACGCAAAACTGAACAACTTGGTATAAACGGTATTTTTTGTTCATACTTATTTTTTTTAGATGGTAAAACGAGCATAACTAATTTTGACACACAGCAGAATGATTAATAGCGACTGCATCTGTACCAATAAAAAATAAAAGATAAACAGATGAAAGCTACCATACTTTTTTATAAATTAGCAGCAAACTATTTTAACTCATTTTATTATAATTATGGCAGAAGACAAAGAAAAAGTGGCGAAATTAAAAGCGTTACAATTGGCACTTGATAAATTAGACAAAACCTACGGAAAAGGAACAGTGATGAAAATGGGCGATGTTGCCATCAGTGATATTGAAGCCATTTCAACGGGTTCTTTAGGTTTGGATATAGCTTTGGGCGTTGGCGGTTATCCGCGCGGAAGGGTTATTGAAATTTATGGACCGGAATCATCTGGTAAAACCACATTGGCCTTGCATGCCATTGCTGAAGCCCAAAAAGCTGGAGGTATTGCTGCATTTATTGATGCGGAACATGCTTTCGACCGATTTTATGCGAAAAATTTAGGGGTTGATATTGACAATTTAATTATTTCCCAACCAGATTACGGAGAACAAGCATTGGAAATTGCCGACAATTTAATCAGTTCAGGTGCCATTGACATTGTGGTTATAGACTCTGTTGCCGCTTTAACGCCAAAAAGTGAAATTGAAGGCGAAATGGGCGATTCTAAAATGGGATTGCACGCGAGATTGATGTCACAAGCGCTTCGTAAATTGACAGGAACCATCCATAAAACAAATTGTACCGTTATTTTTATCAACCAATTACGCGATAAAATTGGCGTGATGTTTGGAAATCCTGAAACTACAACGGGTGGTAACGCACTTAAATTTTACGCTTCTATCCGTTTGGATATCAGAAGAAAAACGCAAATTAAAGATGGTGAAAAAGTAATAGGAAATGCCACAAAAGTTAAAGTGGTGAAAAATAAAGTTGCCCCGCCTTTTAGAACTGCCGAATTTGATATTATGTACGGTGAAGGCATTTCTAAAGATGGAGAAATTTTGGATTTGGGTGTTGAGCTTGGCATTGTGAAAAAAAGCGGATCCTGGTTTAGTTACGGCGAAACCAAGTTAGGTCAAGGTCGCGATGCGGTGAAAGTTTTGATTAAAGACAATCCTGAATTGTCCGAGGAACTGGAAACAAAAATCAAAGATGAGATCAATGCAATAAGTAAAAAAGATTAGGAAACTTATTTTTTAAAAATTGGCATAAAAACAGAAGGAAGTGAGTTATTGATTCACTTCCTTTTTTTGATTTATTATTGTCCGGTTAAATTTTTCAAAACAAACAGGTCGCCCTGACGGGGCTTTAAACCTGACTTTTACAATATTCTACAAACATTTCGCTCCTACGGAGCTGTTTTTAGTCCCATCGGGACGACCTGCTTGTAGAAATAGATTTTCATTAAATACAAGCCCCATCGGGGCGACCTGTTTGTCAAGTCCCATTTAGATTGATTAGTTGTTATGAATTTTTATCGAATAATATTGTTTTTGATTATTAAAATTCAAAAAGGGGAACCTAAAATTTAGAGGTAAACACCAAAAAAACAAAAAATTTCAAAATATTTTTAATAGCCAATAATAGTTTAACTTTGCGAAAAATAAAATACTATTCAAAATATTTTTTTAACATTAGCCTTTCCTGTTTCTTTTGAAAAAAACTAGCGTAAAAACATTGATCGGGAGAACAGACGTTGTTGACTTTCCCAAACTTGAGTTGTTTAATATTGATATTAAAGTCGATTCGGGCGCGTTTACCTCTAGTTTTCATTGCCATAGCATAGAGGAGGTAAATAATGTGTTGAAATGTCAGTTTTTAGATCCTAAACATGAAAAATACCACGAAAAATATTTTACATTCACCGAGTTCACCCAAAAAATGGTAAAAAGTTCTAACGGAATTATCGAAAACCGGTATCTGATTAAAACTGAAATACTTATTTTTAATGAAATTCATCCCATTGAACTTACTTTAACAGAAAGAGGTTCTATGAAATTCCCCGTGCTGTTGGGAAGAAAGTTTCTGACAAAGAAATTTGTTGTAGATGCTGCAAAAAAAAATCTGTCATTTAAAAATATAGTGATTAAAATTTAAGAAAACACATCGTATGAAAATTGTAGTTTTATCAAGAAATCCAAATTTATATTCAACAAAAAGACTTGTTGAAGCCGGAAGGATTCGAAATCATGAAATGCTGGTGGTCGATCATTCGAAATGCGATATCATTATTGAAAAAAAGAAACCGGCCATAAGATACAAACACGAATTATTGTTGGATATTGACGCTGTAATCCCTAGAATTGGCGCTTCCGTAACTTTTTTTGGTACGGCCGTGGTGCGTCAATTTGAAATGATGAAAGTTTTTACAGCCATTGAATCTCAGGCATTGATGCGCTCAAGAGACAAATTGAGAAGTTTACAAGTGTTGTCGCGCGCCGGTTTGGGATTGCCAAAAACGGTATTCACCAACTATTCTAAAAATGTTAAAGACATTATTAAAGATGTTGGAGGAACGCCTTTGGTAATCAAATTGTTGGAAGGAACTCAAGGTTTAGGCGTTGTTTTGGCCGAAAATGACAATGCGGCCGAATCGGTGCTGGAAGCTTTTAACGGACTTCAGGCAAGGGTAATCGCCCAGGAATTCATAAAAGAGGCCGGAGGCGCAGACATTCGCGTATTTATTGTGGATGGCGTAATTGTTGGCGCCATGAAAAGACAAGGGAAAGAAGGTGAGTTTCGTTCAAATCTTCACAGAGGAGGAACGGCAGAAATTATAAAATTATCTATTGATGAAGAAAATGCGGCTTTAAAAGCTGCGCGAATTATGGGTTTGGGAATTGCCGGAGTAGATATCTTGCAATCGGCCAGAGGCCCGCTTATTTTAGAAGTTAATTCTTCTCCCGGATTGGAAGGCATTGAAGGCGCTACTGGCGTTGATATCGCCGGTAAAATAATCCATTATATTGAGCGGCATGCCTAATGATTTTAAAATTCTTTATCAAAAAGTTGGGTTGGGCGAAACCGTTCAAATTAAAATGGACATTGCCCGTTTAAACACGCATTCTAAAATTGAGGTGCCCATTATTGTTTCAAGAGGACATACAGATGGGCCTTGCTTGTTGTTAATTGCCGGCATTCATGGAGATGAAACTAATGGCGTTGAAATTGTGCGTCAAATTATCGCTTCGAGCTTAAATAAGCCACAAAAAGGAACAATCATTTGTATTCCCTTGTTAAATGTATTTGGTTTTTTAAATCAGAAAAGAGAATTTCCGGACGGAAGGGATTTAAACAGGGCATTTCCAGGCTCTGAAAAAGGCTCCTTGGCAAGCAGATTTGCCCATCATTTAATGAGCAAAGTGATTCCAAAAGTAGATTATTGCATTGATTACCATACAGGAGGCGCGCAACGATTTAATTATTCTCAGATTAGAATTGACACTAATGATGAAGACACCTTAAAGTTGGCCAGTGTATTTGGCGCTCCATTTATTGTACATAGTAAAACTCAAGAAAAAACATTTAGGAAATCAATGGTTGATTTGGGAAAAAAAGTATTGCTTTTTGAAGGCGGAAAATCGCTTAGTTTGGATAAAAATGTTACAAAAGCCGGAATTCAGGGCGCGATTAACATTATGCACCATTTGGGAATGAGAGACTTTACTTCAAAAATTTCCAAACCAAATTTAGAACCCGCGCCAATCATCATCAGGAATTCACGATGGATTAGAGCCACTTATTCCGGAATGTACCGATCTTACATCAATGTTGGACAAAAGGTTGAAAAAGGCGCTAAATTGGGAAGCATTTCCGATCCGTTTGGGGAATTTGAAAAATTTTTTAGAAACAAGCAAGAAGGCTACATTTTAAATTCAAATCATTCTCCAATTGTCATTCAGGGCGATGCGCTGTTGTATATCGGATTCGAATAAAACCCGTGTTAAAAGCAGCAAACATATCATTTGGTTACACTTCAAAAGAAGTCATAAAAAATATTGGTTTTAAGGCCAATAAGGGCGATTATATTGCCATAATTGGAGAAAGCGGTTCAGGAAAAAGCACCTTGCTCGAAATTATTTACGGACTGCTGCATATTGATAAAGGCAGTGTTTTTTGGAATGATGAAAAACTGCTCGGCCCAAATTTCAGGTTGATTTCTGGAGAGGATTTTATGAAATATTTGCCGCAGGATTTCGATTTAATGCCCTACACAACGGTTGAAGAAAATATAGGGAAGTACATTTCCAGCCAAGATAAAAACAAGGACAAACGCATAAAAGAATTATTGAAAGTGGTTGATATGGCCGAGTTTTCCCAAACAAAGGTCAAAAATTTGAGCGGCGGCCAAAAACAACGTGTCGCCATTGCCAAAGTGATGGCCAAAGAACCTGAAGTTTTATTGCTCGACGAGCCTTTTAGCCACATTGATAATTTCAGAAAAAACAAGCTGAGAAGAGATCTTTTTAGGTATCTAAAATCGAAAAATATTTTGTGCATTGTGGCAACACACGACACCACCGATGCACTTTCTTTTGCCGATAAAATCTTGGTGATCAGAAATGGAAAACTAATTGCAAACAAAGCTCCCGAAGCATTGTACACAAATCCGAAAAGCGCCTATATCGCTTCTTTTTTTGATGAAATCAATAAAATTCCATTAAACGAAATTGATCCAAATGACATTTCTAAAAAATCAGTTTTGTTATACCCAAATCAGATTAAATTGGCAGGAAAAGAAGGGTTTAAAGCGACAGTGATTGCTTCTTATTTTAAAGGAAGTTATTATTTAATTGAAGCTGTTTTAAACAAAACTACCTTGTTTTTTGAACATCCTTCAACGTTAGAAAACAATCAAAAGGTATTTTTGGAATTCATAAAAAAATAACCAATTAACCATTTATTTATTTTCGATTGGCAATGAAATAAAAACGCTGGTTCCACTATTTTCATTGTTTTCAATCCAAATAGATCCTTTGTTTATCGTTAAAAATTCTTTACAAAGTTTTAATCCCAAACCGGTCCCTATTTCTTTGTCAGTTCCCAAAGTTGAGATTAGGTTGTCTATTTCAAAAACTTTTAATTGAGAATCCTTTCTGAGACCAATTCCGTTATCAACTATTGCGATGGTGCAGGTGTTGTTGATTTCATCAATTTTATCCAAAATAATTATAATTTTTCCGCCGGTTGGTGTAAATTTTATGGCATTTGAGATAAGATTTCTAATAACGGTATCTATCATATCAAAATCGGCATAAACAAAAAGTTCGCTATCAAAATTACAATGCAATGTGAGATTTTTCAACCTGACTTGGGCATTAAAAAGTCGTATGTTATTAAGGACAATTTTATGAAGACTTATTTTGGAAGGTTTATAAACAATTAACCCAGAGTTTGCGTTTGCCCATTTCAATAAATTATCCAATAATGAAAATGTATTTTTGCTGTTTTGGTATAGCGCGTCGGTTAATTTTTCTCTTTTTTCTTCGCTAATTTTATTTAGCCAAAGCAACTCCCCAATTTGTTGGAGACTTCCTAACGGGCCCCTTAAATCGTGTGCAATAATGGAGAAAAACTTGTCTTTGTTTTTGTTTAATTCCAAGAGTTTCACATTGTCATTCTCAATAATTTTATTATCGATTTCTTTTAAGATAAAAAGCAACAATAAAGGAATGATAAAATTAAGAATCAAGAAAATAGCAAGCGGTATTACCAGCATATATTTTGTTGAAGTCATCTCTATGCCAACACCCAAAAACGCCCCCAATGACCGCATTAAAAGCACAAAAGAAATTAAAACCAACAGGTAACCGGTAATATGCTGTATTTTGGTTTTCCCTTTTTCCGTTAAAAGGGTGTAGGCAATAAATGCATAAATAATTGCGGCGCTTAACGACACAACAGCCATTCGATTGCTTACAGAAGCGGTGCTAAAAAAACTTAAAATAATCGAAAGAAATAAGGGAATAAGAAGAAATCGTTTAAAATGTTTCGAGTCAAATTTTCTTTCTATAAAAGAAATGCAATAAATTTCGTAAAAAACAACAAATAAAATTACGGTGGTATTTATAATAATTCCTATGGGTTTTGGCAAACCTTCACGCAATGAAAGCATCATTAAAAAAATAATGCCCAATACCCTTGCGAGCATAAAAATGTTAATAATGGGGTTTTTTACTTTGTAAAGTATTACGTAAGTGACAAACAGGGAAATGATAAATATATTTGTGGCTGCCGAAAAAAGAAACAACGTTTTTACATCAATATCTATCATAATTTCTGATTTACGATTTTAGTTTTGGGTTTCAAGTTTCAAGTTTCAGGTTTGTCGAAGCCTAAATAACGTTGACCGAATTTGACAATAATTTATTGTTTAATGCTCTTTTAAATTTTTGAAACTTCCGTCCCGATAGCTATCGGGATCCGTCTTCCCGTCTATTTCCCGGTGCTTCCAAATCCGCCGGCACCGCGTTTGGTTTCGCTTAAAACTTCAACTTCTTCCCAATTGGCACGTTCGTGTTTTGCGATGACCAATTGCGCAATGCGTTCACCATCATTGATCACAAAGTTTTCATTGGAAAGGTTCACCAAAATTACACCAATTTCACCTCTGTAATCGGCGTCAACAGTTCCCGGAGCATTTAAAACCGTAATGCCGTTTTTGGCTGCGAGTCCGCTTCTTGGACGAACTTGGGCTTCAAATCCTACCGGAAGCGCAATAAACAATCCGGTTTTCACAATGGTGCGTTCCAATGGTTTCAGGGTGATGGATTCATCAATATTGGCACGCAAATCCATTCCTGCAGAAGCATCCGTTTCATAACTTGGCAATGCGTGTTTTGATTTATTGGTGATTTGTATTTTCATTTTATTCAATTATTTTAGGTGATAAAGCCAGGAAACGATTTCTAAAAATTCACTCCGCCAAAAAGCTTCATTATGTTGGCCTTCCGGATTTATTTTTGTGTTTAAATTTTTAGGCTTAAATCCTGTTTTCAACAAGAGCTTTTCCATTTTTTGCGTGTCTTTATCTGTGTCATCACCTTCTTTTCCGCCCACCAACAAAAATAGTTTTGTATCTTTTAAATTCCCTTTTTCCAAAGTGAAATCTACAACTTTTTCAGAAAACCAAAAAGATGTTGATAAAGCGCCAATTTTTCCGAAGGTTTTTGGATATTCTAGTCCGCCGTAATACGAAATCAATCCGCCCAAAGAGCTGCCAATCAATCCGGTATGTTTTTGTTGTTTTTTGGTTCTGTAATTGGCATCAATATAAGGTTTTAAGGAATTTACGATAAAATCCATATAAATAGTACCTTTTCCGCCGCCATATTTTTCGTTTTTCCAGGGCGTATATTCGTTTAAACGTTCTTCGCCGCCATTTTCAATGCCCACCACAATAAATCCTTTTCCTGTATTTTCATACAATTTATTTAAGGTTTCATCAACTTCCCATTCACCGGCATAAGAAGTTGCGGCGTCAAATAAATTTTGGGCATCGTGCATATAAATTACCGGATATTTTTTTGAAGATTTTTCATAATTAGGCGGTAAATAAATCCAAACTTTATGGCTGATGGCGTTGAGGTTGGGAATTACAAATTCCTTTTTCAGCAAGGAAACATTTGCGGAAGCAGTCGATTTTTTTTCAGCAGTGTTTTGCGAAAACAGCGAAGAAATAGTGAAAACAGTGGTTATAAGAAAAAAATAAAATATTTTCATTGTCAATAATTATTTAACCAGTCTAAAGCGGCGCTTTTGGTGGCAAAGATTTCAAATTTATATTTATTTGTTTTTGCGAGCTCCAGATAAAGCATTGAAAGCACGGTGTTATTCGGATCATCAATAATAATTGCATCAATAATCAACTCATATTTTTCTAATGATTTATAATTATCTTCCACTATAATTTCTAAATCTTCAATGGAAAAATCGAAGTTTCCATCTAGAGAATCCGTTAAAATTTTTAATTTTCTGGGATAGGTTTTGTTCTCTTTTGTCGCAACAATATAATTGACTACCTCTGCCAAAGTAACATTACCCTCGAATTTTGATTCTAGAATTTTAGTTTGTGGATTGAATTGCGTTCTTATCATATTTTTTTGATTGTTGTTTTAAATATCAGCGTTTAATGATTGCCAAAAGTTCCTTTTTTTCATTCCAAAATATGAGCATTCCAAATAACAAGATTAAAGAAACGGAAACCAAATAATTTTCCCTGAAATATGTAAATGACACAAAAGAAAGCACAATGGAAACCAACAAATAACTCCCCGATTTTTTTAAATTATATGGAACCGGATAATGCTTGTCTCCTATAAAATAAGAAAATACCATCATACTTCCATAAGCCAAAAGGGTTGCCCAGGCCGATGCAATATAGCCAATTACAGGAATCAATGCCACATTTATAATAATGGTAATGATGGCGCCAATGATGGAAAAAAGCATTCCGTAACGGGTTTTGTCGGTTAATTTGTACCAAACGGACAAGTTGTGGTAAATGCCTAAAAACAAATTGGCCAACAAAACGATGGGCACAATTGCAATGGCGTCCCAATATTGCTGGTTGATAAAAAGTTGTTTGATGACATCAAGAAAAACGACAATTCCCACAAAAACCAAGGCACCTACAATGATGAAATAATTTAAAATCCGGGCATAAGTTTCCCGGGCATCTTTATGGTCGGAGTGGTTAAAAAAGAACGGTTCTGCACCCAAACGAAAGGCCATAATGTATAAATTCATAAATATTGCCAGCTTGTAACAGGCCGAATAAATTCCCATAGACGTTTTATCCATCATTTGCCCGATTAAATATTTGTCTAAATTTTCGTTGATCACATAAGCAATTCCGGCAACGGCAATCGGCCAGCTGTAATTCAGCATTTTTTTGAATAAAACTGTGTTGAAATGCCATTTAAATTTCCGTAAAAACGGCAACAATAATATCAATGAAGCGGCGCTTCCAATGAGGTTGGCGATAAAGATAAAATTAACAATATTGGTGCTTTCAAAAGCGGTGTTCAAAAATTCGGGAATGTTTTTGCTGCTCGCTTTTAATTCGGGAATTAACTTCAAAAAAACCAAATTTATGGCAACAATGATTCCCACATTCATCATTTTTATAGCGGTGTATTTTATAGGTCGGTTTGAGGCGCGCAAATAAGCAAACGGAACGACGGAAACCGCGTCAATTGCCAAGATTCCGATAAACAATTTGAATTGCATCGGGTTTTGGCTGAAATCGAACATATTGGTAAAAAAGTCGGAAAACGAAAAAGCAATGGCCACAAACAACAACGCGGCAACAAATACACTGATAAACGAGGTCGCAATAAGCGCGTCTTTTTTTTCTTCGGACTTATAAAATCTGAAAAAAGCCGTTTCCATCCCAAAGGTTAGCAACACCGTAAATAAGGCAATCCAAATATAAAAGTTGGTGTTTTCGGCGTAATCGCTGGCCGGCAAAGCATCGGTATGAACACGAACAAGCAAAAAGTTAATCACTCTCGGCAAAACCGCGGCAATTCCGTAAATGATGGTGTCTTTAAAAAATCGTTTAAGTCCGCTCAACTAAAGTAAATATTAAAAGTTAAAAGTTAAAAGTTAAAAGTTAAAAGTTAAAAGTTAAAAGTTAAAAGTTAAAAGTTAAAAGTTAAAAGTTAAAAGTTAAAAGTTAAAAGTTAAAAGTTAAAAGTGGGCTTAAAGATAATAAATATTTTT
>JAUXPH010000047.1 GCA_030683995.1 Lutibacter sp.
TGGATTATATAAAGAATTACCTGTTTGATACTGTACCTTTTGTGCGCTCCAATACTGCGTATTGGCTTGTATCGTCTTGTTGTTTTTGGCAATCTCGGCTAAAACTGCATCCATATTGGATTGAGCATACCCCAAACCAAAAGATAAAATTGCTAAAAATAAGAATAGGTTATTTTTCATTTGTTATTTTTTTTCGATTAGATAAATAATACACCACTGGAACAATAAATATGTTGAGCAATGTCGAAGTCAACAGACCTCCTAAAATAACTTTCGCCATTGGACTTTGAATTTCGTTCCCCGGCAAATCGCTGGCCAGTGCCAAAGGAATTAAAGCCAATCCTGCGGTTAAAGCCGTCATTAAAATAGGGCTTAATCGGTCTTTTGAACCCTGAATAACCATATCATAAAGCGACAACCCTTCTTTTTCCAAAGTTTCATAATGGGAAACCAACAAAATTCCGTTTCTTGTGGCAACGCCAAACAAAGTGATGAATCCGATAATGGCAGGAATACTCAAAATACCACTGGTGAAATAAATGCTGAACACACCACCTATTAAAGCCAGCGGAAGATTAATCAAAATAATCGAAGCTGTTTTCACCTTTTTGAATTCCTGATACAGAATAAGGAAAATTAACAACAGCGAAATAAGCGAAGTCAGCAACAAGGTACCGGAAGCTTCAGCTTCGGCTTCAAATTGTCCGCCATATTCAATATGATAATCTTCAGGCAATTTAATTTTTTCATTGATGATTTTCTGTATGTCAGCCACCACACTTTTTTGGTCACGTCCGGTTACATTGGCAGAAACAACGGTTTTACGTTGCACATTCTCGCGGTTAATGGTGTTGGGGCCTGAGGCGCTTACAATGTCTGCGACATAATACAACGGTATTTTTTTGCCGTCATAGGTATCAATCATCGCATTTTTGATATGTTCGATTTTACCTTTGTTGGCATCATCGAAACGAACCATCAAATCAAAAGTTTTGTTGCCTTCATAAATTTCAGATACTTTTTCTCCTGCAAAAGCCACATCAACAAACTCATTAAACTGTCCAATGGTAATTCCGTATTGGTTTAAAACAGCACGTTTGGCTTTGATCTGAATTTGTGGAATTTCCACTTGTTGCTCCACACTTAAATCCACCAACCCTTCTACATTCAGGATTTCATTTCTGATTTCGTTGGATAGCGTAAAGAGTTTATTCAGGTCGTTGCCAAAAATCTTGATGGCGATATTGGCGCGTGTTCCCGAAAGCATATGGTCAATTCGGTGTCCTATGGGCTGTCCGATGGTAATACTGACTCCTGAAATTCCTGCCAATTTATCACGAACATCTGCCATAAAATCGGCCCTGCTTCTTGCTTCGAGTGTAAAGGGAGCATCAATTTCGGCAGCATTTACACCTTGGGCGTGTTCGTCGAGTTCGGCTCTTCCTGTGCGTCGTGTGGTGATTTTTATTTCCGGCACAGAGAGCAATGCTTTTTCAACCTGCGTGCCTATCTTGTTGCTTTCTTCCAGCGATATTCCGGGCAAACTCACAGCACTGACCACCAAGGATCCCTCGTTGAATTCAGGCAAAAAACTTCTTCCCAATTGGGTTAAAGTCAATAAAGCAATAAAAAACAATGCCCCCGCAATGACAAGTACTGTTTTTTTCATTTCCATTGCGCGATTCAAAGCGCTGGAATACACGCTTTGCAGACGTTCCACCAACCAACTTTCTTTATGCTGTTTTAAAAGCATTTTGTCATTCGTCAATAAATAACTGGCCAAAACTGGTGTCAGTGTGATGGAAACGATCAAAGAAGCAAACAACGCTACAATAAAAGCAATCCCAAGCGGAGCCAACAATTTGCCTTCCATTCCCGATAAAAAGAATAAGGGTAAAAACGCCACGATGATAATAAAAGTAGCATTGATAACCGAAGTTCTGATTTCAAAGGAACCGTCAAAAATCACCGTCATTTTGTCCTTTTGTTCCTCTTTTGGTTTGAGTGCATTTTCCTTGAGTCGTTTAAAAACATTTTCCACATCAATAATGGCATCATCCACCAAATCTCCGATGGCAATGGCCATACCTCCCAAGCTCATGGTATTGATGGTAAAACCAAGCCATTTTAAAGTAATTATTGCCACAATTAACGAAATTGGAATAGCCAGCATTGAAATAAAAGTAGCCCTCCAATTCATTAAGAATAAGAACAAGATAATGATCACAAAAGCAGTTCCTTCCAATAAAACTTTTTGAATGTTACTGATAGAAGCATTGATAAAATCGGATTGACGGAATATTTTGGTATTAATTTGGACGTTTTTGGGCAAGTTCTTTTGAATGTCGGCAATGGCAGCATCAATAGTTTTAGTGAGTTCCAACGTATTGGTTGCGGGTTGCTTCATTACGGTCATAATTACAGCAGGTTCTCCATTCAAAGAGCCGTCACCAATTTTTAAAGCCGCACCAATTTTTATTTCGGCAACATCTTCTATTTTGATGGGATTTCCATCTTGCATTTTAATGACCGATTTCCCCAAAGCTTCAATATCATTTGTTCTGCCAATCCCTTTAACGATATATTCGTTGCTGTATTCGTTCATAAAACCTCCCGATGAATTGCCATTGGCTTCTCTACTGGCTTTTAGTAATTCGGTCAAAGAAACATTGTAGTAATTCATTTTTTGGGGAGAAGCCAATATTTGATATTGCTTGTATTCTCCGCCAATAACAACTACTTGTGATACACCGCCCGTGGCTAATAATCTTGGTCGAATCGTCCAATCGGCAATAGTTCTTAAATCTATTTGGGAAGTCTTGTCTGCCGTTAAACTCACCAGCATTATTTCTCCCATAATGGAAGATTGTGGTCCCATTGTGGGATTGCCAACACCTTGCGGTAATTTATCGGTAACTGCCGTGATTTTTTCACTAACAATTTGTCGTGCTTTATAAATGTCTGTATTCCATTCAAATTCAACCCACACAATAGAAATACCTGCGGATGAAGAAGAACGGACACGTCTTACGTTAGTCGCACCATTTACAGAAGTTTCAATTGGAAATGTCACCAGCTTTTCCACTTCTTCAGGAGCCATTCCGTGTGCTTCAGTAAGCACAACCACCGTAGGCGCCGTTAAATCCGGAAATACATCGACTTCCATTTTTGATGCGATAACGCTACCGAAAATCAGTAACAAAAACGATGCAATCACTACAAAAAATCGATTTTGCAGCGAAAATTTAATTATTTTATTGAGCATAACTTACAGATTAATGTTCGTGTCCGTGAGCAGGCAATGCTCCCGATGCACTTGATAATTTGATTTGGTAACCTCCTTTGGTAACCACCCTTTCGTTTTCAGAAATACCTGATAAAACCTGTATATTTAAGCCATCACTGCCGCCTAATTTCACTTCTCTTTTTTGGAAACTTTCGCCTCCGGTTTGCACATACACATAGAAAATCCCTTGTTCTTCAATAAGGGCAGAAACAGGAACTACCAACGCATCTGCAATCGCAGAAGATTTGAGATAAATTTCAACGATCGAACCTGAAACCAATTGACCTTCATTGTCAATTTCAAAAGTGACAGGAATAAATGGCGTGGCAGCAGAAGCACTTTTTCCATAGGAAATAATTCTTCCGTTCAGGGCAGTGGTGTTATAAACAACATCACTTTGGGGTGTTTTAAAATTGGCGGAGGTAATGCCCGACAATCTGTTAAAGTAGTTCTGGGATACATTGGCTTGCACAATCAATTTCTTGTTTTTTGAAATCGTGGCCAAGGGCGTTCCCGTTGGCACATATTGCCCTTCGGTTACCAGTACATTTTTAACAAAACCCGACATTGGAGCCAGCACATTCAACCCCTTTGAACTATAATTTTTGGAAACAGTGGCATAGGCAGTTTGTGCATTTTCAAATTGTAATTTTACTTGTTGATGCTCTCTTTCTGAAACTATTTTATCAGCAACCAGCGATTTGGAACGCTCATAGTCCGCTTTGGCTTTTAAATAATTGGCTTTGTTTTCTTTTACCGAAGCATCAATATTGCTTTCAGTCATATCGCCTCCGCTGATGGTAAAAAGGGAACTTCCTGAATTTACGGCAAAACCCACAATCGTATTTTTGCCCGAAAACGCAACAACACCGCTTGCTTTGGCAGTTACAATCATTTCATCACCGGGAGCAGAAAGAATTTGCCCGCTGGTTTTGATAACATCATTAAAGGGCTGTTTTTTTATCGCTTGGTTGGCAAATTCCACTTTCCAGGCTTGCTCTTTCAAATAAGAAATAGCGCCACTTTCCGCTTCTTCAGGTGGTTGTGCCAAAGCCGTTTTCGTATCCGGATAAACCACCACATTCTCAATGGTTATTTTATCTGTAAAGTTTTTGGTTTGAATATCAAATACCAAAGTTCCTGTTCCTGCCGTTATTGGACTTAAAGCCAAACGAAAAATTCCCGGGGAACTTGGTGCAGCAACAGAATTCTTGATGCCTTGGTCTCCAACAATCAAACTGACCGTAATTTTAGCATCGGTTAATGCTTTAAAATTATCACCCAAAATAGTGAAGTGCGCAGCAAACTTTGAAATTTCGCCTACCACCAAAGGTTTAAATTCAACAAATAATTCTGAATTTTCGGTATAAAGTGTGTAAGCCAATGGTTCTAAGGCCGATCCTTCTTTGGTTTCCGCTTTTTTGTTGCAACTTGTAAATGCGATAAATAATATCCCAAGCAGCATTATTTTTTGTATTATTTTCATATAGGATAAAAATTAATTTGATGCCTGTAATTTCAATGATCACAGGCATCAAAATAGATTAATGTTCGTGTTTTTCTCCAGTTTCGTGATCGTGTTCTTCTTGCGGAGCCACACTGTCTTTCACAACAGTAAATTCTTCTTGGACTACGACATCAGTTTCGTGATTAGAATGTTCTTCACCGTCTGCGTGTTGATGTACGCCATCTTGACCTTGCGCTTCTGTTTTCTTACCGTTACAGCCAGTTAATAGCAATCCTGCAACTGCGATTGAAAGCAATAATTTTTTCATTGATTTTGTTTTTAGAAATTAGTATATATGAAAATAACTTAAAGCCCAAAAAAGGCAATAAGTGTCCTGTTATTCAATTTTTGAATAGTTTTAGCTAGAAAGTGTGGGCGGACCACGAAATTGTAAAGAGTGTAAATGTGGAGAAATAAAAATGAACGGTTCTTTGTTTCGAACCAATTCTTTTTTAATAGGTAATTTTATAGCATTTGAATAAGATAAATTGGTGTTTAGAACAATTGGTTGATTAGAAACTTTTTTGACAATCGTAACGACATCTCCAATATGACTATGTAAATAACCGTCTGAAGTATGATTGAAATGTGACAATAATAAAGGCGAACTATTGCTATCCAAATCGCCTTCGTGATGGTGGTGATGTGCTCCATCGTGATGATGTGCTTCAATATGGGTATGCAGAAACCAGCCCTGTCCTAATAAAAGAAAACAAGCTGTAAAAAGAAATAGTATGGAGAGTTTCCTTTTAATCATCTTCGCAAAAGTAAATATTTTTTTGCAAACAAATTTCAAAATCTTTTTTCAATAATCAAATTGCCAAAAAATTTCTAAAAACCGTCTTGGCATTTCCAGTTTACTGTTACTTTCAATAAATCAAAATAAATTTCAGAAAATAAAAAATCACAGCATTATTTTGTGGCAGGGTTTTTGGTTTAGACACTTTATATAACAAGTTTGGTGGTTATTTGTATAAAAAGGAGTAGAAACCAGTGTAAATATAAAAGTTTAAAAAATCTCATACTTGTTAATTTAATTTTTTACAAATAATAGCGATTTTTTTATCATTTAATAATTAACATAAAACACAATAATATGAAAGCAATAAAATTTATAATACTCGGAATAGGATTAATTTTTGCAAGCGAAACGCAGGCTCAAATCTCCGTAAATTTAAATGTTGGTACGCCTCCGCAATGGGGTCCGTCTGGTTATTCTAACGTTCGTTATTATTACCTGCCTGATGTACAAGCTTATTATGATGTTCACAATTCCAATTTTATTTATATTTCAGGAAACTCTTGGGTTCGTCATTCTTATCTTCCAAGACAATATAGAGACTACGATTTATATAATGGCTATAAAGTAGTATTGACAAATTATCGCGGTAATTGGCCTCACGCTTATTTTAAACAACACAAGGTTAAATACGCAAAGGGATATAAAGGAAAATATCAAAAATCAATTGGCAACAAAGGAGGAAACGGAAACTATAAGTCTAAAGGCAACAGTAACGGAAACTATAAGCCAAAAGGCAATGGAAACGGAAACTATAAACCAAAAGGCAACGGTAACGGAAACCAAAAGTCGAATGGCAATGGCAATGGGAAAAAACATTAGCCTGAAGCAGTATAAATAAATGCAAAGACTTTGTTGTAAATAGGATTCTTAAAACTTGTAATTTTCTTTAAAACAACCCGAAGTTACATTTTAATTGACACCAGCAAATACCTACTTTGACAACATCCAAATTGTCTGAAATCGTCAGCGAAAATGGATTCATTTCAAGAATATAGTAAGGTTTAAGGCTATTTATTAACATCTTTAAATTGTAAATTTATAAAAAGTTGGTTACAACTTCGGATAAAGGAGCATCAAACAAAGCGCTACAAGAAATTGTAGCGTTTTTTTTGTTTTAAACAGGGAACATCTTCAAACTTATTTTAAAAATCAGTCCGCTTTTTGTTGTCAATATACAGTTGATTTTATATATATATATTCAATTGAATACTTATATTTATCGTTTGGTTTTAAATTTATTTTATGAGAACATTTTTATCACTTTTATTATTATTTGCTTCGTTAACAATTTCAGCACAAAAAAAAATATTGGACCACGCCGATGTTGAAATTTGGAATTCTATTAAGAACAAGGCCATTTCTTCTGATGGAAATTTTATAATGTATGCGCTGGAAAAAGGGGAGCAAGATCAATTTTTAAAAATAAAAGATGCCAATGCCAACTTAATTTTTGAACACCATAGAGGTGAAGAAGGAAAATTCACCCACAATGCTAAGTTTGCCATTTTTACGGTTAAGCCTTTTAAAGACAGCATCAGGGCATTGCAACGCAAAAAAATTGATAAAGAAAAACTCCCTAAAGACACTTTGGGCATCTATAATTTAAAGGATAAATCTTTGCTTAAAATTGCCAATATGAAGTCCTATAAAATTCCTGAAAAATGGGAAGGTTATGTGGCTTATTTGTTGGATGAAGCAAAGGTTGACAAAAAGAAAAAACCTGAAAATAAAGCAGCCGACAGCATCAAGCCGAAAACCGTAAAAAAGATAAAAAAAGTAGGGAAAGACACAGGTTATCATTTGGTCATCAGAAATCTAAATTCAGGCAAGCAAGACACGGTTAAATTTGTGAAGGATTTCATTTTTGCAAAAGAGGGAAAACGATTGGCTTACACAACTTCGGGTGTTGATTCAACTTCGGGCGAAGGGGTTTATGTCATCGATTTGGAGAGCAACAAAATCAGCAATATTTTTAAAGGCGATAAGGCAAAATATGCGCAGTTAAGTTTTAGTGATTCCGGCAAAAATTTAGGTTTTATTGTTGATGTAGATACCACAAAAGTGCAGGTGCGGCCTAATGAATTGTATATTTGGCATGATGGGAATAAATTGGCAAAAAAACAAGTTGACAATACTACAGCACCAAAAAATTACTTGGTTTCTGCCGATGGAAAAATCACTTTTTCAAAAGATGAAACCAAACTTTATTTTGGCTTGGCAAAACCGCCCATCGTTAAAGATACGATGTTGTTAGCCGAAGAAATTGTAAATGTTGAAGTGTGGACCTACAATGAACCACAATTATATACCGTGCAAGAACTGCAACTTAAAAATGATTTAAAGAAATCTTTTGAAACGGTAATTCACTTAAACAATAATAAATTATATCAGTTGGCAACTGTTGAATTTCCGGAAGCTGAAATCGGAAATGAAGGAAATGCCATGTTTGCATTGGTAAATGCTTCAATGCCGTATGAATTGGAAAGTCAGTGGACTGGCCAAAATGCAAGGGATTATTCCGTAGTTAATATTAATACTGGTGAAACCACTGAAATATTAAAAAATATTGCCGGGCGCGTGATGTTGAGCCCTAACGGAAAATATGCCTATGGATACAATCCTATTGATCGTGAGTGGTTTACGGTTAATTTAGCTTCAAAAAAGGTAAAAAAACTGACTTCCGGCAAAGTTTTTTATGATGAATTAAATGATTCTCCCGACCATCCCAATTCTTATGGTTTGGCGGGCTGGATCGCCAATGATGCAGCCATTATCATCTATGACCGATATGATATTTGGGAATTTAATCCGGAAAATGGCCAAAGCAGGAAATTAACCAATGGCCGTGTCGGTAAAACAGTTTTCAGATATGCAAAAATGGATGATGAAGAACGATTTATTTCAACAGACAAAGATTGGCTGTTGACCAATTTTAATGAAATTAATAAGCATTCGGGTTATTATAAATTGAATTTTAAAACTTTAAAAGGGGAACAGCTTCTTATGGAACCTTACAGTTATTCAACGCCCGTAAAAGCCAGAGATAGTGAAAAAGTAATTTTTACCCGAGAATCTTTTACCGAATTTCCAAACATTCTTTATTCCGATTTAAATTTTAAAAAACCTGTTGTAATAAGCAATGCTAATCCGCAGCAAAGCGACTATAATTGGGGAACTGCCGAGCTGATAAATTGGATTTCCTTAGATGGTATTGAACTTACCGGAATGCTGATTAAGCCCGAAAATTTTGATCCAAATAAAAAATACCCGCTATTGGTCAATTTTTATGAAAAAAGTTCGGATGATTTGAATAACCACAGAGCGCCTGCATACGGGCGATCTTCCATAAATTATAGCTTTTACGCAAGCCGCGGATATGTAATTTTCAATCCAGATATTCAGTATCGTATTGGTTATCCTGGCGAGAGCGCTTTTAATTGTGTTATTCCCGGAGTCACTTCTTTGATAGAAAAAGGATTTATAGACAAAGATAATATTGGTGTGCAAGGCCATAGCTGGGGCGGTTACCAAATTGCTTATCTGGTGACTAAAACCAATATTTTTAAGGCTGCGGAATCTGGCGCACCTGTTGCAAATATGATAAGTGCTTATGGCGGAATTCGTTGGTGGACAGGTTTAAGCCGACAGTTTCAATACGAGCATACGCAAAGCAGAATTGGTGGAACTCCTTGGGAATATCCTGCCCGTTATACAGAAAATTCACCCATTTTTAATATGGATAAAATAAATACGCCATTGTTAATTATGCACAATGATGCCGATGGTCACGTGCCTTGGTATCAAGGGATTGAATTTTTTACGGCCTTGCGAAGATTGGGAAAACCATCCTGGTTTTTAAATTATAATGAGGAACCTCACTGGCCCGTAAAATATCAAAATCGGAAAGATTTCAATATCAGGATGGCGCAGTTTTTTGATTATTATTTAAAAGGTGATTTAAAACCTGTTTGGATGGATCGTGGCGTGCCTGCAATTGAAAAGGGAATCAATCAGGGTTTAGAACTCATTCAGGTTAAAACTCAGCATTAAAGTGTCAAGTTGAATCCTGTCTGTTTTTTATTTAATTTTTGAAAACATTTCCTTACTTAAAATTCAAATTAGTATGATGATGTAATTCAAATAGATATTTACAAATCGTTAGGATTCTATGTTTTAAACGAACCAACCAAATGTTCCGCCACAAAGCCAAAGTGCATTGAAATTCATTTGATTTAATTTTTCTGCTCCTGTAGCGGAGCGGTTTCCGCCTTTGCCGCAAACGGTTATGTAAAACTTATTCCTGTCAAAAGTTTTTGCTTTGTCCTCTAATTTTTCAAGTGGAATATTGATGGCATTTGGTATATGCTTTTCGTAGTATTCTTCATGGCTTCTTACATCAATAATGATGATTTCGTTTTTTCTTTTCAGTTTTTGTTGCAAAATATCAAGGGTGATGCAGTTGTCTTGTGTTTTCATTTTATTAGGTTATTTACATAAAATCCAATGCAATATTTTTACAGAAGTGCCTTCACCGCATCTCATTCTGAAAAAGATGATCATTGAAGACAGGAAAGTAAGGAAGCCAATAAAAAGCACTGAAGCATTGATACTTATTAAATCTGCTATAATACCTGTTAAAATAGCGCCAATTGCATAGCCTAAATCTCTCCAAAGTCGAAATATTCCGATGCTTTTTGCCCTATCCTGCGGATGTGTATTTTCTGCCACAGTTGCCAAAAATGTTGGATAAACCATTGCGGTTCCCCAGCCCAAAACCGATGAAAGCACTGCATATTCGAACATCGTATTTGCCCAAACAAATGAAACCAATGCGATGGCCTGTAAAAACATTCCGGTAAAGAGCATATCTTTTTTGCAAAATTTGTCGGCCATTTTGCCTGTAAAAAGCTGCCCAAGTCCCCAAACGCCAGGATAAATTGCGGCTATGACACCAATTTGTTCAATGGTAAAATTTTTACTAGCAAGCAATATTGGGAATATTCCCCAAACCATTCCGTCATTCAAATTGTTAATTAACCCGGCCTGTGTGACTGAGCCTAAGTTTTTATTTTTCCACGTGGTATCCCAAAAAATATTTTTTAGTATCGGAACGGTGCTGGTTGTCGTTTCTTTGGCAACGTGATGTTTGGTGTCTTTAATCCAGAAAATACTTCCAATGAGCCCAAAAAACACCAAAACAAACCCCAAGTAAAAAGGATAGGGCCTGATGCCGTAGTTACCGGCAATCCAACCTGTTAAAAATGCAATTATGGCAACTGAAAGATAGCCGGCAAATTCATTTAGCCCCATTGCAAAACCTCTTTGCTTTTCGCCAACAAGGTCAATTTTCATAACAACCGTGCTCGACCAGGTTAAACCCTGATTGATTCCTAAAAGCACATTGGCGGCAATGATCCAGTTCCAGTTTGGCGCATACATTAAGATAAAAGGAATTGGAATTGCAATAAGCCATCCGGCAACCAATAAATTTTTTCTGCCGTATTTATTGGCCAATGCTCCCGTGTAATAATTGGTAATGGCTTTTACAATCCCAAAAACAATAATGAAGGAAAGAATAGCTGTTTTGGCGGCAATGGCAAATTCCTGTTCTGCAATTTGCGGAAGAATGGAGCGTTCCAATCCCACCATCCCGCCAACAAAACCATTAATGATTACGAGCAATGTAAACTGTTTCCAGTTTTCTTTGAGTCCCAGTGTTACATTTTTCATCTGTTTAGTATTTATTTTTTTATTGGTACAGCTGCAGCCTGCCTGCCGGACAGGCAGGCCTGCTTGCCGTAGGCAGGTCGCCATTAATCATTCTGCTGTGTATCAAAATTTGTTATGGCTCGTTTCATCTATTTATGGCTTTTTTAATGAATAAAATGGACCTAAATTTGAGTCCTGGCCAAATCCAATTTTATGTTGTTCAATATTTGTTAAAAAGTCAATACTTTGTCACTTTCTGTCACCCAGTTTGTAAATTCGGCCATCGTGCTTATTTCAACACCTTCAATTAGCTGTTCTTTTTTCAGGCCTCTCGCCTCAGCGCAACTGCCGCAAATCTTCACTTTTGCTTTTTTAAGTATCGAAAAATTCAACATTCTTTCAATATTATAATAACCATTGGGCGTATTTTGGTTTTTAACGGCACAATTCACAGCGTCAGCCATTAAAAAAATCCGTACTTCAACCTTGTCGTGTTCTTTGCCTAATTGATTTGCAAGTCGCAAAGCATTGTATGCTTTTTCTGTTCCATAAGGTGCATCGTTAATTAATATTAAAATTTTACTCATTTTGATTGGTTTTAAAATTATTAATTTTTTATTAAATTTTTGAAAGGGAAGTCATTAAAGATTTTAAGGTCTTAAAAATGGAGGAGGCTTCTGTGTATAATTCAGGATTTGATTTTACGGCATTCAGCATAATTTCCATATTCATTGTCGAAATTATGGTCTTTCCGCCATCTTCATACATCGCAATTTTGCAAGGCATAAAAATTAAAAATTCTGGGTTGCTGGTTAGCATTAATGCCGCTGTTTTCGCCTGGCAAATTTCATAGATGAACACTTTGCGACTAATGGGAAAACCTTTTTCCTTCACAATATCGTGGTAAACATACGTTTGAAGTAAGGCAAATTTATGATTTTCACATTCCTTGCTTACTTCTTGGGCAATTGTTTCAATTGGTTGTTTACTTTCTAATTTTACCGTAAACATTTCAATCATTTTTTCTGAGGGCATCATAGCCTGTAAGATGTTTTTAATCATTGTTTATTTTTTTTAAAAGGGTTATTATTTCTTCAGTTAATTTATTGTTTACCTTATAACAGGTTCTTGTGCCGTGTTTTTCAGGATACACAATGCCGCTGTTTTTTAGGATTGATAAATGTTGGGAAGATGCAGATTGTGAAATTCCAAGTTCATTTACCACATCGGTCACGCAACATTCGTCATCTAATAAAAAATCAACCATTTGAAGTCGTATCGGGTTTGAAAGTGCTTTAAATATTTCGCTTGTTTTTATGTAATCAATTTTTGACATATCGGATTGTTTATATTGAAACACAAATATATTATAATATTATGATATTCTAATATAAAATTCATATAAATGCGAAATTATTTTAAAAAATCAATTAGGTTTATACAATTCACATCAACTTTAATGGTAAATCAAGAAAAATTAACCGAAATTTATTTGGAAGGTATTTTATTTATTTGTTACTTTGTAATTCAAAGTACTTTTAAAAATTAGATACATGGACAAAAAACAAGATCAGTTAAATGAACTGAGGGAAATACGCAATTTAATGGAGCGTTCCTCTAGGTTTTTATCCCTTAGCGGCATAGCGGGAATCATTGTTGGAGTAGTTGCAATAACGGGTGTTGCAGCGGCTTACTTATTCCTTGGTCTTGGTTTTAGCGAACCGGGATATTATCAATTTGCTTCTTCAACTTTTGCATTTCTGTTTGCCGATTTTATGGTGGTTTTGGCAGTGTCACTTTTTACGGCTGTTTTTTTTGCTGTCAGAAACGCCAAAAAACGCGGTTTGCCTGTTTGGGATTCCACTGCATCGCGACTTTTGATCAATATGATGATTCCGCTGGCTGCAGGCGGCATTTTTTGCCTCATTTTATGGCATCACGGTTATGTTGCTTTAATAGCTCCGGCCACCTTAATTTTTTACGGATTGGCTTTGATAAATGCAAGTAAGTATACCATAATTGACATCCGTTATTTAGGAATTCTTGAAGTGGTTGTGGGCCTTGTGGCCTCAATATTTATGGAATACGGATTGCTTTTTTGGGCATTTGGTTTTGGGGTGTTGCACTTGGTTTACGGCATAAAAATTTACTTTAAACACGAGCGGTGAAAAATTACATCAATGATTTAAATAAAGCATTTGAAAGCAGGGTGCGATTGGGCATTATGTCAATTCTTCTGGTGAATGACTTTGCCGATTTTGCCACGCTTAAAGAGCAGTTGAATATTACCGACGGCAATTTGGCGAGTCATTTAAATGCTTTGGAAAAATTAAAATATATCGACATAAAAAAACAATTTATCGGAAAAAAACCAAACACTTCATACAGCGTAACAATTGCGGGGAAAAAAGCCTTCAGTGAACATCTTGATGCGCTTGAACGGCTAATTAACCTGTCAAGTTAAATTAATTAAAACCGATTTTAACAACAAAAAACTTCTAAAACCAATTGACTATGGTAACAACAACCGAAACCCATTTGTGGGATGAATTTGGCAATTTGAAAGCAGAAATCATTCAAAATATTGACAATCCAAAACAGCTTGAAAAATTATACCGTAAAAATAAAAAGGATTTCCAAAGGGTTTTCAACGCTATTTATCCAGAAATAAATGATAATTCAACCGCGCAAATTTGGAACGAAAGACTCAATTATCCGCAGGAAGAAATTTTTTGGGGACACAAAAACGATCTAATTTTTGTAGGTGTTATGATATTTATCGCCGGACTTATTGCGCAAATTCCGCAATTTTTTAACATTGATGAGGATTTCTTTTTTCCGCGCAATATTGGATTTATCGTATTTCCTATGCTAACCGCCTATTTTGCTTATAAACAAAATCTCGGAATCAATAAATTGTTGTTTCCGCTCCTCGCAATTTTGTTGTCGGTATTCTACATTAATTTTTTGCCCGATAACGATAAAAGTGATTCCATTATTTTGGCCTGCATTCATTTGTCTATATTTTTATGGACTTTAGTGGGTTATACTTTTGTGGGCGGTCATGTAAACGACAGCCAAAAGAAAATTGATTTCCTCCGATTCAATGGCGATTTTGCGGTAATGACGGCCGTTATGGTGCTTTCGGGCATGTTGTTTACCGGAATTACCATTGGATTATTCGAATTGATCGGTCTCAAAATTGAAGATTTTTTCGCGCAGCATATTGCGGTTTGGGGAGCGCCTGCAATCCCTATTTTGGCAACGTATTTGGTTCGAAACAATCCGCAATTGGTGAATAAAATTTCTCCTGTAATCGCAAGAATATTCACGCCCATTGTTTTTGCAATGCTTTTAATTTTTCTGTCCGCCATCATTTACACAGGAAAAAACATCTACAACGACCGAAATTTTTTGATAATATTTAATGCATTGTTAATTGGCGTAATGGCCATTATTCTTTTTTCAGTGACAGCCGCAACTAAAAACGCCAATGAAAAATGGAACCTGTTATTTTTATTCGGACTTTCCGCACTCACCATTATTTTAAATGGTTTGGCACTTTCGGCCATCGCATTCCGCCTTGTTGAATTTGGAGTAACGCCAAATAGAATCGCAGTTTTAGGCGCAAATTTGTTGATATTCATCAACCTTATTTTAGTGGCCCATAAATTATTTTTGATCCTGAGAGGAAAATCCGAAGTGCAAAAAGTTGAAAATGTAATCGCCGTATTTATCCCTATTTATGGCATTTGGACCGCTTTTGTAACATTCTTTTTCCCATTGCTGTTTAATTTTAAATAAAGCTCATAATGAGGACGTGAAAAAGCAAATCTATTTTTAGTTTTGCCTTATAAAAATGATACTCTTTGGTGGTCCTGCCAACCAAATTGTTTTACGATTTTAGATTTACGATTTTGAATTTGTACCGCTGGCGCGAGCGTCCCGCTCGTGCCAAAACACAAAACTAAAATTGAAAATATACCTATTATTTTTACCCATATTTATCTCTGTGAATTTTGTTATTTTTCTTTGTGAATCTCTGTGTAATAATTATTTCACCAAGTTATACTAAGACAAAAAGAGATACACCGAGCAATGCTAAGTATCGGTTTTTATAATCTGTTTTATGAGCTTTTTCTAACGCAAATTGAATTACGATTTGGGATTTACGATATACGATTTTTAAAATGGCTTAATCAAATGTTAACCTAAACAAAATTTCGTTCTTCGCGGTTAAATGTAAATTTTGTGTGAATTGTTAATCGCTTTCTAAAGCTGCTTTTTTGAAGCGTTACAACTGTTTTTTATAAATTTTTGTACTTAATTCCCAAAATATTACTTAAATTTATGAGTTGAATATTTGGGGATTTCTCACAGATTTAGCCATTTCTTAGCGCATATAATGGATCTTGTTAAAAACCGATGATCTTGTTTATTGGTAAATTGTATCTTTTTGACTTCGCTAAATGGAAATATATCGCTGTGATGATTATAAGTTTATTTTATAATTCTATAGATTTTATAGTTTAAATTTATATAAAAAGTTCATTTCAAATATGTTAATTTGTGTAAATAGAAATTTTAAAACATCGAAAATATGGAAAATAGCAAAGCAACTCATGGAGGCGGTAAGTGCCCGTTTGTACACGGAGCCAATACTGAGGTAAGCAACACGGTAATGGATTGGTGGCCAAAAGCACTCAACTTAGACATCTTACACCAACATGACACCAAAACAAATCCTTTGGGAGCCGATTTTAACTATGTTGAAGAATTCAAAAAGCTCGATTTAGATGCCGTAAAAAAGGACTTAAAAGCGTTAATGACTGACAGTCAAGACTGGTGGCCTGCAGATTGGGGCCACTATGGCGGCTTGATGGTGCGTATGGCCTGGCACGTTGCGGGAACCTATAGAATTTCAGATGGCCGCGGTGGAAGCAATACCGGAAATCAGCGTTTTGCACCGCTTAACAGCTGGCCCGATAATGTGAACCTTGACAAATCACGCAGGTTGTTATGGCCAATCAAGAAAAAATACGGCAACAAACTTTCGTGGGCCGATTTATTCATTTTAGCAGGTAATATGGCCTATGAGTCGATGGGATTAAAAACATTTGGATTTGCAGGAGGACGTGCAGACATTTGGCATCCCGAAAAAGATATTTACTGGGGCTCAGAAAAAGAATGGCTGGCAGCAACTAAAAATCGGTATGACAGTGACGAAAATCGTGAGACTTTAGAAAATCCTTTGGCTGCAGTTCAAATGGGACTTATCTATGTAAATCCGGAAGGTGTGGACGGTATTCCCAACCCTTTGAGAACTGCCCAAGATGTGCGCACTACTTTTAAGCGTATGGCGATGAATGATGAGGAAACGGTGGCGCTTACAGCCGGCGGACATACGGTAGGTAAATGTCACGGTAATGGTGATGCTACAATTTTAGGCCAAAGCCCCGAGGGCGCAAATTTAGAAGATCAAGGTTTTGGATGGTTGAATCCTAAAGGGAAAGGAAATGCCGAAGATACTGTTTCAAGTGGAATTGAAGGTTCATGGACCACAAATCCTACCCGATGGGACAATGAGTATTTTAATTTATTGTTCAAATATGATTGGGAATTAAAGAAAAGTCCGGCAGGCGCATGGCAATATGAGCCTATTAATATTGCGGAAGCAGACAAACCTTTTGATGCCCACATTCCAAACGTTCGCCGTAACCCAATTATGACCGATGCTGATATGGCAATGAAAATGGATCCTGAATACCGTAAAATTTCAGAGCGTTTTCACAAGGATCAAGAATATTTTACCAAAGTTTTTGCCAGGGCTTGGTTCAAACTGACCCACCGCGACCTTGGCCCAAAAACGCGTTATCTAGGTCCAGATGCACCTCAAGAAGATTTAATCTGGCAAGATCCTGTGCCTGCAGTTGATTATACCTTAACCGAATCGGAAATTGCCGATTTAAAACAAACCTTATTAAACAGCGGATTGTCCAAAACAGAACTTATCAATACTGCTTGGGACAGCACAAGAACGTTTAGAAGATCAGATTACAGAGGCGGAGCAAACGGAGCCAGAATTCGTTTGGCACCACAAAAAGACTGGGCTGGAAATGAGCCTGAGCGTTTACAAAAAGTATTGAATAAGCTTACTGAAATTCAATCCAGCTTGCATAAAAAAGTAAGTATTGCCGATTTGATAGTCTTGGGAGGATCAGCTGCGGTTGAAAAAGCAGCTCAAGCTGCGGGTGTAAACATAAAAGTGCCTTTTAGCGCAGGACGAGGTGATGCAACAAATGAAATGACTGATGTAGATTCATTTGAAGTACTTGAGCCATTACACGATGCTTATAGAAACTGGGTGAAAAAGGAGTATGAAGTAAATCCTGAAGAACTGATGCTTGACAGAACACAATTGATGGGGTTAACAGCTCCGGAAATGACTGTGTTAATAGGCGGAATGCGCGTTTTAGGCGCCAATTACGGAGGCTCCAAACACGGCGTATTCACGCAAAATGAAGGCGTATTAAGCAATGATTTCTTTGTGAATCTTACGGATATGAATTACTCGTGGAAACCTGTTGCCAATAATCTTTACAAGATAGTGGACAGAAAAACCGGAGAAACCAAATGGACAGCCACACGTGTTGACTTGGTTTTTGGTTCAAATTCCATTTTGAGAGCTTATGCTGAAGTTTATGCACAAGATGACAACAAAGAGAAGTTTGTTCGCGATTTTGTGGCGGCTTGGACCAAAGTGATGAACCTGGATCGTTATGATCTGGCTTAATTTAGGTTTCGTTTGTTAGGCCATAAGTCCTTATAAATGAAGTTTTTAATGCATTTTTTAATTGGAGAAGGCGGTCCTTAACAGTACCGCCTTTTTTTATTTTCACTTATTTTGTAAATAAGACTTGACATTTCAATTTAATTTTATATATTTGTAAAGTAAACATTACATAAAGTCAACTACTAATTACATTATGATGAAAACAGCACGAAAAAAAAATCTTTACCAACTGGCCGCATGGACGTGGAGTTGGGTGGCTACAATGGCAATTGCGACCTTTGGGCCAAAGTACATTTGGGATGACCACACTGTTTTAACTGCTTTGGCAGTTTCGGTAAACTTTGCCAATGGTATTTTAATGATCATCGCAAACAGAAACTTATTTAATAAATTTGATGAGCTGGAACGCAAAATTCATTTAGAGTCGTTGGCTTTAACACTTGGTTTGACGGTTGTTGTCGGATTGTCATATTCTTTGCTTGATACCACCAATCTTATCGCCTATACGGCAGAAATAAGCAACTTGGTGTTATTTATTGGGGTAACTTATTTGGTTTGTGTCACCATCAATACAAGAAGATACGTATGAAAAACAGGCTAAAAGTGTTGCGTGCAGAAAACAGCTTTACCCAGGAAGATTTGGCTGATATTATTGGCGTATCCCGACAAACGATTAACGCCATTGAAAAGGAAAAATTTGATCCCAGTTTGCCAACAGCTTTCAGAATTTCAAAACTCTTTAAATTGCCTATTGAAGCTATTTTTTATTTTGAGGAAAATTAAATGAGGATATAACAGGTAACTGTTCGATAAACAATTTTTTTAATCCTCAGGATTTGCTTATTTTTAATGAAAATCTATTTTTCTACAAGCAGGTTACCGATAGAAAAATCGGCACAAGTTCGATGGGAACAAAAAATAGCTCCGTAGGAGCGAAATGTTTGTAGCATATTGTAAAAAGTCAGGTTTAAAGCCCCTTCGGGGCGACCTGATTGTTTTTAAAAATTTAACAAAATAATGAATTATAAATGGAAATACAACAAAAAGACAATGGTAAAAAAGGCCAATTTTTTATCGAACAAAATGGAGAAAATGTGGCGGAGATGACTTATGTTTGGGCAGGAAATAATCGAATAATCATAGACCACACCCAAGTTGATGAAAAGTTAAAAGGAAAAGGGGCAGGAAAAAAACTGGTGATTAAAGCCATTGAATTTGCAAGAGAAAATGGCTTAAAAATTACGCCGCTTTGCACCTTTGCAAAAAGTGTTTTCGATAAAGAAACCAGATTTAAAGACGTTTTATAATTTTATTTATGATTAATAAGTCAATTTAATTACTTCTTTTAACCGCAATCTCGATAGCTATCGAAACGCAAAATTTTTTTGCAAGTTACCCAATTAGATAGCCATATATTTTAATCTGTTATTTTGCGTTCTTTGCGCATTTTCATTGCGTCATTGCGGTTAAGTTTTTATTGATTTTAAACATACATTAACCTCACCTGACTTGATCGCTCTAATTTTCTTAAAATTATAAATTATTGATATATAGTTATTAAAGTGTAATTAGATATTGATTTTGGGTGTAAAAATGCAGAACTCAGGAAAAAACAATATGATAAGAAGAGTGAATTTCATATTAAATCTGGGTGAAATTTTTGAATATATTAATGGTTCTTATCTGAATTTAAAAAGCCATTCATCTTTGTGAGTCTTAATTTTTTTTCTTTGTGTGACTCTGTGTAATAGTTATTGCACAAAGTTACACCAAGAATCACAAAGTTACACGGAGAAAAATTTCATTTATGATTAATAAGTCAATTTAATTACTTCTTTTAACCGCAATCCCGATATCTATCGGGACGCAAAGTTTTTTCGCAAGTTATGCAATTAGATAGCCATATATTTTGCGTTCTTTGCGCATTTTCATTGCGTTATTTGCGGTTAAGTTTTTTATTGATTTTAAACATACATTAACCTCACCTGACTTGATCGCTCTAATTTTCTTAAAATTATAAATTATTGATATATAGTTATTAAAGTGTAATTAGATAGTGATTTAGGGTGTAAAAATGCGGAACTCAGGATGAAACCAAATTTAAAAACGTTTTATAAATTTGTATTATGGACAAGAATAATTTAATAAAGGAGTATTCAAACGGTGAAATTACCGTTGTGTGGCAATCGGCCATATGTATTCATTCTGGTATTTGTTTCAGCAATCTTCCAAAAGTATTTCAACCTAAAGAACGACCTTGGATAAAAATCAACGACGCCACATCCGCAGAAATATTGGAAACTGTGGCAAAATGTCCGTCAGGTGCTTTAAGTATCAAAAAAACTTAGTCTGCTTCAACAATAACCACTTTGGGATCAATATCATCGGCACCGTGGGTCAGTTTTTTCAATTTATTAACAAACAGCACCAACAGCAATCCGAAGGAAACACAAAAGATCAACACTCCCATAAAAATGGTTAATTCACCGGCACTTTGCGCTGCTTCACCCACGTATCCAGCTACTTTATTTCCCACACCCGAAACCATAAAGTAAGCGCCCATCATTAACGAAGCATATTTTAACGGCGCCAATTTGGTGATAAACGACAAGGCAACCGGAGAAATGCTCAATTCACCGACAACGTGCAACAAGTAAGCGCCAAACATCCAGTAAATAGAAGCTTTTCCAGTTAATGAAGAAGCGGTTTCAATCGCCGCTCCGGCCAACAATAAAAAGCCAAAACCTGTAATGATGGTTCCAATGCCCATCTTAAAAAGCGAAGAGCTTTCTCTTCCTTTTTTACGCCATCTTGTCCAAAAATAAGCCACAGGCACACCCAATAAAATCACATAAAATGCGTGCAAGGCCTGTAAAAAACTTGTAGGGACTTCAAAACCAAACATCACCCTGTCAATTTTGTCCCGCGCGTATAAATTCATCAAACCGCCGGCTTGTTCATAAGCGCCCCAAAAAACTATCACAATAATAAAGGATAAAATCAATACAATCATTCTGTCTTTTTCCACAGCAGTCAGCGGAACTTTTTTATTTGTGCCACTATCTCTTTGAACTGGCACAAAATTCCCTACGGTGGTCAAATATTTTTGTCCCCAAACATACACTATTTGTCCCAAAGCCATCCCAATTCCGGCCAACCCAAAACCATAATGCCAATTGATGACTTCACCTACATAACCAACCAGTAAAGGCGCGGCAAATGCGCCAATATTAATACCGATGTAAAATATGGTAAAAGCGGAGTCTCTTTTTAAATCACCTATTTGATATAAGCCGCCGACCATTGAAGAAATGTTTGGTTTTAAAGCGCCAACCCCTAAAATAATAAAAACAATTCCGGTGTAAAATGCCCAAATTTCATCAAAAGCCAATATAAAATGGCCTATACACAACAATATACCGCCAAGCATCACTGCTTTTTTCTGTCCCAACCATCTGTCTGCCAGTAAACCTCCGGGAACCGACATCACATACACCATCATCGTGTACCATCCGTACAATTCCAACGCCGATACTTTGTCCCAACCCAATCCGGCATTCGCTTCCGTAGTTTTTGCGGTTAAGTAAAGAATAAAAATGGCGCGCATTCCGTAGTACGAAAAACGTTCCCACATTTCGGTAAAGAATAAGATATAAAGTCCTTTTGGGTGGCCCCACAATGTTTGGTTTGGCATATTTTCAGATTTTAATGGCGGTAAATATACTATTTAAAATTTTATTGACTGTTTTTTTGACCATAGCCTAAAATTTCAAATTCCTTTTCAGGATCAGGCCAATAACTCATCCTATTATCTTGATTTTTTGTAAAGTTTGAAGGCGAATTCTATAAAATTTCTACATCGAAATTCAAATATATAGGACATAATACCTAAATGCTTTTGATGCTGACAATAACTTGTAAGCTTTGAAATACGGGTGCAACTTAATGATTTCTCGTTTTTTTGTCTATATTTGGCCTCTTATTTATAAGCGCTGTTATGAAAATAAAAATGACACTGTTTTTCGTTTTAATAGCTGCTTCAATTTTCGGACAGGAGATTGGGTATATTAAAAATGGAAAGCATTCAGTAAAGCTCTTAAAAATGGAAAATCTATTTTCCTGGGTGTATTCTGATATAAATTCCGGTGCAAAACACGAGGAAAAATCATTTAATTTTCCGAATGAAGAAACCTTGTTTAACATTATTATGGATGGTTTTGAGAACGCGGATAACCACCAAATCATTGTTCAAACAGACCAGGATACCGTGGTGAAATTTGAATATAAAAAGATAAAAGGAGAGATTTTATTAAATATCAATCACAATAATATTGTCAGCAATACAGCGGGAAAAAGCACTTCTTTAAGCAGAAAACAATTGACGGCCCTTTTTGGTAAACAATAATAAATTATTTTTAGGCTCCATAGTTCAAGGGATAGAATAAAAGTTTCCTAAACTTTAGATCCAGGTTCGAATCCTGGTGGAGTCACGGATAAATCAACAAAAAGCTGAAAATAAAGCAAGCCAAAAAAACAAAATTTATTTTGTTTTTTTAGTGAGCGGTGTTTTCTTTTGTTGATTTTCAAAACGGACTTTTCTCAGGAACATCGGAGATAATCCTGAAGAAATTGCTACGAAAGGCCAAAAAACAAAGCTTGCTTTACTTTTTTGGAAAGCGAAGTTTTCTTTTGTTGATTTTCAAAACGGACTTTTCTCAGGATCATCGAAGATAATCCTGGAGAAATTGCTACGAAAAGCTGAAAACAAAGCTTGTTTTATTTTTTTGGAAAGCGGTGTTTTCTTTTGTTGATTTTCAAAACGGACTTTTCTCAGGAACATCGGAGATAATCTGCATAACGGCAGGTTAAAAGCTGAAAGCTAATCTCCATTATTTGTTATAAAGTTATGGCTCATAGCATTAAGTTAGCGGTCACCCTAAAACGACACGGCAAGACAAACACGAATGACATTGTACAGACGAATTTTAGTTGACAAAGTATGTCTATTTTAAGAACATAATAAACCGAACTTGACCAAAAAACCGAACCCATATATTCCTAAAAGTTTTTATTTTTATATAGTTTTAGGAATTTTGTTTATCTTTGCCCTATGCAAATAATAGCACGTAAACGGTACTTAGATACACTTAGTGTTCTTAAAGACAAGAATTTAATTAAGGTTGCCACAGGCGTTAGGCGTTGTGGAAAATCAACTTTAATGACACAGTTTCAAGACTTGTTGCGTAAAGAGAACGGCAAAGTTTCCATTTTGGCAATCAATATGGATATGCCCGAATTTCGGTTTTTAGCAGAAAAAAGTTGGAAAGAGATTTACAATTACATCATTAAGCATCTCAAAAAAAACATAACAAATTATGTGTTTATAGACGAAGTGCAAAACGTTCCCGAATTTGAAAAACTGTTGGAAGGCTTGTACGTCCACCCAAACATAGATTTGTACGTTACAGGTTCAAACGCATTTTTATTATCAAGCGAATTGGCAACTTTGCTCACTGGTAGAGCTTATGAAATAAATGTATTGCCTTTTTCTTTTGCTGAATATTTAGAGTTCACAGGCAAAACTACAAACCCTGACCGTGCTTTTGCTGAATATGTGCGTACAGGTGGTTTTCCAGAAGCTGTACGACTTTCAGCAGAGGGAAATCATTTTGCAAATGAATATTTGCAAATGGTTTTCAAAAACATTTACGACAACGATATTTCTAAACGCCATACTATTTATGCCGAAGAATCCTATCAGGAAGTTGTAAACTTCTTAATAGATTCAGTTGGTTCAAGCGTTTCGGCAGGAAACATTGCCAAAGTTTTAACGTCAAACAAAAAGAAAATAGATAACAAAACGGTGTCAAAGTACATTGATACTTTGGTTGAAGCCTATTTGTTTTACAAAGTAAATCGCTATGACATCAAAGGCAAACAACATTTGGCAACGCAAGAAAAATACTATTTGGTGGATTTAGGTTTTCGCAACGCATTACTTGGAAAAGAATTGGCAAGCGATGCAGGACATTTACTTGAAAATATAATTTATCTTGAGCTAAAACGCAGAAACAACCAAGTATGGATAGGAAAAACCAACGATTTAGAAGTTGATTTTGTTGTTCGTAACAACAAAGGTTTTACACAATATATACAAGTTTCGCAAACAGTACAAAACGCAACGACTTTAGAACGTGAGTTAGCACCATTAGACAGTATTGCAGACCATCACGAAAAACTTTTAATTACAATGGATTACGACACAGGCACATATAACGGAATAAAAAAAATAAACGCATTAGATTGGCTTACAAAGACCGAAAAATAAGTGCGAACCGCTACAGCACCTACAAGAAATTGGCGGTGCAGTGGTTAAACCTGCCTGCCGGCAGGCAGGTCAAGCTTTGTGCTTCGTATCAAGTTCAGTGCTGTCAGACAGTTTTGTGCTTCGTAATCGCCAACTTCTTGTAGGTGCAAAACGTTAGATTGGATTCGATTTGCAACCTTTTCAATAATTTTTTTAGCTTCTGGTTGATGGTTATTGGTAATTTGATGAAATATAGGTGCTTTTTGCCATTGCTATTTGTGTTGCGATAAACCCTAAAAATTGGGGTTTTTTGTTACGTAAAAGGTTATGGTATGTATTTTATATTAATTGCTGAAAATTTTAATTCTTTATTTGCAGAAATTACAGTCCTTAATGTTTTTTATTGAATCTTTATCACTGTTATTTGTGATATATTTATTCATTGTTACTCAACAGTGTGGTTTTCTTAATCTTCTTTAGTTAAATTAAATTCTGTATCAATTTGCAAACCATTATCATAATTATTCTATTTACCAATTCTTTTCTTTTTTTGTCAATTTTAAATTCTGGTATTTATTGACGAGTGACAAATCCCAGCCTATTTTATTATTTTTGATAGCCGTTCAACACTAATCAGGGAAGTTCAACAATTTTAAATACAGCCAACTGCTAAATGTCCCAAAATCCTGATTAAATAAGTAAAATACCTAAAACTTAACAGATTAAAAAAAAATATTTTTATAGAAATGTGATTATATTTAAAAATTATTTTGTACTTTTACTTTTCCCAATCCCCATAATATGAAACAGTTATCGACCAAATTACATTCATTTCGTTAAGATTGTGCTTTAAACTTTCGTTTTTTTAATGATGTTTTTTCACAATATTTAAATGATATTTGTCATATTTCTAAGCAAGAATATGTTATATTTGTTTGGAAATAATTAAGAGTAAGCGTTTTAAAGTGCGCTAATTGATTTTTTTGTGTATTTATGTTTATAAACCAGAGGCATTTAAAACTTGTTCGGAATTTTTAAATTGCTAAAAAACTGTATGCTATGGTTAAAAAATTACTTAAACTGAAATTTCGGTTTTTCATTTTCGCCCTGCTTTTCTTGGGGGCATTTTCTGTTTATGCCAATAGTGTAGCAGCCGTAAATACTTCGTTTTCAATATTAAACACAAAAGCTGTTGTTAAGGCCGTTAACAATACTGCCAATATATATGGAGAAAATATCACTTTTTCCGGCAATGTATCCTTTGTAAATTATTTATGGGCCGATACCCCAACCGCACAATCCGGTTTTAAAAAAGTGTTTCAAAATTTGGAGGTGGTGCTTTTAAAGGAGGAGGTTTTATTTGATCTTCCTTGCCCTGCAAATATAATAGTTAATAATGATCCTTCGAGTTGCAGCACTGTTGTAAATTATACTGCGCCAACGCCAACTCCGAGCACTTCCAATACAGTTTCACAAACTTCAGGTTTAGCTTCAGGATCAGATTTTCCTGTTGGGGTAACAACCAATACTTTTCAAGAAATGAATGGTGCTATTACTGTTGGTTCACCCTGCAGTTTTACAGTCACAGTTATTGATGCAGCAGCAAGTGCATCGGTAAGTATTTCAGCAAGTGCAACAACAATTTGTGCAGGAACTTCCGTAACATTTACGGCTACACCTGTTGATGGAGGCGCAACTCCAACCTATCAATGGCAAATTGGTGGGGTTGATATTTCTGGGGAAACAGCCTCTACCTATACAACTTCATCACTTTCAAACGGACAAATAGTGAGGGTAATTATGACCTCTAGTCTATCAGGATGTGGAACAACAGTAACCAGCAATGAAATTACTATGACGGTTAATGCTTTGGCGCCAGTATCTTTCACAATTAAATCTAATAAAGCGACTATATGTCCAGGGGAGAGTGTTACTTTTTCCACCAATGCAATTACCAATGGAGGTTCTCCAACTTATCAATGGCTTGAAAATGGGAGCCCTATCTCTGGTGCTACAAATTCAACCTATACCACAACTGCACTAACAGGTGCGGAAACTATTTCATTGCAATTAACATCTAATGTACAATGTGCCGTTCAACAAATAGGAAGCAATGAAATTACAGTTACTGTAAATCCTAATGCGACAATTAGTGATCCAGTAAATAAAAATCAGACTGTTTGTATCAATAATGCGATTGACCCAATAGCTTTTGCAATTGGCGGTGGCGGAACTGGAGCTACATTTTCAGGTTTACCTGCTGGCGTAACGGGCAGTTATAGTGCTGGAACTTACACTTTAAGCGGAACCCCTACAGTTTCAGGTATATTTAATTACACGGTTAATACGACAGGAACTTGCGCACAAACCTCACAAACTGGCACAATAACAGTTACGCCAAATATAACAATAAGTTTGTCAACATCAAATAATACTCAAACGGTTTGCGAAAATGCGTCAATTTCACCAATAAGCTATACTGTAGGAGGAAGTGGAAATAATGCGAGCGTAACAGTTTTACCAGCCGGTATTACTGGAAGTTATAACAGCGGAACTTTTACAATAAGTGGTTCAACAACAATAACAGGAACATTTCCTTTTACAGTTACCGCAACTGGCCCTTGTGCTAATGCAACTGCTACAGGATCAATTACCATAGCTCCGAATTTAACACCGACAGTTTCCATTACTTCCAGTGATCCAGATAATATTATTTGTGAAGGAACATCGGTAACATTTACGGCAACACCAACAAATGGGGGCACTAGTCCAATTTATCAATGGAAAGTAAATGGTGCAAACGTTGGAACCAATAGTCCGTCTTACACAACAACAGCATTAACCAACGGACAAGTTGTTACAGTTGTTATGACATCAAATGAAGCATGTTTGGCGTCAAATAATGTTACTAGTAATTCAATTGAAACAACAGTTAACCCAAATTTAACGCCAACGGTTTCAACTTCAGCTACCGCTACTACTATTTGTGCGAGTTCTTCGGTTACATTTACTGCAACTCCAACAAACGGAGGGCCTACTCCATCATATCAATGGAAAGTTGGTGGTACAAATGTTGGAACAAATAGCCCAACTTATACAACAACAGGGTTAACTAATGGGCAAATTGTAACAGTTGTTTTGACCTCTAATGCTACTTGTTTAACTACCTCAACAGCAACAAGTAACCCAATTACAATGACTGTTAACCCAAATTTAACACCAGCTGTTACTATTTCTTCAGATGATGCCAATAATATTATTTGTGCAGGTACATCGGTAACATTTACCGCATCGCCAACTAATGGAGGCGCTAGTCCAAGTTATCAATGGAAAGTAAATGGCACTAATGTTGGAACCAATAGCCCAACATTTACAACATCAACATTAACCAACGGACAAACAGTAACCGTAGTTTTAACGTCAAATGCTACTTGTTTAGATTCAAATAACATTGAAAGTAATCCCATTACAATGCAGGTTGACAGTCCGATATCGGGTATAACGCCTGTATTTGACAATACAAATCTTGCACATAACCCAACAGCAATTTGTCCGGTTATTTCAGGATTGGTTTATACAATTAATGCCATACCGGGAGCAACATCATACAATTGGACATTTCCAACAGGGTGGACAATTACATCAGGTGGCACTACTAATTCAGTGACTGTTACGGCAACAAGTACAGCAGGAAGCGGTAATGTAACAGTTCGTGGCACAAATGATTGTGGTTCCTCCAATACTTCAGTTTTAGCGGTTTCTACAGGTAGTTTTGCTTATGCATCTGCAGGTCCAGATCAAACAGTTTGCGCTGGAACCGCAACAATAACTCTTGCCGGAGAGATTGGTGGAGTAATTACTAAAAGTAATCAATGGGTTTGGAGTTCAAGTATTTCTGGAGGAAGTTTTTCAGGAGGAGGCAATAGTTTAACAGGTACTTATTCTATACCTGCATCAATAATAAACGGAGGTAGCGCTACAATCACAATCACAACTGATGACCCAGCAGGGTCTTGTAATGCGGCAGTTGATTCAATGATAATTACTGTGCTGACTGCACCAACCGCTAGTATAAATGTAACTGGCAATAGCTTAATTTGTTCAGGTTCAAGTTCACAAATTACTTTTACGGCAACTCCAAATACAACGGTTACCTATAACATAAACGGTGGTTTATCTCAAACTATTAATGTTGGAGGTACCAATACCGCAATTTTAAATACTGGAGCTTTAATAAGTACATCAAATTACAATCTTGTTAGTGTTGGATATTCAAGCGGCACTGGTTGCACTAGAGCAGTATCAGGGACTGCAACAATAACGGTAACCCAATTACCTACCGTTAATGCAGGAGGGCCAAATACAGTTTGTCAGTCACCCACGCCAAGTGCAATAACGTTATCCGGAGCAACAATTGGAGGCGGAGCAACCACAGGAGCCTGGTCAATTGTTTCAGGAGGCGGAACATTAAGCAGTACCGCCCAAACAGCAACACCTCAAAATGTAACCTATACACCCGCAGCAAATTATTCAGGAGCCGTAACTTTAAGACTAACCACGAATGCTCCCGGAGCTTGTGCCGCTGTTTCTTCAGACAGAACAATAACGGTAACCGAATT
>JAUXPH010000066.1 GCA_030683995.1 Lutibacter sp.
AAAATAAAAATCAGGTGGTCATTTTGTCCGATATAGACTTTTTTGTACGAATTGGCAACATAGATACTCCAGAGATAATGCATAGATAAAGCATATATAGAGTATCAAATGAAAATAACAAGAACCTGCATATTCCCAAAAGACGTTCAGTGTATCACAGGAAGAAGCGAACGCTCCGGGCGCAGACTTTTACATGAAATCAGAATCGATTTTGGAAAGGATTCCCATCAATACTTAACATCAGAGGAATTTTCAGAATATTCAGGGATCAACATAAATGTTGTGAATGAATATTTACAAAAAGTATCATAAGATTTGATTGATTTTAATTCAATTTAATGATTTAAATTAGTACCTTTATAATTAGACAGAAAGTCAAATCTAATCAAAGTAAAACAAACGTAAGGTCAACAAATCGGTCAACAAAAATAACAAGGAGTCTGGGAAGCCAATTAAATAGCGGGTTTATTAAATTGGTCTGAATCCATTCGAGGTCACGAAATATAAATGCAATTACTAGTTTCTGCGTAATTGCATTTTTTTATTTATAAAAGCATTTGAAACTTAATACATCCTACAAGTATAACTTGGCCAGGTTAAACATCAAAATATCCTAACTTGTAATAATTCAAAATAATTCAACTATTTTTCAAATATGTGATAAAAGTCATTGAATTTACCATGTTTAAAAATTACTTTTACTTCATAGATTCATTACCTACTTTATTTAAGTAATGTTTTTGATTTTTTTAGTTAGTAGTAAAAAAAGAAGGGACTGCCTGAAAAGGCAGTCTTTTTTCAATTTAACAATGCCCAACTAAAATTACTTCATTTAAAACTTTTATCCCTTTTATAGTATTAAAACCACATTTTTATAATATTATGAATTTACGGCATCTATAAAAGCGAAAAGCACATTTCTTGCAATAGTGATTAAAATCTCAATTATTTTGTCCGGAAATTGAATATCTTTATATCATTAATAACCTCATTTTTTCAAAAATAATTTTAACCAAAAATGCAAAGCCTTGAAAGTAAAAGTAAATGACTCGCACGAATTTGAATTTAAAAATTCCGACATAGAAAGAATAGATTTGCTAAAGCGTTCAGCAGGATCATTTCATATCATCGAAAAGAACAAATCTTTTGCTGTGAAACTTGAAAAATCAGATTTTAACAATCGAGAATACGTGATAAACGTCAATGCAAACAACTATACAGTTAAAATCTCCAATGAAATAGACCAGCTTATTAAACAAATGGGATTTACCATTGGTTCTTCCATTAAAGCAAACAGCATAAAAGCGCCAATGCCCGGTATTATTTTGAGCGTAAACGTTAAAGTTGGCCAAGAAGTAAAAGAAGGTGAAACCTTATTAATTTTAGAAGCGATGAAAATGGAAAATGCAATAGGTGCTCCAAAATCTGGCTTTATCAAATCAATTTATGCCAAAAGTGGCGAAACTGTCGATAAAGGAGCCCTCCTCATTGAAATGGCATAATCCACAGCATTCCAGTTAATTATTTAAACGATCCAAACAAGTTAAAAAAATGAAAATAATATTGGTGGCCAACAGAGGTGAAATCGCCATTAGGGTGATGAAAACCGCGCGTAAAATGGGAATTAAAACTGTGGCGGTTTTTTCTGAAGCTGATAGAAACGCGCCCCATGTCCGATTCGCAGATGAAGCAATTTGTATTGGCGAATCGCCTTCCAACAAGTCCTATCTTTCCATCGAAAAAATTATTGCTGCAGCCAAAAAATTGCATGTAGACGCCATTCATCCCGGTTATGGTTTTTTAAGTGAAAATGCCGATTTTGCTGAAAAAGTGGAGCAAAACAATATGATATTTATTGGCCCAAAATCAAGTGCCATCAGAATGATGGGAAGCAAATTGGCCGCAAAAGATGCTGTCAAAAATTACAATATTCCTATGGTTCCGGGAATTGACAAGTCGGTAACCGACCCTATAGAAGCTGCAAATATTGCAAGAGAGATAGGTTTTCCCATTCTTATTAAAGCTTCCGCTGGCGGTGGCGGCAAAGGAATGCGCATTGTTGAAAATGAGGATGAAGTAGAAGAACAAATGAATCGTGCCATTAGCGAAGCAACCTCTGCATTTGGTGACGGCTCTGTATTTATAGAGAAATATATTACGTCTCCAAGACATATTGAAATTCAGGTTTTGGCAGACAGCCACGGAAATATTTTACACTTTTTTGAAAGAGAATGCAGCATCCAAAGACGCCATCAAAAAGTGATTGAAGAAGCGCCTTCTTCAATTTTAACACCCGAATTAAGAGCCAAAATGGGCAACGCAGCCATTAAAGTGGCAAAATCTTGCGATTATTTAGGCGCAGGAACCGTAGAATTTTTAGTGGATGAGCATTTAAACTTCTATTTTTTGGAAATGAATACGCGTTTGCAGGTTGAACATCCGGTAACTGAATTTATTACCGGCGTTGATTTGGTTGAGTTGCAAATTAAAATTGCGCGTGGCGAAGCCATTCCATTCAAACAAGAGGATTTAAAGATTAACGGTCATGCCTTGGAATTACGTGTTTATGCAGAAGACCCGATGAACGACTTTTTGCCAAGCGTCGGACATTTAAGCACCTATAAAATTCCGGTTGGTGATGGAATTAGGGTTGATAACGGATTTGAAGAAGGAATGGACATTCCTATTTATTATGATCCAATGCTTTCAAAATTAATTACCTACGGAAAAACAAGAGAAGAAGCCATTCAATTGATGATTGATGCAATTGATGACTATAAAATTAAAGGCGTTTTTACCACCTTGCCTTTTGGGAAATTTGTTTGTGAACACGAAGCTTTTAGGTCGGGCAAATTCAACACGCACTTCGTTAAAAATTATTATACCCCAAAACTTTTACAGGCAGGATTGGATGAAGAAGCAAAAATAGCCGCTTTGGTAGGTTTATCGTTGTATTTAGAAGATCAGAAAAAATTAAGAATTCCCATTTCCAATTAATCATAAGATATTATTATGAATTCAAAGTATGAAAATTTAGCAGAAAAAATTGCGCTGGCACATTTGGGAGGTGGTGAAATTCGTATAGAAAAACAACACGCCAAGAAAAAATTAACTGCAAGAGAACGCGTCCAATATTTATTGGATGAAGGATCTTTTGAAGAAATGGGTTTGCTTGTAACACACAGATCAACCGATTTTGGGATGGAAAAAGAACTCTATTTTGGTGATGGCGTTGTTACCGGATATGGCACCATAAACGGCAGACTGGTTTATGTATTTGCACAAGATTTTACGGTTTTTGGCGGAGCGCTCTCTGAAACGCACGCCGAAAAAATTTGTAAAATTATGGATCAGGCCGTAAAAGTTGGCGCGCCAATTATAGGTTTGAACGATTCCGGTGGAGCGAGAATACAAGAAGGCGTAAGATCATTGGGCGGTTATGCTGATATTTTTTTCAGAAATGTTCAGGCGTCGGGTGTTGTGCCGCAACTTTCAGCGATTATGGGACCTTGTGCCGGCGGGGCAGTTTATTCTCCGGCGATGACCGATTTTACATTAATGGTTGAAAACACCAGTTATATGTTTGTCACCGGTCCGAATGTAGTGAAAACAGTGACCAACGAATCTGTAACGGCCGAAGAACTTGGCGGCGCCAGTGCGCATTCCATAAAATCGGGGGTTACGCATATCACTTCGGCAAATGACATTCAATGTTTAGAGGATGTAAAAACTTTGTTGAGCTATATGCCTCAAAATAATAAGGAAACCACCAAAAAATTACCTTTTGAATTGCAGGACGAAATAAGGATTTCGCTTGAAAATATCATTCCGGAAAATCCGCACAAGCCTTATGATATGCACCATGTGATTTCGGGCATCATCGATGAAGATTCTTTTTTCGAAATTCATAAAGATTTTGCTGAAAATATCATTGTGGGTTTTGCGCGTATTGCCGGAAGAAGTATTGGTATTGTTGCCAATCAGCCTATGGTTTTAGCCGGATGTTTGGATGTAAACAGTTCTATAAAAGGAGCGCGATTTACTCGTTTTTGCGATTGTTTCAATATTCCATTGTTGGTTTTGGTTGATGTTCCCGGATTTTTACCCGGAACGGACCAGGAGTGGAACGGCATTATAAAAAATGGCGCAAAATTATTGTATGCATTAAGTGAAGCAACCGTACCAAGAATTACCGTAATTACTCGAAAAGCCTACGGTGGCGCTTATGATGTGATGAACTCCAAGCATATTGGCGCAGATATGAATTATGCGTGGCCAACTGCTGAAATTGCCGTAATGGGCGCAAAAGGCGCTGCAGAAATAATATTCAAAAATGAAATTATGGCTGCCGCAGACCCAGAAGCCAAATGGAAAGAAAGAGAAGCGGAATATGCCTATAAATTTGAAGATCCTTACAGAGCAGCCAGACGAGGCTTTGTTGATGAAGTCATTTACCCGAAAGATACACGCAGAAAATTGATAAAAGCCTTCCAAATGCTTGAAGGCAAAGAAGTGGTCAGGCCAAACAGAAAACATGGAAACATTCCTTTATAAGAAATTGATTAAATAAAAAAATCCCGAAAATATTCGGGATTTTTAGTTTATTTTCTTCTTTAAGCTGAAGTATCTATATGATTTCAGCCGACAATCCTCTTGTTAAAAGTTGTGTGCAACGTGGTTTTAATTCGTCATATTCTCCTGTTTTTACGGCACATTTTCCTTTATAATGTACCAACAAGGCACATTGTTCCGCTTGTTCCGCGGTATGGTCACAGATTTCTATCAAACAGTCAATCACAAAATCGAAGGTGTTAACGTCATCATTAAATAAAATGATCTCATGCAAATTGACTTCTTTTTCAAGTACGTCAACATCTTCCTGTATTTTTCTTTTTGTGCTCATACTGCAAAAATAATCATTATTTTACATACTTCAAAGCAACCCAGTTGTTGCGTTCAATTTGTTTGTCCAGTTTCAAACCATATTTTGAAACTTCCGCATCAATAACCGGAATGTCTTCTTTATAAAAGCCACTCAACAAAATCACGCCATTTTCACCCAAACAATCGGCATAAATATGCATATCACTCAACAAAATATTTCTGTTGATGTTGGCAATAATCACCTCATATTTTTTGTCTTTCAACAAAGATGCATCGCCTTCATAAACAGCTATGTGTTTGCAATGATTGCGTTCCACATTTTCCAAAGAATTTTGATAACACCAGTTGTCAATATCAATTGCATCAATGGGTTTTGCGCCTTTCATTTCGGCAAATATTGCCAAAATTCCTGTACCGCAACCCATATCCAGCACTTTTTTACCTGCAACATTTAAGTCCAGCAAATGCTGAACCATCATATGCGTAGTTTCGTGATGGCCAGTTCCAAAACTCATTTTTGGCTCAATAACAATGTCATATTTCAAGTTGGGATTTTCGTGAAATGGCGCTCTGATGCTCGCCAAACCATCAACCTGAATTGGATTGAAGTTTTTTTCCCATTCAATATTCCAATTGGTTTGTTCAATTTCTCTCATTTCAAAAGAAATCTGAAATTCTCCAGATTTTAGCACATAAATATCATCTAAAACCTGCGCATTCCAATCGTTTTTCTGGATAAAAGCTTCAACGCCCTCATCATTTTCAACAAAACTTTCAAAACCAACTTCACCCAATTCCGCAATTAAAATTTCAGTTGCAGGTTCTTTCGGACTCACTTTAAAAGTATATGAAATATAAATATTGTCCATTAAATTGCTTCAATTATTGCTTTAAAGTCTTCAATATTCAATGCTGCACCACCAATTAAACCGCCATCAACATCTGGTTTTGAGAAAATTTCTTGGGCATTTGAAGGTTTTACGCTTCCGCCATATAAAATAGAAACGTTTCCTGCCACATCATTTCCATATTTATCCCCAACAATTTTTCTGATAAAAGCGTGCATTTCCTGCGCTTGTTCAGGCGAAGCCGTTTCGCCGGTTCCAATGGCCCAAACTGGCTCATAAGCCAAAATAATATTTTTCCAAGCGGCAGACTCTAAATGAAACAAGCCATTTTTAATTTGGCTTTCAACCACTTTAAAATGATTTCCCGCTTTTCTGTCGGCCAAAACCTCTCCAAAACAAAAAATGATTTCCATTTTATTTGCCAAAGCCGCATCCACTTTTTTAGCCAATAACTCATCAGTTTCCCCAAAATATTCTCTGCGTTCCGAATGACCTAAAATCACAATATGAACGCCAACAGATTTCAACATTGATGCAGAAATTTCGCCTGTAAAAGCACCGCTTTTTTCAAAATGCATGTTTTGCGCTGCAACTTCCACTTTGGTTCCTTTGGCTTTGCTCGCCACTTTTTGAAGATTCACAAAGGTTGGCGCAACAATAACTCTTGTGTTTTCAAGAGATCGTTTTTTGATACTTTTTGCGATTTTTTTAACCAACGATTTAGATTCATCCAAATCGTTATTCATTTTCCAGTTTCCGGCTACTATTTTTGCTCTCATATTTTTGTTTTTTATTCTTTTTTAACGACAAATTTAATCATTATTAAATTCCTTAAAAAAATTCAATTCACTATTGTACGAATTCGTTTTCGTATAGTTGACTTATTTCAACCTTATTTTTGGATCCAGCAATCCGTAACTAATATCCACCAAAATATTGATAATGATAAACATGGTGGCAATTACCAAAACACTTCCCATAATAATAGGCAAATCCAAGGTGTTTAATGCATTCACAATTTCTTTTCCCAATCCGTTCCAGTTAAAAATATATTCAACAAAAACAGCGCCCGCCAACATAGAGGCAAACCATCCCGAAACCGCAGTAACAACAGGATTTAATGAATTTTTTAATGCGTGAGTTTTGATGATTTTATAGGTTGAAAGCCCTTTTGCCCGAGCGGTTCTTATATAATCCTGACTCAATACTTCGAGTAACGAATTTCGCATCAGCTGTATCACCACTGCCAAAGGCCTGATTCCCAATACGATTGCCGGCAATAATAAATTTTTCCACTGAATGTAGGTGTTTTCGCCAAAATCGTCAACTTCATACAAACTGCCAGTCATATTTAAATTGGTGTACTTGTGTAAAACAAATCCGAAAAACCAGGCAAATAAAATGGCTGCAAAAAACGAAGGAACGCTCATTCCCAATGTGCTCAGTATCGAAATCATCCTGTCGAAAAAAGTATCTTTATACAAAGCCGAAAGTATTCCGAAAAAAATGCCGGTGATAATGGCAATCACAATGGCAGAAACCGCTAAAACAGCTGTGTTTGGCATTGTTTCCGCAATCACTTCCGTAACATTTTTATCGTTTTTTTGAAACGATTTCCGCAGATAAGGAAACTTTATGACAACATTTTTTTCACCTGCGGAAAACAGTTTTGCATAAGTATATTTTTCTGCAGATAAATAAGTGTAGTTTAAAGGATTGGAACTGTGAATAGAAATGGGTGACAAATCGTTCAAATAATATAAATATTGGGTAGTTAAAGGTTTGTCAAATCCATATTTGACACGAATATTTTGAAGCTGCTCAGCATCCTCCCGCTGGTCTAACATCATTCGTGCAGGATCGCCGGGCAACACATTAAAAAGAAAAAATATGACGGTAATTACGCCAAACAGCGTAAGAAATCCATAAAATATTTTATTTAAAATATAACTAAACAAGGTGCTTTATTTGGTTAACAAAGATAACTTAAAGTATTAAAATTACTACTTTTGTTAAATTCTTTATTTGAACCTATGAACAAACAAGCGCTTATTGCACAAATTCAACAAAAAAAATCATTTTTATGCATTGGATTGGATGTTGATTTGGATAAAATCCCAACGCATTTATTGGCAGAGGAGGATCCTATTTTTGAATTTAACAAACAAATTATTGACGCCACGCATCATTTGGCGGTTGCCTATAAACCAAACACCGCTTTTTATGAAGCTTACGGATTGAAAGGCTGGGCGGCGCTGGGAAAAACCATCGATTATCTCAATGCTAATTATCCTGAAATTTTCACCATTGCCGATGCAAAACGCGGCGATATTGGCAATACCTCAACCATGTATGCAAAAGCTTTTTTTGAGGATTTAAATTTTGATTCGGTAACGGTTGCGCCTTATATGGGAAGTGATTCTGTAGAACCTTTTTTGGCTTTTAAAAATAAAACCACGATACTTTTGGCATTGACTTCAAACAAAGGCGGACTCGATTTTCAGGGATTGAAAATTAACGGAAATGAGCTGTATAAAGAAGTGCTGAAAACGGCACTGACCTGGAAAAATTCGGAAAATTTAATGTTTGTGGTTGGCGCCACAAAACCGGAATATTTTGAGGAAATCAGAAAAATTGTGCCGAATCATTTTTTATTGGTTCCCGGTATTGGCGCTCAAGGCGGAAACCTGCAGGAAGTTTGCAAATACGGACTCAATAAAGATTGTGGCTTGCTGGCGAATTCGGCAAGAAGCATTATTTATGCCAGCAACGGCTTGGATTTCGCAAAAGCAGCACAAGTGGAAGCTTTAAAATTACAGCAGGAAATGGCTTTGATTTTAAGCAAATAGTTTGGGGCATAATAAAAAAGCATTCATCAGAAAAAAAATGGATAAAACGAAATTTAAAATTAGACCTTGGGAAATGTCTGACATAGACAGCTTGGTGAAATATGCAAACAATTGGAATGTTGCAAAACATATGACTGACAAATTCCCGCATCCCTATACAGAAAATAACGGGAAAGCATTTATTGAATTTGCAACCAAAGACTTCCCTATTCATCTTTTTGCAATAGACATTGACGGTAAAGCAATTGGTGGTATAGGAATCCATCCTCAAGAAGATATCCATAGAAATAATGCAGAACTTGGTTATTGGTTGGCTGAACCATTTTGGGGACAGGGAATTATCAGTGAGGCCATAAAACAAACGGTTGACTTTGCCTTTACTACTTATGACATTAACCGAGTATTTGCCATACCATTTGGGACAAATATTGCTTCACAAAAAGTTTTAGCAAAGAACAATTTTATTTTGGAAGGAAAATTTGACAAAGTTCTTATAAAGAATGGCGAATTGTTAGATGAGCTAATTTATGCAATCAGACGTGAAAATTGGAGAAAATAAATAATGAAAATTATAAAAGATCAATTAGGCAGAGAAATTACTTTAAAAACGCAACCCAAAAGAATCATTTCACTGGTGCCTTCACAAACCGAATTGTTGTGCGATTTGAATTTGGAAAATGAACTTGTGGGCATTACGAAATTTTGTGTACATCCATATCATTTAAAATCGACCAAAACCATTGTTGGCGGCACAAAAAAAGTAGATTTCGATAAAATTAAGGCATTAAATCCCGATTTTATTTTATGCAATAAAGAAGAAAATACCTATGATTTTTTGCCTGAACTGGAAAAAATTGCACCCACTTATTTTTCCGATATCACCACCATACAAGACAGTATCGATTTCATTATAAGCTTGGGAACAATTTTAAACAGAAGAACAGAAAGCCAAAATTTAGTCGAAAAAATACACTTTAAACTTCTCGATTTTAAAGAATTCATCAAAACAAAACCAACCCGAAAAGTCGCTTATTTTATTTGGGCAAAACCTTGGATGGTGGCAGGAAACGAGACCTACATAAACCAAATGCTTCAACTCAATAAATTTGAAAACATTTACCAAAATATGAGTCGTTATCCAAAAGTGGAAATCAATAAAATGCGCTATGAAGGCGATCCTGAAATCATTATTTTGTCTTCAGAACCGTTTCCGTTTAAAGATGAACACGCGGTAGAAATTTCAACTTTCACCAATCGTTCCATCACAGTTTTTGCGGATGGCGAAATGTTTGGCTGGCACGGATCAAGATTGCTTTTGGCTTTTGATTATTTTAAAGAAATGCATAAAAAATTAGACAGTCATTTTTAATTTAGTCTTGCAACGCAAAAACACGTTTCAACAAATCTGAAGTACGTTTGGCTAAATTCGCTCTAATTCCCCTTTCTTCAATTTCAACCATGGTGAAAACGCCTTTTAGAGCTTCGTTGGTAACATAATCAGTTAAATCCGGATTTACATCAGTGGTTAATGGTAAGTTATTGTATTTTGTGATTAAGTTGGCCCAAACTTTATCTGCACCCACTTTTTTAAATGAATTGTTGATAATTGGGTTAAATTTTTGGTACAATGCCGCAGAAGTAGCGGTTTTCAAATACAGTGTTGCGGAATTTTTATCGCCCAACAAAATGTTTTTCGCATCAACAAACGTCATCCCTGTTATGGCATCCTTAAAAATAGGAATGGCTTCTCCAACAGCATCTTCCGCAGCACGGTTCAACACTCGCAATCCTTCATCAGCCAAGCTTGACAGTCCCATGCTTCTTAAAGTACGATCCACTTTTTGCAATTCTGCAGGCAATAAAATTTTAACCATTTCATTTTTAAAAAAACCATCCTGAACCGCCAAAGTGGTTACCTGATTCGAAACTCCGTTTTGTAAAGCCTCCTTTAAACCGGCTGCAATTTGAAAATTCGTAATTTCTCCATTTGGCAATTGGTTAACCACCTGCTGTAATTCTGCACAGGCAGAAAGTTGAAACACAACCGCCACCAAAAGTATTTTTTTTAACATCTTTTTGTTTTTTTATTTTGTTATTTACTCAAATTTAACGCTTAATGCTGTCTGTTTTCTTGTCATATCCAAACGGACAATGCTTGCAACCGTTTTTACAGCAATACCCTCTTTTCAAATGATATTTTTCCGTAAAAACACGGTAGCCTTCTTCATTGGTATAATAATCTTCTTCTGAAGGAATTGGTTTTTCAAACATAGATTCCGCAAAAATAATCAATTAATTCTATTCATTCATTTTTCAAATGAATCCAAAATGAATTATATTTTAAATGGAAGAGGCAATTATCAGTCCAAACTTGGTTTAATACTATTTTTCTATTTTAAAATAGAAACAATCGATTTCTATTATTAAATGATTTTATTTAGATTTGTTTGATTGAATTTATTGAAGAATGATTGAAATTGCTTCAAAATTATTAAATCATAACTCTTTAAATTGGACACCTCAGTGTTGAAATCTGTTTTTATATCAAGCAAAAATCATAAATTATCATTGCTCATTTCAAGCAAAGAGGTTTCTGCATTGTCAGATTTTTTGGAACTTACCATCAACGAAAAAGTCCTCATCCTTAATACCAATCTTGGCATAGAGATCTATTATCAGTCTGATCTTGATTACACCAATTTAATTACCCATTCCTTTTTATTAATTTCATCGAAAGGTATAAATAATGGTACCGAATACAGGATTGCGGCTTTTAGCACTTTTCCGGAATTAAAAAATGGCTTGCAGCAAATGCTGGAAAGATTGAATTTGATGCCATTGGCGTTTGGTTGTTATTCAAAAAGCATCATGCATCAGCTGGACAAAAATTATGAAAAAAACAATCAGTTAATTGGATCACTTTTCACTGTTTGGAAACAAATTTTAATGATGCAAAACTTAAATGAGCAATCCAATTTTAAATTAAAACAATTTGAAAAAACATTGGAAGATTTTGGCGAAAAAAGCAATGTGAATGCCATTTTAAAACAATTAATTGCAAACGCAACCAACGCGATGCGACAAAACTGATCACAAAAAAAACGTTCCAAAAATTCAGAACGTTTTTAAATCTATAGGTTAAAAATTTTAAAATTATTTTTTTGTTCCCGGAGGATATTGTGCCATAATTTCGGCAACAAATTCTTTGATTTTTTCTTCCTTTTGAGCAACATTTCCAGTAGCAGATAAAGCGCCGCTTCCAATTCCTTGCCACGCCAATTCTTTTTTGTTCGCATCAATTAAATCGATAAACAAAGTGCCTTCGGTGTATTTGGAAACCTGTGTCCCAAAATTTGGTCCGTAATACCAAGGATGCCAGCCGTAATAAAAGTTGTTGTTGTACACATCCACTTTTTGGGTTGATTTTGCAAAAATATTAACCAACAAATCCGGCTCATCCGATTTTGTAAATCCTTTTGCCAGCATTTCGCTTTCAATGGCTTTTAAAATTCTTCGCTTGTCCAAATCGGAAATTTCTGCTTTATCAATGCCTTTTTTATAAAAAGCGAATGTCTTATATTTAGAAAAATCGGCTGTAGTATCATAATCGGTTGTAACCCTGATGGAGCTGCAGGAAGCTATTAAAAAAATTAAAGCTAACGGAAGTAATTTTAAGGCTTTCATTTAAATACAATTTTAATTATTAAAATAAATCTTTCAAGATTTGGTCATCAACTAAATTAGGCAATGTCACTTTTAAATTTGGCTCCACTTCCATCGCTCTTTTTATGGCGAATACAGCACCTTCATTTCTTGCCCAATTTCTACGTGCAATACCATTATTTACATCCCAAAATAGCATACTTTTCAGTCGCTTTTCGGCTTCTAAACTACCATCAAGAACCATACCAAATCCGCCGTTAATGACCTCTCCCCAACCTACGCCACCGCCGTTATGAATGGACACCCAAGTTGCTCCGCGAAAGCTGTCTCCAATCACATTTTGAATGGCCATATCTGCCGTAAATTTTGATCCGTCGTAAATATTTGAGGTTTCCCGGTAAGGAGAATCGGTGCCGGAAACATCGTGATGGTCTCTTCCTAAAACAATCGGCGCTGAAATTTCTCCGTTTTTTATGGCAATGTTAAAAGCTTCGGCAATTTTCATTCGGCCTTCCGCATCGGCATATAAAATTCTGGCTTGGGAACCAACCACCAATTTGTTTTCCTGCGCGCCTTTTATCCACTGAATATTGTCGGTCATTTGCTGCTGAATTTCTTTTGGTGAATTTTTTCTGATTTCTTCCAGAACCTCACAGGCAATTGCATCCGTTTTCTTTAAATCTTCCGGTTTTGCGCTTGTGCACACCCAGCGAAAAGGTCCGAATCCATAATCAAAACACATTGGCCCCATAATATCCTGAACATAAGACGGATATTCCCATCTCTCGGTCTCTTCCCCAAGGGAAGATAGGGTTTCTTTATTACAGTAATTCCCTTTTGAATCTTTATAAATTTTTGCTCCTGCCCTGCTTGCTTCCAATAAAAAAGCATTCCCATAATCGAAAAAGTAAGTTCCATTTGCAGCGTGTTTGTTGATTGCCTCAACTTGCCTTCTTAAACTTTCCTGCACTTTTTCTTTAAATAATGCAGGATTTTCAACCATCATTTCATTGGATTCTTCAAAAGAAATTCCTGCCGGATAATAACCTCCAGCCCAAGGATTGTGGAGTGAAGTTTGGTCAGAACCCAAATCAACATACACATTTTCTTCGGCAAATTTTTCCCAAACCTCCACAATATTTCCTAAAAAGGCAATGGAAACCACTTCCTTATTTTCTTTGGCTTTTTTTACCCTTATAGCCAATTCATTTAAATCGGTTATTTTTTCATCAATCCAACCTTGCGACAAACGAATCTCGGTAATTTTCGGATTCACTTCAGCACAAACCGTAATGCAACCAGCAATATTTCCTGCTTTTGGCTGTGCGCCGCTCATGCCTCCCAAACCGGAAGTCAGAAATAATTTTCCCGCCAAAGATTCCCCATTTTTAGCAATTTTTCGGCCGGCATTTAGCACGGTGATTGTGGTGCCGTGCACAATTCCTTGCGGACCAATGTACATATAACTGCCTGCTGTCATTTGTCCGTATTGCGTTACGCCCAAGGCATTGTATTTTTCCCAGTCGTCTTGTTTGCTGTAATTTGGTATCATCATACCGTTGGTAACCACCACTCTTGGTGCATTGGCATTTGATGGAAACAAACCCATCGGATGGCCAGAATACATAATTAATGTTTGCTCGTCGTTCATTTCCGACAAGTATTTCATCGTCAATAAATATTGCGCCCAATTCTGAAAAACAGCTCCGTTGCCGCCATATGTAATCAATTCGTGAGGATGTTGCGCTACGGCTTCATCCAAATTATTCTGAACCATATGCATAATGGCTTTTGCCTGCACAGATTTCCCAGGATATTCATTGATTGGCCGCGCATAAAACTGATAATCTGGACGAAAACGGTACATATAAATTCGTCCGTATTCATTGAGTTCCTCAGCAAATTCCTTCGCTAAAATAGGATGGTGTTTTTTGTGGAAATACCGCAACGCGTTTCTGATTGCGAGCTCTTTTTCTGCTGTAGACAAAATATCAACCCGTTTCGGCGCGTGATTTATTGATTTTTCATAGGTTTTTTTTGAAGGCAATTCAGCAGGAATTCCTTGTTTTATTTGGTCTTGAAATGTCATTTAAACGAGATTTAACTGGTACAAATTTACATTTTTTCAATGGAAGTGTTTAATCAAAAACCGCAAAATCTGTTGATCAATTTTTTTAAGTTGATAGAAAAATAGTATCGATATATTATTTTGATGTTAATTGAAAAAAATTCAAGTAATTTGGTGTAGTTTTTGAATAGCGCACAAAATATGATTGTTGTTTTTAAATACATCATTCCGAAGAACTATTCCGGATTGACCATTTTTCCTTTTATCTTCTTAAGAAATAAGAAAAGCATAAAAGACGCCTTGTTTTTGAATCACGAAAAAATTCATTTAAAACAACAGATTGAATTGCTGTGGATTTTCTTTTTTGCCTGGTATTTTATAGAATACTGCATTCGGTTTTTTCAATATAAAAACCACGAATTTGCCTATAAAAACATCAGTTTTGAAAAAGAAGCCTATAAAAATGAACAAGATTTGAATTATTTAGAATCTAGAAAAACATTCTCTTTTTTAAAGTATTTATAGCTTTTCAATTCTTTTTTTGTGCTTTATGAAACTTTTTTGATTTTCTGTTTGGTTTTTATCAACAGAAACATTTTACAATTAAAACCTCAAAAACCGCCGATTAAACAATACTTATAAATTTTTGTAAATTGCGGCTTACAATCAAAGAAAAAAATGGACACAATCACACCTTATAAACCAAAAAATAAAGTTCGAATAGTTACAGCCGCTTCCCTTTTTGACGGTCACGATGCCGCCATCAATATTATGCGAAGAATTATTCAGGCTACCGGCGTTGAAGTGATTCACCTGGGGCACGACAGAAGCGTGGAAGAAGTGGTTAATTGTGCCATTGAAGAAGATGCAAATGCTATTGCGATGACTTCCTACCAGGGCGGACATATGGAGTATTTTAAATATATGTACGATTTGCTTCAGGAAAAAGGCGCTCCGCAAATTAAAATATTTGGCGGCGGCGGCGGTGTAATTCTGCCGGAAGAAGTTAAAGAATTGACCGATTACGGAATTACAAAAATTTATTCCCCAGATGATGGCAGAAGTATGGGTTTGCAGGGAATGATTAATGATATGATTGCAACCTGCGATTTTCCAACGGGTGAAATTGTTGATTTTTCAGCTGCCGATTTGGCTAAGAAAAATCCGATGCAATTGGCGAAAGCCATTTCTGCCGCTGAGAATTTCTCAGAAAAACATACCCAATTTATAAACGAAATTAAAACAGCAGCCAAAAAATCAGAAACACCGGTTTTGGGAATTACAGGCACCGGAGGTTCAGGAAAATCGTCTTTGGTGGATGAATTGGTGCGAAGATATTTAATAGATTTTCCCGAAAAAACAATCGCGATTGTTTCGGTTGATCCTTCAAAAAGGAAAACAGGCGGCGCTTTATTGGGCGACAGAATTAGAATGAATTCCATAAAAAACGACCGTGTTTATATGCGTTCGCTTGCCACGCGCCAATCCAATTTGGCCTTATCTAAACACGTGAGCATTGCTGTTGACATTTTAAAAGTTGCCGGATTTGATATGGTGATTTTGGAAACTTCGGGAATTGGACAAAGCGACACCGAAATTGTAGAACATTCAAATGTTTCCTTGTATGTGATGACGCCAGAATATGGCGCTGCAACACAATTGGAAAAAATTGACATGATTGATTTTGCCGATGTCATTGCCCTAAATAAATTCGACAAACGTGGCGCTTTGGATGCCTTGCGCGACGTAAAAAAACAATACCAGCGCAACCATAATTTATGGGAAAACAGTGTAGATTCAATGCCGGTTTACGGTTCTGTCGCTTCCCAGTTTAACGATCCGGGGACGAATGAATTGTATCAGGTTCTCATCAAAAAAATTAACGAAAAAACAGGCACGCATTTTAAAAGCACTTTTGAAGTTTCTGATAAAATAAGCGAAAAACAGTTTATCATTCCGCCAAACCGCGTGCGCTATTTGTCGGAAATCACCGAAAATAACAGGGCTTATAATCAAAAAGCAAAAAAACAGAAAGAAGTTGCCCAAAAGTTGTTTGGGATTTATAAAACGATTTGTTCCGTTGCCAACATTGCGAATGAGACCAACCAAGCTCATCTGAGTAAAATTGGAATAAATGAAGATGAAATACTGAAAATTACTTCGGCTACGCTCAGTAACCGAAATCAGAATGACGACACTAAGCTTTTTTTATCGCTTTTGTTCAAGGAATTTGCACGGGTTAAAATGGATTTAAATCCTTACAACTGGGAACTCATTTTAGATTGGGAAGCCAAAAAACAATCCTATAAAAATGAAGTTTTTACTTTCAATGTTCGCGGTAAAGAATTGAGCATCCAAACACACAGCGAATCTTTGTCTCACACCCAAATTCCAAAAATTTCGCTGCCAAAATACGAGGCTTGGGGCGATTTGTTATTGTGGACTTTAGAAGAAAATGTTCCCGGTGAATTTCCTTATACGGCCGGACTTTTTCCATTCAAAAGAACAGGAGAAGATCCCGCAAGAATGTTTGCGGGCGAAGGCGGGCCGGAGCGCACAAACCGACGATTTCATTACGTGAGTTTGGGACTTCCGGCAAAACGTTTGTCCACCGCATTTGATTCCGTGACTTTATACGGAAATGACCCTGATATTCGTCCGGATATTTACGGAAAAATTGGAAATGCAGGCGTTTCCGTTTGTTGTTTGGATGATGCAAAAAAATTGTATTCAGGCTTCGATTTGACAAACGCGATGACCTCAGTATCAATGACCATTAACGGCCCGGCACCAATGATGCTTGCCTTTTTTATGAATGCAGCAATAGACCAGGAATGTGAAAAATACATTGTTGCCAACGGACTTGAAAAGGAAACTGAAGAAAAAATAAACGCCATTTATAAGAAAAAAGGTGTTGCGCGTCCGCAATATCAAGGCGAATTACCGGAAGGAAATAACGGATTGGGATTGCGCTTATTGGGTGTTACCGGTGATGAAGTTTTACCGCTTGACATTTATAAAAAAATTAAAACAGAAACCATTTCTAAAGTCCGCGGAACGGTGCAAGCGGATATATTAAAAGAAGATCAGGCACAAAATACCTGTATTTTTTCCACAGAATTTGCTTTGCGATTAATGGGTGACGTTCAGGAATATTTTATTGCCAACAACATCATCAACTTTTATTCGGTTTCCATTTCCGGATATCATATCGCGGAAGCCGGCGCCAATCCAATTTCGCAATTGGCATTTACCTTGGCAAACGGGTTTACCTATGTGGAATACTATTTGTCGAGAGGTATGGACATCAATGAATTTGGACCGAATTTATCCTTCTTCTTTTCCAACGGCGTTGATCCGGAATATGCAGTGATTGGAAGGGTTGCCCGTAAAATTTGGGCGAAAGCCATGAAAGAGAAATATGGTGCAAATTCAAGAGCACAAATGCTGAAATATCACATTCAAACTTCAGGAAGAAGTTTGCACGCCCAGGAAATTGACTTTAATGATATTCGCACTACTTTGCAGGCTTTGTATGCCATTTACGACAATTGCAACAGTTTGCATACCAATGCTTATGATGAAGCGATAACAACACCAACCGAAGAAAGTGTCCGACGCGCTATGGCCATTCAGCTGATTATCAACAAAGAATTGGGCTTGACCAAAAATGAAAATCCGATTCAGGGTTCCTTTATCATTGAAGAATTAACTGATTTGGTGGAAGAAGCCATTTATGCTGAATTTGACAGAATTACGGAACGCGGCGGTGTTTTGGGCGCGATGGAAACGATGTACCAACGCAGTAAAATACAGGAAGAAAGCTTGTACTACGAAACCTTAAAACACAATGGCGAATTCCCTATTATTGGCGTAAACACCTTTTTAAGCAGCAAAGGTTCGCCAACAGTTTTGCCTCAAGAAGTCATCAGGGCCACCGAAAAAGAAAAACAATACCAAATTACGGTGGTTGAAAACTTAAACAAAGCAAATGCTTCCGCAGTTAAAGAACATATTGCTTTGTTAAGAGAAAAAGCCGTGAATAACGAAAATGTTTTTGAGCAATTAATGGAAGCTTGTAAAGTGTGTTCTATCGGACAAATTACCGAGGCGCTTTTTGAAGTGGGCGGACAATATAGAAGAAATATGTAGGTTTTTTTACTAAAATTTACTTTTCAAACAATTGTTTAATCGTTTTCATTGGTAGAAACATTTTTCCGCTATCCGGAAGTTTAATAAAACCGTATTTGTTATAAAAGGATTCAGCATCATTGTCGAGTGGATCAACAATTACAGCAAATGAGCCAACACTTTTTGAAATGATATAACTTCTTTTCAAAGCGTCAATAAGCAATAATTTTCCAAACCCATTTCCTTGGTGGTTTTTGTCGATGGCCAATCTTCCTAAAAGGGTAGTTGGAATTGATTTATATGATTTTGGAAGTTGTTTTTTAATCGATTCAGGAATTAATGATAAAGGAATGCTATTATTTGAAAGTGTATAATATCCTTTTATTAAATTTGAATTATTTTCAATCAACACAAAACAAGCCGAAAGTTTGCGTTTAACATCCTGACTGGCTTGCTGATGTATATAATTATCTAACTGCGCTGTTTCACAACAAAATTCATTTTTTTTGTGTTCAGGCCCCAGATTAATGGTGATAAAATTCATTTAAGAAAGCAATTTATTATATTCCTCACTAGCCGAAATTAATTCATTGTTAGGCTTGTCTGAACTTAATATTGCATTAAAAAAAATTTCATTGTCTTTTTCTGAAGCTAAAATTATTTCTCTTTCTCTTATAATTTCTTTGGCTTTCTCTTGAACGGCAGAAATAATAAAATCCGTTAAATTGCGAAAACCACCAATATGGGCGGCTTTTTCAAAAAAAAGCTTTTGTTCTTTCGGAAGTCGCGTGTCGAATCTTGTTTTTTCATTTTTAATAGATTTTGTTTCCATCTTTTTAATTTTTACAAATGTACGTTCAAAATACGTACCATACAAATATTTGTACGAAAAATATACGTACAAAAACAAATCAATTATGCAAGTAAAAAATTGAATTCAGTTAAAAAATTATCCAAATTTTGTTGTGATTTTCTTTTCAATTTTCCGTTCCCTTTTGGTGTTTTAACTTCTCAAGCATTTCCCCCATTTTTTCGTGCACTTTATTGATTGCTTTCAGTGGGCGAACCATCACTTTGAAACTGATAATTTTTCCTTCCTCATTTACCTCAATCATATCAACGCCGTTTACTGTTATGCCATCAATGATGGTGTTGAATTCCAAAATAAATTGATTGTTGTTATCGACCACCTGTTTCACGTACTTAAAATCAGCATTTTCGCCACCAAAAACTTCTAATGCCGCCATTAAATACAATTTGGTAATTTGTTTTCCTTCTTGTGGCGCCCAAACAATGGGTGAATAAAAAATGACCTCATTTGCCAAAAGTTCATCCAATATTTTGGGATTTCTGGTTTCCATAAATTGGTGCCAGTTTTTTAAGGATGTGTTCATAGGATTTATTTGATGGATTTTTTGTTTTTGATTGCACAAATTGCAAATTTAGTGCTCAACAACCTAATTTTTTTATTTTAATTTTTTGGTTTCTTTTGCCGACGGTAAAAAATTTTCACCGGTAACAACGCTTTTCCCTGTTTGGGCTTCTAATTTTAAACGGGCATCTTTGGCAATTTTACCGCCTTTTTTTCCTGCTATTGCATTTTCCTTTAAACCTTTTGCTTCAGCTGTTTCTGCAATTTGGCGGGTAGAAAGTTCAGCTAGTGCCGTAAAGATTAATTCTGCCTCGCTCATATGGTCTCGCAAATTTTGAGAATTTAATCCTTTTATTTCTTTATGTTTTTTTACCGTTAATTCTGTCCATTCTTGATGAATAATATTGGTGAGCAATGCAAACTCATCTGCCTTTTGCACGCCACTTTCTTTCCAATAATCGGTCAGTTTGTTGCGTGTTTCTTGCCCTGTCATACGCTGCTGTATCCATTTCTCGCTTCGCCCCAGCTGTTGCCAATTTTCTCTTGCCCTGTCTATTCCTTGACTTGGGTCGGCGATTTCTTGCATACGCTCGTAACCTACTTTTGCCAGCCATTGCTTAAATGGTTCTGCTTTAGGCGATGGAATAGATTGGATAACACGAAGCAATGTTTCGGTATCGGCTACATCTGTTGCTCTCATTTTACCATCTTCAGCTTGCATTTTCAAATGTCCCAATTTTGGGGACAGTTCACTTCCTTCTTTTTGTAACTTGGTTTTTAAGGCACTCCAGTATTTTCTTGGGCGCGGGCTATCAGTCAATATTTCAACAACATCAATAATGGAAAAATACCATTTTTCTAGTTTTTCATCCCAATGGGTTCTGATTTTTTTTTCGTTAAAGAGCTTGATTTCGTCTTTCATTTTTATCAATATATTGTTTTGCGCATTTCTTAATTTTTTCTGAATAAGGCTAATTGCAAATTTGAGCTATTGGTTAAAACTACGGAAAATATAAACATATCTTCATGTATATTAATAACAATCATAATAAATTACACTTCAGTATTTTTTGGATCTTCGTTTATTTCAAATACTTCCTTTTCTGCTGGTGGTGCAAAATTTCCGTGTTCATCAAATAGTTCGTCAAATTCAGGATTGTGCGAAAAGACAAATTTTTCGGGTTGTGGGCCAGTTTTCCTTGAAATATAGGCAAAAATAAATCCGACTAAAAAACCAGACAAATGGCCTTCCCAAGAAATTTTTTCTTCCACGGGAAAAATGTACCAAACCGTGCTTCCGTATAAAAACACCACGATTAAAGAAACTGCCGCCAAACGATAATATTTTCGGAAAACGCCGCTAAAAAAAATAAAACTCACCAAAAAATAAACCACGCCGCTGGCACCAATATGATAAGAAGGTCGCGCAAAAGACCAGGTTAAGAGTCCGGTAAAAAAAATTCCCCACAACAATACTTTTGTGGCGATGCCTTCGTAAAAATAATACAAACTTGCCAACATCACCAATAACGGAATGGAATTGCTGAACAAATGCTCGATACTGCTGTGCAAAAAAGGCGAAAAAACAATGCCTCGCAAACCCGTTAATGTTTGCGGATAAATGCCGTAAGTATTATAATTATCCCCAAATTTTATTTCAAGATAATACACCAGCCAAATTAAAAAAACAGCAATTACAGGAATGCTGATAAAATTATGAGAGAATATGGATTTATTTTTTGCCATTTAAAATTTAAATTAGGAATGGATGAATTTATTAAAATTTTGCCACTAAATGATGCGCTTTAAACAAATTATTTTTGCATTAGGGATAGCAGCCCTTCGACTGCGCCTGCCAGCCGGACAGGCAAGCTCAGGGTAAACGTATTTTTTCTTTTTTTTCATAAAAAAGATTTAACGAATAGCCCGACACAAATGTAATGCAGTGTAATGCCCAATAAATTTTTATGCTTATTTTTACGCTATGAACGAACCTTTAGCCGAACGCATACGTCCGAAAACTTTGGATGATTACATTAGCCAACAGCATTTGGTGGGGAAAAACGGTGCGTTAACTGAACATATAAAACGCGGAATTATTCCGTCTTTAATTTTTTGGGGACCGCCGGGAATTGGAAAAACCACGCTTGCCAATATCATTGCAAAAGAATCGAAACGGCCTTTTTATACGTTGAGCGCCATTAGTTCGGGTGTTAAAGATGTGCGGGATATTATTGACAAAGCCAAGCAGGGCGGCGGTTTGTTTACCGACAAAAGCCCTATTTTATTTATTGATGAGATTCACCGTTTTAGCAAATCGCAGCAAGATTCGCTGTTGGGCGCGGTTGAAAAAGGCTGGGTAACGTTGATTGGCGCAACTACCGAAAACCCGAGTTTTGAGGTGATTCCCGCATTGTTGTCGCGTTGCCAGGTGTATGTGTTGAATTCTTTCAGCAAAAAAGATTTGGAAGATTTGTTGCAACGCGCTTTAAAAGAAGACGCTTTTATTTCCAAAAAAAATATAATTGTTGAAGAAACCGAAGCTTTATTGCGGGTTTCGGGAGGCGATGCGCGAAAATTATTGAATATTTTTGAGTTGGTGGTAAACACCGAAAAAGAGCCCATCAGAATCACCAATGAACTGGTGCTTTCCAAAATTCAAAAAAATACGGTGTTGTACGACAAAGCTGGCGAACAGCATTATGATATTGTTTCGGCTTTTATAAAATCTATCCGCGGAAGTGATCCAAATGCGGCTGTTTACTGGCTTGCTCGTATGATTGAAGGCGGCGAGAACGCAAAATTTATTGCCAGAAGAATGCTGATTTTGGCTTCGGAAGATATTGGAAATGCGAATCCGACTGCGTTGATTTTGGCAAATAACACGTTTCAGGCAGTGAATATTATCGGTTTTCCGGAATCGCGGATTATTTTGAGTCAGTGCGCGGTTTATTTGGCAAGTTCGGCAAAAAGCAATGCGTCTTATGAAGCCATTGGCAAAGCGCAAAGTTTGGTGAAAGAAACGGGCGATTTATCGGTTCCGCTACATTTAAGAAATGCGCCAACCAAGCTGATGAAAGAACTGGATTATGGCAAAAACTACAAATATGCCCATAGTTTTGAGAACAATTTTACCGAACAGGAATTTTTACCCAATGAAATAAAAAACACCACCATTTACGAACCCGGCAACAATGCACGCGAAAATACGATTCGGGAATTTTTGAAGAAATTGTGGAAGGGTAAATATGGTTATTAATGTTGGAAATTTGTCTTGCGGTCTTGCAGTCATGAGGTCTTGCAGTCCTTTTGCCAATTGGCCTTAATTCTTTAAAACAATTGGCAAGGTAAATTCCGTAGTTACCGGCATCGCTCTTTTTATTGCTGGCTGCAAGGTTGGCAAATTTTGAAGGCTTACTTTAACAATACTGTCAAATTGAGGAATTAACTCACTTATTTTAAGCGATTTTTGAATATTCGACAACGTTGTTTTTCCAAATGAATCTATTTTTAATTTAACCAAAATAGTGTCGTTAATGCTATCTGTAACACTAAATTCAAATTCCTTTAAAGAAGCATAAATGTGTTGGGACATTTCCATTTGGAAGCAAATCTGCTGCTTTTCTTTGGAAGGAATATCGGCACAATTTGGGAACAACGGATAAGAATCTACCGTATTAAAATCAACGATTGTGTCTATTTTTTGTACGGGTTCACGCTTTGTGTGCTGCTCAATATAAGAACAGGATAACACTAAAATTGAACAAATTATAAGGGTAAAAAATTGTTTTAACATCACTGTTTATTTCAAAAAGTGAAAATACAACATTTTAGGTTAGACTGCAATTACAAATAAAAAAACCGAGATAAAATAAAGTTTAATCTCGGTTTTTTCAATAATTTATTCAACGTTAAATGCAATGGGCAAAGCATATTTTACACCAACTGCATCTCCTTTGTGTTTTCCTGGTGTCATTTGTGGCAAACTTGCGATAACTCTTATAGCTTCTTCCTCTAACTTCTTGTGAGGCGCTCTTGCTTGAATATTTGCCATATTTCCATCTTTATCAATTTTAAACATCACAAAAACCTTCTTTAATCCCGGTAGCAATCCAAGCCCTTCAGTCAATTTCGCATTAAAATTAGCACTTACATGATTTGTAATTTTTTCTTGTAAACATGCTTTTAATTCTGATTCAGTTCCTTCACAACCTGGAAACACGGGAACATTTTCAATGATTGCAAATGGAACATCTTCACCCTTCACATATTCCCATTCAACCTTGTTATCGCCGGTTTCAACTGCATAACGTTTTACAATCTCGGAGTCAACTTTGTTCGTTCCAACTTTAAAGGCAATTGGTAAAGAATATTTTACATTAACGGTTTTTCCTTTGTGTTTTCCGGGAATCATCTTAGGTAAACTTGAGATCACCCGAACTGCTTCTTCTTGCAATTTTATGTGTGCTGCCCTAGCCTGAACATCAGTAATATATCCATCCTTATCTATTTTAAACATAACATAGATGCGCTTTACTTCGGCTTTTAAACCCAGTCCATCAGCAATACTCGGATTAAAATTATCATTTACGTGATTTGCTATTTTATCTTTTAAACATGCTTTTAATTCATCTTGAGTTCCTTCACAACCCGGAAAAACAGGCACATTTTCAATTATTGCAAATGGAACATCTTCACTTTGAATGATTGTATCTGTAGATTTTAATATTGCTTCATTTTCTTTTTTCAAAAGTTCTTGAGGTAAAACATCTTCATTCAAAATTTCATGTATAATTGAAGGAAATTGCTCTAGCGTTTCTTTGGCGCTCTCTTTAAATGAACTAAAAACTAGCATTGCTAACAATAAAGGCGCTATTAATAAATATTTTAACTTTTTCATTTTTTGAGATTTTTCTTTTGTGATCATAACGATTCTTTTTTTGATTAATGAATGTTTAAAAAATTGATTGATAAATGAAATGTTTTCCACATTAAAAGTTTCAGCCAATAATATATTGAAATAAATGTTTTTGTCGGTTTCTTTAACAACTTCAGCATCAGAAATATATTCGTGCAACAAGGTAATACGCTTTTGATATACATAAACCAAAGGATTAAACCACATTACAATTTTTAGCAATTCAAAATATAGCAAATCTAGGGTGTGTCGGTGTTTACAATGAATCAACTCGTGCTGAATAATTTGCAAATCCTTATGTTCAAACAAATGCTTGTTGATGAAAATATAGTTGAAAAAAGAAAAAGCGGATTGTTTTTTTGTTAAAAGCACTAAAGTGTATTTGTCCTTTTTTATGCTTTTACTGGTGAAGATTAAATTTAATATTTTAGTGAGTCGAACCAAAAATAAAATGGTAAAAAATCCCATTCCCACATAAAAAATAAAGGTTGAAACTCCAAGCAAGGTTAAAAATGGAGTGCTGTTTTCAATATAAACTTGCGGATTTAATACCACTTCCGGTAAATACTCGATATATTCTTGCGGAACCGTTTTCTGAAGACTTTTAAGGCTCAATAAAGGAATAATAAAAGACAAAATTGGCGTCGCCAGCAAATAAATTCTATTCCATTTAAAAAAGGTTTCCTTTTGCAAAAACAAATCGTAAACCGCCAAGAACAAGGTTTGAAATAGAAGCAGTTGAATTAGGTAATTGATCATCGCTCTGTTTTTTTGTCGTTAATAATTTTCAATATGGTATCCAATTCTTTAAAGTCCACCTCATTTTTATTCACAAAAAATGAAACCATACTTTTAAATGACCCGTCAAAATAACCATCTACAATTTTTTGCAGGCTTTGGTTGGTATAAACTGCTTTTGAAACCAGCGGAAAATAAATATAACCTCTTCCCTTTGCTTTATGCGCCACAAAATCCTTGGTTTCCAATATCCTGATAATGGTAGAAACCGTATTATATGCAGGTTTAGGTTCGGGCAATTGATCTATGATCTCTTGCACAGATGCTTCTTCCAACTCCCATAAAATTTGCATAAATTGCTCTTCTGCTTTTGTCAATTGTTTATCCATTTTTTAACTAAGTATTTAGTTCAACAAAACAAATATAACTAAAAAATTAGTTTAAACTAATTTTTTAGTTGAGAAATATAAAAACTTTAAAATGATCCTTTTCAAATTATCTCAGGAAACCATAAATTAGCAAAATGGATATTTTTCTGCTGATCATCGGATTTTTAATAGTGCTAACTGGCATTCTTGGCTCTGTTTTACCCGTTTTGCCTGGACCGTTTGCCAGTTGGGTTGGACTGCTCTTGCTCTATTTGACAAAAGCAATTCCGATTGACTGGACAGTTTTAGGAATTACTTTGGGCGTTGCCATATTGGTTTCCATCATAGATTATGTGCTGCCAATACTTGGCACAAAAAAATTTGGAGGCAGCAATTATGGCGTAAAGGGTTCTATGGTCGGACTTGTTTTCGGGATTTTTTTTCGGTCCGCTGGGAATTATTATTGGTCCGTTACTGGGTGCTTTTTTTGGCGAACTCATAAAAGATCATAAAGATGCTAAAAAAGCATTAAAAGCAGCTGTTGGTTCGTTTATCGGATTTTTATCTTCAACCTTATTAAAATTGGCCGTTTGTTTGGTATTTGCCGGAATGTATCTCGCGACTTTTTGGGAATATAAAGATGCATTTTTTGGCATTTCTGAATAAAAATAGTGCCATAAAATAAAAAAAGCGTCCCGGATTTCGGGAAGCTTTCCATTGGTTTAAAAAACCTTGGCGTTAAAACGCCAAAAACAACACAACTAAATCGCCAACACAGCGATACGCAAATATATTAATTTTTCTTTGATTTCAAATTGCAAACACTTTTTCTTTCTAAATTACTTATTTTATTGAATTGATTGTATCTTTGCTCTCCATTAACAAAAAGTAATATTAAAATACGCATCATGCAATTATCGCCACTCGAAATAATCAGAAGAGAATCCTTACAAAAACTACGTGAATTGGGTATAAACCCTTATCCTGCCGAAGAATTTAAAACCACTGCAACCATAAAGGAAATCTTGGAAAACTTCGAATCTTTTGAAGGAAAAGAAGTTGTTTTGGCCGGAAGAATGATGAGTAGAAGGATTATGGGAAAAGCTTCTTTTGCCGAGTTAAAAGATGCCAGCGGAAGAATGCAAATTTACATCAACCGTGATGAAATTTCATCTGATGCTGAAGGAACAATGTACAACACCGTATTCAAAAAATTATTGGATATGGGCGATATTATTGGTATTAAAGGTGAAGTTTTTAAAACGAAAGTTGGCGAGGAATCGGTTAATGTAAAAGAACTAACGGTACTTTCAAAAAGTTTACGTCCGCTCCCTGTGGTTAAAACGGATGCTGACGGAAAAGTGCACGATGCTTTTTCTGATGCCGAATTAAGATATCGCCAACGATATGTGGATTTAATTGTAAATGATCACGTAAAAGAAACCTTCATAAAACGCACAAAAATTACCAATTCCATCCGTGATTTCTTCAACAAAAGAGATTATTTGGAAGTGGAAACTCCAATATTGCAGCCAATTCCGGGTGGCGCAGCCGCTCGTCCATTTAAAACGCATCACAATGCCTTGGATATGCCTTTGTATTTGCGGATTGCCAACGAATTGTACTTAAAAAGATTGATTGTTGGCGGATTTGATGCCGTTTATGAGTTTTCCAAAGATTTCAGAAATGAAGGAATGGACAGAACCCACAATCCAGAATTTACAGTGATGGAATTGTATGTTGCTTATAAAGATTACCTGTGGATGATGAATATGACCGAGGAATTGTTGGAAAAAGTAGCGATGGACAGCAACAGAACCACCGAAGTTAAAATAGGTGAAAATATGGTGAGTTTTAAAGCGCCTTATGCAAGAGTTCCCATTTTGGAAGCCATAAAAATACATACCGGTTTTGATGTTGCCGGAATGGATGAAATTGCCTTGAAAGAAGTTTGCAAAAAAGTGGGTGTTGCCGTTGACGAAACCATGGGCGTTGGAAAATTGATTGATGAATTGTTCGGATCAAAATGTGAACACCATTATATTCAGCCAACATTTATCACCGATTATCCGAAAGAAATGAGTCCGCTCACCAAAGAACACCGCACAAATCCGGCTTTAACCGAGCGTTTCGAATTGATGGTAAACGGCAAAGAATTGGCAAATGCCTATTCTGAGTTAAATGACCCCATTGAACAACGCGAACGTTTTGAAGAACAATTAAAATTGACCGAAAAAGGCGATGACGAAGCGATGTTTATCGATCAGGACTTTTTGCGCGCTTTGGAATACGGCATGCCGCCAACATCGGGCATTGGGATTGGCATCGACCGTTTGGTGATGTTTATGACCAACAACAGTTCTATTCAGGAAGTTTTATTTTTTCCACAGATGAGACCAGAAAAAAAAGCGGTAGAAATGAGCGAGGATGAAAAGGCGATTTTCCACATTTTAAAAGCAAATTCTCCAATGCTTTTGAACGACCTAAAAACGCAATCGGGCTTCAGCAATAAAAAATGGGATAAAACCATTAAAGATTTGACAAAGAAATCCTTAGCAAAAATAAACAATACCGAAGAAGGTTTGTTTGTGGAGTTGGGAAAATAAAAAACAAATGATTTAATTGATTGTTTCAACATAAATAAAAAAAGGAATTGCCTCATTGCAGTTCCTTTTTTTGTTATTTATTATTGGATTTTTTAAACAAGTTGTTGTTTTTGTGTCCAAAAATTTATCATCATTTTCGTTTAGTTTTTTACTTTAATCTAAACTATTGAAAAACAATGCCTTTTATAGAAAATTTAAACTATATTTGATTGACTGCTAACGAGAACTATCATCTTAAATGAAAGATATTTAAATTTCATTTATTATATCCACCAACTCCATTTCACAAAACCAGGTACTTTTCAGCTATTAAATTATTTACCCAAACAATTTAAAAGCACCCTAAATTATTAAAATGAAAAAATTGCTATTCATTTTTGTGCTTTGCTATGTTCTTATTGGTTGTGATATTTCCGGCAATACTGCTCGAAAATCCATTTTATTATTTAAATTCAAGCCGATAGAAAATGTAAACAAACTAATTATTTTTCAGGACTTAAATGAAATTCACGAGCAGGAATCAGTTATCCTTAAAAATTATTCACCCTATGATAATATTTTAAGAATATTTATTCTCGCAATTATTGTAATACTTGTTTTAGTGATTGTCTCTGCGCCATTACTATTGGTTTATTTTTGGATTCACAACTTTTTTGAATATAAAAAATCAAGAATTCATATTAAAAAAAGTGATCCTTCAGTAAAATTTATAGCGAATGACGAAAGTACTTGGTCAAATTATAAAAACAGTTATTCAGCGTTGTACGGAAATGGATTCGGCTTTTTTGCTTGGGTGTTTTTTACTTATTTTTATATTTCCATCTACTACAATGATTTTAATACGGGTGTCATAGATTATTTTCAATTTCCTTTTAAAATAATGAATAGTTTCTCAGATAATAACTTAATATTAAACGACCATATTCCTCCGAAAATGTGGATAAGTATGCTATTAATTGTTGGAATTTCTGTAGGACATTATTTTTTAGGCAGGTTTATTGGCAGCTATATTTCAGCTAATTTCCATAAAAAACTCTTTTTTAAAACATAAATAACAATTCAACATAAAGTCAACCAGTTTTAAGAAATATGGTATTTCCCCAATTTTAAGGTTTTTTTGTATATTGGCTTTATGAAAAGACCAATTACCTTCACTATTTTTATTTTTTTAATATTTTCAGTCGATCTGTTTTCACAGGAAACCACAGAAAAAATTTACAATACTTTTAGTGAATTCCTAACTGAGCAAAACACCAAAATTTCCAACATAGAAAATGGATTTAGCCTGCTTCAAGTAAAAGAAATTATGGGCGCTGCTGTTGTTGTTAAAGTTCCGAAAATTGGCAAAATGAAACCTTTGAGCCAATTGTTCAAACAGCCTGAATTTACAAAAGAAACTACCGATAAAGCCAAAAATAAAATAAACATTTTATGGTATTTCTCAACACCAAAAGATCAAGACGGCATAATGTCAAGGTCGGAATGTACTCCGGTTGTCATTAAAAACGACAGTGTTGTGGGAAAAGGCACCAAGTTTTATTTAAATTTTATGAAAAAAGAACAAATTCGTTTTTAAAGGCTGATCCATCTAGAAAAATGCCTGTTTTATTTTCCTGAAATAAATAAATTGAACCTTCTTTAAAATGATTATAAACTGCTATTTGTTTTATAATTATTGATACTAAATAATTAAATTTGAAAAACATTAACAGATAAGCTTCTTTAAAAAAAGCTTCTTAAAAAATTCAACCCAATTATGAGTAAATATTTTATGGCAAAAACGTTAAAATCCTTTGTTTTTTTCACTTTAATCGTTTCAACAACCTTTGCCCAAATCAAAGAAAAAACAGCAACTATGCAAACCAACAATGTGTTATTGGAAAAATGGACAGGTCCTTATGGCGGTGTTCCGTCATTTGACAAAATGAACCTACAGGATATTAAGCCTGCTTTAGAAAAAGGTATGGCTTTAAATTTGGCACAAATTGATGCCATTACTAAGAATCCAAAAGCACCTACATTTGAAAACACCATTGTGATGATGGAAAAATCGGGTGAAGTGCTCGATCGCGTTTTTAAATACTACGGAATCTTGAGCGCCAATTTATCTTCGCCTGAATTCAGAAAAATTCAGGGAGAAATGGCACCGATTTTGTCGGAGTTTAGTTCTAAAATTTCCCAAAACAAAAAATTATTCGACAGAATTAAAACGGTGTACGAAAACTCTTTGAAAAATCCGTTAGAAGCTGATCAGCAAAGAGTCGTAAAACTTATTTACGAAAGATTCGCAATGGATGGCGCAGAATTGGATGACGTAAAAAAAGCGCGTTATGCCGCCATTAATAAAGAACTTTCATCGATATACACCACTTTTTCAAACAATATTTTAGCAGACGAAGAAAATTATGTGGTTTACCTAACCAAAGACCAATTAAGCGGATTGTCGGAATCTATGGTTAAAGCCGCTGAAAAAGCTGCAAAAGACAGAGGACGCGATGGTGAATATGCCATTACCAACACAAGATCTTCCATGGCGCCATATTTAACCTATTCGGATGAAAGATCGCTACGTGAAAAAGTTTGGAAAAACTATTATTCTCGTTGCGATAATAACGATCAATTTGACAATAAAGAAAATGTGGCCAAAATATTGAAATTAAGAAAAGAACGCGTGGCTCTTTTAGGTTTTGATAATTTTGCTGAATGGCGCTTGCAAAACAGAATGGCGAAAACACCTGAAAACGCGATGGCGCTTATGAATGCCGTTTGGCCTTCAGCCATTGCCCGAGTTAAGGAAGAAGTTGCTGATATGCAGGCCATAGCCAACAAAAACAATGACAATATTACCATTGAACCTTGGGATTATCAGTACTATTCAGAAAAAGTGAGGAAAGAAAAATACGATTTGGATTCTGACGAAGTAAAACAATATTTACAATTGGATAACCTGACCCAGGCTTTATTTTTTGTGGCCGATGAAGTGTTTAATTTCAAGTTTACGCCAGTGCCGGCAGGATCTGTCCCTGTATTTCACGCAGATGTAAAAGTTTGGGAAGTGACCAACAAATCAACTGGCGAACACATCGGATTGTGGTATTTGGATCCATTTGCGCGCCAAGGCAAAAGATCTGGTGCCTGGGCAACAACTTACAGAGATTATTCAACTTTCGACGGAAAAAAAACAGTATTGGGATCAAACAATTCAAATTTTGTAAAACCGGCTCCGGGTGAAGCTGTTTTAGTGTCTTGGGATGATGCCACCACATTTTTACACGAATTTGGACACGCTTTGCATTTCTTTTCCGCAGACGTAAAATACCCTACACTTAACGGTGGCGTAAGGGATTATACAGAATTTCAATCGCAAGTATTGGAGCGTTGGCTTTCAACAGATAAAGTAATCAACCAATTTTTGGTTCACTACAAAACCGGCGAGGCAATTCCGGCAGCATTGGTTGCGAAAATTAAAAAATCCTCCACCTTTAACCAAGGATTTTCGACTACCGAATATTTGGCTTCTGCCATTATGGATATGAAATTTCATTTGGCCGACCCGACAAATATTGATGTGGCTGCTTTTGAAAAAGAAACCTTAGCAGAAATGAATATGCCAAAAGAATTGGTAATGCGCCATCGAACAACTCATTTTGGCCATGTTTTTTCAGGTGAAGGATATGCAACCGCCTATTATGGCTATATGTGGGCCGATGTGCTTACCGCAGATGCGTCAGAAGCATTTGAAGAAGCTCCGGGCGGATTTTACGATAAAGAATTGGCTGCAAAAATGGTAAAATATTTATTCACGCCAAGAAATTCAGTGGATCCTGCTGAAGCATTCAGACAATTTAGGGGACGAGACGCCAAAATTGATGCTTTGCTTAGAGATCGAGGTTTTCCTGTTCCGGTAAAAGGAATTTAACCAACAAAACCTAAAAGGAATTGCAGCAATGCAGTTCCTTTTTTTTCTTTCATCATTACTGAAAATTTTGTATCTTAGATGGTCAAATAAGTGTTTTTAATTTAAACTTGTGTGTTATGATAAAACAGGGTTCATTTTCAGCCAGAAAATCCTTAATAAATGCATTTTTTTTATTGCTGTTAATTTTCGGATTCCAAAATTCAAACTACGCAAACAATATCATTCTCAATGATACCATCGGATTTAATGAATATCGGGGAATTGTAATCGACAGTAAAACCAAAAAACCGCTTGAATTCGCAACATTGCTGGTGAACGGAACAAATATCAGCACCATTACCAATACGCAAGGTAATTTTTTGTTGAAAATTCCAAAAAAATTTACCGGCCGCAGGGTGACTGTTTCATTTCTGGGCTATACCAGTAAAGTGATCAGTTTATCCGATTTTGATAAAGACAATACCGTTGTAAGACTTGAAACATATATTGAAGAACTATCTGAAGTTAAAATTAATGTGAAAGACGCTACTTCTTTAGTTCAGGAAATGCTAAAAAGAAAAGGGGACAATTATGTGAATGATGATTTGAAAATGACTTCATTCTACAGAGAAACCATCAAAAAAAGAAGAACCTATGTGTCGCTTTCAGAAGCCGTTGTGGAGATTTATAAGCAACCTTACACCACAGACAGAAGTGATGTTTTAAAAATTTATAAGGCGCGCAAAAGTACTGATTACGACAAATTGGATACGGTGGCTTTTAAACTCAGAGGCGGGCCATTTAACACCTTGTATATCGACCTTATGAAAAATACGGCAATGATATTTGATGAAGATATGGTTGATATTTATGATTTTACTTTTGACAACTCCACCAAAATAGACAACAGGCTTATTCACGTGGTGAATTTTAGACAAAAAAAATATGTTACCGATCCATTATTTTATGGCAAATTATATATTGATGCGCAAACTTTGGCCTTAACCAATGCCAAGTTCTATTTAAATCTTGATAACAAACAAAAAGCCAGTCGGTTCTTTATCATAAAAAAACCAAAAGACGCCGATGTGCTTCCAATTGAAGCTTATTACCAAGTGGATTATCGCGAAAAAGAAGGAAAATGGGTTTATGGCTACAGCAGGGTTGAACTCGGATTTAAAATAGACTGGGCTAAAAAATGGTTCAACACCATTTATTACACAACCATTGAAATGGCTGTGACCGATTGGGAAAAAAGCGACGCCAACCAACTTCCAAAACCTAAAGATCGCTTAAGGCCTTCGATAATTATGAGCGACAATACTTCCGGATTTAAAGATCCTGAATTTTGGGGCGCTTACAATGTCATTGAACCCGATAAACCTATTGAATCCGCCATCGAAAAAATTCAAAAACAGTTGAAGAAGAATTGAGATAAATTGATATGAAGTAGTAATTTAAAAGGTTAATCCTATCCCAAGGAAAGGGAGCTTGATTTGGCCTACAGAGAAAAATGTTTCTTATTTTTAATTCTTCGTTTTAACTTAAACTGATTACTATTAACTTTTAATATTTAATATTTAACGTTAATTCCCTTGCTCAAATACAACATCTACAGGAATATTGGCTTTGCTCAATTTGTCTAAATCACGCTGTAAATCGGCAGAAATAATTCCTTTTTCTTGAACCAATTTTGCAACACCTTCATAATCTCCATTGCCTTGTAAAGTTAAAATTAGGTACGAAAGTTGTCTTATTGCCTCTTCCATTTTTTCATAATTTACTTTATAAGTGCCATCATCATTTTTGGTAAAAGCACCTTTTTCCTTAAAGAAATTGAAACGAATCATATTTGCTTTTCCGTGTGCGCTTGAAGCTCCGAAGCGCACAGATCGAAAGATACCGGCCATAAAAGTGGTCATATAATCTTTCATATCGCCCTCTAATTCTCCCTTTTTATGCAATTGCTGCACCATATACAATCCTAAAATATCAGCTTTTCCTTCTTCCAAAGCTGAAGATTGTTCTTTTAAGGCATTTCGCACAGTTCCTTTAAGGTTGATGGTATTTTTGATGCCCAATCCGTGCGCAACTTCGTGAAACATCGTATTGGCAAAAAAAGCATCGAATGTGATGTGTTTTTGTTGGCTTGAGTCGATTAAAACTTCAGAAATTGGTTTTAAAATAATATCGAATTTAGCGCGCATCGCATTTTTTAATTGCAATCTTCTGGTTCCTTTTTGCAATTGAACGGTTTCATCATTGGGCAAATTAATGGCGATGGTTTTGCTTCCGGCATTGCAATCGCCGGCATAATACACAATATCATAGGCCTTTAAATCGGAATCGGTTCCGGGAATTTCACTTTTATAGGCTTCAGAAACTGGAAGTCCGGTTTGCAACTCAGGCAAAAAACTCGCAAAACGGGCCAATTTTTCACTCCAAACCTTATCTTTAATCAGCACATAAGCTTCGTGCGCAGCTTTGTTTCCAAAAAGCTGGTCTTCATAAGTTTCAATGGGGCCAATTACAATATCTAGGGTATTGGATTTCATATCCATCCAAGCCAAATCACTGGCTTGGTATTTATCGTCCAAAAACGCTTGAGCGCGCAATTCCAAATAATTTTTAAGTCCTTCATCATCTGCTAATTTTGAAGCTTCCAACAACAAATTGGCCACTTCTCTCACCTCATTTTTAAATTGAACGTGGTAAGGAATTGTATACAAATCCCCATCCTTATTTCTTCTGATAAAAGTGTACAAACTCGATTTATTTTCATCAATAAAAGCTTCGAATTCCAATTTTGTCATATCGGTCGGATAAAAATTTGCGCCCGCTGGTTTGTTTCCAACGCCATCAACAAAGGGTTTGTTTCCATCGAGTCTGTCCCAAGGCCCGTAATTAATTTCCACAAATTTTTTGGTTTCTTCATTTGAAATGCTGTCTAAAAGCTGGTTTTTGTCGCCATAAGCTTCAAACCAAAACAATTTATTCATTATGGATGCTGCTTTTATCAGAATAGGCAGCATTTTGCGTTCATTTTCTGTTAAAACATTTAAATCTGATGTCAGCTTAAAAGTGGCATATTTACTGAGTTTCATTTGCATATCGGTCCAATTTTGTTCAACGGTGACTTGTTTTATGGGTTTGCGTGCATTGTTGCTTTCCTTGCATGAAAACAGCACGATTGCGACAAGGATGATGCTAATTTTTTTCATCTGTTTACATTTTATTTTTTATTGGTACAGATGCTGTTCGCCATTAATCATTTCTGTGTGTATCAAAATTTGTTATGGCTCGTTTCATCTGTTAACATTTTATTTTTTATTGGTAAAGATGCTGCCTGCCATTAATCATTTCTGTGTGTATCAAATTTTGTTATGGCTCGTTTCATCTTCTTCGGGTAAATTAATGGCATTCAAAATTTCCTTAATTCTGTTTTCATCGGTATTATAAATGGGTTCCTCCGCTTTTTTATGCGGAAACTGTTCAATCATTAATGTTGAAGAAGGGAAGGCAAATTCGACGCCCAAATTATGCGCCAATTTCAAAATCTTCATATGCAACACGTGTTTTGATGTTTGCTCACTGTTCCAATCCAAATTCACAAAATAAACATTTACAAGAATCGATAATGATGAATCGGCAAACCCGGCAAATTCAACATTAAAAGCATCTGTTCTGGTAGCAGGATCCAATTCAATAATTCTTCTGATGCCCAGCACAAAAGCTTCAATAAGTTCGGGAGGCGTATCGTAACGAATTCCCAAATTTGTGGTGTATCGACGGAAAGATCGCAAACCTTTATTGTTCACCACCATTTCTGAAAGCTGGCTGTTGGGAATTTGAAAAACGGTTGTGTCAGCAGCCCTAACAGTTGTTGATCTAAAACCGACAGTTTCTACTGTGCCAATAACTGTTCCTGCTTCAATCCAATCTCCAATGTGAAATGGCTTGTCAATAAAAATCATGATGGTTCCAATAAAGTTTTTAACCGTATCCTGCGAAGCCAGCGCAATCGCGATGCCACCAATAGAAGCTCCGGCAACAACGGTAACCGGATCAACGCCAAAGAGTGTCAAAAGTTTAAGTATTCCAAGAAATATGACCAATCCCATTAAGAAATTTCTCAATACCGGAACCAGTTGATCGTCTAATTTAGACTCGGTAGAATTCGCATATTTGGCATAAATACTCATGATTACCAATACCAATTTCATGAATACATAAATCCAAAAAACAATCACCATAATGTTTATGGCTAAAAGCAAAAAGTTGTATACATCAATATGCAAAACCAATGAAGGCAGCCTGTTTTTGATAAATGCCATTAAAATCAATAAAACAATAGGGCGCGCCAATTTTTTCAAGGAAGATTTAATCTCTTCATTGGATATATTAATGATTAAATGTTGTGATTTATTCAATATCAGAAAAACAATTTTTCTAAGAACATAAAATAACCCGAAAGAAATTGCAATTAAAATAAGCAAGCCAAGGTATTGCCAAACTTCAACATTGAAAAGTTTTCGATGTCCTACTTCAGGAATTATTTCCTGCAATTTTTCAGAATACCAAGGGTACATCAAATCATAAAGTTCTATAACCTTGCTGGATGTTACTTTGGAGTAATACCAATTATCCTCAATTTTTTCTAAATATATTTCGGGCATTTTACTTGGAAACAACAGATACTGATTTCTGCCTTTTGTGGATGTGGTGTCTGAATACATTTTATCGGTTGGCACCGTGCTAAAATCGACTTTAAGTCCTTTAGCATCCATTATTTTCTTTAATTTGATGGCGATTTCCTGAGCTTTCATGCCATCATAACCATAAATTACGGTGGCTGCTTTTTCAGGCGCATAAGAACCGGGTTGCAAAAAATATAGATGGGTAGAAATGGTTGCGTTTGGATTGCTTAAATCGACTTTAACTTTATTTTGGGCAATTAAAGAAGCTGAAAACAATAAAAAAAATAAGAATAATTTTTTCATTATTTGTTTGTTTAAAGTAAAAACAAATTTAGGAATTAAATTAAAGTCCTGAATTTTTGTTGCAAAATTATTTTGTTTTGTTTTTCTTGAAAAATTTCCCTTTGGTCTCTTTTTTAAAGGGAACAGTGTCATTAAAAGTATCTTTTGAAGATGTATTTTTATTTTTCCGCCAGCTGTTGTTTTGAGGTAGCAATTTTTGCAACAAATCGGTTCTGCCAACTTTTGTAAGGGTATTTCTGATCCATTGCTGATTTTCCTTTTTGTACCAGAAGAAAAATCGGTGTTGGTCTTCTCTTTCCTCTTTAGTTCTTGGCGTTTTGGTTGGTTTTAGCGTATAAGGATGATACCCGCTGTAATAAATAACCGTGGCAACCGTCATAGGTGTTGGCGTAAACCCCTGAACCTGTTCTAGTTGAAAACCCAAATCTTTGGTTTCTGCAGCCAAATTTGCCATATCTTCCAATTCGCAGGCCGGATGGCTGGAAATAAAATATGGAATGAGTTGCAGATTTAGTTTTTTACGAATATTGATGGCATCAAAACGTTCTTTAAATTTATGGAAATAGGTAAAAGAAGGTTTCCGCATCAATTTCAACACATTGTCTGATGTATGTTCCGGCGCCACTTTCAATCGACCGGAAACATGGTTGGTCATCACTTCTTCGGTATAAGCGTCCAATTCTTTTGGATCAGCTAATTTGTTGAACTCCGGCACCAATAAATCGTGTCGAATACCGCTTCCGATAAATGATTTTTTCACTTTCGGATGTCTGTCAACCGCTTTATAAAGTTCTGTTAAAGGTTTGTGTGAAGTGTCTAAATTATGGCAAATCACCGGAGAAATGCAAGAAGGAGAAACGCATCTGTCGCAAATTTCCTGTACTTTTCCTTTCATTTTGTACATATTTGCCGACGGCCCGCCAATATCAGACAAATACCCTTTAAAATCGGGCATGTTCGCAACTTTGTCCACTTCTTTTAAAATAGACTCCTGACTTCTGCTGGCAATAAATTTTCCCTGATGTGCGGAAATGGTGCAAAAACTGCAACCGCCAAAACAACCGCGATGGATGTTGATGGAGAATTTAATCATTTCAAATGCGGGAATTGGTCCGCGCAAATTGTATTTTGGGTGCGGCAAGCGCGTGTAAGGCAAATCGAAAGAAGCGTCAATTTCAGCTTCTGTCATTGTTTCATAAGGCGGATTGATGACCAACGTGAAGTTGTTCACACCTTGTAAAATCCGGTTGGCGTGCAATTTATTGGATTCCTGCTCAATCACTTTAAAATTGGCAGCATACGATTTTTTGTCCTTCAAACAAACTTCATGGGAATTGATACTGACATCTACCCAGTTTTTATTTTTCGGAATCTCTTCATTTTTTTCAACCAAAAAAGCAGTTTGTTTTACGGTTCTGATACTTGAAAAAGGAACGCCTTTTTTCAGCAAATTCACTATTTCATGCAAAGGTTGCTCGCCCATTCCATAAACCAGCAAATCGGCTTTTGAATCTATTAAAATGGTTGGTTTTAAGGTATCGCTCCAATAATCGTAATGGGTAACTCTTCTAAGTGAAGCTTCAATTCCGCCGATTAAAACGGGAACTTCAGGAAACTTTTCCTTTAAAATAGTTGAATAAACGGTAGTTGCATAATCGGGTCTGAAACCTTTATCACCGTTTGGCGTATAAGCATCATTGTCACGCTTTCTTTTGCTGGCAGTATAATTGCTCACCATTGGATCCATGCAACCGCCGGTAACTGCAAAAAATAATTTTGGCGTTCCCAATTTGGTGAAATCCTGCAAACTATCATGCACACTTGGTTGCGGCACAATGGCCACACGTAAACCATAACTTTCCAAAAGCCGGCCAATCACTGCAGCGCCAAATGCTGGATGATCTACATAGGCATCGCCTGTAAATAATATTACATCAAGTTCATCCCAACCTCTGAGTTTCACCTCTTTGTTGGTGGTAGGCAACCAATCTGAAAGTTTATTCATCATATTTTGCAAAAATACGCTAAAAATAATAATTCGTAATGAATTCATTTTTAGGGCTTTTTTTGGTGTTCTTTGGTGAAATAAAAACCAAGAATTTTAACTGTGAATTTCCTAAGTTAAAAACACAAAAGCGTCATCGCTGGAAGGAATTAATTTCAATTTTAATGAATTTGCCCATCGACTTTCTCAATGGTGCCTGACCGGCGATAAATGGAATCAGTCTGCCGAAAAGGTGGTAACGCCCAAATAATTGTGATATAATTTCAGCATTTGGCCTTAAATTAAAATTTTTTGAACCCAAATAAATTCATTTAAAGCGGTTTCAGATTTTTACAATTTTACATTTTTACCAAAACATCACAAATCAAATTTAAGGCTATTTTTAGCTTGTTTAAGCCACTTTTTTAAAATCCGCAATTTGTTAATAACTTATAGCAACGCAATCGCAAAACTCATTTAAATACTTTTTCAATTTCTTATATTTGTGTGTTATAAAATTTACAAAAAAAATAGATTTTAATATGAGTGAAGAACCTAAAAAAAATAGTTATACGGCCGACAGTATTCAGGCGTTGGAAGGAATGGAGCATGTGCGCATGCGTCCGTCCATGTACATTGGAGATATTGGTTTAAGAGGATTGCATCATTTGGTTTATGAAGTGGTTGACAACTCTATTGATGAGGCGATGGCTGGACATTGTGACGCCATTGACGTGATCATCAATGAAAATAACTCGGTTTCGGTTAAAGACAACGGACGTGGGATTCCTGTGGGAATGCACAAAAAAGAAGGCGTTTCGGCGCTGGAAGTTGTAATGACCAAAATTGGAGCCGGCGGTAAATTTGATAAAGATTCCTATAAAGTTTCGGGTGGTTTGCACGGTGTTGGAGTATCTGTGGTAAACGCACTATCGGAACATTTAAGAGCGACTGTATATTTAGACGGAAAAATTTGGGAACAGGAATATTCAAGAGGAAAAGCCTTGTACCCTGCAAAAATAATTGGCGACAGCAATGACAAAGGAACTTTGGTTACTTTTTTGCCTGATACGACCATTTTTACGCAAACCATTGAATTTAATTACGAAACTTTAGCGACAAGATTGCGGGAACTTTCCTTTTTAAACAAAGGAATTACCTTGACTTTAACCGATAAAAGGGTTTTGGATGATGAAGGCAACTTAATTACCGAAACATTTTTTAGTGATGAAGGATTGCCTGAGTTTATACGCTATTTGGATGCCACTCGCATACCGTTAATCTCCAGAGTAATTTCTATGGAAGGCGAAAGAAATGATATTCCTGTTGAAGTTGCGATGGTTTACAACATGTCGTATACCGAAAATTTACATTCTTATGTAAACAATATCAACACCATTGAAGGCGGAACACATTTGGCAGGTTTTAGACGCGGATTGACAAATACGCTTAAAAAATATGCTGAAACTTCGGGAATGCTGGACAAACTTAAGTTTGAAATTGCAGGAGATGATTTCCGCGAAGGATTGACAGCGATTATTTCAGTTAAAGTTGCAGAGCCTCAGTTTGAGGGACAAACAAAAACAAAATTAGGAAACCGCGAAGTTACCGCTGCTGTAAGTCAGGCTGTTTCTGAAATGTTGCAGAATTATTTGGAAGAAAACCCAAGTGATGCCAGAATTATTGTACAAAAAGTAATTTTAGCGGCGCAAGCACGTCACGCAGCCAAAAAAGCGCGTGAAATGGTGCAACGTAAAACGGTGATGTCTATTGGCGGATTGCCAGGAAAATTGAGCGACTGTTCAGAAACTGATCCTGATAAATGCGAAATTTTCCTAGTTGAGGGAGATTCGGCAGGCGGTACGGCAAAACAAGGCCGAGACAGAGCTTTTCAGGCAATTTTACCATTGAGAGGTAAGATTTTGAATGTTGAAAAAGCGATGGTTCATAAGGTTTTCGAAAATGAGGAGATTAAAAATATGTACACGGCTTTGGGAGTTTCAATTGGGACTGAAGAAGATCCAAGGGCTTTAAATTTAGACAAACTTCGTTACAACAAAGTAGTCATCATGTGTGATGCCGATGTTGACGGTAGCCACATTGCAACCTTAATTTTGACGTTTTTCTTCAGATATATGAAAGAATTGGTTGAAAACGGCCATATTTATATTGCTACTCCTCCTTTATACCTTGTAAAAAAAGGCCAAAAAAGAGAATATGCCTGGAACGATGACCAACGCGATTTAATTGCCCAAAATATGGGAGGCGGTGTTTCTATACAACGTTATAAAGGTTTGGGAGAAATGAATGCCGAGCAACTTTGGGATACTACTATGAATCCGGAATTTAGAACACTCAGACAAATTTCTATCGATAATTTATCTGAAGCAGACAGGGTTTTCTCTATGTTAATGGGCGATGAAGTTCCGCCACGAAGAGCATTTATTGAAAAAAACGCCAAATATGCAAAAATTGATGTCTAATTTAATTTAGAATTATCAATAACACAAAAAATGACTGTCCTTAAAAAACAGTCATTTTTTTATTTGCATCAACATTCTTTGCTATATTTACTGTAAACTTCTAAAATTCTTTTTATGAAAAAATTTGCACTTCTAATTCTTATCCTGGTTAGCGCTATTTCAATGAAAGCCCAAGAAGATGGCGGACTAGAATCCATACTCTACGCCAATATTCAGGATGCCAACAAATTAACCCAAGCTTATTTGAATCCGGGAATGAAAGGATTGATTTACGGTATGAACAGTGGCTGGTATCATACCGCAAAAGCACATAAAACATTTGGGTTCGACATTTCTATTGGCTTAAACGCTTCTATGGTGCCAAGTAAAGATGAACTTTTTAAGTTTGCCGATCTTGGCTTATCATCCTCTACAACGTCAACTTCACTTACAGGCGCAACTGTTGCTGGCTCAAATGCCTTGAAAGCACGGGTTAAGGTAAGCACTGAAGTTAATGGTCAACCAGTTACAAAAGAATTTGATATGCCTGGAGGTGTAAAAGAAGATTTGCCTATGAATGCCGTTCCAACACCTTCTGTACAATTTACCTTGGGTTTGCCCAAACAATTTGATGTGATGGTAAGATTGGTTCCTGAAGTTGGATCAGACGATGTAAAAGGCAATTTATTTGGGATTGGCGTTAAAAAAGAAATCACCAGTTTGTTTGGCGTTATTGAAAAACTGCCTATACATATTTCATTATTAGGCGCTTATACCAATATGGATGTAAATTATAACATTCAAAACGACAGTTCAATTCCGGGGGAAAACCAGTTAGCTACGTTTAATTTAAATTCGTATACTGTTCAGGCCATTGCGTCCATCAACTTTCCGATCATTAATTTTTATGGCGGAATTGGCTATGGCGCAGGCAAATCCGACTTAAAAATGTTAGGAACCTATATTTTAGAATATAACACAGTTCCCGCTTCAAATAATACCGTAAAAAAAGAAATAAAGGATCCCATTAATTTAGATTTTGAAGCAAGCGGCGTTAGAGCAACTGTTGGAACCAGATTAAGCTTAGGTTTCTTTAAAATTTTTGCCGATTACACCATTCAGGAATACAACACTTTAGCTGCGGGAATTGCCTTCAGCTTTAGGTAAATGCATCAAGTATTTCAAATTTACACAATTAATAATATTCATATAAAATATTTATTGGGACTGCTTATTTGCAGTCCTTTTTTTGTCATAAATATTACCTCCTTTTCACATAATAATTCGTAAATTTGGATTAATTTTTTTATAAAAATAAACACACATTAAATATGAAAGTAACAATAGTAGGAGCAGGTGCTGTAGGTGCAAGTTGTGCTGAGTACATCGCCATTAAAAATTTCGCCTCGGAAGTGGTATTGATTGACATTAAAGAAAATTATGCTGAAGGTAAGGCTATGGACCTTATGCAAACAGCGTCGTTAATGGGATTTGACACTAAAATTACAGGAGCAACAAATGATTATTCAAAAACGGCCAACAGTGAAGTAGCCGTTATTACAAGCGGTATCCCAAGGAAACCAGGAATGACCCGTGAAGAACTCATTGGAATCAATGCCGGAATCGTAAAATCGGTTGTTGAAAGTTTGCTTAAACATTCTCCAAAAGTAATTATCATTGTGGTGAGTAATCCAATGGATACGATGGCCTATTTGGCACATAAAGTTGCTGGAATCGCTAAAAACAGAATTATTGGTATGGGCGGCGCTTTAGACAGTGCGCGTTTTAAATACCGTTTGGCCGAAGCATTGGGCTGTCCGCAATCGGATGTTGACGGCATGGTGATTGCCGGTCACAGTGACACAGGTATGTTGCCTTTAACGCGTTTGGCAGTAAGAAACAGCGTTCCTGTTAGACAATATTTATCGGAAGAACGTTTGGCTCAAGTTGCTGAAGACACTAAAGTTGGCGGTGCTACATTAACAAGTATGTTGGGCACAAGCGCCTGGTATGCTCCAGGTGCTGCAGTTTCTTCAATGGTTCAGGCTATTTTGAATGACCAAAAGAAAATGTTCCCTTGTTCAGCTTTGTTAGACGGTGAATACGGATTGAAAGATATCGCTATAGGCGTACCTTGTATTATCGGTAAAAACGGCATAGAAAAAATTGTTGAAATTGATTTAACCGATGCTGAAAAAGCCAAGTTTATTGAAAGTGCTGCAGGCGTTAGAAGCGTGAATGATTTGTTGGTATAATACATTCTTAATATATTTTATAAGCTCCTCAAAATATCGGTTTTGGGGAGTTTTTTTTGATATAGCCAAATTAAAATGATAAAATACCCTCTAAACATTTTTAACAACCAATGATTATTGTCCGTTTTTCATTTAATAAAATGGTTAAAACCATTCATTAACGCAATTTTCAACACAGCCCACGGTTTAAACCGTGGGCTATATAATTTAAACAATAAAAAACATCTGGTGCTCGTCTGTGACGAGTACCTACTTACTTGTGTGAACAAAACAAAGCGTTTGCAACGCGGCTTTTAACTTTTATTAAAATCAGCATAAAGGTATATTATTTTAAAAAATACATACTATTAAAAACAGGTGCATACTTTTATATCGTTACCATATTTGTTTTAGCCGCGTTGCAAACGCTACGTTTTTTATAAGCCAATTAAAGTAGGCACTCGTCACAGACGAGCGCCAGAAGAGAAAATAATCTCAAAAAGAGAAATGATGATTGACACCGCTGATTTGGAAGCCCAAATAGACCAATTGGTTTATGCGCTTTATGGGTTAACGGAGGCAGAGGTTGAGATTGTAGAGAATGCAAGCAAATAAAAAAAACAGGTATAATTGAAAGGATAAAACATTTGTAACATAGCAAAAAGAATATGAAAAAAACTTTACTATTTCTAATTATTACATCAAATCTTATTTTTTCACAAGAAAGAGAAGTAGACAAACTGATACTATTGGGAAATCAGGAATTTAATAACAATAATGTTTCAAAAGCAAAAGAATTCTTTGAAAAAGCCTTTAAAATAGATTCATTAAATAAAGATGTTTTATTCAATTTAGCAGCAACAGAAATAAGATTAAATAATAAAGATAAAGCTTGTAAACTTTGGCAGAAAGTTTATAAACTTAAAGATTCCGGCACACGAGATTTAATTTTAAGATATTGTGGAGAAATTGAACACAGTGAATTTATGTTTGTTGAAGATATTGATTCAAAACCTCAATTTATATATAAAGATAAGGCAATGCCTTTGATGGTTGGCACTAAATTAAATCCGGTATTATCATCATTATTTCTTAGAGAAAGTAAAAAGTCAGAAATTATTAAAAAGTACAGAAAGCAAAGAATATTTTTGATTTCCAACATAAACATTAGCGGAAATTTTTATATAAGAGCTTTAATGGACAAACCAGATGAGCTAAAGATGGAAATAGAAAGCATATTTAATAAAATAACATCATTTGTTCCTTCAAAATATAACGGACAGAATGTTGAATTTATTGGAGGATATTCTATTCCGTTTTACTTTGATTAAAGGTGTTACTTTCCGACACCAGCGATTTGGAAGCCCCCGCTGGCGCGAGCGTCCCGCTCGTGCAACAACCCCAAAATCAAAAAAAGCATCAATAACCATTTAAATTTCTATTTTTACCTAAAAAATTGTGAGCAGAAAATATAAATTCGGAGAAAAAGAGGGTGCATACTTTATAAGTTTTGCAACCGTTAATTGGGTGGATGTTTTTACAAGAGATCTTTATTTTGAAACTCTTGTTGCCTCTTTAGATTATTGCAGAAAAAATAAAGGAATGGAAATTTATGGTTATTGCATTATGCCCAGCCATATGCATTTAATTTTCCGCGCTTCATTGGGAGATCCTTCAGGTTTGATAAGAGATTTTAAAGGTTTTACCTCCAAAAAAGTCGTTGAACTCATTGAAAATAATCCGCAAGAAAGCAGAAAAGATTGGCTTTTAACTATGTTTGAAAAGGCCGGCCTAAAAAATAGCAATGTCAAATTTAGGCAGTTTTGGCAGCAAAATAACCATCCAATTGAAATTTGGTCTTTAAAAGTATTCGAACAAAAATTGAATTACATCCATAATAACCCAATTGAAACTGGCTTTGTAACTGATGCCGTGGATTGGAAATACAGCAGCGCAAGAAATTACGCAAATAACGACCACAGCATTTTAGAAATTGATTTAAATTGATGATTTTGGCAGGAGGGTGATTAGTGGGGCACGAGCGGGACGCTCGTGCCAGCGGGGGGGCTTTCATAAATCGTCACTTAAAGAACTAAAAGAAGAAATACAAGCATTGCAATAAAAATTCCCCCGCTCCGCAAAGTCTCCGACTTTGAGGTAGTGAATTTCAGTCTCCGACTGCCTTTTTTTACAAACCGCATATAAAACATATACAATCGTTTAGGTCAGAGACCTAAAAACGCCATATCAAAGTTTTAAACTTTGCTGAGCAAAGCGTAAATCATCCTTTATGTTGATTTTATTTATAAGTTATAAGAGTCGCGATTACAAACGCTATGTTTTGTTCACATAATTAAGCAGGTACTCGTTGCAGACGAGCACCAAAAGGACTTAACCAGAAGGACTTACCAGAAGGACTTATTTCATAAAATAATATTTAGGAATGATATTTGAAGAATGTATTTACTTTTAGTGTAACTTGTAAATTCAAAACCCCCGAATATGACAAAGATAAATGAACCCAATGATGAACTCATCAAAGAATTACTGGTGTTGCAGCGACAGTACAATACCTTAAAAGAATCGTACAGTAAAGAGCGACTTAAGCACAATATAGTCCTAGAATTCTCACATTTAAGCGAAGAAAGGCTCAAAGAAACCAGTGCGCTGCTACAAATAGTGAAAGAAAAAACAAAAATAGGCGGATGGGTTCGAAACATAAAGAAAAAACAAGCTTACTGGTCGGATGGTGTTACTGATATTCTTGAACTACCTATTGGTTACAAACCTTATTTCAACGAATCGGTCGGTTTCTACGCCCCCGAATGGCGTAATAAAATAATACAAGTGCTAGAGGATTGCGAACAATCTGGAATTCCGTTTGATGAGGAAATGGTCATTATTACCGCAAAAGGAAAACGAGTTTGGATAAGGGTTATTGGTGAAGCCGTTGAGAACGATGATGAAATTATAGATAAAGTCAATGGTGCTTTTCAAGATATTTCTGAGAGAAAGTTCGCCGAAGATCAACTAAAAAAACTTTCAATGGCTGTTGAACAAAGTCCTGTTTCTATTTTCATTACAGATATTGCAGGTAATATTGAATATGTCAATCCTAAAGTTATTGAAGTTACCGGTTATACATTGAAGGAATTGATTGGCAAGACTCCAAATATATTTAGCGCAGGAAAAACCCCTAAAAGTGTCTACCAAAATTTATGGAAGACTATTGCCTCCGGCAAAGAATGGCACGGTGAATTTCATAATAAAAGAAAAAATGGAGAATTTTATTGGGAACTCGCTTCCATTTCCCCTATCCTGAATGAAAAAGGTGTAATCACCAATTATTTAGCAGTAAAAGAAGATATTACTGAAAGAAAACAAAAATTAGCAGATTTAATAGCCGCCAACGAAGAACTGGCTTATCAAAATTTAGAAAAAGAAAAAAGAGCTGCCGAATTGATTGTTGCAAAAGAACGCGCCGAAGAAAGTGAAAACTTAAAATCAGCTTTCTTGGCCAATATGAGCCACGAAATACGCACCCCGATGAATGGTATTATTGGCTTTTCAGATTTATTGAAGACCCCAAACCTTTCTGGCGAAAAACAACAAAAATATCTCGAAATTATAGAGAAAAGCGGTGCGCGTATGCTTAATATTATTAATGATATAGTTGATATTTCAAAAATAGAGTCGGGCTTGATGAAAGTTTATATCAAAGAAACAGCTATTAATGATCAGATTAATAATATATATAACTTCTTTAAACCAGAAGCCGAAGCTAAAGGAATTCAATTTTTCATTAAAGAAACCTCAACTATAAAAAAACAAGCCATCATTAATACCGATCCTGAAAAAATATATGCCATCCTAAGCAATCTGGTGAAAAACGCATTTAAATACACTGAGAAAGGAACTATTGAAGTAGGTTATGACAACAATGAGGAATGCCTTGAATTTTACATTAAAGACACCGGAATGGGAATTCCCAAAGACCGGCAAAAAGCCATCTTTGAACGATTTATACAAGCCGATATTTCAGATAAAATGGCTATGCAAGGCGCCGGATTGGGCTTGTCCATCGCGAAAGCCTATGTGGAATTGCTTGGCGGAAAAATATGGGTAGACAGTGAAATTGGCAAAGGATCAACATTTTATTTTACCATTCCGTGCAATTGGAAATCGAAATAAAAAATATTATCAAAAAGAGGCCTCGACTTATTAATCAAAAGAATAAGGTTTGTTTGGGGATAATATTAAAACAACTACAAAAAGCTCCTAAATAGGAGCTTTTTGTAGCTTATAACACAATGTTATTAAAAATCTTTTAAAGTGGTGCCAAGCGCCAATAATACAAATCCGGCCAGCAATAGCTGAAAATTATATTGCGTTAAATATTGAACTTGGGCAAAATGACCAATAATTCCTAAAATCCCTAAAACCAGGGCTATAATCCATACTAATTTTTTTGGTGCAGATGGTTTCATATGTGTTGTTTTTTGTTTATAAGTTCAAATTTAGGTTTTAAATGAATACAATGACTATTTTTATTTAAATGGACAAAAAAACCTTTGAAGCATTTCAATAAATTAGACATCTTTTTTTGTTTTTAATAATTTCGAAACAAATGGCAAGTCGTTTTAATGACTAAATATTTCAACCTATTTTTAATTTCATTTACAAAAAGTCAAAAGTTGTTCAAATAACCTTTGTTTCATCTAATTTTTAACTATTTTTGAATACTTAATCCAGGTAATTGGCATCTTTGCTAACATCAAACTGAAGAGAAAAAATGAGAATTTTATTATTAATTGGAACCGGAAGTTTTATTGGCGGCGTTTTGCGATATGCTTTGTCGCAATTTGTTCAAACGAAATTTCTTTCCGCTTTCCCTTTCGGAACTTTAGGGGTAAATATTTTAGGTTGTTTTGCCATTGGCATTGTATTCGCACTGAGTGAAAAAACAAATATGTCGCCCGAAATGCGGCTTTTTCTTGCCACAGGAATATGCGGAGGCTTTACCACATTTTCTGCGTTCTCAAACGAAACTTTTAGTTTAATGCGCGACGGACAACTTTTTTATGCTTCAGCATACATCACTTCAAGCGTTTTATTTGGCCTTCTCGCAACATTTATTGGTTATTCACTTCTTAAACTTATTTAATTATGGAAAATAATCCCAACGCAAAGTTGCTTCGAATCTTCATAGGCGAATCTGATAAAATTGGATTTGAAACACTTTATGAAACCATCGTTTTTGAGGCTAAGAAAAAAGGATTGTTGGGCGCAACAGTTACCAGAGGCATTATGGGTTTTGGGGCAAACAGCAAAATACACACCGCAAAATTGCTGGAACTCTCTTCCGATCTTCCAATAATTGTTGAGATTGTTGACACCGAAGAAAAAATAAGGGATTTCACCAAAATTGTTGAAAAACTGTTTGAAGAATCCAAATCGGGCGGATTAATCACGCTTGAAAAAGCAGAAATCATCAGGTACAAAGCCGGTAAATAAAATTAGTTTTCTCAATTATATTATCCAATTTTGCCTTTTTCTCTTTTCTTTTATTTGGTTGTGTACTGTCGCCTTCTTACCGTTTTTCATTAGTCATTTTCTTCGTAGTAATACGAGTAGTCAATCCCTTTAAGAAACATTTCGCGGTCGTTTATTTTGATAGTGAGCGCTTTTTCCAAAAGTTTTTCTAGAACAATTTTTTTTGTCGGACTTAGCACCATGGCATTAATGTAATCTTGTTTGCTAATTTTACTCCAATCAACGCATTTTTTGAGGCGTTTTTTTAGTATCAAATCCAACCATATTCTGGTGGTTCTGCCATTACCTTCCATAAAAGGGTGTGCAATATTCATTTCTACATATTTGTTTACAATTTCTTCAAATGTAGTTTCGGGCATTGCTTCTATTTGCTTTAATGTGTCGCCTAAAAAACGTGACACGCCAAATTGAAAACCCCCTTTTGAAATATTTTTCTGTCTGATTTGTCCAGCAAAATCATACAATCCACCAAACAAATAAGCATGTATTTGTTGCAAACCTTTGGTAGTACCAACTTCTATGCTGTTGATAAAAGAACTTTCAAACATTGCATACGCTTTTGTTTTGCTTTTTCCGTCTATGCTTTCATCGCTGAATGTAAACCAATCAATAAAACGATTGGCTTTTTTGCCTGGAAATTCTTTGCCTAAACCAATAATACCCGCGTAATCCAACATATCGGTTAAATATCTTTTATCGTCACTTGCTAAAAGTTTCAGTTGGGTAGTGGCACTAACCACCTCGCTGTTTTCTTTCTTCAACTTCGCTTTAAGATACTTCCAATAGTTGCGAGTTTTGGCGTAGTCGTTTTGGTCGGTAAGCAAAGCGACAATATCCAACACACTAAACCACCACTTGGCGTTTTGCTCGTCCCAAACGGCTCGCACTTCGCGGTCGTCAAAAAAACGTATGGATATTTTTGCATTACTCATAATTTTAATATCATTTATTCTGTCACTCCTTAATTATCTTTTCAAAGTTATGATATTTTTTTTCTTATAGTTGACTTTTGCTGCGTCATGTTACATTGACGGCTACCTCACTTCCTTCCGAAGCACTTCCAACGGCGGACTTTTAATGACACCAATGCTGTTTCCCAACCCTATTCCTAAAACCAACAAAGTAATTCCGGGAAACAATACCACAAACGGAATCAATGAAGGAATAAATGGCGTGTCAAAAACCAACCAGGCCAATAATTGGCTGCTTAGCAATGACAGCAAAATTCCTGAAAGCGAGCCCAAAACACCAAGATAAAGGTATTCCAAAGCTGTTATTTTAAGAATTTGATTGCTTCTGGCGCCAAGCGTTCGCAAAAGAACACTTTCTCTGATACGTTGGTATTTGCTCGTTTTTACGGCTCCCAACAACACAATAATTCCTGTAAAAATGCTAAAAAATGCCATAAAATTGATCAGCCAGGCGATTTTATCAAGAAGTTTTTCGACCACTGTAAGCACTTGCCTTAAATCGATAATGGACACATTAGGGAAATTTTTTACCAATTCCTGTTGCAAATCTGCCGAAGCCAAATCATTGGGCACACTGGTGGTCAATACCCGAAACTGCGGTGCATTTTCCAACACGCCTTTTGGAAACAGAATGGTGAAATTCATTTGCATTTGCGCCCAATCAACTTTTCTGATGCTTCCAACAACGGTGTTTAACAATACGCCTTGTACATTAACTGTGATTTTATCGCCAACAGTAACTTTGGCATCATCCGCAAAATTATCACTCACAGAAATTGGCACAAGCTCGTTATTGGTAACTTCCGGAGTCCATTCGCCCGCTGTCAATGTTTCAGATGAAGTTAAAGCATCGCGGTAAGAAACACGAAATTCGTGGTTCAAAATCCAACGTTTTATAGTTGCTGTCGAATCTTGTCTGATTTCGTTTACCAGCCTTCCATTGATACTTTGCAAACGCATCGTCACAATGGGCATATTGTCCATTACCGGCAAATCCTGACTGTCAATTATATTGGCAACTGAATCTTTTTGTACCGTTTGCACGTCCAATAAAATCATATTTGGATTTTTGGCGTTCGACTCCAATGAAGCCTGAGCCAATAACACATCTTTGGTAAAATAAAGCGTGCTGATTAAAAAAGTTCCTACGCCAATGGCCAATATCAAAATCAGGGTTTGATTTTGTGGCCTGAATAAATTCAACAAGCTTTGGCGCGCCACAAAACCCCAAGAAGTCGGGAAATATTTTTTGATGCTTTTCATAAATAAATTGGCAATTCCTGCCAAAATAGAAAAGGTGATTAAAATACCGCCAACAAAAGCAAGCGAATACCGCCAGTCTTTTAACAGCCAAAAGGAAAAGATAAAAATGAAGAGAAATATGCCCAATAACACCATAATTCCTGCTTTTCTCGACTTGGAAGTGTCTTCTTCCTGAACCCTTAAAGCCTGCAATGGTGAAACGTATAACGTGTTCATTAATGGATATGACGCAAATAAAACCGACATTAAAACGCCCAATAACAAGCCCATTATTATTACTTGCGGTGAAAAATTCATTTCCACATCAACGGGCAAAAGATCGCCCAATAATAATGGAAACAACTGTTGAAGCAACAAACCAAGAACCGTTCCTGCAACCCCGCCTAAAAAACCTATGCCGGCAATTTGAAGCAAATAAATGAGGAATGTTTGTCTTTTGGTTGCCCCAAGACATTTGAGTACCGCTACGGCACGCAGTTTTTCTTTGATATAAATGTGAATGGCGCTGGCAATGCCCACACAACCCAATAACAGCGCAATAAAAGCAACCAGATTTAAAAACTTGCCAAAATTATCATACCTGCGTCCCAATCTTTCACTGGTAGAAATATGGGTATCCAAATCGGCATCCTCCAAATCTATTACGGTACCCAAATTTTTTTCCAATTGTGCCAAATCCATTTTCGGTGGCGCGATGAAATAAAAATCGTAATTAATTCTGCTTCCCGTTTGCACCAAACCGGTTTCAGCAATCAAAACATAAGGAATAATTACCGGTGGCGCAATGGAACTAAAAATCGCATTACTTCCCGGAGCCGCAATCAGCGCACCGGCAATAGGCAAAGTTATTGTTCCAATTTTAATGCTGTCGCCTGCCTTTAAACCGAGCTGCAGCATCAAAGTAGCATCAACCAAAGCGGCACCTTGCTTTTGGTATTGATTTTCTGCCGTAACAGGTTCGGTTTCCAGCAATCCGTAAAAAGGAAAACCTTCTTCCATTCCCCTAACCTGTACCAATTTGGCAGCCCCTGTTTTTGGAAAAGCAGCCATCGAAGAAAAACTTATTTCCTTTGCATCGGCACCGCCCAAAGAATCGATTATTTGAATTACTCTTTCGTTTGGCGGCTGATTGCTGTCTATTTTAAAATCGGCGCCCATTAAGGATTTAGATTGCAATGCAATGGTTTCCTTTAAAGTTTTGCCAAAAGATTGTATGGAAACCACCGCGGCAATGCCCAAAACAATGGATGCCATAAAAAGCACTAATTTTTTACGGCTTGCCTTTCCGTCGCGCCATGCCATTTTTAAAAGCCATTGAAAAGATGCTTTTGAAGCTGCTTTATTGGTATTTATCATTGGGCAACCGTTTGATTTTCAACAATCTTCCCTCCTTTTAATCGGAGAATGTGTTGGGTTTTTTGCGCCAATTCAATATCGTGGGTAACAATAACCAGTGTGGTTCCCAATTCTTTATTTAAGTTGAAAAGCAATTCCACCACTTTTTCACCGGTTTCTGCATCCAGATTTCCTGTAGGTTCATCAGCAAAAAGAATAGAAGGTTTGTTAGAAAAAGCCCTCGCCACAGCCACTCTTTGTTGTTCACCTCCGGAAAGTTGCGACGGATAATGATGGTAACGATCTGCCAGCCCCACTTTCTCCAACAATTCCATACCAATTTTAGCGGCATTTTTATCGCCTTGAAGCTCTAACGGCACCGCAACATTTTCAAGCGCCGTAAGTGTTGGCAGCAATTGAAAATCCTGAAAAACAAATCCGACTTTATTATTCCGCAATAAAGCACGTTGGTCTTCACTTAAAGAATTTAATTGTGCGCCACACAATTCTATAGTTCCTGAATCGGAATGGTCAAGTCCGGCGCAAAGACCCAATAAAGTAGTTTTTCCGCTTCCTGATGGTCCAACGATGGAAAAGGTTGCTCCTGTTTCAATTCCGAAGGAAATATTGTGAAGAACCGTTAATTTTTTAGAACCGCTGGAATAAGTTTTCTGTAAGTTCTCAATGTTTAATATCTTTGCCATAGCATATTCTTTATCTTGTTTTTTTGAAAAAATGCAAATTAAAGAAATGATTTTAATTTAAACACCAAATGCTATGCGAATCCTGTTAATGTTTTGTTATATTTTATTGTTTACATCGTGCGTTTCTTGTGGAAAAAACACTGCTGAAAAAGAGAAAAACAATGCCAAAGAAATGATTGATGCAGCAGCAAAAAAGCAAAAAAATGCGGATCAAAAAGTGATTCTTTTCTTTGGCACCAGCCTTACGGCTGGAATGGGATTGGATCCAAACGAAGCTTTCCCCGCAGTTATTCAGGAAAAAATAGATTCCTTAAATTTACCTTATGAAGTTGTCAACGCCGGATTGAGCGGAGAAACCACGGCTGGCGGAAAAAACCGAATCAACTGGGTGTTGAATCAAAAGGTCGACATTTTTGTTCTAGAACTGGGCGCCAATGACGGACTTCGCGGTGTTCCTTTAACTGAAACAAAAAACAACCTGCAAGCGATTATTGATGTGGTAAAAGAAAAAAATGCGGACACAAAAATTATTTTGGTGGGAATGGAAATTCCGCCCAATATGGGTGAAGCCTATACTTCCGAATTTAGAAATCTGTTTCCTGAACTTGCGAAAAAAAATAACTTGACATTGGTTCCGTTTTTATTGCAAAATGTTGGCGGCATTAAGGAATTGAATCAGCCAGACGGCATCCATCCAACTGCCGAAGGACAAAAGATTTTGGCCAATAATGTTTGGAAAGTGTTAAAACCGGTGCTTACCAAGTAATCTGAAAAAATTCTCGAACCATTTTTTAACTATTTATTCAAATTAAAAATGATGATTTTCCGAAAAGCAACAAAAAATGACTTGCCGTATATCATAAAATTGATGGTAAATGATAAATTGGGGAAATTAAGGGAAAATTATCGGGAGCCTTTGCCCCAGAGTTATTATGATGCATTTGAAATCATTAATTCAGACCCAAATCAGGAATTGATGGTTGCGGAAAATGATGCCGAAATTTTAGCCACTTTCCAACTGAGTTTTATTCCCTATTTAAGCTTTCAGGGAAAATTAAGAGCGCAAATTGAAAACGTATTTGTTCGGGAAGATTTAACCGGACAAGGAATTGGAAAAAAAATGCTTGAATGGGCCATTGAAAGCGCCAAATCACGAAATGCGCATTTACTGCAACTCACAAGCGATAAACAAAGACCCAGAGCCATTAAATTTTATGAAGATTTGGGGTTTACATCTTCCCACGAAGGAATGAAATTACATTTTAAATAAAAATAGCGACTTTCCAAAAACATCTATTTTTTAACCGCAAGAAAACGCAAAGGAAAATCACAAGGTGCGCAAGGAAAAATAATTCATAAACTCTTGGCGAACTTTGCGAAAATCTTTGCGGCCTTTGCGGTTAAATTTAATTTACTATTTATAATTTTATTTCAAAATAATTACGACAATCCCGAAATCACCCCATTATTGTCGATGGTCATTCCTTCAGAAGCGGGAACGCCCGGCAATCCTGGCATCCGCATCATTTCACCCAAAATTGGGATGATGAATCCGGCACCGGCCGAAATTTCAATTTCACGCACTGTGACATTAAATCCTATTGGTCTTCCTAAAACAGTTTCGTTATCCGTAAACGATTTTTGTGTTTTCGCCATACAAACAGGGAAATTACTAAATCCAAGTCGGTCAATTCTTTTTAAATTCAACAAGGCCTTTTTTTCAAAATCAACGCCATCGGCTCCATAAATTTCTTTGGCAATAGTTTCTATTTTCTCTTTTACTGAAGCATTCCAATCGTATAAAGGTTTGAAATCGGATTTGTTTGCTTCCACCACTTTTACCACTGCTTCCGCTAGTTTTTTGGTTCCTTCCCCGCCTTTTGCCCATCCTTCAGAAACAACAGCCTGTACGCCCATATCGGCACATTTTTCAATAATATAATCCACTTCTTCTTTTGAGTCGCTTATAAAAGCATTGATGGCAACAACGGGTTCAATATTGAATTTTCTGATGTTTTCAATGTGTTTTTCCAGGTTTGGAAAGCCTTTTTTAACAATCTCTAAATTTGGGGTGTTGTATGCTTCCTTTTTGGCGCCGCCATGGTGACGCAAGGCCCTGATTGTTGCAACCAGCACTACTGCTTTCGGACTTAAATTGGCGGCCACACATTTGATGTTCAGGAATTTTTCGGCTCCTAAATCTGCTCCAAAACCTGCTTCGGTAACTACATAATTTGACAGAGAAAGTCCCATTTTAGTGGCAATAATGGTATTTGTTCCTTGTGCGATATTTGCAAACGGTCCACCGTGAATAATGGCGGGATTTTCTTCCAATGTTTGCACCAAATTAGGTTTGATAGCATCTCTCAACAAAATAGCCATCGCATTTTCAGCCTTTAAATCACGCGCAAAAATTGGCTGATTGTCGAAGGTAAATCCGATGAAAATATCACCCAAACGTTTTTTTAAATTTTCAAAATCGGTTGCCATACATAAAATTGCCATCACTTCGGAAGCCGGCGTAATATTAAAGCCATCTTCCCTTGGAATTCCGTTCACCGTGCCGCCCAAACCAATAATAATGTTGCGCAAAGCCCTGTCGTTCATATCAATAACACGTTTCCAAACCACCGTTCGCGCATCCAATTTAAGATTGTTGACAGCGCTTTGTAAATTATTATCGATTAAGGCCGACAATAAATTGTTTGCTTTTTCCACAGCATTAAAATCGCCCGTAAAATGAAGGTTGATATCTTCCATAGGAACTACTTGCGAATAACCGCCGCCGGCTGCGCCTCCTTTAATTCCAAAAACGGGCCCCAATGATGGTTCACGCAAAACAACAGTTGCCTGTTTTCCAATTTTGTTTAAGCCTTCTGTTAACCCAATAGAAACCGTTGTTTTCCCTTCACCGGCGGGTGTTGGCGTAATGGCTGTTACCAAAATCAAATTGTTATTTTTGATTTTTTCTTCATCAATAAAACTTAAAGGCAACTTCGCTTTGTATTTCCCAAACATTTCCAAATCATCTTCTTCAATGCCTAACTTTACGGCAATATCTTTAATATGCATTAATTTTTTATTCTGCGCTATTTCTATGTCTGATAAATGTCCCATATTTTTTAATTTTTGAAAACAAATATATAAAAATCATTGTTCAGAATTATTATAAATATGGATATGATAATTAACCAACATAAAAAGAAAAAAAGAATTGTCAGTTCCTAATTGAAATTATATATTTGCACGTTAATTCAAACTACATTTATATAAAATAAATTTAAAATGCAAAACAAAGGACTTATAAAGTTATTCGCTATTCTATTCGGATTAGTAAGTTTATATCAATTATCATTTACTTGGTTTACAGGTGGGGTTGAAAATAAAGCAAAAGTGTACGCAGAATCTAAATCTGATGACGGCCGTGAAATAGCCCGATTGGAAAGAGCGTATTTAGACTCTGTTGCAAATTATCCGGTTATAGATTTAGGTTTTGTGCAATTTAGCTATAACGAAATTAAAGACAAGCAATTAAACTTGGGATTAGACCTTAAAGGCGGTATCAATGCGATACTGCAAGTATCTGTCAAGGATATTTTGATTGGATTGTCTAACGATTCAAAAAACCCAATCTTCAACCAAGCATTGGCTAAAGCAGATCTTGCACAAAAAAACAGTGACGACACCTATTTAAATTTATTTTTTAATGAGTTCAATAAATTAAGCAACGGCACCGTTAATTTAAGTGATCCAAGTATTTTTGGAAACAAATCTTTACGTGAAAAAATAAATTTCAAACTAACCAATGAAGAAGTTAAGCCAATTATTGAAGCGGAAATTTCAGGTTCCATCAATACGGCTTTTGAAGTATTGAGAAGCCGTATCGATAAATTTGGTGTTACACAGCCAAATATTCAGCGTATTGGAAATTCTGGACGTATTTTAATTGAATTGCCTGGAGCAAAAGATATTGACCGTGTTAAAAAATTATTGCAAAGCACTGCTGAACTAGAGTTTTGGGAAGTATATTCAAACCAAGAAACAGCAAATTTCTTTATTCAAGCCAATTCTGTTGTAGAAAATTTATTAAAAGAAGGTAATAAAGAAGAAACTAAAATAGATTCTGCTGCAGCTAAAGAAAACATAGATGATTTATTGGGTGAAGTTTCTGATTCTTTAGTCGCAAAACAGGCCAATAATTTATTTTCTGTTTTAACGCCAAGTGTCCCTCAATCCGAGAACCAAATATCATCTGTTATAGGAACTGCCAAAGTTGCCGATACTGCAGCGGTAAACAAATATTTGGCAATGACAGAAGTTAGGGCATTGCTTCCTAACGAAATGAAGTATGCCAAATTTCTTTGGGATGCCAAACCATTTTCTGCAACTGTTTCTGCAACCAACCAAAGTACCGAGTTAATTTATTTATATGGTATCAAATCCAATCGCGAAGACATTGCCCCAATTGAAGGTGATGTAATTGACGATGCAAGTCAGGAATACGGACAAACAGGACAACCTGAGGTTAGTATGACCATGAATGCGGCCGGCACAAAATTGTGGGCAAAAATGACTACGGACAATGTAGGCAAATTTGTTGCTGTGGTGCTGGATGATTATGTTTATACTGCGCCTTCAGTAAATACTGCCATTTTAAACGGAAGAACATCTATTTCTGGCGGAAGTATGACTGTTGCTGAAGCACAAGATATTGCAAACGTATTAAAAGCGGGTAAATTACCTGCTGCGGCGCATATAATTCAATCAGAAATTGTTGGACCATCATTAGGGCAACAAGCAATTGACAGCAGTATGTATTCCTTCTTTTTGGCTTTGATGATTGTTTTTGGATGGATGATTTTCTATTATGGAAAAGCAGGTGTAATAGCCGACTTTGCTTTAATGGTGAACCTTTTGTTTATTTTCGGTATTTTAACAGCATTTGGAGCAGTATTAACGTTGCCTGGAATTGCGGGTATCATTCTAACCATCGGTATTGCCGTTGACGCAAACGTAATTATCTACGAAAGGATTAAAGAGGAATTGAGCCATGGAAAAGGTTTAAAAGCCTCCATAAAATACGGATTTAGTTACGATGGAGCGTTTTCAGCAATTTTGGATGCAAACGTAACTTCTTTGTTAACAGGTATTATATTGTATGTTTTTGGAACAGGGCCGGTAAAAGGATTTGCCTATACCTTTATTGTGGGAATTTTAACTTCCTTGTTTACAGCAATTTTTATCTCACGATTGGTGATTGATTGGTATGCTGGCAAAGGAAAAGTATTCACATTTAACACAAACATCACCAAAAAATGGTTTACAAAAATCAATGTTGATTTCTTGAAATTAAGAAAACCAGCTTATATATTTTCCGGTATTTTAATTGTAATGAGTATTGTTTCATTGGCAACTAACAAATTAAACTACGGAGTAGATTTTATTGGCGGAAGATCTTATGTGGTTAAATTTGATAAAACAACTAGCGCTACCGATGTTGCAAACACTTTAAAAGACGTATTTGGTGATGCTCCTGAAGTTAAAACTTATGGAGAAGCCAGTCAGTTAAAAATTACCACCAAATATAAAATTGACATTGAAGACAAGACGATAGATGATGAAGTGCAGGAATTGTTATATGCCGGCCTGAAACCTTATAATCCAGAAGGCCTTTCTTTAGAGGAGTTCAAACCTGGTTATGATGGCACAAAAACAATCGGTATTTTGAGCGCAATGAAAGTTGAGCCAACCATTGCCGATGACATTAAAACTGCTGCAGGCTGGGCCGTATTAGGTTCGCTTTTAGTGATATTTCTTTATATTTTATTTAGATTTACTAAGTGGCAATATGGTTTAGGCGCTGTTATTTCATTATTTCACGACGTTTTAATTGTGTTTGGTATCTTCTCTTTATTTTATAAAGTACTTCCTTTTGACATGGAGATTGGACAATCGTTTATTGCGGCTATTTTAACGGTTCTGGGTTATTCCATAAATGATACAGTGATTGTTTACGACAGAATTCGTGAGTTCTCCAAAACCCATACATCCTGGAGTTTTTATAAGGTTATAAATACTGGATTAAACAGCACCATGGGAAGAACCATAAACACTTCCTTAACCACATTGTTGGTGTTGGTTGCCATATTCCTATTTGGTGGAGACTCTATTAAAGGGTTTATGTTTGCATTGATTGTTGGTATTGGTGTTGGTACTTATTCCTCTTGGTTTATTGCTTCTCCAATATTATATGATACCAGTAAAAAATTAAATAAAGAAAAAACTACAAAATAATACGTAGTTCAACATCAAACTGCAAAACCGTTTTGAGTAGTCAAAACGGTTTTTGTATTTCAAATTAGCAATTAAATCAACATTAAGGGCTAATTTTATTTATTGATTGTTAAATTTGTAACAAAGCATAAAATGAGCATGATTAAAATACACAACAACTATTTCAAAAAATATATATCAGAAGAAAAAATAGAAGAAGCCATTGATAAAATGGTTGCTGAAATTACGGAAGATTGCAAAAATGAAACACCTATATTTATAGGAATATTAAACGGCTCCTTTATGTTTGTTGCCGATTTGGTGCGTAAATATAACTACGACTGTAAAGTTTCATTTGTGAAATTGGCATCTTATGAAGGCACCAATTCTACAGGAAAAATAAAGCAATTGGTGGGCTTAAATGAAGATTTGGAAGGGAAAACAGTTATTATTCTGGAAGATATTGTTGATACAGGGAACACGCTGCAAGAAATTTATGACATATTTGCCGATAAAAAATTAAAAAAACTTAGAATCGCCACTTTGTTTTTTAAACCTGATGTATTCAAAAAAGAATTGCCGATAGATTATATCGGAATTTCGATTCCCGATAAATTTATCATTGGATACGGTTTAGATTACGATGGTTTGGCCAGAAATCTTTCCAGTATTTACCAACTTACAACACCCCCAAAAATGAAAAACATTGTTTTATTCGGACCTCCCGGCGCAGGAAAAGGAACACAGGCCGATTTGCTTAAGGAAAAATACAGCCTTATTCATATTTCAACCGGTGACGTTTTCCGTTCCAATATCAATAATAAAACCGAACTGGGAATGCTCGCTAAATTTTTTATGGACAATGGCGATTTGGTTCCGGATGAAGTGACCATTGATATGCTAAAGGCGGAGGTTGATAAAAATACAGATGCTAAAGGATTTATTTTTGACGGATTTCCACGTACGGAATCCCAGGCAAAAGCTTTGGATGATTTTTTGGAAGAAAAAGGAGAAGTCATTAATGGCATGGTTGCCTTGGAAGTGCCTGAAGATTTGTTGGTTGCGCGCTTGTTGGAACGCGGTAAAATCAGCGGAAGAACTGATGATCAGGACGAAAGCAAAATCAGAAATCGATTCAATGAATACAACACCAAAACTGCTGTTTTAAAGGATTATTACCAGCTTCAAGGTAAATATTTTGGTGCAGACGGCGTTGGAAGCATTGACGATATTACAAAACGATTGGCTCAAATAATTGACCAATTATAGAAAAATAGTTGCCGCTACATTTAAAAATGTAACATTTTAGTTTTCAAAATTGTACCTTTGCGCGCTTAAACCCTATCTCGGGTAAACAATTTTATACGAAAATGACTGAAGAAAATTTTGTTGACTATGTAAAAATATATGCCTCTTCCGGTAAAGGAGGACGTGGTTCAACGCATTTACATAGGGAAAAATACATTGACAAAGGTGGCCCGGATGGTGGTGACGGCGGACGAGGCGGACACGTGATTGTTCGAGGAAATAAAAATATGTGGACACTTTTTCCGCTAAAATTTAAAAAACACTTCAAAGCCGAACACGGAGGCGATGGCAGCAAGCAAAGAAGTACCGGAAAAGACGGTAAAGACGTTTTTATAGAAGTTCCTATGGGAACCATCATAAGAGATGGTGAAACACAGGAGATTATATTTGAAATAACCCACGAAAATCCAGAACAAATTTTGCTTGATGGCGGAATGGGCGGATTGGGAAACTGGAATTTCAGGTCTTCTACCCATCAAACACCAAGATTTGCGCAGCCGGGCATCGATATGAAAGAAGGCTGGTTTCAGCTAGAATTAAAAGTATTGGCCGATGTTGGATTGGTTGGCTTTCCAAATGCAGGAAAATCAACGCTGCTTTCAGTAATTACTGCAGCAAAACCAAAAATTGCAGATTATGCGTTCACCACCTTAAAACCCAATTTGGGCATTGTGGAATATAGGGATTACCAAACTTTTGTAATGGCAGATATTCCCGGCATTATTGAAGGAGCAGCCGATGGCAAAGGATTGGGACATCGCTTTTTACGCCATATTGAACGAAACTCTATCTTATTGTTTTTAATTGCAGCAGATTCTGCCGATATTCAAAAAGAATATGATATTTTATTGAATGAATTAAAACAACACAATCCCGAATTACTGGATAAAACCAGGTTACTTGCCATTTCAAAATCGGATTTATTGGATGAGGAACTGAAAGCAGAAATTATCAAAGAATTGCCAAAAGGAATTAAAACACTTTTCATTTCATCAGTTGCCCAACAAGGCTTACTGGAATTAAAAGATACATTATGGGCAATGCTGCACGATTAGATTAAAATAGCATTATTAAAAAGCACGGTGTTTTTGCACCGTGCTTTTATAATGAAAACTTTTATTTGTTTAATAAAATTTCTTTTGTGAAACAGTAAGCGTTATTGCACTCTTTTATAAAATTTTTCGCCACTTTCATCCTCTACTTTCAAATTTCCTTTTAAGTCTAATTCCAGCAATCGAGGTTGTTTAAACGCTGCCCATTTTATAATGAATAAATTAGGCATAGACGTTTTATAAATAACGGCAAACTCAAATTTCTCATCGCCGCCAACAAATGAATAATAATCCTCTTTTTTCGAAATAATACATTCGCCCCATTTATCGACAAAATATTTGCCTTCTATGGAATTTACCACAGGAATTACATATGTTTTCACAGTTTCTGGTTTTTCTTCTTTGGCTTCTTTTCTTTCAATTTTTTTTGATATGGCCATCGGAGGCGTTTCCTTAACTTTAGGGACTTCAGGGACTTTCTTAACTTCAGTTGCCGGAATTATTTCCTTAACGGTTAATTTCTCAATTTCAACCTTATTGTCTTCATTCTTTTTTTCACTGGCTATTATACTTCCGTCGTATGCATACTTTAAATTTTCTATATCGGCAAAAGCCATTCTGAGGGCTTCATGATAGGCCGTTTTGTAATCCTTTTCTTTTGAACGGCCATCTTTGGATGAAAAAATTGTTTGATTGTAACAGTCGGTCAACTCCACATTCATTTTTGTGCTAAACATACCCGAATCATTATTAATTAGGGTTTTTAAACCCAAACAAGAATTGGCGGCCAAATCGGCAGGAAAATTTTCATCAGAAAACAATACGGTAAAACCCGATTTTTCAAAAAGAAATTTTGTCAATGAATTCAGTTGATACTGGTCTGCTGATTTCTGAAATTCAAATTGCTTCGGAACCAAAATATATTTATACGAATTAATATTTTTTTGCGCAAACAGTGTTGATAAACTGAATATTAAAAATAAACTGATGGAGAATGTTTTTTTCATAATGGTAAAAATTTTAATGCGGTCAACATTTGCTTTAATGATTTCTGTAAAAGTACTAATTTTTGTCTTTAAAGATAAAATTAAGTCCGATTTGAAAACTGGCGCTTTTTGCGCTGTAAATATTATTCAAACTCAATAAATTATCAGCTGTAAAAAATAAATTTACGATGCCAATATGCGTCGACAAACCCAAACCAACATTTGAAAACGAATAAGGATCGGCCGTATAAGTGAGTTTCGCTTGAAAATATTTATTGATCCATCGCTCATAAAACAAGGTTCCTGCTACATAAGAATGCACCGCACCAACTGTTGAAAACAGCTGAAATCCCATTTTATTTACGTACAATCCCCGGTCAATCAAAAATCGGCAATCATCATATTTTCTTCCGAATGAATAACTGGCCGAACCATTTAATTTAACGGGGCGAAAAGAGATGTAACTTTTATATAAAGTATCCAACACGGTACTGTTATCGAAATCATCTTTTAAATCGCCCCAATAATTTTCAGGATTATCGGGATCAAAACTTAATTGAACGCCTTCCACCTTATAATCTCCTTTAGCAATGAAAGATTCCACATTTTTTGAATTATTTATAAAACCCAAATCCAATATGCTTCCGGTAATGGTCCATTGCTTTGAATAATGGTGCGTAAATCCAACATCAACTCCAAAACCAAGATTTCCTCCAAAAAGCAATTTACTTTTTACATAAGAAGCGTCAATCTCCTCGCCATCATGAAAAAATATGCCCGAAGTTTGCATTAAAAAATTAACATTGTCTAAATGTTGCCTATAAATATTGTGAGTTCCTTCTTCGGTATAAAATGAACCGGAATTTGATTTTGAATTTATGTTAAAAACGCCCGAGTATATTTTTGCGCGTACGCCCAGATTCCACTTTTCATTAATTTTTTTTGATAAACCAACGTGAAGTACGCCAACCATTTCTGCTCTTGCAGCCAATTTTTTGATGGAATATCTCCTGTTGATATCCGTATTTCCTTCATAATATAAATCGACCATATCGCGGGGAATTTTTGCCAAAAAATCGACCTCCTCATAAAAGCCAAAACTTAAATAATCATTGTTTGGCAATCTAAAACCGCCGCTCAACACTTCCAATTGTTGATTGAATGCGACGAACTCTGCAGTTCCGTATTTATTCACCGCAGCTTTAATTTTATCATTGATATCAATGCCATTATCGGCAAAAATATCATAAGTTGAAAAACCTGTAAAACCACCTTGCACGCTTATTTGTGTGAAAATTGGCAACCCAATATGAAATTTATTTTCAACCTCAGCGCCCGGATTTAAAAGCAAGGTTTGGGGCAAACCGGCAAAATCATATAAAACCTGTTTATTTTGACCGAAACCTATTGCATACACAAGAAAAATAAATAAACTGCATTTTCTCATATTTTGCGATAGTTAAAAAATAATTTGGCCGAAGATTTTAAATCAAATTTTGAAGTGTCGCTTATTAAAATTACGCTTCCGTCAGTGCTTGGCGAAAGCAAAACAGTAAATCCAAAATATCTGGTATTGTATATAAAATGAATATCAGCTTTTGGAATTTCAATCATTGTAATTAATTCTGATGAATTTTCAGGCACATTTATAATGGGCTGTAAAACGTAAATTGGTGAGCCAAACGCATTATAAAAAGTGATACTGAGCTTAAAATTCCTGTTGAAAGAGTTTTTAGTGATGACCGTAAATTCCACTTTTTCCAGATAAGGCTTGGTCTCATCGGTAATTGGAGGATCAATAAAATCGCTGGTAGCACTAATTTCTTGGTTTAAATCATTCAGAAAATCGGGTGCGGTCAGGTTTAAATAAATTAAGGTAGAAATAAATGTGGTGTGAATATTGGCATCATCAAGTTGGTTAAAATCGACGTCTTTTGTGCAACCCTGAAAAAATAAAATGACCAATGCCGCTGCTGTAATTTTTTGGATTTTCATATATTTTAGATTGCTTCTTGGCGTTTACAAATAGCGTTTTATTTCCATTAAATTGGTGACCGATTTAATATTTTCTGAAACAGGTTGTGCGTTGAAATTGCAAAAAATAACATCAAATCCTGCATCTTTTGCACCCATAATATCAGCTTCCCAGTTGTCGCCAATCATAATTGATTCAGAGGAAGCCGCTTTTGTGATTTCCAAAGCATAGTCAAAAATAATGCGATTTGGTTTTTTTACGCCGGCATCTTCAGAAGTAATTATTTTATCAAAATACTTGGTTAAACCTGAATTTTCTAACTTTTTATACTGAACTTCATTAAAACCGTTTGTGATGATATGAAGTTTGTAATTCACATACAAATGCTCCAAAATTTCGTGGGCGCCTTCAAAAAGTTGGTTGTGGTGAGGCAAAACCTGAATATAATCAACAGACAATTTCTCTAAAAGCTGAACGTCAAAATTTTCTTTTATTTTCACAAAAGTATCTTTTAGCCTGCCCAATCTGAGTTCTTCTTTGGTTACTTTTTCCTCACGGTATAATTTCCAATAATGCTCATTAATGCCTCTGTAATAATTCAAAAACTTTTGAAGATCGGCTTTTACCTGATGTTTTTTAAAAACGGTTTCAAAAGCGATGTCAGAATTGGTTTCAAAATCCCAAAGCGTATGGTCTAAATCGAAAAATATATGCTTAATTTGTTTCATCTGTTAACATTTTATTTTTTATTGGTACAGATGCAGCCTGCCTGCCGGACATGCAGGCCTGCCCGCCTGCCGGCTGGTCGCCATTAATCATTCTGCTGTGTATCAAAATTTGTTAAGGCTCGTTTCATTTATATTATTAATGCGAATTAAGGGTTAAAAACAACAATAAAAAAGCAAGAAATCAATGATAAAAAGCATCAAAATATTTGCATAAAAGCCTGATAATCAGTATATTTATAGTGAATTTCAAACATTATAGACAACATGATTAA
>JAUXPH010000068.1 GCA_030683995.1 Lutibacter sp.
TAAATATTTACCGACAGAAATTTTTGATACTGCAGGAAGAATGTTGTAATGGTCACCTGCATTGAAAAATTCATCACCCCAGCCACCGTAGCCACCGTTAGGAATATTTACGTTTGTAGGGTAAAAGTCAACTGCGTTTACACCAATGCCAATAGCCCAAGGATTGTTTTTGTCTTGTGCGTTTACATTACTTAAACCAGTAATCAGAAATAAAGCCAGAATGGCAACTTTTAAATGTTTCATTTTTATAAAAATTTAATTAATATTCTTTTTTTAATTATCTGCAAATATAATGTATTTATGTAATAAACCCGCAAAAAATTAAACTAAAAACAACAGAACATCTTGATATTAGGTGGTTTTTTTGTTTAATCTTTAAATAAGTTCGAATTGTAACCAAATATTTTGAATTATTCTTAAAAAAATTATTTATAACAATCGTTGATAATTATTCAAAAAACAATAAAAAAATCGCCTAAAAATTTAATTTCTAGGCGATTACTATCTTTAAAATAAAATCTGTATAAGACTACTCAGCTAATTTTACTTCAGTACGTCTGTTATTTGCTTTACCTGCGGCAGTGGCATTAGTGTCGACGGGTCTGCTCTCTCCAAATGCTTTCGTTGTTAATCTATTTGGATTAATCCCATTTGTGACGAAATAATCTCTAACGGCGTTTGCTCTTTTTTCAGATAACACTTGGTTATAAGCATCAGATCCATCGCTATCTGTATGACCTTCAATGATAAAATCAGCATCTGGGTATTCTTTAAATATGGTTGTCATTGGCTCTAAAGTAGCGTATGATTCTTTTTTGAAGGACCATTTATCGTAATCAAACAAAATAGTTCTTCCATACTGATTCAGTTCATTCATAATCTCAACAGTTGGAAGCACAGGACAGCCATAATTTGAAGCAGGGCCCTTTACCGTTACACATCTGTCAATTAAATCAATAACGCCATCGCCATCAGTGTCTTTGAATGGACAACCTGCATTGGTTTTTGGGCCAAAAACATCTGGACATGCATCATCTTTATCTGCAGTGCCGTCACCATCTCTATCTGGGCAACCTTGTAATATTTTTAATCCAAAAACATCTGGACATTTATCCATTTTATCTGGAATTCCATCTCCGTCTGTGTCAGGACAACCATGAAACATTGCTAAACCTGCAACATCTGGACATTCGTCTCTACAATCTGCAACGCCATCGCCATCTTTATCACTAAGTTCTTCAGAAACGTCTTTGGCTTTTGCACCTCCAAATTTCCAGGTCAATCCAGCTGAATATTGCATCATTTCAAAATCAGTTGGCGTATTTACTTTTTTGTATCCTCCAGTAACATTTATCCCAACGTGGTCATTAAACCAAGCGTTAATACCTGCTCCAGCATTAAAACCTAAACCATTTTCTGCACCTACCCAGTTTTCGCCCCCACCAACATATAAAAATGGATCAAACCATCCTGATTTCCCAAAGGCATTGTTCAAAGCATATTTTGCATTTAAATCTATCCCTACAAATGTCGCATCCGCTCCTGTTCCCCAAGGCCTGCTAATTTCATTAACAGCACCTGCTAATTCTAAGCTAAATCCTTTTCCTAAATATCTTCCAAGTGACATTTTAGGACCTATAGTAATATCTGAATCTCCACCTTTAACGTCGATTGCGTTTGCTCCAAACGTTAGTAACCATGGATTTTGTGTGTCCTGAGCATTAGTAGTGCCGTAGGATACAATTAATAACAAAGCCATAAAGGCGATTTTTACTTGTTTCATTTTTAGTAAGTTTAAATTTAATGTTCTTTTTTCGCAATAAAGAAAGCCATAAAGACTATCCAATTGCTAACAAAAATACAAAAATATATTGAAAACAATGATGTTTTATAATTTTTCTATATAACATTGAGTAATTTACCAATTTTAATGAATGCATTTATTGCTTTTTCCAAATGTTCAGCGGTGTGCGCTGCGGAAAGTTGCACGCGAATTCTTGCTTTTCCTTTTGCCACAACTGGGTAAAAGAACCCAATTACATAAATGCCTTCTTCCAATAGCATATTGGCCATATCTTGTGACAGCTTGGCATCGTAGAGCATTACCGGCACAATTGCCGAATCTCCTTTTACAATGTCAAACCCCGCTTTTGTCATCCCTTCTTTAAAATATTTGGTATTCCATTCCAACTTATCTCTTAAAGTAGTGTCTTTTGAAATCATTTCAAATACTTTTAATGATGCGCCAACAATTGCCGGAGCCAAAGAGTTTGAAAATAGGTATGGTCTTGAGCGCTGACGCAACAATTCAATAATTTCCTTTTTCCCGGTTGTGTAACCGCCCATAGCGCCGCCAAGTGCTTTTCCAAGAGTTCCTGTTACAATGTCAACGCGGCCTATGACGTTTTTTAACTCTAAAGTCCCACGTCCTGTTTTTCCAATAAAACCTGCAGCATGACATTCATCTACCATCACCAACGCATCATATTTATCGGCCAAATCACAAATTTTATCAAGTTGGGCCACTACGCCATCCATAGAAAAAACACCGTCAGTAGCTATTAATTTGAATCTATGGTTCTTTTTGCTGGCTTCAATAAGCTGTGCTTCCAGAGATTCCATATCATTATTTTCATAGCGATATCGTGCAGCTTTACACAAACGAACTCCGTCAATAATTGAAGCGTGGTTTAAAGAATCTGAAATAATGGCGTCTTCATCTGATAAAAGCGGTTCAAAAACGCCTCCGTTTGCATCAAAAGCGGCAGCATATAAAATGGTGTCTTCGGTTTTATAGAATTCCGCTATTCTTTGTTCCAATTGCTTGTGAATATCCTGCGTTCCGCAAATAAAACGCACCGATGACATCCCGAAACCGTGACTGTCTAAAGCGTCTTTTGCCGCTTGAATCACTTCTGGGTTGTTCGACAATCCCAAATAATTATTGGCGCAAAAATTAATGACTTCTTGTCCTGTGCTAATTTTTATGACCGCATCTTGTGATGATACGATAACGCGTTCCGATTTATATAATCCTGCATCTTTAATGTCTTGCAGTTCTTTTTGTAAATGTTGTTGTATTTTGCCGTACATATTTGTTTATTTTTTTACAAATTTATGCTAATTTAAACTTCTTCAATTAAAATTTCATCGGTAATATAAACCAATAATTTTTTTACGACATTGAAATTTAAATTTTTCAATGCGGTTGCGTAAGTGTTAATTTGATGCCGATGCTTCTCATCATATTTTCCTGTTTTATAATCGATTATTGTAACGTTATTTTCGTTAAAAATCAATCGATCCGGAATTACTGTCTGCTTGTCTAAAGTGATTATTTCCCGTTCGGTGAAAACCATATTATTTTGATCAAAATAAAGAGCAAGTTGCTGATGATTTATGATTTTTTTTAGAATAGCGATGAGTTCCTTTTGTTCTTCAACAGTAATTTCACCTTTAAATAAATACAGATATACGACTTCTTCAATATCGTTTTTTGTTTTAATTTTGGACAGTATTTCGTGCAGTAAATTTCCGTAAAGTCTTGCTTTTTCCTGATCGGAATCCCAAAGCAACGACGAATTGGCAACAATAGAAATTTGGTGGTTTTTCCAGGAATTTCCAATAAAATTTTGTTGGATTGTGGTGTTGCTTTCTTCTTTTTTTGAAAATGGCATTCGTATCGCATTTCCAAAACTGTATTCTTTTTTATCAGGATTCCACAATTCGCTTTTCTTTAAAAATTGCACAAAAAGATCGGAAGTATTTTTGATGCCAGCCGAATCCTTACCGCCTGTTTTGTCTTCGGTAATCACATATAATTGCTCTACAGCCCTTGTTAACGTTACATACAACAAATTAAAATTGTCCAATTCCAATTCTTCCCTTCGCTGGTCAAATAACTGTTTTCCTTGTTCGCCTATATAATTTAACTTGTCGCCATAATTAAAAAAAACCTGTTTTATGTCGCCCAATTGGTCATCTGAATACCAAACCTTCGGATTTATTTGTCGGTAAACTTCAATGTCATAAGGGAAAATAACCACCTGGAATTCCAGCCCTTTTGCTTTATGGATGGTCATAATTCTCACCGCATTTTCGGCTTCTGGCGCAACAATGCTGAATTTGTCTTTTTTCAATTCCCAGAATTCTAAAAATGCGCCTACTGAAACTTTTTTCTTTTGCTGAAATTCAAAAACAACATCTAAAAAGAACTGAATGTTTGAATCGGAATCCGGAGCCAAATTAAAACCTCTAATGATGTATTCAACGCTTTCATAAAATGGAATCTGGTGAAATTCTCCCACATTAAAATGCAGTCCGTATTTTTTTAACGCCATAAAAAATTCAACAGTTGATAAATTAATAAACCGATTTAAAAAATGGTGTTTTTCTTCCTCCAATTTAAAATATTCATACAAAAAATACAGCAATTTAATTTTGTATTCTTTGTAGGAAGGATTTTCGATCACACACAATAAGTTGATGATGAAGTTTACTTTTTCATTGTTTTTCAGCAATAAAGTTTCAGAAGAAATAATTTCAATGCCGTTTTCCGACAAATATTTTGCAACGGCAATTCCATGGTCTTTTTTCCGAACCAACACACAAACGTCATTTTTTTTAAATGATGGATCTAAATTTTGAATAATTTCGGCCACTTTTTTTGGATAAACCAATGTTTTATCTTCCTCTTCCTCCTCTTTTTCAACAAAAGAAACTTGCACATAACCGCCGGTTTTTTTGTTAATTTTTTGGCTGTTTCCTTCAAAAAATAAATTTCGATAACTTGGATTGGTTAAAAATTGGGCGCTATTCTTAAAAAACGCATTGTTAAAATCGATAATTTCCGAATAGCTTCTGAAATTTGTTTCCAAATTTTGCAATACTTTTTCAACATAAAACGGATTGTTATTGTTGTTTTTTTCTTCGGAAGAAAGCGAAATAAACTGTTCCGATTTTCCGCCTCTCCAGCGATAAATCGATTGTTTTGCATCGCCAACCAACAACAATTTTCCCTGTTCGCCAAATTCATTTTCAGAAGAAATGGCGTGATCTATCAGCGGAATTAAATTTTGCCACTGCAATTGGGACGTGTCTTGCATTTCGTCAATAAAATAATAGCGAAATTTTTCGCCTAACCGTTCATAAATAAACGGCGCGGGCTCGTTTTTTATGGTGTCGCCAATAAGTTGGTTAAATTCGGCATTTAACAAAATGCTATTTTCGGTTTTTATTTCCTGAAGCGCATTGTTGATATAATTTAAAACCGCCAACGGAATTAAACCCTCCACAATCAAATTATTCAACAGATAGCGGGGATATTTTTCTGCATACAATTTTTTGGATTCCTCGTACAATTCCTTTAAAACAGATGCGATACTTTCAATAATTTGCTTGGAGTTGGCATTACATTTTGCTGTAAACAAGTTTTTATTTTCTTCAATAGTGGCGTTTAACCTGCCTTCAAATTTCAACTCATCGGCTTTTAAATATTTGAGTTTGGCGAGCTTTTTAAAATGATTTGGCAGGTCGCCATAAGAAAATTCATTGTGATCAAGTCCGTTTTCATCAATAATTTTTAGTGCTTTTTCCCCAATCATTAAAAAATCTGCTTCAATCTGTTTATTTTCTTTTTGAAGCTTATCCTTTAAGATTGTAAATTCTTCAATAGAAATTTTATGAAGCGATTTTAGATTGGCGGCATCGGTTTCATTCAGAATAATTTTGGCGAACGATTTCAATTCCAGCGAAATATCCCAAGCTTTGTCGTCTTCCAATTTTTGAAGCGAATAACTCACCAGCAAATCGGTTAATTTCTTGTCGCTTCCAATTTTGGAAATCACGACATCAACCGCTTCATTTAACAAACTTTCGGCGTCCATTTCCACTTCAAAATTTAAAGGAAGGTGCAAATCGTATGCAAAAGTTCGAATTAATTTATGTGTAAAACTGTCGATGGTCATAATGCCAAAAGCTGAATAATTTTGTAAAATAGCATTTAAAACGGCTTGCGCTCTGCTAAAAATAATGGTTTCCGTTAAATTTGTTTCCTCACAAATTACCTGAAGCATATCATTTTTTTCTTCCTTTGAAAACGCGTGCAAATTCTCAATAACGCGCGCTTTCATTTCACCGGCGGCTTTATTGGTAAATGTAACCGCCAAAATTTGTTGAAATTTATAGGTATTGTCGCTGGTCAAAAGAATTTTTAGATATTCTTTAACCAAAGTGAATGTTTTTCCGCTGCCTGCAGAGGCGCTATATACTTGAAATGAAGATGATTTTTGCACGTGTAATTTTTTACGCAAATTACCATTTTAAACACAAAAAGCCGAACATAATGTTCAGCTTTTTGACATTTTATGAACTTTTTAAATTCTGTTCACCCTTTTTATGGCTTTTGAAAAATCTTCTAAATCGTTGTTGTTTAGAATTAAATGAATGGATTCATTGGTTACTTTTTCTGCATTGTCCAAAGGAAAACCAAGTCCAATCACCAATTTTTTTAGCACGCCCGCTTCCTCTTTAGAAGCTTCGCCATCAGCAAAAACCATCGTTGCCAAATCATACAAATGCTCAATGCGTTCATCATAGCTATGTGGAGTGACTTGTGAATAATCATTAGGATTTTCGAGTATTTCCTTATATTTTTCTTCCAAAATGTGAAATCTTCTTGCGAGTCTTTTCAATAATTTTTCTTCGTCGACTGTAATGATGTCATCTGCCAAAGCCAATCTTACAATACTTGCAAAATGCGCGATGTTTCTTTTTTGTTCCCCGCTTAAATTATAATCCGATAATGCCATTTTTCTAATTTTTACCGCAAATATAATTAATCCTATAAAATATTCATTGTATAAAAAGTTAAGATTCGTGTTTTATCGGATTCACTTTTTTTATCACTTGTTTAAAATCTTCAACATCTGGTTCTTTTAAAAAGAATTTTATGGCTTCTTTCACAATTTGCCTGACATTTTCAACCGGAAAACCCAATCCCAACGCAATTTTGTCCATTGTTGTGGTTTTATCTATGGTCGGATTTTTATCCAAAAACAACATTTTTGTCAAATCATACAAGCGCTCTAAGCGTTCATCATAACTATCGGGTGAAATTGCCTCAAAATTGGAGGGATTTTTCAAAATGGCATCAAACTCACTTTTGGTGATGTCTAATTTATTTGCCAATCTTTCCAATAATTTAAATTCTGAATCGTTAATTCTATAATCTCGCAACGCTAACTTTACGATAGAGGCAAAGTGCCCTTTGTTTTGCTCATGCAACCGGGTTTGGTATAAATCTGAAATTGACATAATGTTTCCCATTTAATTTATTACCTATAAATTTAATAATTTTTGCTGAATTTCCCCTCATTTTTTTTAAAATGCTACCTTTGGCAAAATTTGCAAAATTGAGCAAACAGATTATTGTTAAAACTTATGGCCAAATTGTTGAAGAAAAACAGTTGGTTCAATTACTTTTAAAGGAGCGTCACCAATTTCAAATTTCGAATTTGGTTGGATCTTCATTGTCTTTTATTATTGCCGAAAGTTTCAAAAAAGTTGAAAAACCATTTCTTTTAATCTTTAATGACAAGGAAGAAGCCGCCTATTATTTAAACGATTTGGAGCAACTTTTAACCGATAAAGATGTGCTTTTTTATCCTGGTTCTTATCGCAGGCCTTATCAAATTGAAGAGACGGACAATGCCAATGTGTTGTTGCGTTCAGAAGTTTTAAACCGCATAAATTCGCGTAAAAAACCGGCCATTATTGTCACGTATCCCGAGGCGCTTTTTGAACAGGTAGTCACCAAAGCCGAATTGAACAGAAACACTTTAAAAATAAGCATCAACGATAAATTGAGTCTGGATTTTGTAAATGAGGTTTTATTCGAATACCATTTTAACCGGGTTGATTTTGTGAGTGAACCGGGAGAATTTTCGGTTCGAGGCGGTATTATTGATGTTTTTTCTTTTTCAAATGACGAACCTTATCGCATAGAATTTTTTGGAGATGAAGTGGAAAGCATTCGGACTTTTGATGTTGAAACACAACTTTCTACTGAAAAATTAAATAAAATCAGCATTATGCCCAATGTTGAAAATAAGGCATTGACTGAAAAAAGAGACAGTTTTTTAAAATATATTTCCGACAAAACCATAGTTTTTGCCAAAGATCTCAGCCTGCTTTATAATACTTTAGACACGCTTTACGGCAAGGCGGAAAATGCTTTTAAGGAACTGACTTCTGCTTTAAATCACGCCCAGCCAAACGAACTTTTTTGCGACGGCGACCTCATCAAAAAACAATTACAGGAATTTTCTTTGGTAGAAATTGTGAACGCAAGGATTTCTCAGGACGATTCAAAATCAGATGACGTGGTGGTTTTCAACACAAAACCGCAGCCTTCGTTTAACAAACAATTTGATTTGCTGATTGAAAATTTTCATCAAAACAGTGAAAACGGATTTTCAAATTACCTGTTTTGCGATTCGGAAAAACAAGCCGATCGTTTTAAAGATATTTTTAGCGATTTAGATAAAGAATTAGAATACACAACGCTGGTTTTTCCATTATTTCAAGGATTTATTGATGTAGAAAATAAATTGGTTTGTTATACCGACCACCAAATTTTTGAGCGTTATCACAAATTTAGGCTGAAAAACGGCTACGCCAAAAAACAAACCATCACGCTAAAAGAATTGACCAATCTCGAAATTGGTGATTACGTTACGCATATTGACCACGGTATCGGGAAATTTGGCGGGCTTCAAAAAATTGATGTCGAAGGAAAACAGCAAGAAGCCATTAAATTGGTTTATGGCGACCGCGATATTTTATACATCAGCATTCATTCGCTGCATAAAATTGCAAAATACAACGGCAAAGACGGCTCGGCTCCTAAATTGCACAAATTGGGATCAGGCGCCTGGAAAGCCTTAAAACAAAAAACAAAAACACGCATTCGTCACATTGCCTATAATTTGATTGAATTGTACGCAAAACGCAAAATGCAAAAAGGATTTCAATTTCATCCCGACAGTTATTTGCAACACGAGCTGGAAGCCAGCTTTTTATATGAAGACACGCCAGATCAGTCTTCTTCAACCCAAGACGTAAAAAATGATATGGAAAATGAACGTCCAATGGACCGCTTGGTTTGTGGCGATGTGGGCTTCGGAAAAACAGAAATTGCCATCAGGGCCGCATTTAAAGCGGTGGATAACGGAAAACAAGTTGCCATTTTGGTGCCAACCACCATTTTGGCTTTTCAGCATTTTAAAACCTTTAGCGAACGGTTAAAAGATTTTCCCGTAACGGTGGAATATTTAAACCGATTTAGAACCGCAACCCAACGAAAAGCCGTTTTAAAAGGTTTGGAAGACGGTTCAGTTGATATTGTGATCGGAACGCACCAATTGACCAATGCTGCCATAAAATATAAAGATTTAGGTTTGCTGATTGTTGACGAAGAACAAAAATTTGGCGTCGCAGTTAAAGATAAATTGAAAACATTAAAAGAAAATATTGACACGCTTACGCTCACCGCAACGCCAATTCCGAGAACTTTGCAGTTTTCGTTGATGGCAGCACGCGATTTATCGGTCATCAACACGCCGCCGCCAAACCGGGTTCCCATTGAAAGCAATGTGATTCGTTTTAGCGAAGAAGTGATTCGAGATGCAATTCGTTATGAAATTCAGCGGGGCGGACAAATATTTTTTATTCATAACCGCATTGAAAATATTAAAGAAGTTGCCGGGATGTTACAAAGATTGGTTCCCGACGCCAAAATTGGGATTGGCCACGGACAAATGGAAGGCAAGAAACTGGAAGGTTTGATGCTTGGTTTTATCAACAATGAATTTGATGTATTGGTTTCCACCACCATTGTTGAAAGCGGTTTGGACGTGCCAAATGCAAACACCATTTTTATCAACAACGCCAACAATTTCGGCTTGTCCGATTTACACCAAATGCGCGGACGCGTTGGACGATCGAACAAAAAAGCGTTTTGCTATTTCATTACGCCGCCTTATCATATGATGACCGATGATGCCCGAAAACGCATTCAGGCCATAGAATTGTTTACAGCGTTGGGCAGCGGCATTCAAATTGCGATGAAAGATTTGGAAATTCGCGGTGCGGGCGATTTGTTGGGCGGCGAACAAAGCGGATTTATCAACGATATCGGTTTTGAAACCTATCAGAAAATATTGAATGAAACCATTGAAGAATTGAAGGAAAACGAGTTTAAGGAATTGTATAAAGACAATGAGGAAAAACCAAAAGATTATGTAAAAGACATTCAGATTGATACCGATTTTGAAATTCTTTTTCCTGATGATTACATCAATGTGATTTCTGAACGCTTGAATTTATACACCAAATTAAGCGAACTTAAAACGGAAGAAGAACTGCAAAAATTCGAGTTGGAATTGATTGACCGATTTGGCGAATTTCCTTTTCAGGTGGCGGATTTGTTAAACAGCGTTCGCATAAAATGGATTGCAAAATCATTGGGGCTTGAACGCCTTATTCTGAAAAAACATAAAATGATTGGCTACTTTGTTGCCAATCAGAAAAGTTCTTTTTATCAGACGCCTGTTTTCAACAGAATTTTACAATTTGTACAACAAAATCCGATGGGCTGCACGATGAAAGAAAAAGAAACAAAAAACGGATTGCGATTGTTGCTGACTTTTGATAAAATTACTTCGGTAAACAAAGCTTTGGCAACGCTTCAAAAAATATAAATTTTGAAAAACCTGCACCTAAAACATATTTTAGAACTAAATGTTGCAATACTTTTAATTAGCACATCCGGTGTTTTGGGTAAATTTGTTTCCATGCCGCCGCCTGTGACTATTTGGTTTCGCTGTGTTTTTGCCGTTGTTATTTTAGGTGCTTATTGCTGGTATAACAAAATTGATTTAAAAATTTATGGAAAAAGAGATTTTAAAGCCATTTTTCTAAGTTCCTTGCTTTTTGGCGCGCATTGGATTACCTATTTTTATGCGCTTCAACTTTCAAATGTTGCCATTGGAATGTTGAGCTTATTCACGTATCCCGTAATTACCGCCTTGCTGGAACCGCTGTTTTTTAAAATACCATTGAATAAAACGCATATTTTGTTGGGGGTTATTGCGCTCATCGGTATTTATTTTTTAGCTCCGGAATTTAATTTGGAAAGCAATATTACAAAAGGCGTCCTTTTCGGATTGTTGTCTTCAGTGTTTTATGCCATCAGAAATATTATGATGAAACAAAAAATAGCCCAATATCAGGGTTCTATGCTTATTTTTTATCAAATGCTTATTGTTTCATTGGTTTTATGGCCGGTGCTTTTTCTCTTTGAGGTTCAGCCAACTTCAGGAGATTGGATGGCGATCATTGCTTTGGCATTGTTTACAACCGCAGTTGGTCATACGCTTTTTGTGAAAAGTTTCAAAAATTTCTCCATTGGAACCGCAAGTATAATGAGCAGTGTTCAGCCTGTATATGGCGTTTTATTCGGACTGTTTTTTTTGAATGAAATCCCTTCGGAAAATACATTAATTGGAGGATTCCTGATTCTTTCGACCGTAGTTATAGAAAGTGTTCAGTCAAATAAAAGAAAATAATATGGAATTTTTTAGAATCATTGACAAACAAATAACCGAGGAGCAACTTCAAAATAAAATACATCCACAAAGTATTGCGGACTTTACGCAAACGATGATGTTTCTGGAAAATACCGAAAACAATTTTATTGGATTGACGCTTTGGGGCGAATTCAATATTAGTTACGATAAAATAAATGGCGGTGTTCGGTTTGCATTATTGGATTGTCCGAATGCATTAACTTGGACAATCACTGCCGGTTTTCCGCCCGAAAAAGACAAAATAGTTTTGCATTGCACCATAAACAGAATCCAAAAACCTATTGAATTTATTGAAGAAATTGAAGAGTTTTTAGAGGAGTGGGAAGAGGGTTTAAAACGGGCTTTTTAATTTCTAATCTTAATTTTTGCATCAATATTTAAAAAACAATCAATCTATTTTAAAATTCTGCTTCAAAAGAGAGAAAATTTTCTATTCCTGTCTTTAATGAGTTCATTATAAATTAATAGCACAGTCAAAAAAGCATCCTCAATGCAAATGTGTGAATTATGTAAGGTATTCTAAGAATAGTGTAACTCATACTTAACTGAGATACATAGCTTTGTCACCAAATGAAAATGCTGGGAAAACCAAATAAAAAATGTACTTTTGGCCCCTTAATTAATTAACCCTAAAATTTTATACATGAAAAAATTTTTTTTTAGTTTATTTTTATTTGCCGCTATAACGGCAAATGCACAAGAGAAGGAATACAATCAATGGTCTGTTGAGGCAGAAGCAGGGGTTCACAAACCAGCCGAACCTTTCGCGCCAGGGTATTTCACTTCAACTCCAGACCTATGGCAAGGTGGTCTTGGTGTACGTTACATGATGAATGAGAAATTTGGTATTAAATTAGATGCCGGATATAACAGTATTGAAAATCACGATGATAGTCGTGCCTTTGAAACCAAATATTTCAGAACCAGTTTACAAGGAGTTGTAAATTTAGGCAATGTGCTTGATTTCAGAAGTTTCACAAATACTTTCAACCTATTGGCACACGGTGGTATGGGATATTCTGTGAATACGCCTAAATCTCCAAGAGATTTTGACAAAGGAGATCAAATGTTGAATTTGATTGTTGGACTAACGCCTCAAATAAAATTGACTAACAATATCGCCCTTACCGGAGATTTAAGTATGGTTAACCATATCAGGCAATCTGTGTCATGGGATGGTACACAATCTTTAAACAGTAGAGGTCTTAATGGTAAGCACATGTTAGTTAACGCTTCTGTTGGTTTAACTTTTTACTTAGGTCAAAAAGCCGTTCACGCAGACTGGTATTCTGAAGAAGATGTAATTATGAGTAAATTGGATTCTTTAGATCAAAGACTATCTAAAGTGGAAACTGATATGATGGATAGCGACAATGATGGAATTGCAAACTATTTAGATCAAGAACCTAATACTGTTGCCAATGCACTTGTTGATTCAAAAGGTCGTGCTGTTGATGTAAACAACGATGGAATTCCAGACACCATGTTAGCACCTTTAGATGCTCGTTACGGAAATAATGGTGCACAAGGAGGTGACTTTATAAAAGAATTTATGAACAATGGTTATGCAAACGTGTATTTCCGTTTCAACAGTACAAATCCAGAAGATTATTCTTTAGAGTCAGTTGGCTATTTGATTAATTATATGAAGGAAAATCCAGGATCGAAAGCAGAACTAACTGGTTATGCAGATGAACTTGGAAGCACTTCTTACAATCAAAAACTTTCTGAACAAAGAGCCAATAAAGTACAACAATTATTGGTTGCTTCAGGGATTGACGCTTCTCGTTTAACTGCTAGTGGAGCTGGTGAAGATGCTTCAGTAGATAAAAATTCATCTGCTGCACGTCAATTGGTTCGTCGTGTGACTTTAAAATTGAAATAATAGTTCATACTACTTAATTAAATACAATCCCCTTTGTTTTAAAACATTGGGGATTTTTTATTTTTTGCAGGCAAATATATTATAGTTTGCTACTTATTTTTAAAAACCCTGACAAAAGAGTATGCTTCTGGAAAAGTGTGAATTATACAAAGTATTGTTACAATTGTGTAACTAATTCTTAATTGAGGCGTATAACTTTGTTCTCTAAACAAAACTCTAGGAATCTCCAATCAGCATCGCCTAATTGGAACCTAAATTAATTAACTTTAAAATAAAAACAATAGATGAAAAAAATTATTTTTAGCCTATTATTATTAGTTGCTATTACAGCAAACGCTCAAGACAAAAACAATCCTTGGGCAATAGGCATTGGCGTAAACGCAGTTGACTTTTACCCTACAAACGTAAATATTCCTAACGGTGGCTACGGTGGCTGGGGTGATGAATTTTTCAATGCAGGTGACCATTACAACATTCTTCCTGCAGTATCAAAAATTTCTGTCGGTAAATATTTA
>JAUXPH010000048.1 GCA_030683995.1 Lutibacter sp.
GTCGAGTTATTTCCAGTTCAACAAGCTAAATATCAGCATTATTTTTCAAAATTAAATAATCACGTTAATAATTAAATAAAAAATCTCAAGGTTCTTGAACCCCGAGATTTTTTATGTTTACACAGTTTATTGGATACTACCTAAATCCAAGATCTAAAATCTAAAATCAAGCTCCCTTTCCTTAGGAAAGTTTACCTGCTGCGGTAGGGGGCTGGGGATAGGATTAGCCTAATATTGCTCTTGAAATCACTATTTTTTGAATTTCAGAAGTACCCTCATAAATTTGGGTAATTTTGGCGTCACGCATTAATCGCTCCACGTGGTATTCTTTTACAAAACCGTAACCTCCGTGAATTTGAACAGCTTCAACGGTTACATTCATCGCAGTATCCGCGGCAAATAATTTTGCCATAGCGCCGCTTAAATCGTAATTTAAGTGCTGGTCTTTTTCCCAGGCAGCTTTTATGCACAAATGTCTGGATGCTTCAATGGAAGTTGCCATATCGGCCAATTTAAAGGCAATGGCTTGGTGTTGGCTAATTTCTTTTCCGAAAGTCTTGCGTTCTTTAGAATATTTTAGCGCCAATTCATAAGCGCCAGAAGCAATTCCCAACGCTTGAGCTGCAATTCCTATTCTTCCGCCGGCAAGGGTTTTCATGGCAAATTTAAATCCGAATCCGTCTTCACCAATTCTGTTTTCTTTGGGAACTTTTACATCGGTAAACATAAGGGAATGTGTATCAGATCCACGAATTCCTAATTTATTTTCTTTATTTCCAACCACAAAACCTGACAATCCTTTTTCAACAATTAAAGCATTGATTCCCTTATGTCCTTTTGCGACATCCGTTTGGGCAATTACAATATAAACGCTTGCATTGCTACCGTTGGTAATCCAGTTTTTTGTGCCGTTTAACAAATAATAATCTCCTTTATCAATAGCTGTTGTGTGTTGTGAAGTGGCGTCAGATCCGGCTTCAGGCTCACTCAAACAAAAAGCGCCGATAATTTCGCCTGTGGCAAGCGGCACCAAATATTTTTGTTTTTGCGCTTCTGTCCCAAAAGTTTCCAATCCCCAGCAAACCAAAGAATTATTTACAGACATCACTACGGAAGCCGACGCATCAATTTTTGAAATTTCTTCCATCGCCAAAACATAAGATACCGTATCTAAACCGCTGCCGCCATACAATGGATCCACCATCATTCCTAAAAATCCAAGTTCCCCCATTTTTTTTATTTGTTCGGCAGGAAATTGTTGTTTTTCATCACGTTCAATCACACCCGGCAAAAGCTCAATTTGCGCAAAATCACGAGCGGCATCACGTATCATTATCTGTTCTTCGGTCAAATTAAAATCCATAATTAATAAGAGTTTTATGTAAAATTTATTTTTTGTTCAAATATAATTCTTTTTTAGGTTAAATTTTACACAATTAATAAAAATGGAAAAATTTGCACCTAAGAGTTGCATCAACTTTTTAGAAATGGTAGAAATGAACCAAAAAAATGGAATTAACTGCAAATTTGGTTTCGATGATTTGTCCTTTTATAAAGATTAAGTTCTGAAAATCAATCAACTGATTTATTTTATAGGTTAAAGTAATGCGAGCAAATTGTTCCCGAAAAATCTTCGGCCATTTTGCATAAGTTTTTATTATATTTGTTGCACTTGATAAACTTTTTATTAATTATGCCTAACGACTAAATTATGACACAAATGTGACCTCCCTTTGGAGGAATTATATTTTAAACAACAGGGAAATTTTGTTACAACAAGCAAAAAATTTAAGTCATAATTAGTAAATATCAGGATGAAAAAATTATTAAAAAAGTACGAAGATAAACAGCCGGAAATCGTTTTTCATTGGAAAGACCCAGAATCTGAAGCGGAAGGCTGGACCGTTATCAACTCTTTAAGAGGCGGTGCTGCAGGTGGCGGAACCAGAATGCGTAAAGGATTGGATATGAATGAAGTGCTTTCGTTGGCGAAAACAATGGAAGTGAAATTTACCGTTTCAGGCCCAGCAATCGGAGGCGCAAAATCGGGCATCAACTTTGACCCAAACGACTCAAGAAAAGAGGAAGTTTTAAGACGATGGTATAAAGCTGTTACGCCTTTATTGAAACATTATTATGGCACCGGAGGCGATTTAAATGTGGATGAAATACACGAAGTGATTCCAATGACCGAAGATTGTGGCGTTTGGCATCCGCAGGAAGGTGTTTTTAACGGACATTTTAAACCAACCGAAGCAGAAAAAATCAACAGAATAGGCCAATTGCGTTTTGGCGTGATCAAGGTGATTGAAGATGCCAATTTCTCTCCCGATTTATCCAAAAAATTTACAGTTGCCGATATGTTAACCGGTTATGGCGTTGCCGAAGCCGTAAAACATTATTATGATATTTATGGCGGTTCCATTCAAGGAAAACGAGCCATAGTGCAGGGATTTGGGAATGTTGGTTCCGCATCAGCCTATTACTTGACCCAATTGGGCGCTAAAGTGGTGGGGATTATCGACAGAAATGGCGGATTAATCAATGAGAACGGATTTACCCTGAAAGAAATGAGAACCTTATTTTTGGAAAAAGAAGGGAATCAGTTGACTGCCAAAAATATCATTCCTTTTGATGAAATCAATGAAAAAATTTGGTCGTTGCCAGCAGAAATTTTTGTGCCGGCTGCCGCGTCGCGTTTGGTAACACAGGATCAGGTGACAAAAATGGCCGCATCGGGATTGGAAGTTATTTCTCCCGGCGCAAACGTTCCTTTTGCCGATAAGGAAATTTTCTTCGGACCCATTATGGAATTTGCCGATAAACAGGTGAGTTTGCTTCCAGATTTTATTTCAAATTGCGGTATTGCACGTGTTTTCGCCTATTTAATGGAATCGCGCGTTGAATTGCCTATGAAAGATGCCGCTATTTTTGGCGACATTTCAAATACCATTAAAAAAGCATTGGAAAACACCCATAAAAGAAATTCAGACAAAAAACAGATTTGTAAAACAGCTTTCGAAATCGCATTGAAACAACTAATTTAAACTTTGAATAAAAAATGGAAACAATCATTATAGTACTCTTTATTTTAGGGTACGCCGCAATTGCCCTTGAACATAATTTAAAGCTGGATAAATTAATTCCCGCTTTGGCTATGATGGCAGTTTTATGGGCTTTGGTCGCTTTTGGAATTGATACATTTCCGAATTGGTTTGACTCTGCCGGCCATAAATTAATTGAGGGTTTTGCTGGATTTTCACTTGAGGAAAGGCGTCATTTGCTGGAAGAAACTTTGCTGCATCATTTGGGCAAAACCGCTGAAATTTTGTTTTTCTTGTTGGGTGCAATGACCATTGTGGAGATTATTGATTATTTTGACGGATTTTCGACCATCAAAGATTTTGTTAAAACAAAAAGTAAAAAAAGATTGTTGTGGATTTTTGCGTTTTTGGCATTTATTCTTTCTTCCATTATAGACAATTTAACGGCTACCATTGTTTTAATTACCATTCTTCAAAAAATAATTCACGATAAAAACACACGCTTGTGGTTTGCAAGTTTAATTATTATTGCGGCAAATGCGGGTGGTGCCTGGTCTCCAATTGGAGATGTTACCACCACGATGCTATGGATTGCAAAGAAGGTTTCATCGGCTAAATTGATGGAATATTTGATTATCCCATCACTTATTTGTATGGTGGTACCGGTATTTATTGCATCATTTTTGAAACCTTTTCAGGGAAATATTGATGATAGTGCATTTGATGATTTGCCAGAAAGTAAAAATAAATATGGCGCAAGAATGTTATATTTAGGTTTGGGATCCATTATTTTTGTCCCTATTTTTAAAACTATTACCCATTTGCCGCCTTATGTGGGGATGATGCTTTCATTGGCCGTAGTGGGTATTTTTGCTGAAATTCACAGCAGAACACAGTTTAGTTTATCTAATGTTGTGGAAAATGATGGCGATGATGCCATAGGATTTCACAGTCCGGTCCACAAATCATTGTCAAGAATAGAGATGCCAAGTGTTTTATTTTTCTTTGGAATATTGATGGCAGTGGCCGCTTTAGAATCTCTGGGAATACTATTTATTGGTGCTGAAGCTTTAAAAGCAGTGGTGCCAAATATTGATATTGTGGTGATGGCTTTGGGTGTTGGTTCAGCAGTGATTGACAATGTTCCTTTGGTGGCTGCCAGTATGGGAATGTTTAATGACCCTATCGACAGTCATTTATGGCACTTTGTGGCCTATTCTGCAGGAACTGGCGGAAGTATGTTAATTATAGGCTCTGCAGCCGGTGTTGTGGCTATGGGAATGGAGAAAATTAATTTTATGTGGTACCTAAAAAATATCGCTTGGCTGGCAGCAATAGGTTTTGTTACCGGGGCAATTGCATTTATGTTAATTCGCAATTTTAATATGTAATGGCATAGAAGATTGATTTATACCAATATTTTTATAAAAAAAGAGATACAATTTTAAATTTTTATTTTCGTTTAATGAAAATAAAAATAAAACTAAAAAAATAAACAACGTTTTAATTATGATACAAGATCCAGCGCAAGTTATACAAGATCCAACGCAAGTTTTACAGGAGACAGTTCCCCAAGAAAAATCGCTTTCTGTTTACAATCTTATTATGGATGGCGGTTTGGGAGGCCAAATAATCATTGCCATACTTTTAGTTTTGTTAACTGTTGCGTTGTATATTTATTTTGAACGTTATTTTGCCATAAAAGCAGCTTCAAAAACCGACAGCAATTTTATGAATCAAATCAGGGATTATGTGTCTCACGGTAAATTAGATTCTGCTAAGGTTTTATGCGCCCAGGCAAATTCTCCGGCAGCACGATTGATAGAAAAAGGAATTTCCCGCATTGGAAAACCTTTGGCCGATATCAATACCGCCATTGAAAATGCAGGACGCTTGGAAATTTACAAACTCGAGAAAAATGTAAGTGTGTTGGCCACCATTGCAGGCGCAGCACCAATGCTAGGGTTTTTAGGAACTGTGATTGGGATGATTATCGCCATTCACCAAATAGCAAATGCCGGCGGACAAATAGACATAAAAATGCTTTCCGACGGATTGTATACCGCAATGACCACCACGGTTGCAGGTTTAATAGTGGGAATTATCGCCTATATTCAATACAACCATTTGGTGGTTAGAACCAATAAAGTGGTGTATGAAATGGAAGCGCATTCGGTAGAATTTTTAGATTTGCTAAACGAACCGGTTTAATAAATAATTAGAATAGAGAAAAAGTATAACTTTTAACCTTTAACCTTTAAACTTTTTAAGCACATAGAATATGGATATAAGAGGCCGAAATAAAATAAGTCCAGAATTTAGTATGTCGTCTATGACGGACATTGTTTTTTTGTTGCTTATATTTTTTATGATCACTTCAACGTTGGTCACCACCAGTGCTTTGGATATTTTACTTCCAAAAGCAAGCGGCATTACCGAAAATAAAAAAGCCACTTCAGTGACCATTACAAAGGATCTGGCATTTTATATTGACAATGAATTGGTGGATGAAGAAATTTTGGAACAAGATTTGCTTGCATTATTGGCAGGAAAAGAGGAACCAACCATTGTTTTACGAGCAGAAGAAGGTGTTCCTATTGAAAAAGCTGTCAAAGTGATGGATATTGCAAACCGAAACAGATATAAAGTAATATTGGCCGTTCGCCCAAAATAAAAAATATGTCAAATTTTTTAGATACCGATTATAAACGAAAGTCCGCAGCACTAACAAGTTTGGTAATGAGCTTGATAGTGGTGGCACTTTTTTTCTTCGGATTGACCTATTTAGATCCACCAGAAGAATTTGGGATTGCCTTAAATTTTGGAACTTCTGAAGTGGGTCAAGGCGATATTCAGCCTACAGAAGCATTACGACCGGCAGCTTCCCAAGAAGCTGTGCAAGAACAACAAGAAGCCGTTAAAGAGCAAGTAATAAAAGCTGCACCCAAAATTGCGGAAGAAGTGCTTACCAAAGATACGGAAGATGCGATTGTGATTAAAAAACAATTGGAAGCAAAGAAGATAGCGGATGAAGTTGCCCGAAAAGAGAGAATACAACGAGAAGCGATTGCAAAACAGCAAGCGGAAGAGCTTGAAAAAAGAAAAAAACTGGATGCTTTAATTGGAGGCGTGAGCAATTCGAACGGAACGGCTACGGGCGGACAAGGAAATGACAATACTGCCGGAGACAAAGGAAAAATAACAGGCGATCCAAACGCAAATGGCTACTATGGAAATGGCGCAGGTGGCGGCGGCGGCGATTATCAATTGGGTAACCGAAAACCCATCAGCAGGCCAAAGCCTGATTATATTTGTGATGAAGAAGGATTGGTGGTGGTGAGTATTGAAGTCAACGTTTCCGGACGGGTGATTAACGCAACGCCAGGCGTAAAGGGATCTACCAATACCGCCGCGTGTTTGCTTTCGCAGGCAAAAGAAGCTGCTTTAAAAACCACTTGGCAACCCGATCCAAATGCGCCTTCCAAACAAATTGGCGTTATAAAATACAGATTTTCCTTATCTCAATAATTTTTAATGGATTATTCAAACACCCTAAAGTGGATGTTTTCACTATTGCCTATGTATCAAAGGCAAGGCGAAATAGCCTTCAGAAAAGATTTAACCAACAGCATAGCACTTTCCAAACACCTTAATTTCCCTGAATCTGCTTTTAAAAGCATTCATGTGGCAGGAACCAACGGAAAAGGTTCCACAAGCCATATGCTGGCTTCTGTATTGCAGGAAGCGGGCTACAAGGTTGGTTTGTATACCTCACCGCATTTAAAAGATTTTAGGGAGCGCATTAAAATCAATGGCAAACTCATCAAGAAAATGGAGGTCGTACATTTTATAAAAAACAACAAATCTTTTTTTGAGGCCAACAATCTTTCATTTTTTGAAATGACCGTTGGTTTGGCTTTCGCGTGTTTCGCCAACCATAAAGTGGATGTTGCCGTTGTGGAAGTCGGGCTGGGAGGAAGGCTTGATTCCACAAATATTATCACCCCCGAAGTTTCAGTAATTACGAACATAGGCTATGACCATACACAATTTTTGGGAGAAACTTTGCCTGAAATTGCTTTTGAAAAAGCAGGAATCATCAAAAATAATATTCCGGTAGTTATTGGTGAATACCAAGCAGAAACATTTCCTGTTTTTGAGAAAATTGCTTCAGAAAAATTGGCGCCTTTATTTTTGGCCGCAAACAACAAGGATATTGTTTATACTTCCGATTTAAAAGGATCTTATCAAATCCACAACATTAAAACGGTGATTCAGACCATCGAAGTTTTAAAAACGAAAGGCTATGACATTTCAGAAAAAAATAGTAGAAACGGATTGCAAAAAGTGGTTAAAAACACCGGACTTTTAGGCAGATGGCAGGTTTTAAACGATAAGCCAAAAGTAATTTGCGACACCGCCCACAATGCCGAAGGATTGCGATATGTGCTCAAACAACTTCAGGAAGAAACATTTGAGCAGCTTCACATTGTTTTGGGGGTTGTAAATGATAAAGATTTAAAATCGGTGCTGCCGTTATTTCCTAAAAATGCCACCTATTATTTTTGCAGGCCAAATATTCCCAGAGGTTTGGATGAAGATGAATTTCAACAGCAATGCGCCAAATTTCAATTAATGGGCAAAGCCTATAATGCTGTTCAAACCGCTTATGAAACAGCATTAGATAATGCAGGGAAAAACGATTTAATTTTTATCGGTGGCAGCACTTTCGTGGTCGCTGAGGTGGTGTAAAATAATTTATGTAAATTCCTGTTTCTTGGTAAATTTTTTTCTGTTTTTTTGTTTTATATCCCAAAAATATTATATTTATAAAATAATTGCAGCATTGTTACTGGTTCAGTAACCGACCTTTATAGCAAATTTGGCCCCAAATTGCTATTGTAAACCTCATTTATTGCTTATCATTTTTAATCATTTTAATGTATTATTTTTTTTCATTTAACTTGGCATATTATGCTGAATTGAAATTCTGATTTAATTATTTACTAACTAAAATTATCTACTTATGAAATTATTAAAAAACTTTTCGTTTGGAATACTTGTATTCCTATTTATTTTTACTTCAAAAGCCATTGGCCAACAAACCCAAACTACCGAATTTAAACCTGTTTTTTTAACCATTACAACGCTGCATAGGAGCAGTGACCCCAATGTGGACTTTACCGATTGGAGAAAAACCGAGGAAGAATATTACAATAAAGTGACCGCCAAAAACGATTTAATTATTGGCTCAGGTTATTATATGCATTATTTTACGCCAGATGATTCTGAAATTTTATCGGTATCGGTTTACAATTCTTGGGAAGATATTGAAAAAGCAAACGAGATTACCAACAAATTAGTGATGGAAGCTTGGCCGGATGAAGTCAAAAGAACCGCATTTTTCGAAAAACAAAACAGCTATTATGCACCCAAACACAGCGATGAGATTTATGCTTCAATGAATTATACCAAACCGGTAAAAACCGATTCAAAAGAGCCATTGATTTATTATGTAAAGAAGAATAAAGCGGGTACAGGCGGTTCTGGTTACAAGGAATATTTTGACAATGTAACTATGAAAAATTCTTATGTCAAAGGGTTTTATACGATGAGACACAGATATGGATCTAACAGCCAGGATCTTATAGAAGTATCCGTTTTCAATAATTTGGCGGACATAGAGAAAGCTTTTGCCGAAAACACAAAGTTGGAAGATGCACATTGGACTGATAAAGCTAAAGGAGATGAATTTTTTAAAAAATATGCTAAATTATTTGCCGGACACGGCGATGCCATTTACAGAAATATTCCAAGTTTGGAAAAATAATATTTAATTAAATTAGTGGCGCTGAACTTATTGGTTCAGCGCCTTTTTTATGTTGTTTCTTGCAAATGGTGCTATTTGATGAAATCTAATAAATATTTTATTATTTTTCTAAAAAAGCTTTGCTTTAAACAAAAACTCGTCATATATTTGCAACCGCTTAGGGCAATTAGCTCAGCTGGTTCAGAGCACCTCGTTTACACCGAGGGGGTCGGGGGTTCGAACCCCTCATTGCCCACCAAAGGAAAATCCTACAAGAAATTGTGGGATTTTTTTTATGGTTATAATGGTACTATTAAAGAAACACTCCAACAGTTAAAATTTCTGTTCTGAGAAAAATTAATTTTTGAGATAGAATTATTTAAGTACATTTTTGCTTTTCTTTTATTTTTGCCAGAAGAAATAAAGAAAGGAACACTTGCAATTGTTGTAGCACCCCCTAAATAGGAAAGCCACAAACCCTTATCATTATTGGTTGAATCACCATCAAGAATTCCACCAGACATGTTAATGCCTATTCCCGCAATAGTCATTCCTATTCCCGCACCTAACATAACCCAAGCAGTTGTTTTATTCTTCCTTTGCTTTAAAAGGTAAAAATCAAATAACTCTTGTGAAGACTTATCAGTTGTAGGCTCTATTACCTGACTCTGTATCATTTGAAATGAAAAAAATATCAAAAAAAGTGATGAGAAAATAAGTTTCATAATAATATAAATTTAGGAATTATAAGATAAATATAATTAAAAAATACATAAATACCTATATTTCAATAATTTAAAATGATTTTAAATAAAATTTATTTTCATTTTGTTAATTTTTAAAAGGGAAGAATCTAGTTAATCTCTCATTGCCCACCAAAGTTAATCCTACTAGAAATAGTAGGATTTTTTGTTTATATAATTATTTAATCTGCTTATTTTACGGCATTTCTCAGATTTTTATAAATAGTGGCATTATATAATTTCAATACAAATAAGGTGTCAAAAAAGGGAACTCTTTATTTTTTTGGACAGCAATTTTTTTAACAGGTTTTCTTTCTTTGGAATTTCCATTTTAAATAAAAAAAAGTCCCACCGAAGCAAGTCTAAATATTTTTATGAATAATATTCAGCCAATTATTTATAAATTTATCGGATAAAATAAAATCTATGTTTGAAGATACCCGTTATGACCGTTTAAAGAAAATGCCACTTTTTAAAAAGGCACAGGAAATTATGGAAATTAGCCTTAAAATTAGTGAAAGTGTTTCAATGCACGATATTGAAAATCTGGATGAAGCTGAAGGTGCTATGTTAGAGGGTTATGCCCAATATATCAGAGAAAATGCCACCATTATTCCCGCAAAGATTTCGGGTGCCGAAGCGGTTGAAATTTATGATTTGAAAATGGAAAATGCCGCAATTATCCGCAAAGCAGCCCGAGAGCTCTCAACGTATTGCACGGGTTTGGCAATGTGCGGTTATAAAAATACCGATTATCTGCAATTGTTAAGAAATGAAGTGGAAGAATTCAGGGTTTTGTTCGCCGAATGGGTAAAAACATTTGACCAATGGAACTATATCATTGATCGCTGGGGCTTGTTCAATCCGCCGGGAATTGACTATGATACCCACGATCCGGACGATGATATTCCTTTTGATCGTGACGAATTATAGATAAATTGCCTTATTGAAATTCATCTCTTAACGTATAAATTCTGGGATATTTGATTAATACTCTGATTTTTAATCATTCAAAATTGTATTTTAGCAAATCAATTTAATATAACACCAATGATGAAAATACAACTCATTACAATTATAGCCTTATCTTTTATAATTTCATCGAATACCTGCTTCAAAAATGAAGTGAAAGACAATCTTCCTGAAAAAGTAATTGTTGAAAATGACAGCACAGCGGCTAAAGAATTTTGGAATAAGTTAAAGGCTTTAAACGGAAAAGCTTTTGAAGGACAATTGACGAGCGCTCCTGCCAACGATGATTTTGCCGGCAAAAAATTGGTGATGCACGTGCTTTTTGCTGACGAAGAAACCATCTTAATTCCATTTAACGTGGGCGACAATCGTTCAAGAACCTGGATTTTGAAATACAAAAACGGACGCATTGAATTAAAACACGATCACCGACATGAAGATGGCAGCTATGATGAAGTAACCATGTACGGCGGAACATCCACAAATTCAGGAACACCCAATATGCAAGTATTTCCGGCCGATCAAGAAACTGTATCAGTGATTCCTGCTGCTTTTTCAAATGCTTGGTGGATTACCGTTGACGCCACTGCTTATACTTACAACTTAAGACGCTTGGGCTCCGACAGGGTATTTACCGTTTCTTTCGATTTAACCAAGGAAGTTGAAATTCCAAAACCATCTTGGGGATGGGAAAAATTTAAATAAAGTTAAAAGTTAGAAGTTAAAAGTTATTAAATGTTGGATGTTGGATGTTGAATTTTGAATAAAAATAACTTTAAAAGTTAAGGAATATTTTCCTTTGATAACCAAATCAACCCCCCTTTCCTTTGGGAAGTTTACCTGCCGCGGTAGGGGAAGGGGCAATGTCATTAAGTTAAGGAAATATTTGTCATTCCGACAAAGGAGGAATCGCAACAAATGAGCACGTATGATGAGATTCCTCGTGCCTCGGAAGGACAAAAAAAGGAGTAAATCTCTTAACTTAATGACATTGGGGGAAGGGGATAGGAAATATTTTAATCCGTAGTAAAACTCCAAACCTGGCCAACTGTTTGTCCGCCTTTGTTGTCTTTCACCGTCACTTTCCAGTAATAATTTTTTGAAGCCAAAAGCGATGCCGAATATGTTTTTGCGCTTTGGCTTGACGATACTATTGACAAGTTGTTTTTGTCCGTGCCAAAATAAACATCATACGTTAAAATATCACTTGTATCAACATCACTTGCTGTCCAGGTTAGCGCCAATATTTTTGGAGCGCCGTGCACAATTTCATTTAATGTTGGACTCACCAATTCCGGTGAAAATGGCAAATGGTTTGTGATGCCAACGCCTTCTGTGTATAAATTAAATGTTGATGAATAATTGCTTGACGCATTTTTACTGTCGGTTGCTTTCACCCTCCAATAATAGGCAATTCCTTTTTCCAAAGTAATTGATTTGCTGGTGGTGGTTGAGGTTTGTGTATGTGAAACCGGTGAAAATGAAGTGTTTTTGGCCACTTGTATTTCATAGGTAATAACGCCGCCTTCAGCATCCGTTGAAGCGTTCCAGGTAAAATTCAACACATTGTCTGTGCACAATGAATTGTTTACAGGCAAAGCCAAAGTTGGAACGGTTGGCGCTGTGTTTACAACTGGTGGAGGTGTTGGATCGCTGCCGCCGCCGCCGCATGATCCTAAACTGATACTTAATATTGCAATATATAAAAGATTTCTCATTGGTTTATTGTTTAATAATTTTCAGGGTTACGGGTTGGTCTAAAAGCACTTTTGCGATATACACGCCTGTTGGTTTGTTCGCTAAACTTAACTGCACTTTTCCGTATACAACCGGGTATTTTTTTGTTGAAATCAATTGCGAATTGAAGTTGTACAATTCAACAATTACTTCTGTTTCAGATGTTGGAACCGTAATATAAAAAATATCTTTGGTTGGATTTGGATACGCAAAAACACTTTCAAAACCATCGATGGTTTTTGCATAAACTCCTTCACAGGAAACGGCCGTTTTAACTTCCAAAATATCACCACTTTTTACATCAACAGAAAATATAGGAGCCATTGTTTCAAATTGTTCCAGTCCGTTTACATACACGATAAATGGCGCAGTCCCTTTTTCAATTTCAACGGAAGCTTTGCCTGAGACAACACTCGATTTTCCTGAAACTGTAGTTCCTGCAACAACAGTAACGGCATAACATTGCGTGTAAGTTTGCCCTGTAACCCCAATACAGAAATTATACGTTCCCGGTGCCAAATTTGCGGAGGTTGCCGTTGTACTTGTAAAATTATACGGAATATTGTTAATTGTTACGGTATAGTTTAAAGCTGCCACTGCCGTAATTTTAATTTGTCCGTTCTTTTTGTCCTTACAAGTTTCACCGATGACTTCCACATTAAAATTATTGGCAGGCAAGGTGAATATTGGGCAACCAGTGCTGTTTACGCTTGTTCCGGGAAAGGTGTTCGGGCATAAATCTATGCTATCCGCAACGTTGTCGCCGTCGCTGTCGTCTGATGCCGTTCCGCCTCTTGGATCCAGTAATTTTACGGTAGAATACAATTTATATTCTCCCGGGTTTAGCGTAATTGCTGTTGAAGTATTGGTGATGTTTTTTTCTTCACCGGTAAAATATTCATACCAAGTTCCTGTTTTTGAAAACTGCACCGTTATGGTTTTTGAAGTAATGTCGAAATTTCCAGCCACAACAACATCCATACTGGCGTGTTTTAAAAGGATGGATTTTGTCAATGTTCCCACATTTAGGGTAAAATCAGTGGTGTTAAAAACAGGTTGATTCTTTTTAAATGCGGCCAGAGTTGCCCAGGTATTGTAAATTTGTTTCCTGTTGGCGTTGTCAAAATAGTCCCAACGAATTGGTTTTTTTGACAATCGGCAATCGTTGCTTACTGTGCCATTTGTGCAGGTGTTAATTGAAAAATCATAACCCAATTCCCCAAACTGCCAGATCATTTTTGGTCCGGGAATGGTAAAAAAGAACATTCCGGCAAGTTCTTGACGAGACAAAGCAGTGTTTAAATTTTTAACATTGTAGGTGGCGTTGCTGTTACCAAATTGGAGGTTTTTATACATCAAACGTTCTTCATCGTGGCTTTCCATATAGCCAACAACATTTGGCTGGTTCCAGTTTCTTTGTTTGTAGGATATCCAATTGATATTGGCATCGGTAGCGAAACCCATCGTGTTTTGGTTGTAACTGTGATTCATATTTCCCCAAAGCATAATGCCGTAATTTGCCAACACGGTTTCTTCAGAATTTTCTGACAAATGTTCAAAAATCACATAGGGTTTGTTGGTCAGGTTGTTGCTCCAAACGTGATCGGCATAATTTTTTAGAATGGTAATGCGCGAAGCATCATAAGCACTTGCCCAATTTTCGGCACCATAATAAAGCGTATTCGAAAAACCTTTGGTGAAATCAAATCGAAATCCGTCAATTTTATATTCATTCATCCAATAACTTAAAACATCATTAAAAAACGCTTTGGTATAAGCCGATTCGTGGTCAAAATCGTAACCCCAGTGTGCATTGGTGTTGTCGACCAAATTATGATTTACGTTGTACCACGGATTGTTTGCGGCCGGTTTGTTTGCAGCGTTGTCCCAGTACATTTGAAGTAAGGGCGATTGACTGTAAGAATGGTTAAAAACAACATCGGCAAGCACGGCAATACCGCGTTGGTGGCATTCGTCCACAAATTTTTTAAAATCGTTTTTGGTTCCGTAGGCTTTATCCAGGGCCATATACAAGGCCGGATTGTAACCCCAGCTGTCGTTTCCTTCAAATTCATTTACTGGCATCAATTCAATGGCATTTACGCCAAGGGATTGCAGATAATCTAAATGAGTCAGGGCTTCATTATAAGAATCAGATTCCGTAAAATCACGGATATGCAATTCGTATATGATTAAATTGTTTTGCCCTGGTTTTATAAAATTAGTTACATTCCAAGTGTATGCAGGCTCATTTATTAAAAATGTTGAAACAAAGCCAGTGGTTAAATTGGTGGGGTAGGCCTTAAGGTTTGGATAATTTCCGGGTTTTATATATTGGTCATTTGAAGGATCCAATATTTTTTCTGAATAAGGATCGGCCACTTTAATGCTGTAATCTATAAAATATTGATAGGCATATTCTGTGTTGATGTCTAAAGCGGGAACTGTTAGCCAAAAATCCTCCCCGTCTTTTTTCATTTGGTAGGTGGCATTTAATGTCCAGTTGTTAAAATCCCCTAAAATTAACACGTCTGTTTTTAGTGGCGCTTTGAGCAGGAAAGTAACTGAATTGTCGGGGTTTTTATTGAAGCCATATTTTAAACCAGCAGGCTTTGTGGCATTCACTGTTGGTGTTTTTACGAAGATGTTGATCGTTGTTTCTTTTACTTCAGTGCCATTAGTGGCAACAGCTTTAAGGATTTGATTTCCTGCTGTGGCCAATAAATAAGAAGTTGAAATAACGGTGGCATTGGTCGCTGTTTTTATGGAGGTGCCATTCACAAAAAGTACTAAGTTGGAGGCTACAGAAGCTTCCGCTGAAATAGTGATGCTGCTGTTTAGGTTATAAGCGCTGTTGTTTGCAGGGTTGGTAAAAGTAACATTCAATCCTGCTGCATAAATGGGTATAAAAATATCTGGTCCATTTTTTGTGCTTCCGTCTGAAGATCTAAAAACAAAATTTAATTCTGTAATGGTAACAGTTGTAGCAACGCCGTAAAATCCATAAACCGTTGGCGTAATCACCAAGGTGTATAAATTGGCATTTGAAGTTGACCGGGTAAGTTTTGGCTGGGTGGTATTTGTGCCCCATGTTCCAATAACATTTGACCATCTAACGCCATTTGCCGTCACCCCTGTATGTGCGTAAACGTCACCGGTATAGCCGGCTAACGGAGTGCCTACAGCATTAAAAGTAACCGTAATTTGACTGTTTGCCGTAGGAATTGTTGGCACCGTGCTCACTTGTGAGAATAATAAGCCGGTACAACTTAAAAGAATAAAAAATACTATTTTTTTCATGAGGTTTAATTTAATGATTTCTTTTCAGAAATTCTAAAAAAAAGAAAAAATCTGCACAGAAAATTTACTGTGCAGATTTTTTTTAAAATGTTTTATATGCAATATTCATTATAATTAAAGTGCAGTCAACGTGTACTTTGGTGCTGAAGAATTGCTAAAATCTAAAACAATTTTATAAGTTCCAGCAGCAACAGGAATATCAGCACCACCAACTTCTAAAGTTCCATCCAATCCATTATCTCCATAATTTAAATCCCAACTGTCATTGGTTCTAAATTTAATTTTACCGGTTGTTAATGTAACACGGTTTATTACCCAAACATCATCTTTACTGAAGTCTAACGTAAAACGTACATTTGGTCCATCCCATCCATTAGGTGCGGCATCGCCAACAAGTCCCCAGATATTAATAGGAGTAATGGTATATACCAAGTTTTTCAAATCAAACACCACCAAATAATTTCCGGCAGTAACTGCAATATCTGCACCATTATTATCTAGCTTTCCATCAGCCCCGGTATCTCCGTAATTAAGTCCCCAGTTGTTATTGAATCTAAATTTCACTTTCCCGGCTTTCAAGGTTACAATTGCTTTCCAAGTATCAGAGAATGAGTCATACGCCATTGGCATATCAGGTCCATCCCAACCATTTGTTGTGGCATCACCAACCAATCCCCAAGTATAAGCTTCAATAGTGTATGTTAAAGCACTTAAATTGAAAGTGATTTTATAGGTACCCGCAGTAACTGGGATATCTGTTCCACCTTCATCTAATTTCCCGTCTAAACCAGTATCACCGTAATTAAGTGCCCATGAATTATTAGATCTGAATTTTATATGACCATTGCTTAGAGTCACATAGGCAACAAATACGTCAGCAATGCTTGTTGTATAAAACGGCATATCCGGTCCATTCCATCCATTAACGGTCGCACTTCCTACAACTCCCCAAATGGTAGATAAATCCAATTTATCTTCATAAGCGGTTGCCATAAATGAAGTGCTATTTGAACTCAAACTATGGTAAACGCTTAAAACCGCCTCTATTTGAACAGAAACCTGAGCTGGAGTACCTCCTTTTAGACCCAAATTAAGTAAAATTTTATTTAATTGAACGGTTTCAAAAACTTTAGATAAATTGGTTCCTGCAGCAACGGTTACACTTTTTTCACCTGCCGTGAAAACAATTTTATAGCCAGCTGCAGCATCAAAGCCATAGTCAGGATCAGTCCAAGAAACGGTTAACACATCTTGTCCAGCATTGTCTTTATCCAAAACTACATTACTTACAGACAAGCTAACTGTGGTTTCAGCATTTGGATTAAGGACCGTTAATTCTTCCTTGTCGCACGAAGCTAAAAATGTAGCGGCAACAATAAGAAGCAGTATTTTATTTAATATTATTTTCATTTTTCCTTAGTTTAGAATTAATATCCAGTGTTTTGTTTCAAATTAGGATTTGCATTCAAATCTGTTGCAGGTATAGGGAAAAGGTTTAAATGACTAGAAGTAGAAACACCTTCTTTTACGCCACCTTTCCAAGGCCATACATAATTTCCGTCAGAAAATTTTCCAAACCTGATTAAATCTGTTCTTCTGTGTCCTTCCCAATACAATTCTCTCGCTCTTTCATTAAGAATAAAATCTAAGTTAATTGAGGTCACTTTGCCAAAATTATTGGCTCTGTTTCCCCTTAAGAGATTCATATAAGAAATTGCAAGCGCTTCACTTCCTCCGCCACCTTGTAAAGTTGCTTCAGCATACATTAAATAAACATCGGCAATTCTAAATAATGGGAAATCAGTATCGGTAAATTCTCCACTTGAACCTTTCATGCCATTTTTATCCAAGTTTTTAAATTTAGCCACGGCATATCCGTCGGTAAAAGTTGAAATGGACTCAATTTCAAGTTTTTGTCCATCAGTATGGAATATTGCTCTTGGATCTTTTTCAATGGTATAAGTGCCTGCAGCTAGATTAAAAGTAATTTTATACAAACCTTTTGCCACTTTTATGTTCGAACCACCATCATCTATAGTTCCGTTAGCCCCATTATCACCATAATTAACTCCCCAGTCGTTATCTCTTCTGAATTTAATTTCACCTTCATTTAGATTAAAGAAACCGGCATAAACATTGGTGCTTCCAATTTTGTGAAGCGGCATGTCAGGACCGTTCCAACCATTTACGGTTGCAGATCCTACCAACCCCCAATTAGATGCAACTCCAATAGCATTGTTTGAAGCACTGATATCAATTCCAGAGTTAAAAGTTTTTATTAACGAGCTGGTAGTTCTAGTGCCACCCCAACCGCCGTTGACACCAAAAGCAGCTGGACTCATGCTTCCGCCAATTGCAGCGTGGATTAAAAATGTAGTTCCGCCATAACTTTGAGTTCTTAAACCATCAAAAGCAATAGGAAAAATTACACCATCAGCAGTATGATTGTCAGCCAAAAATAAGTTTTTATAAGGTGAATCCATACCATAACCTGCGCTAATTACTTTATTTGTGTAAGTTATACACTCAGTGTATTTGGCTGTACCTGTATACACTTTTGCATTTAAGTACAATTTAGCCAATAAAGTCCATGCTGCAGCTTTGTCAGCTCTTCCGTATTCATTTGATTTTGGCGCAGCTAAACCATTCTCTATATCTTTTAATTCCTTTTCAATCCATGTAAATAGATCGGCCCTGCTTTTTTGTTGAGGGAAGAAAAATCCAACCTCATCATTTTCAGTTACAAAAGGAAAATTGCCATATAAATCCAATGCATGATAGTAGCTTAAGGCTCTTAAAAAACGAGCTTCCTTTTTATAAAGTTCAATATCAGCCAATAATTGTCCGGAAACGCCTCTGCCTGCCAATTTAGCATCGGTAGTTTCTCTTAAGAACGCATTACAAGAAGTTATTTGGTAAATAATCCTATTGTACAAGGCTGTTACAAATTCGTTGCTTGATGTCCAATCTTGTTCATGGTAATCAGGCAAACTGCCATCTGCCCATCCAATTACAGCTTCGTCAGTTGTTACTTCCTGCGCCAACCAATATTGTCTTAGGTATTGACTAAATCCTTCATCAATTCCCGTAATATCAGGCATTCCTGCAGGCCCTTGTTGTCCGCTAATGGCCAATCCGGCATATAGTTTGGCCAATACTTGTTTATATGCAGCAGGGTCGTTAAATAACTGATCTGCCAATATAACATCTTTATCTTGTGGAACGGTATCTAAATCCTTTAGACACGAGGTCAATGTAAACAACGTTACAATGGTTCCCAGCAATAATAATTTAAAAGAATATTTTTTCATTTCTGTTTAATTAAAAGTTTAAGTTAACGCCAACCATATAAATTCTTGGTCGTGGATAAATGTTATAATCAATACCGCTTCCTGTTGATGTAGATCCAACTTCTGGGTCTAATCCAACATAGTCAGTTATGGTCAATACATTTTGAACAGAACCTGTTATTGAAAAGTTTGATGTTGCTCCAAATAAGCTGCCAAAATTGTATCCAACACTTACGTTGTCTAATTTTACATATGATGCTTCCTGAACGTAATAATCAGATAAGTATCTTTCTGCACCGCCATTTATAAATTGCGTTTCCAAAACATTTTCAACACCATTTGCAATTACATTAGGGAATCCAGCGTTCAATAATTGATGATTGAACCCTAAATTAGAATCAACATTATTATAAACATAGTTACCAACACTTCCTCTCCAGGCCATATTGAAGTTCCATTTTTTGTAATTTAGGTCTGTGGTAAATCCAACAGTAAAATCAGCCGATGGTTTTTCAAATCTGTATTTATCTGCATTTGTAATATCGCCATCATTATTTCTGTCTACATAAACACCTTCTAAAGGTTTTCCATTTACGTCATAAACTTGTTGATAGACAAAAAATGTATTAGGAGCGTATCCTACGGAATGTCTTTGGACATAGTTACCTACACCCCCGCTAAATAAACCAACAGGAACACCTTCATAGTCAGGTCCGTCATTTGTTGTTAATTGGGTAATTTCGGTATCGTTATAAGTGAAGTTCAAACCTAAATTTAAATTTACATCATCGGTTGAAATTGCTTTGGTGCTTAACATAAGTTCAATACCTTTATTTTCCATTTTTCCAATGTTCGCGTTACCTGCGTTAGACAATGAAGATCCGCCCGGGAAAGGAATAAAGTTTAATAAATCTTTTGTTTTTCTAAAATAAGCATCAATAGATCCGCTTACTACATTATTTAAGATTCCAAAATCAAGACCGGCATTATAAGTTTCCGTTTCTTCCCATTTTAAAGTTGTATTAAATGGCTCAGCTCTAAAAGTGCTAATAAAATTACTTCCAAATTGATATTGAGCGGTATTGGTACTTCCTAAATAGGTCGCAATTGCCGGGTAGTAACTACCAATATCTTGCTGACCTGTAAGACCCCAGCTTAATCGAAGTTTTAAGTTAGTGACAGCGGTAGAATTTTTCATAAACTCTTCTTCATAAATTTTCCAGGCAAAAGCTGCTGAAGGGAAATTACCCCATCTGTTATCTTTGCTAAATCTTGAAGATCCGTCACGTCTGTAAGTCAATGTCAATAAATACTTATCGGCTAAAGAATAGGTAAGTCTGCTAAAAAATGATTGTAAGTTTAATTCATTAAAATAGTCAAAAGTTTCGGTTAACGTTTTATCTTGAATATTGTCTGTATTAAAGCCTTCATTTTTAAAGTTTTGGTATGAATAACCAGCCATAAAATCAACGGTACTGTTAATCGCTTTTAAGTCTGTGCCATAATTAAGATAAAAATCCATCAACACATTTTTTTTATCTTGCTCATAATGACTGATACTGCCTAATTTTGCTTTTTCAATGCTACTTAAGGTAGCAGAATTAAATATTGTATTGTCACCAATACTGTTTGAAATATCATACCCTAAGTTAAGGTTGGCTTTTAATTCAGGCAAGAAGTGCATTTTATAATCAAATTGAATATTTCCAATGCTTCTGCTCGAATTGGCCGAATTATCGCGCAATTCCAATAAAGCCACAGGGTTTTTAGGGGCTCCAACTGTAACCGGATTTCCGTTAGGCTGTAACCATTCCCAATATCCTCCATAATTTGGATTGCTGTCGTAAACCGGTTTTGTAGGGTCAAACCCAATGGCATTGCCAATGGCGCCCCAATCTGCAAAATCGGTGTTAATCATAGAAATTTTACTGTTTAAGTCTATTTTTAAATGGTCATCAAATAGTTTTGAACCAATACTTACGGAATAGGTTACTCTTTCAAGATTTGAAGTCAACAAAGTACCCGATTGGTCTGTGTAACCTATTGATCCCCTAAAATTAAAATTTTTGGTACCTCCCTGTAAACTTAAGTTATGGTCTGTTCCATAGCCAGTTCTAAAAATCTCATCTTGCCAATTGGTATTTGCTGTTCCCAATAATGCAATATCCGATGGCAAGCCATTCGCATTAACATAATCTCTAAATTGGTCAGCAGATAACGCATCAACTGTTTTAAGATTTTCATTTACTGAAAAGTTTGCGGTGTAAGATCCTTTAAAACCGTCGCTATTTCCCTTTTTTGTGGTAATGATAATAACCCCGTTTGATGCTCTTGAACCGTAAATAGCGGTTGCAGAGGCATCTTTTAAAATAGTGTAAGATTCAATGTCATTAGGGTTAATGGTGTTTAACGGATTGCTTACCCCAGAAATGCCCTCTTTATCAACAGGAACGCCGTCAATCACAAATAAAGGGTCATTTGTGGCATTTAGTGATGCTCCACCTCTAATTCTAATAGTAGATCCGCCTCCTGGCTCTCCACCATTTGAGGTAATTTGAACCCCTGCAACTTTACCCGTAAGCATTTGGTCAGGTGAAATTATGGCACCTTTGTTTAAATCTTTAGCTTTAATAGAGGTCACCGATCCGGTTGCATCTTTTACGGTAGTGGTACCATAACCAATGATCACAACTTCATCTAACGACTCAGCGCTTTCGGTTAAAACAACGTTGATAGTGTTTCTGGCTCCAACAGTAATTGATTGGGTATTAAATCCAACATAAGAGAAAACCAAGACATCTGCCGGTTTCACATTTTCTAAGGTATAGTTTCCGTCAAAATCTGTTGCGGCACCTATAGTGGTTCCTTTAATAATAACGCCAACTCCAGGCAGTGCTGTACCGCCTGCGGCTTCTGTAACTTTTCCTTTCACGGTTTGCTGGGCAAACATCACTAAAGGCAAAAGAAGCAAGACATTAAACAAAAAAATTTTAAAATTTTTCATCTATTTTAAGTTAATTAATAATTAAGTTTGTTTTAAATTGTTGTACTATTTTTTTTACATTTCACTTTGTGAAGTTAGGGACTTAACATTTATTTAACAACGATGCGTAAAATAAAAATAGTTTCGCAAACGTTTTCGTGTTTACAACTTTTTTACGCAAACGTTAGAGTTTAGCAGCCAATTTTCAAGGTTATCTCGAAAATCTCCCAAAAAAATTATTTTTTTTAATTTTTAAGTAACTTTTAGGGGATGGTTCTTTTTAAAATTACTTCGTTTTTTAAGGATAAAGTTTATATTTGTGGAGAATAGCGATTTTAGTTATTTTTTTTGAAAAAATTATTGAAAATATATGCGTTAAATCAGGTTGATAAATGAATTCAGAATTACGATTTTCACTTCGACTCAGTACCTGTTTTTAACTTTTAAAATTTCTATTATTTATAACTTACAACATATAACTTTTAACATATAACATATAACACTTAACATATAACTTATAACATATAACATATAACTTATAACATATAACATATAACATTTAACTTTTCAACCATAATAACAAATGAAACCAAGAATTACCCTGAAAAAAATTGCAAAAGAATTTGGCGTATCCATTTCTACGGTTTCAAAAGCACTGAAAGACAGTCATGAAATTAGTGAAGAAACAAGAGGGAAAATAAAGGCATTTGCCGATTATTATCACTACAAGCCCAACAGCCTGGCTTTGCAGCTCCGCAGTCAAAAGACCTCAGTTATTGGCGTGATTGTCCCTGAAATTGTGCATCATTTTTTTTCTACGGTCATTAATGGCATTGAAAAATACGCCACAGAAAAGGGATACAATGTAATGGTATGCTTGTCTAATGAATCTTATGAAAAAGAAGTTTCAAATATGAGCGTCCTCACCAACGGAAGTGTTGACGGATTGATTGTTTCCATTTCACGTGAAACCCAGCAAAATCAGAATTTCAAACATTTTGAAGCCATTATTAAAGACGATTTTCCGCTGGTTTTGTTCGACAGAATTAATGATGCTATTGAATGTGACAAAGTGATTATTGATGATGTTGGCGGCGCATTTAAGGCTACAAACCATTTGGTTGAAATAGGTGCAAAAAGAATTGCTTTGTTAACAACCCAAGATTTTATTACGGTTGGGTCATTGCGAAAAAAAGGCTATATAAAGTCGTTAAGTAAAAATAAGATTTCTGTTGATGAAAGCCTGATTTACAAAATTGATGACAATTTGGATTTATATGATCAAATAAAAGAGGTGTTCGCCGTTAAAAATCCGCCCGATGCCATTTTAGCGGTAAATGAAATATATGCCGCCATCGCTTTAAAAATAGCCAAAGAAAGCGGTTTAAAAATACCCGAAGATATTGCCATTATTGGTTTTACCAGTGGTTTAATTTCGGAATATACCGATCCGCCATTGACTTGTGTTGAACAACACGGATTTTTAATGGGCAAACAAGTCGCAGAATTGTTAATCAACAGAATTGAAAGCACAGCACCTGCCGAGTTTCAGAAAGTGGTAATTTCACCCAATTTAAAAATTAGAAGATCAACACTTGATAATTGAAATAGTTAAAAGTTAAGAGTTAAAAGTTAAAAGTTTTCAGTGTAAGCTAAAAATTAAAAAATAATCTTTTGGCTCTCAGAAAATAACATATAACATTTAACAAATAACAGATAACGAATAACTGAAACTTGAAACCTGAAACTTGAAACCAGAAACCAGAAACCCAACAACTCCAACGTTGTAGTGCCTAATTGTTGATTTCTTTACGCAAATCTTAGGCCAAAAAACACTGAACTTGAATTTTTATTTATATATTTGACCCGTACTATTTTTCACACTTCACACAAAAACAATTAATTAAAGCCTTTCGGCTGTTGATTGTATTTATTATTTTTTTAACACTTACATTATGGAAAAACGGAAACTAAGTTTCTGGGATATCTGGAACATGAGTTTCGGTTTCCTTGGAATTCAAATGGGTTTTGCGCTGCAAAATGCCAATGCCAGCAGAATATTGCAAATTTTTGGCGCAGATGTCCATGAACTCTCTTGGTTTTGGGTGGTGGCGCCTTTAACGGGTTTAATAGTACAGCCCATTATTGGTTATTATAGCGACAGAACCTGGACAAAACTAGGAAGAAGACGGCCTTACTTTTTAGCCGGTGCGCTATTGGCGTCGATGGGATTGATTTTAATGCCAAATGCCGATATGTTTACTGCTTTTTTACCGGCATTATGGGTTGGGGCAGGGATGTTAATGATTATGGATGCTTCATTTAATGTCGCCATGGAACCATTTAGGGCTTTGGTGGCCGATTTATTGCCATCCGATCAAAGAACACTCGGATTTAGCGTGCAAACCATCTTAATTGGTATTGGTGCCGTAATTGGATCTTGGTTGCCTTATGCTTTATCAAATTGGTTTGGCGTTGCAAATAGCGCTGCAGAAGGCGAAGTTCCGCTAAACTTATTACTGTCATTTGTGATAGGCGCAGGGGTTTTGGTCGCCAGTATTTTGGTGACCGTATTTACCACCAAAGAATATACTCCTGAAGAAACCGCGCAATTTAGCGCTCCAGAAAGCGAAGAAGAAATAGCCGCTGAGGAAAAATCAAGCCTATTGGACATTTTTTCCGATTTCAAAAAAATGCCTTTAACGATGAGGCAATTGAGCTCGGTTCAGTTTTTCTCCTGGTTTGGGTTGTTTGGGATGTGGGTATTTTCAACGCCTGCAATTGCGCATCACATTTATGGTTTGTCGTTAGATGATCACGGAGATGCGTATCAAATTGCGGGTGACTGGGTAGGTATTTTATTTGGTGTTTACAATGCTGTTTCAGCGGTATATGCCTTCTTTTTACCTGCAATCGCTAAAAAACTTGGCCGAAAATTAACCCATGCCGTTTCATTGGCTTTTGGTGGTTTAGGTCTTATTTCCATTTATTTTGTGCCAAATGAAAACTGGTTATTCTTATCCATGTTTGGTATTGGAATCGCATGGGCAAGTATTTTAGCCATGCCTTATGCCATTTTGGCGGGATCGATTCCTGCTAAAAAAATGGGTGTTTATATGGGGATTTTCAATTTCTTTATTGTGCTTCCACAAATCATAAATGCCATTATTGGCGGCCCAATCGTAAAATATTTTTATGGAGGGAACCCAATATACGCTTTGTTAATTAGTGGTATTTCATTATTAATTGCGGCCATTTTGGTGGTAAGGGTAAAAGATGTTGATGATGTAGTTGTAATAAAAATTTAAATGAAAAAAGAAATCGCATTTATATTCGATTTAGACGGTGTAATTGTGGATACGGCAAAGTACCATTATTTAGCCTGGAAAAATTTAGCAAACGCTTTGAGCTTCGATTTTACCGAAGAACAAAATGAATTGCTGAAAGGCGTTAGCCGGATTCAATCGCTCGAAATTTTATTGTCTATAGGGAAAGTAAATTTATCCGAAGAAAAAAAACAAGTGTTGTTGCTTCAAAAAAACAAAGAATATTTAGAGTATGTCAATAAAATGACTTCCGAAGAAATTTTGCCCGGCGTGAATGATTTATTGAATTTTTTAGAGATCAACGACATCAAATACGCCTTGGGTTCGGCCAGTAAAAATGCGCCGTTGATTTTGGATAAAGTGGGTCTTTTAAACAGATTTACGGCCATTGTGGACGGGAATGATGTTTCTAAAGCAAAACCGGATCCGGAAGTTTTTTTAATAGGCGCTAAAAAGTTAGGGATAAATCCTGAAAACTGCGTGGTTGTAGAAGACGCCATCGCAGGAATAGAAGCTGCAAATGCGGCAAAAATGATCAGTATTGGAATTGGAGATGCGAACGTGTTGTATGAAGCGGATTATGTTTTTAAAGATATGACAGCGATAACGCCCGATTTTTTAAAAAATCTAATGAATTAAAATAAGATGAAACGAGCATTACAAATGTTGATACATCAAGTAATGATTAATGGCGAACAGCAGCTGTTACCGCTAAAAAAATAAAATTTAAACAGATGAATAAAGATTATATTAAGCCTTACGAATGGTCAATCATTGAAGAAGGTTTTGATCCCGAAAATGTGGAAGCCTCAGAAAGTCTGTTCTCTATTGGAAACGGATCAATGGGCCAACGCGCCAATTTTGAGGAAAAGTATTCAGGAAAAACCTTTCAGGGAAGTTATATTGGTGGTATTTATTATCCTGATAAAACCCGAGTTGGATGGTGGAAAAATGGTTATCCGGAGTATTTTGCCAAAGTGCTGAATGCACCAAACTGGATTGGCATTGACATCCAAATCAATGAAACGGAACTGGATTTAAACACCTGTAAAGTTTCAAATTTCAAAAGAGAATTGAATATGAAAGAAGGCTGGCTTAGCCGATCTTTCAACGCAATTCTTGAAACCGGCGAGGAAATTCAGGTAGAAACAAAACGCTTTATAAGTCTGGAATACAATGAAACAGGCGCCATTGAATACGCTGTAAAAGCCATCAATTTTTCAGGAGAAATTACTTTTTCTCCTTATATTGATGCCGGCATCAAAAATGAAGATTCCAATTATGATGAATATTTTTGGGAAATCTTAAAAATTGTCAACGGCAAAAATAACGGTTGCATACTGTCAAAAACCTTAAAAACTGCATTTCACGTGGCTACCGCCATGGAAGTTTCTTTTGAGGTAAACAATGAAAAATTTGATGCTTTACAACAAACTGAAGTTGAAGAGAAATCGTTGCATTATACTTACAAACTAAATGTTTTGGAAGGTGACACCGCCAAAATTCATAAGTTTGGAAGTTGCGTAAGTTCTTTAAATTATCCAAAAGAGGATTTGATTGAAGCGGCTTTTGACAATGTTAAAAAAGCATACAAACTTGGATTTTCGAAACTTTTGGAAAGCCAGAAGGAATCATGGTCGAATATTTGGCATACAGCCGATATTATTATTGAAGGCGACATTAAAGCGCAACAAGGCATCCGATTCAATATTTTTCAGTTAAACCAAACTTATTTGGGAACAGATGCAAGACTAAATATTGGTCCGAAAGGCTTCACCGGCGAAAAATACGGCGGAAGCACTTATTGGGACACGGAAGCTTATTGCATCCCTTTTTATATGGCAACTAAAGATGCCAGCGTTGCGAAAAATTTATTGTTGTATCGCTACAATCAGCTTGACAAAGCCATTGATAATGCCAAAAAACTTGGATTCAAAAACGGGGCAGCATTGTATCCGATGGTGACGATGAATGGCGAAGAATGCCACAACGAATGGGAAATCACTTTTGAGGAAATCCACAGAAACGGAGCAATGATTTACGGTATTTACAATTATGTAAATTACACCCAGGATTTTGAATACGTTCCAAAATTCGGATTGGAAGTGATGATTGCCGTTGCACGTTTTTGGCATCAGCGCGCTAATTTTTCAGAAGCAAAAGGCCAATATATGGTTTTAGGCGTTACCGGGCCAAATGAATATGAAAACAACGTAAACAATAATTTTTACACCAATTATTTGGCGAAATGGTGCATTCAATATGCTGTGGAATGTTTGGATAGGGTTGCACAAGACTATCCTGCAGATTTTAAACGCGTAATGGATAAAACCAATTTGACCAATGAAGAAACCAAAAAATGGCTGCAAGTTGCCGAAAATATGTATTTTCCTTTTAGTTTGGAACACAATGTTTATTTGCAGCAGGACGGATTTTTGGACAAAGAATTAATTCCGGTTGCTGAATTGCCAACCTCAGAGCGGCCAATCAACCAAAAGTGGTCTTGGGATCGCATTTTGCGTTCTTGTTATATCAAACAAGCCGATGTTTTGCAGTGTTTGTTCTTTTTTGAAAACAAATTTGACAAAGAAGATTTAGAACGTCATTTCGATTTTTATGAGCCTTTAACGGTTCACGAATCTTCATTGTCTCCTTGCGTGCATTCAATTTTGGCGGCTTCCATAGACAGAATGCCAAAAGCCTATGAGCAATATGTAAGAACATCGCGATTGGATTTGGATGATTACAACCACGAAGTTCACGAAGGTTGCCACATTACCAGCATGGCAGGAACCTGGATGTCTATTGTGCAAGGATTTGGCGGTATGCGCGTTTGGGAAGACGGCGTATTAACCTTCAATCCGCAAATTCCCAAAGAATGGAAATCATATTCGTTTACCATCAATTTCAGGGGAAATATCATCAAGGTTTACAAAAGCCAAACCGAATGCAAATTCTTTAATGAATCAGGAAATGAAATTCATATGATTGTGAACAAGAATAAAATTTTAATTCCTTCAAATCAATTAGTTACAATATAAGTTGTAGTCTGTTTAAAAAGATGATTTTTCGTCATTCTGAATGAACTTCAGAATGACTATTCAAGTGCTTTTTTGACGACTTTGAGTTAAAAAATATTAAAAATATGATAAATAATTTATTGATTAGGATGAAACGTATGATATTGGGAACTTTTCTTATCTTTTTTATGGTAGGCTGTAATCAATTTTTAAAAAAAACAAATCAACCCGTTAAACAAGAAGAATTCGTTCCTCAATGGTCAAAAACAGTAGTATGGTATCAAATATTTCCTGAACGATTTAGAGATGGAGACACTACTAATAACCCTACTTTAGCGGATATTGAGGGGGCAGACCCTCAGGAAGCTCCTAAGTCTTGGCAAATTCATCCTTGGGAAAGCGATTGGTATGAACTTCAGGATTATGAAAAAATTAATGGCGAACCAGAAATGTGGAAACATATTTTAAGAAGAAGGTATGGTGGAGATATTCAAGGAGTTATCAATAAACTAGATTATTTACACGATTTAGGAATTACGGCTATTTATTTAAATCCTGTTTTTCAATCTCCATCGCTACATAAATATGATGGAGAAAGTTATCACCATATCGACCCAAATTTTGGTCCAGACCCTGAAGGCGATAGAAAATTGATAGCCACCGAAAATCCATTAGATCCATCAACATGGGTTTGGACAAGTGCAGATGAATTAGTATTAAAGCTTATTAGCGAGGTACATAAAAGAGGTATGAAAATTATTTTTGATGGCGTATTTAACCATTTGGGGTATAATAGTTTTGCTTTTCAGGATGTATTAAAAAACCAACAAAACTCGGCTTATAAAGACTGGTTCATTATCAATTCTTGGGATAATTCTAAAACCGGCTCAACATTTGATTATGAAGGCTGGTTTGGTGTAAAATCACTTCCTGAATTAAAAGAAGACAGCAATGGAATAGTTGAAGGTCCTAAAAAATATATTTTTAATGCCACCAAAAGATGGATGAATCCAAAAAATGAAGGTATTGAAAAAGGAATTGATGGTTGGAGACTAGATGTAGCTTATTGTATTGGACATTCTTTTTGGAAACAATGGAGAAAACATGTGAAAGCAATCAATCCAGAAGCATATATAACCGCAGAAATTATAGATATTCCTAACAAAGTAATGCCCTACATGCAAGGTGATGAGTTTGATGGAGAAATGAATTATAATTTTGCTTTTGCTTCAGCTGAATTCTTTTTTAATCCTGATTCTACAAGTATATCGGCTACTGAATATGATATTAAACTTAAAGAACTTAGAGGATTATACCCTAATGGAGTAGCTCATGCTTCTCAAAACCTTTTCGGAAGTCACGATTCTAATAGAATTGGTTCACATATTGTTAATAGGGGTATCGGAAATTTCAGAAACTGGAGCAAATATTTTAATACCTCTAATGCACTGAACAATTCAGAATATTCTACTCGTAAACCTCAAAATAAAGATATAGAATTACAGAAATTATTTGTAGTTATGCAAATGACGTATGTAGGAGCTCCTATGATTTATTATGGGGATGAGGTTGGAATGTGGGGAGCTAATGATCCAGATTGTAGAAAACCAATGCTTTGGGATGATATTAATTATAAAGATGAAGTTTTCAGTGTAAACGGATCTATGCATGAACCAGATAAAGTGAAAATTAATCAGTCTTTATATGCTCATTACAAAAAGCTCATTCATATTAGAAATGAAAATTTAACATTACAATTAGGTACATACAAAACATTATTAACAGATGACAAGAAAGGTGTTCTTATATTTGAACGAGAGTACGAAAATCAAAAATTAATTGTAGTTATTAATAACAGTAACAACAAGCAAACAATAGAGATACCCGAACTAAAAGGGAAATGTTTTAAAGATCTTTTAAGTTCTATTGTATTTGAGAGTGGTGACCAAAAAGTAGTTGCTAAAAAAAGCGGATTAATATTAAAAGTGTGTCCATAATATTTATTAAACAGATAAAATAATTAGGACTAAATAAAAATAATAAAACATGAAAAAAATAATTTTACTTTTTGTAATTGTTTTTAATTTAAGTTGTTACGCCCAAAAAATAGAAAGAATTGAACCGCCATTTTGGTATGTTGGGATGAATCAAAATCAGTTGGAACTGTTGATTTACGGAAAAGATATTTCCCAATTTACAGTTTCAATTGACAATAAAAATATTGAGATTTTAGACATCAAGAAAACGGAAAACAGCAATTATTTATTTCTGAATTTGGATTTGTCCAAAGCAGTTTCCGGGAAATTCAACATCAACTTTTCAAAAAAAGGAAAACGCATTGATTTTTCTGTTCCTTATGAATTGAAGGAAAGAAATCAAGATTCAAAATTAAAGGAAGGTTTTAACAGCTCGGATGTAATTTATTTGATAACGCCCGATCGTTTTGCAAATGGCGATGTTGCCAATGACCTTGTAAAAACGATGAATGAAAAAACCGTAGACAGAAAAAATGATTATGGACGACACGGCGGGGATATCAAAGGAATCACCAACCATTTGGATTATATTGATGAAATGGGATTTACGGCTGTATGGCCAACGCCTGTGTTGACCAATAATATGAAAAGAGCCTCATATCACGGTTATGCGATGACCGATTTTTATCAGGTTGATCCGCGTTTTGGAACGATGAAAGATTATGTAGATTTGGCGCAACAAGCTAAAAATAGAGGAATTAAATTGATTATGGATCAGGTTGCGAATCATATCGGACTTGAACATTGGTGGATGAAAGATTTACCTGCCAAAGATTGGGTGAATTATCAAGATGAATTTCTGAAAAATAATATGGTCACCACAAATCACCGAAGAACCACAAACCAGGATGCTTATGCTTCGGTTAAAGATAAGAATTTAATGAGCGAAGGCTGGTTTGTAGATACAATGCCCGATTTAAACCAACGCAATCCTTTATTGGCAAATTACCTCATTCAAAACAGTATTTGGTGGATAGAAACCCTCGATTTGGGCGGTATCAGACAAGATACTTATCCGTATCCAAACAAACAATTTATGTCCGATTGGGCCGGTGCTATTATGAATGAATATCCGAATTTCAGCATTGTAGGCGAAGAATGGAGCGTAAATCCGCTTTTGGTTGGTTATTGGCAGCAAGGCGCAAAAACAAAGGACGGCTATGTTTCCAATTTATCGTCCACTATGGATTTTCCAATGCAAAAAGCCATTGTTGATGCCTTAAATGAAGCAGAAAGTTGGGACAATGGTTTTGTGAAAATGTATGAAGGTTTGGCAAACGATTTTTCTTATGCCAACCCAAGCAATATCATGATTTTTCCGGACAACCACGATATGGACCGCATTTTTACCCAATTAAAAGAAAATGTGGTGAATACCAAAATGGCGCTGGGCTATATGCTTGCATTGCCAAGAATTTCGCAATTGTATTACGGAACAGAAATTTTAATGCAAAATTCAGCGAAACCCGGCGATCACGGATTGATCAGAACCGATTTTCCTGGAGGATGGATTGGAGATACTTCAAATGCTTTTACAGGTGAAAACTTAACCGCCGACCAAGCTGAAATGCAGTCGTTTTTGAAGAAAGTATTGAATTATCGTAAAAATAGCGAGGCCATCCATTCAGGTAAAACAATTCATTTTGCGCCTGAAAACGGGGTTTACACACTTTTCAGAATTAAAAATGATGAAATTGTTACGGTGATCTTGAATAAAAATGACAAACCGATCTCCTTAAATTTAAACCGATTTGAAGAGGTAGGCTTAACCGGAAAGCAAGTCAAAAATATAATTACCGATGAAGCGTTTATGTTTGAAAACAACTTAGAAATTGGTTCAAAAGGCGTTTTAATGTTCACCACCAAAAAGTAACAAGATGAAGCTGTTCAACTATATTTTTGTAATGATGCTGCTATTGATTTCTTGCAAAGAAGTCAAAAAAGACGAAAAGAACATTACCGAAAATAATTTGGTTGCAAAAACTTTGGACAGCATCAAACTATCAAGCGGAATCCTTAAAAGAATTGATAGTTTTCCTTCGAAATATGTTAGACCTCGAAATGTTGATATTTGGTTGCCAAGTGATTATGACGAGACTAAAAAATATGCTGTTTTGTATATGCACGACGGACAAATGTTGTTTGATGCCGAAAAGACTTGGAACAAACAAGAGTGGAAAGTGGATGAAATTATGGGCAGTTTAATAGATTCTTCAAAAATAAAAGACTGTATCGTGGTAGCAATCTGGAATCATTCAGACATTCGCCACACCGATTATTATCCGAAAAAACCATTTGATTTATTGCCGCAAAAATTTAAGGATTCTGTCTTTGAAACCGCAACAAAGCAATTTGGAACCGATTTTAAAGGGTTAAATTCCGACAATTATTTAAAGTTTATTGTTGAAGAAGTGAAACCATTTATCGACAGTAATTTTTCGGTCTACACAAATATAGAAAATACCTTTATTGCCGGTTCAAGTATGGGCGGCTTAATTTCAATGTATGCCTTGTGCGAATATCCAAAGGTTTTTGGAGGTGCAGCTTGTTTATCAACTCATTGGATTGGGTTTTCCCCACAGGAAAATTCTCCGGTTCCGGAAACTTTTTTCACCTATTTAGCTCAAAATTTGCCTTCGCCAAAAACGCATAAAATTTACTTTGATTACGGAACACAAACTTTGGACGAATTTTATTTGCCATACCAACATCGGGTAGCGGAGGTTTTGAAGCAGAAAGGTTACGATGAATCCAATTCTAAAAACTTAAAATTTGATGGCGACAACCATTCCGAAAATTCTTGGAATCAGCGTTTTCAAATCCCGGTTCAATTTTTATTAAATACAAAATAAATGAAGTTATCTAAAATTTTTCTCTTTTTTCTTCTTGCAGGAAGTTCATTTCTGCATGCGCAAAATGCTGACAGAAAATTTGTTTCCCTAAATCAAAAAAATGCAACTGTTGAAATAAAAACCAATGATGGCGTTTTTCAAATAAAACCCTATTCAACCAAAATTGTGGAAACTTCGTTCATTCCAAACGGGGAAGTTTACAATGCCAATTCGCATGCAGTGGTTTTAAAACCTGAAAATGTGCAATTTAAAGTTACGGAAAACGAAAATTCAATTCAGTTAACTACTGAAGGAATCTCGGTTCAAATCACAAAAACACCTTTCCAAATTGCCTATTTTTATAAAAACAAATCTATAATTTCTGAACGAAAAGGCTATGTTAAAACAGCTGAATTTGAGACATTGGATTTCAATTTAACGGCCGATGAAATTTTATTTGGCGGTGGTGCCCGCGCTTTGGGAATGAACCGACGCGGCAACCGATTACAATTGTATAACCGTGCGCATTACGGCTATGAAACACGATCTGAGTTGATGAATTTCACGATGCCTTTGGTGTATTCTTCCAATTTATATGCGGTTCATTTTGACAATGCGCCCATTGGCTATTTGGATTTGGACAGCAAAAAAGACAATTCCTTAATCTATGAAACTATTTCAGGCAGAAAAACCTATCAGGTGGTTGCGGGCGATTCCTGGAAAGATTTAATTGATCAATATACCAGTTTAACTGGGAAACAACCGATGATTCCGCGTTGGGCTTTGGGAAATTTCTCCAGCCGTTTTGGTTATCATTCACAACAGGAAACCATCAATACGATTGATAAATTTCTGGAAGAAGAAATTCCGGTTGATGCCATTATTTTGGATTTATACTGGTTTGGAAAAGAATTAAAAGGCACGATGGGGAATTTGGAATTTTTTAAAGATTCATTTCCTGATCCGAAAAAAATGATTGCCGATTTAACCAAAAAAGGTGTCAAAACCATTTTAATTACCGAGCCTTTTGTGCTGACCACTTCCGGCAAATGGGATGAAGCGGTAGCGAAAGATATTTTGGGAAAAACCAAAGAAGGGAAATTTTATGCGTACGATTTTTACTTCGGAAACACAGGCATCATCGATATTTTTAAGCCTGAAGGAAAACAATGGTTTTGGGAAGTTTACAAAAAATTTGCCGGTTATGGCGTTGCCGGTTGGTGGGGCGATTTAGGCGAGCCTGAAGTGCATCCTTCAGATTTGCAGCATGCAACTGGTTCGGCCGATGAGGTTCACAATATTTACGGCCACAATTGGGCAAAACTCATTTTTGAAGGCTATGAAAAGGAGTTTCCAGATCAGCGTCCGTTTATTTTAATGCGCGCCGGTTATTCAGGTTCCCAGCATTACGGAATGATTCCGTGGTCGGGCGACGTAAACAGAACTTGGGGCGGATTGCAGTCGCAACCCGAAATTGCCTTACAAATGGGCATGCAGGGAATGGCATTTATGCATTCCGATTTGGGCGGATTTGCTGGCGCCAATTTGGATGATGAATTGTACACGCGTTGGTTGCAATATGGTGTTTTTCAGCCTATTTATCGTCCGCACGCTCAAGAAGACGTTCCGTCTGAACCTATTTTTAGAGAACCAAAAACCATGGCATTGGCCAAAAAATCCATCGAATTACGCTACAGTTTATTGCCTTACAATTACACCTTGGTATTCGACAACAACCAAAAAGGAACGCCTTTAATGCGTCCGTTATTTTTTGATGATGCCAGCGAATCTACATTCATAAACGATAAAACCTATTTGTGGGGCGACAGTTTTTTGGTGAGTCCGGTTGTAAAACAAGGAGTTTCTGAGCAAGAAGTTTATTTTCCTGCAAATTCAAATTGGTATCATTTTTATACCGATGAAAAAGTTGGGGGCGGACAAACAAAAACAGTTTCCTTAAATGAAGAAAGTATTCCAGTGTTTGTTCGCGGCGGTGCTTTTATTCCGAGGATTCAATCCATTCAAAATACCCAATTGTATCAATTAAAATCATTCGATTTGCATTTTTATTTCGATGAAACCGTAAAAGAAAGTGAAGGACATTTGTACAATGATGATGGCGAAACGCCAGATGCTTTTGAAAAAGGAAAGTATGAAATGCTGACTTTTGAAAGTGAATTCAAAAACAATCGTTTGCAGATTGAAATTGCACAAAAATTGGGTAAAAATTTCGAATTTTCATCAAAAGAAATTAAATTGATTGTTCATAATATTTCATCAAAACCCAAAAAAGTTAAAGGGCATAACTTTGAATGGAATAAACAAAATAAAACCATGACTGTTTTAATTTCACTAAAAAACAGCGAATCTAAAAACTTAAAAATAAAATTCTGATTTCAATGAAAAAATATTTAACTTTATTACTGTTAGTGACAATTTTTATGGGCTGTTCTGAAACAAAACAAAATAAAAATGATGAATTGGCCGCTTTAAACGGCGCTAAAAAACCATTTCTTTGGGAAAGCGCAAACATTTATTTTTTGCTCACCGACCGATTTTACAATGCGGATACTTTAAACGACATCAATTTTAACCGTACAAAACCAACAGCGAAATTACGAGGTTTTGAAGGCGGAGACATTAAAGGAATCACCAAAAAAATTGAAGAAGGCTATTTTACGGATTTGGGAATCAACGCTATCTGGTTTACGCCAATTGTGGAACAAATTCACGATGCTGTTGATGAAGGAACAGGTTTAACCTATGCTTTTCACGGTTATTGGACAAAAGACTGGACCGCTTTGGATCCAAATTTCGGCACCATGGAAGATTTGAAAAATATGGTGGAACTTGCCCATAAAAAAGGCATCAGGATTGTGCTTGACGGTGTTATAAACCATACCGGACCCGTAACTGCCATTGATGTGGTTTGGCCATCAGAATGGGTGAGAACCGGTCCGCAATGCGATTATCAGACTTATGAATCTACCACCGCCTGTACTTTGGTTAAAAATCTTCCGGATATAAAAACAGAAAGCAACGAAAGTGTTGAAATTCCGAAGCATTTGGCAGATAAATGGAAAGCGGAGGGAAGATACGACCAGGAAATGAAAGAATTGGATGATTTTTTCAAAAGAACCGGCTATCCGAAAGCCCCAAAATATTACATCATAAAATGGCTGACAGATTACATTACCGATTTTGGGATTGACGGATACAGAGCTGATACCGTAAAACATACCGAAGAAAGTGTGTGGGGCGAGTTTAAAAAGGAATGCAACTATGCTTTCAATTTATGGAAAGAAAACAATGCCGACAAAGTGTTGGATGCCAATGATTTTTATTTGGTGGGCGAAGTTTATAATTATAATATTTCCAACGGACAAACATTTGAATTTAGCGACAAAAAAGTGAACTATTTTGAGAACGGGTTTAACAGTTTGATCAATTTTGAATTCAAATGGAATGCCGCGCAACTGCCTTCTTATGAAGCGCTTTTTTCAAAATACAACACCATTTTACACAATGATTTAAAGGGATTTGGCGTTTTAAACTACATCAGTTCACACGATGATGGAGCGCCATTCGACAAAGAAAGAACCAAAACTTTTGAATCGGCCACCAAATTATTGTTATGTCCAGGAACTTCCCAAGTGTTTTACGGCGATGAATCAGCCCGTACATTAATAATTGAGGGCACCGAAGGCGATGCCACGTTGCGTTCCAATATGAACTGGAACGATATTAAAAATAATAGTCAAACCAAAGAGATTTTGGCACATTGGCAAAAGTTGGGGAAGTTTAGAATTAACCATCTTTCCGTAGGTGCAGGAATCCATAAAATGATCAGTGAGCAACCTTATGTTTTTCAAAGAACCTATTCAAAAGGAGATTTTAAGGATGCGGTGGTTGTTGGATTGGATTTAAATATCGGTGAAAAGCAACTTAAGGTAGGTGCCGAATTTGTTGAAGGCACTGTTTTGGTTGATGCTTATTCTAACACAGAAGTTGTGGTTAAAAATGGAATGGTGAATTTAAACACGCCATTTTCCATGGTGTTATTAGAAAAGAAAAATCAATAAAAATGAAACGAGCATAACAAATTATGATACACAAACGAATGATTAATAGCGAACAGCAGCTGTTACCGCTAAAAAATAAAATTTAAACAGATGAATAATAGTTTTAAATTAAGCATTGTATTTTTAAGTATTTTGCTGCTTTCCTGTTCAAAAAAGAACGATTGGCAAACAACGGTAACTTCACCCGATGAAAACGTTAAAGTTGAATTTAAGCTGACCGAAAAAGGAGAACCAACCTATTTGGTGACTTTCAAAAACAAGGAAGTCATAAAAACATCAACTTTGGGCGGTTTCGACTTAAAAGATTTGACGTCCTTAAAAGACAACTTTGAAATTATAAATGCAACATCAAGCGACTTCAACGAAGTTTGGGAAATGCCTTGGGGCGAACAAACCAAAGTTGAAAATAATTACAAAGAATTAAAAATTGAGCTTCAGGAAAAAGCGGATTTAAAGCGAAAACTGACCATTGTTTTCAGGGTTTATAATGACGGACTGGGATTTCGATATGAATTTCCTGAACAGGAAAATCTTTCCGAAGTAATCATTACTGATGAAAATACGCAGTTTAATCTAACGGGAAATCATACCGTTTGGTGGGCTCCCGGCGATTGGGATATTTATGAGCATTTGTACAATACGTCAAAATTTACGGAAATTGATGCGCTTTCAAAAGCCAACCATCCAAATTTAGCGCAAACCTATATTCCTGAAAATGCCGTAAATACACCCGTTACCATGAAAACGGAGGAAGGTTTGTATTTGAGTTTTCATGAAGCTGCTTTGGTGGATTATTCGGATATGACCTTAAAAATTGATAAGGAAAATTTGGCGATGACCAGCGAATTGGTTGGATCAGAACGCACTGGCTATAAAGTAAAGAGAGCAGTTCCTTTTCATACGCCTTGGAGATCGCTTCAAATTGCTGAAAAAGCGGGTGATTTAATTGAATCCCGATTGATTGTTAACCTGAATGAACCTAACAAAATTGGCGATGTTTCGTGGTTTAAACCAACAAAATATACAGGAATTTGGTGGGAAATGCATTTAAATAAATCATCTTGGGATATGGCTTCCGGAAAACACGGAGCCACTACTGAAAACGCAAAAGCGTTTATAGATTTCTCGGCAAAAAACAATATTGGGGCTGTTTTGGTTGAAGGCTGGAATACTGGCTGGGAACATTGGATTGGTTTTGAAGATCGTGAAGGCGTATTCGATTTTGTGACACCTTACCCTGATTATGATTTAAAAGAAGTGGTGCGCTACGGAAAAGAAAAAGGCGTGGAAATTATTATGCACCACGAAACATCAGCTGCAACAGAAACCTACGAAAAACAGCAAGATACCGCATATGCATTGATGCAAAGTTTGGGTATTCACGCCGTTAAAACCGGTTATGTAGGTAAAATATTGCCAAAAGGCGAATACCATCACGGACAATATATGGTGAACCAATATAACAATGCGGTGATTAAAGCTGCGAAATATCAGGTTGCCATTAATGCGCATGAGCCAATAAAAGCAACCGGTTTGCGCAGAACATATCCTAACACCATTTCTCGTGAAGGTTTGCGCGGACAAGAATTTAACGCATGGGCTTCAGATGGCGGAAATCCACCAGAACATTTACCTATTGTGGCCTTTACAAGAATGTTGGCAGGACCAATTGATTTCACTCCGGGAATTTTCGACATTAAATTTGACAATTGGAAAAAAGAAAATCAGGTCAATACCACTATTGCACAACAATTGGCATTGTACGTTGTCATTTACAGTCCAGTGCAAATGGCGGCCGATTTAATAGAAAATTATGAAGGAAATCCGGCCTTGCAATTCATTAAAGATGTTGGTGTCGATTGGCAAACCACCAAAGTATTGAATGGCGAAATAGGCGATTTTGTCACCATTGCCAGAAAAGAACGAAATACCGATAATTGGTTTGTGGGCGGAATTACCGATGAAAATGCCAGAGAAATGGACCTAAAATTTGATTTTTTAAGTCCGAATGTAACCTATGAAGCCATTATTTATGAAGATGGAAAAGATGCACACTGGGATAATAATCCGACCGCCATCAACATCAGAAATTTTGAAATCACAAATCAAACAAATCTAAAATTAAAATTGGCTCCGGGAGGCGGATTTGCCATAAGTTTAAAAACCAATAAATAAAAAAACATATAATAATGAAAAAAGCACTTTTTATTGTATCGCTAATTCTTTTGGCATCATGCAAAACTGAAACCAAAGAAGTTAAATTAAATGAAAACAACCAGGATTCCATTGCGCCAATTTCAAATGAGGCTTTGGAAAATGCCATAATTTATGAGGCCAACATCCGTCAATATTCACCTGAAGGAACTTTCGAAAAATTTACGGAAGACATTCCTAAGTTAAAGGAATTAGGCGTAAAAATCATTTGGGTCATGCCAATCTATCCAATCTCAACCACAAAAAGCAAAGGCAGTTTGGGAAGTTATTATGCAATTTCCGATTATACCAAAGTAAATCCCGAATTTGGAAATATTGACGATGTGAAAAATTTGGTAAAAACCGCTCACGACAATGGAATGTATGTGATTTTGGATTGGGTTGCTAACCATACAGGCTGGGATCACGTATGGTTAAAAAGCCATCCTGAATATTACACAAAAAACGAAAAAGGAGAAATTACCCACACTGTTGGAACCGACTGGACAGATGTGGCGGATTTAAATTACGACAATCTGGAAATGCGTGCAGAAATGCTTAAAGACATGAAATATTGGTTGGAAGAAGCCAATGTAGATGGATTTAGATGTGATGTTGCCGGAATGGTTCCACTTGATTTTTGGCAACATACTATTGCTGAATTGAAAAAGATAAAACCTGTTTTTATGCTGGCAGAAGGCTGGGAACCCAATTTATTTGAGAACGCTTTTGATATGGGTTACGGTTGGGATACGCACCATAGAATGAATGCCATTGCCCAAGGCAAAGAAACAGTTAAAAACTGGGATGACAGAATGTCCCAAATTAACACTCTTTATAAAAAAGACAACATCTTAATGAATTTCATAACCAACCATGATGAAAATTCCTGGAGCGGAACGGTAAAAGAACGAATGGGCGATGCCTCAGAAGTGATGTTGGCTTTATCTTATTTAACTCCGGGAATGCCCTTGATTTATAGCGGACAGGAATATGATATGAACAAGCGCCTACGTTTTTTTGAAAAAGACACCATTTTAAAAATAAAAGGAAAAGTATGGCCATTAATGGTAAAATTAGGGGAACTAAAAATCAAAAACAAAGCATTAAACGGCGGAAAAAATGCGGCGTCATATCTTAAAATTCCTTCTTCTGATAATAAAAATATTTTAATTTTTTCAAGAGAAAAAGAAGGAAATAAAGTCACTTTTTTAGCCAACCTTTCTAACAAAGAGGTCACTTTTAAAGTTGAAAAAGAAGGAGAATCAACCGATTTTTTTACCAATGAAAAATTTATGATTTCTAAAGAAAAAGCAATGACTTTTAAACCTTGGGAATACAAAATTTTGATTGATTAATTTATTGGAAAAAAGTTAAAAGTTCAATTCATTTAAAACAAAAAAAAGTGAATAAAATTTAACGAATAACACCTAACAATTAAAGCAAGATAAGGAGTTTATTTTAAACTCTTTATCTTGCTTTATACAACGAAATCGTTTTAGTGAATATTATGCGGTTTCGTTGGCGGAAAATGCATTTAAAAGTAACTTTGTACTATATTTTTTTACCCATGAATGAACCCATAAAAAAGATAGCAGTTTTAACGTCGGGAGGCGATGCGCCTGGAATGAATGCTGCAATTAGAGCTGTTGTAAGAGCCTGCACTTATTATAGAATTGAGTGTGTTGGCGTTTACAGAGGTTATCAAGGTTTGATTGAAGGCGATTTTGAAATGCTTTCCGCACGCCACGTAAGCAATATTATCAATAAAGGAGGCACTATTTTAAAATCTGCACGATCCAACGAGTTTAGAACGGTTGAGGGAAGAGTAAAGGCACATAACAGTTTAAAGGAAGCCGGTATCGGCGCTTTGATTGTCATTGGCGGAGACGGAACTTTTACAGGAGGCCTAAGGTTTATTGAAGAGTTTAATTTTCCGATTGTTGGGATTCCCGGCACCATTGACAATGATATTTACGGAACGGATAACACGATTGGCTACGACACTGCGCTAAACACCGTTGTGGAAGCGATTGATAAAATTAGAGATACCGCAAGTTCCCATAACCGATTGTTTTTTATTGAAGTGATGGGCCGTGATGCAGGGTTTATCGCTTTAAACTCGGGAATTGGAGCCGGTGCCGAGGAAATTTTGATCCCTGAAAAGGATTTGGGATTGGACAGGTTGGTGGAGTCTCTTAAAAACAGTAAAGAAAAAGGAAAAACAAGCAGTATTATTGTGGTTTCCGAAGGCGATAAAATAGGCAAAAGCGTATTTGAATTGGCTGATTATATCAACGAAAATTTTCCTTATTACGACATCAGGGTTTCTGTTTTAGGACATATGCAGCGAGGCGGTTCGCCAAGTTGTTTTGACCGTGTTTTGGCAAGCAGGCTGGGTGTTGCGGCTGTAGAAGCTTTATTGGACAGGTCAACTGGAATTATGGTTGGTGTCACAAACAATCAAGTAACTAAAGTCGATTTGGACAAAGCCATTAAAATGAATAACGACATTAGCTTAGAGCTGCTTAAAGTGGCAGAAATAACATCAATATAAAATCAATATAAAAACGAGTATCAAAAATTAAAAATTATAGATTATGTCAACAATTAAAATTGGAATTAACGGGTTTGGAAGAATAGGAAGAATTGCTTTTAGAGTAGCAGTGGCCAGACCGAATGTAGAAGTGGTAGGAATAAATGATTTGTTAGATGTAGATCATTTGGCTTATTTATTAAAATATGACTCAGTTCACGGCAGATTTGATGGTGATGTTGAAGTGAAAAACGGAAATTTAGTAGTTAACGGAAAAGAAATCAGAATTACTGCCGAACGCAATCCTGAAGATTTAAAATGGGGTGAAGTAGGTGCAGAGATAGTTTTAGATTGTACAGGAATTTTTACCAGTTTGGAAGGTGCTCAAAAACACATTACTGCAGGCGCTAAAAAAGTGGCCATTTCAGCACCATCTGCTGATGCACCAATGTTTGTGATGGGTGTAAACCACAAAAAAATTACCGCTGCAAATACCATCGTTTCAAACGCATCTTGTACCACCAACTGTTTGGCGCCTTTAGCCAAAGTTATTCAAGATAAATTTGGAATTGTTGAGGGGTTAATGACTACCATTCACGCAACAACAGCAACTCAATTAACCGTTGACGGTCCGTCAAAAAAAGACTGGAGAGGCGGCAGAAGCGCTTTAATCAATATCATTCCTTCATCAACAGGCGCAGCAAAAGCTGTAGGAAAAGTAATCCCTGAATTGAATGGAAAACTAACAGGAATGTCTTTCAGAATTCCAACCGCTGATGTGTCAGTGGTTGATTTAACCGTTAGAACTGAAAAATCGGCGACCATGGAAGAAGTGAAAGCTGCATTAAAATATGCTTCGGAAAATGAACTTAAAGGTATTTTAGGGTATACTGATGAAGCGGTAGTTTCACAAGATTTTGTGTCGGAACCAAGAACAAGTGTATTTGATGCTGAAGCAAGTATTGCTTTGAACGATAATTTCTTTAAATTAGTGGCGTGGTATGACAATGAATTTGGCTACTCAACAAAACTGGTTGATTTGGCTGAATACATTCATTCCGTTAAATAAGAAATAACCGTTTTAAAAAATAAAAAAATGATTCTAATAGCAGATGGAGGTTCAACAAAGGCTGACTGGATTTTACTGGATAAAGAAGGAAATCAGGTATTTAAAACAAGAACCGAAGGATTAAATCCGGAGATCTTGTCTGCCGATTTACTAAAAGTCAGAATTCAGGCCAATGAGGAAATCACCAGTCACAAAGACAAAGTGACTGAGGTTTATTTTTATGGCGCCGGATGTGGAACAAAGAGATTGACATCGCTTTTGAAATCTATATTTGAATCATTTTTTAAAAATGCTGAAATTGTTGTTAAGGAAGATACTTTTGCGGCCGTTTATGCCGTAACCACAAAACCTGGCATTGTTTGTATTTTGGGAACTGGATCAAACAGTTGTTATTTTGACGGAAAAAAGGTGGATGTGAGGGTTCCTTCATTGGGCTATATTTTAATGGATGAAGCCAGCGGCAATTATTTCGGAAAAAAATTAATACGGGATTATTATTACGATAAAATGCCAAAATCGATTGCAAAACTGTTTGAAGCGCAATTCGATTTGGATGCCGATGTCATTAAAAGAAATATTTATAAAGAACAAAATCCGAATGCTTATTTGGCACATTTTGCCGAATTCATTTTTAAAAACGACCGCACGCCTTATTTTAATAAAGTGTTGCAAAAGGGCATCAAGGAATTTTTTGTCAATAGAATATTGCCTTATCAGGAATCAGCCAATGTCCCTATTCATTTTGTAGGTTCAATAGCCTTCTTTTCCCAAGATATCATCAACGATGTCGCAAGATATTTTATGGTTGATATTGGTAAAATTATCAGACGGCCAATTGATGGTTTGATTGAATATCACAGAGAAAAAATAAAACAAGCGAGATGATTGCTAAATTCCCTAACTATTTTCACCACTCTTTTTCCTTTCTGCTTCGTTAAAATTTTTAATCTTAGCTATGGCTATGCTTGCAAATTTTGCCTATCACAAAGAAAAAATAGCAGCAAAAATTTAGTTAGTTAATTTAACAATCACTACACTAGAGAAGGTCTAACAACCTTTCTAAAGCCATACCGCGAGATCCTTTGATAAGAATTGTGGCATTGTTAATGTTTGAATAATTAATTGAATTTTTGAAAGATTCAAAACTTTCAGAAACAAAAGCATTTTTTGCATTGGTTGCAGAAAATGCTTTTCCTATTAAAAAAACTTTCGAAAAGTGATAGGAATCTACCAAATCGGCTATTTTTTTATGTTCCGCTTCACTGTCGTTTCCCAACTCAAACATATCGCCTAAAAACACCACTTTATTTTCGTCCTTTAATTGGGCAAAATTTTCAAGTGCTGCCTGCATACTGGTCGGATTTGCATTATAGGCATCTAAAATTATTTTATTGCTGCCTTTTTGAATGAGTTGCGAACGGTTATTTGCCGGGATATAATTTTCAATGGCCATTTTAATGTCGGTTTCAGGAACAATAAAATGATCGCCAACAGCAACGGCAACGGCAATATTGTTGTAATTGTACTTTCCGATGAGGTTGCTTTCAATCATTGTGTTTTTGAATTGCATTTTTACGAACGGATTGGCATCCATAAATTTAACGACAGTGTTGTTAAATTCAATGGCATTGATGCCTGCCGACTGTTTTACCTGCAGTTCGTCATCGGTATTAATAAAAACTGTTTTGTTATTCACTCTTAAAAAATCATACAATTCCGATTTTCCTTTAACAACGCCTTCAAAACTTCCAAATCCTTCTAAATGTGCTTTTCCAAAATTGGTTATTAAACCAAAATCGGGTTCGGCAATTTTGCATAAAAATGCAATCTCTTTTAAATGATTTGCGCCCATTTCAACAATGCCAATTTCTGTTTTTGGCGTCATCGACAAAAGGGTAAGCGGCACGCCAATATGGTTGTTTAAATTGCCTGCGGTGGCAGCAGTGATATATTTTTTGGATAAAACTGCATTAATTAATTCTTTGGTGGTGGTTTTACCGTTGCTTCCCGTTAATGAAATAACAGGAATGGAAAGATGTTTTCTGTGAAAATTTGCCAGTTTCTGAAGCGTTTCTAAAACATTTTCCACCAAAATGGCATTGAGGTTCGTTTGGTATTTTTCTTCATCAATAACCACATAATTTGCGCCTTTTTTTAGCGCTTCTTCGGCAAATTCATTTCCATTGAAATTATCACCTTTCAGGCAAAAAAACATACTGCCTTTTCTTATTTTTCGAGTATCGGTATCCACCAAATAAGTTTGGCTGTATAACTGATATAATTGTGCAATATTCATCATTTAACTATAAAAAAGCCTCACTGAAATTTCAGTGAGGCTTGGGTTTATTTTAAAAATAGTTTTAATACCTAATTTTTGTGGTTGTCGGTTTTCTTTTTTTATAGGTCATTGGGCCAATCCTGTCCGATGCGCATCTAAATCCAATATAATTGGTTGCCATATATTCCGGCAAATGTCTTCGTTGCGATGGATCAAGCCAATATTCCATATCTTTCCATGAACCGCCTTTGTAAACACGCGATATATCGCTTATTAAAGTGGTTCTCTTTTCAACATCATATTCTTGCATCAATAAGCCGCTTTCGCCAATAACCCGAGGTTTTATAGGTGAATTGTACATACGGGGTTTGGTTTCTAGCTCGTCCTCATTTTTATTGTACATTTTTGTTGAAGCCAGATCACCATCTTTCACATCTACATTATATGCTTTCTCATAATTATTTCTCATATAGGCATCGCGCTTGGTAATTGGCTGGAATTTAACGCTTCCCGGCAATTCCTTCGGAACTATTTTCCCATTGTCTAAGGTGTCGTATTGAACAGAAAGGTCATTCGCAATCACCACATTTCCTTCGGCATCAATCATTTTTTTTGTAAAAATATTCCCCCTGAAATAGCTAAAATCATTGGCCTCATTATCAATAATTGGTCGGTAAACATCCGCAACCCATTCTGCAACATTGCCAGACATATCATACAAACCAAAAGCATTTGGGTCGTAGGATTTAACTTGAATTGTAATATCCGCACCATCATTACTCCATCCCGGAACCCCGCTGTAATCTCCTTTTCCTTGTTTAAAGTTGGCCAATTGGTCGCCTTTATATTTTTTCGATTTGTTACGGGTATATTTTCCTTTCCAGGCATATTTTTTTCTTCCGCGGGTATTGTTATATTCACGGTCTTCAACAACCGCTTTTGCCGCATATTCCCATTCAACTTCTGTAGGAAGTCTAAATCTCGAACTCAATATCCCGTCGGAAACCTTAACTTGCCTTCCTGTAAAAGAACCTCTAGTTGGTTTGGCTTCTCCTTTTTTAAGTTGCTTATTGGATGGCAATCCTTTTCTGTAGATGGAAGAATCTCCGTCAAAAAGTGTATATGGATTGTTTAAATAGGTATCTGTATTAAAATTATTTTGGCCTCTAACCTCTAATGAATCCAAACGGAAAAGTGGTTTTAAAATACCCTTTTCCATTAATATTTTTTCATTCACTCTGTCGGTTCTCCATTTACAATATTGTGTGGCCTGTATCCAGCTGACACCAATGACCGGATAATCTGCATAACCTGGATGTCTTAAATAATTTTCTGTCAGTTGTTCATTGAATCCCAAAACATCGCGCCAAACTAATGTGTCGGGAACTGCTGAAGTATAAATATGTTCGTAATTTGGATCGCTTGGAGGAAAAACTTTTTCCATCCAATCTAAATAAAAGATATATTCAGAGTTGGTCACTTCTGTTTCATCCATATAAAATGAACGCACTTGCTGCTGAACGGGTGTTGTATTCCAGTCGAACAGCACATCATCCTGTACGTGTCCCATTGTAAAAGAGCCGCCTTCAATCAAAACCATTCCCGGAGGCGCTTCCTGCCCTTTATATTTTGTGTCTCCCGCAAAACCACCAGCTTTTTTGTCTTTTGAACTCCAACCGGTAAGTGATACGTTATTTCTTGGATTTCTATTATGGCAACTCACAAAGAAAACAACAGTAATAGTTAATAAGATTAACTTATAAATGTTATTTAGATTTTTCAAGTTCATTTCAAATTAGTTAGGGTTATATTTTCCCGCAATTTACATTAATTTAATTTTTTTGCAAGAAATAATTATAATAAATATTCATTACGCTTTTACTAACGACAGTTTTCAATCTTTAGTATGCTAAATGTTATAATATATTTCAATGATACTGCTATTTTTTGAATGAAGTACCTTGCTTATTGTAATTATTTTCATATTTCTTTGGGACGAAATCACTTTATTTTGCTGCGATTTATACATTTTTTATGGCAATCACCATCATTTAAAAACAAACAACTATTCACAATATCGTTAATTTGAGGATATTTTACGGGAAAAATAAACCTGATTTTCTGACATAAATAACTCAATATCAAGTACATATAAAATTGAAAAACATCGCAAAAAGCCCAGTTTACGGATGGCTGGGTTATTTAATGAAATATGATCTCAAATTGTGGGGTTTTAAAAGTATTGGAAGCCTACAATAATATGATTAAACCAACGTTTTTTCTGTGAAGTTGTTAGCTTGTAAATTCAAATATTTTTTGATAAAACAAAAAGTGTTTTGGAATATTGACGAATATATTTAGAGCTGTTATTTATAAAAGATTGTAAAATCAGGATACTTCAATAAAAAATATGATATTTGTTCCTTTAAAAATATATAATTAATGAAAAAGATAATAGGTTTTACATTAATGGTTTTTTTGATCGTTATAAAAATTGATGCACAGGAAAATCCAAATCCAATCACAACTGCCGCTCCTTTTTTATTGATTGCACCTGATGCTCGTGCAGGCGGAATGGGCGATGTTGGCGTTGCAACTTCCCCAGATGCCTATTCACAACACTGGAATGCCTCAAAATTTGCATTTATGGATGCGCAATTTATGGTGGGCATTGTTTATACGCCTTGGTTGCGGGAATTGACAAATGACGTTTTTTTAGGCGGATTTTCATTTGCCAACAAAATAGATGACAGAAGTGCTTATGCAGCGAGTTTAAAGTATTTTAGTCTTGGTAAAATTGATTTGACCGATATCAATGGACTTGAGCTTGGAACCGAAAATTTAAATGAATTTTCTTTAGACGGTTCTTATGCTTTAAAACTGAGTGAAACTTATTCAATGGGTGTTACTTTACGTTATATCCGCTCAGATTTAGGCATTAAATCAAGTGATACACCTTTGGAAGTGGTAAATACTTTTGCCGTTGATGTTTCTGGGTATTATGAATCCAGAGAACAGCGTTATGGCAACATTAACGGTATTTGGCGAGGTGGTTTTAATGTTTCAAATATTGGCCCAAAAGTTTCATACTCAAATGACGGACAAGAAAACTATATCCCGACAAATTTAAAACTTGGGGGTGGATTTGATTTTATTTTAGACAGAAGCAACAATGTAAGCATCAATTTGGAATTCAATAAATTATTGGTTCCAACGCCAAGCGTTTCTCAGTCTGAGAATGGTGGACCGCCATACAAACAAGAAGATGTGAATTTTTTTAATGGTATTTTTAAATCTTTTAATGATGCTCCAGACGGATTTAGCGAAGAACTTAAAGAAGTTACCTGGGGTTTGGGCGCAGAATATATGTATGACAATGCTTTTGCATTGAGAGCCGGATTTTTTAATGAAAGTGATTTAAAAGGTGCCCGTAAATATTTTACGGTTGGTACCGGATTTAAATTTAAAAGTTCTAAACTCGATATTTCCTACTTATTCAATGCATCAGAAATTAAAAACCCATTGGAAAATACGCTTCGATTCTCCTTGTCTTTTGATTTTGGAAATTCATATTAAGCACTAACTAAAAGCCTGAACTAAAAATTTTTGATGAAGAAAATTGAACTTAAAATCCAGATCACCACTTTTGATTCCATAGAAGAATTGCCAGCCATCGTAAATGGTTTGATGAAAAAAGCCATTGAAGCCAAACAAAATGCCTACGCGCCTTATTCTAAGTTTAAAGTTGGCGCAGCGTTGCTTTTGGATGATGGTAGCATTATCACCGGAAACAATCAGGAAAATGCAGCATATCCTTCCGGAATATGTGCTGAGCGTGTCGCAATCTGGAAAGTTTCTTCCGAATTTCCAACCAAAAAAATATTGAAGCTGGCCATTTCGGCAAGCTCTTCCTCCCAAATTCTTAAAGAACCTGTGGCACCTTGCGGCGCTTGCAGGCAAACTTTGTCGGAATATGAAATAAAACAAAAAGACAAAATTGAAGTTTATTTTATGGGTGAAGAAGGTGAAATTATTAAAACCGATTCGGTTTTAGATTTGCTTCCAATCGCTTTCGATAAAACTTTTTTATAAAACTGGATGATGAATGATATAAGAAACCGCGAGGATATTTACTTGCTGGTAAAAGAGTTTTACGTAAAATTAATGAATGATGATTTAATGCATCATTTTTTTGTAGATTTTTCCAATCCGAAATTGCTTGAGGAGCATCTGCATATTTTGGTCGATTTTTGGGATAATATCCTTTTTTATTCAGGAACCTATCAAAAAAACGCGATGAAACCTCATTTGGATTTACAGCCGGCAAAACCATTTAAAGTCGAACATTTTAAGCAATGGCTTTTGCATTTCAACCAAACAATCGATGAACATTTTGAGGGTGAAATTGCCCATACGGCCAAATCTCGTGCACTTTCTATCGCAACAGTGATGCAAATTAAAATAGCGGAAATGGACAAGCAATAAAAAAACTTGTTATCTTTACCTTTTAAAAAAAAACAATGGCAATTAACTCAGTAATTACAGGAACAGGAAGCTATATTCCTACAGTGGTTAAAAGAAATTCTGATTTTTTAACCAATCAATTTTTAAATGAAGACGGGACACCTTTTGGCTATGAAAATGAAATTATAATAGAAAAATTTAAAGGAATTACCGGCATCGAAGAAAGACGTTACGCAAGTCCGGAATTAAACTCCTCCGATTTGGCATTTTTTGCAGCCGAAAAAGCAATTGCAGATGCCAAAATTGACCAGGAAGATATAGATTATATTATTTTGGCGCATAATTTTGGAGACGTAAAAAGCGCCGCTAACCAAAGCGATATTTTGCCAAGTTTGGCTTCAAGGGTAAAACATAGATTGGGAATTAAAAATCCGAATTGTGTGGCTTACGATATTCTTTTCGGATGTCCGGGATGGATTCAGGGAATGATACAGGCGGAAGCTTACATCAAATCGGGAATGGCGAAAAAATGTTTGGTGGTTGGCACTGAAACACTTTCAAGAGTTTTAGATGACCACGACAGGGATTCTATGATTTATTCTGATGGCGCAGGCGCGTGTATGGTTGAGGCTGCAGAAAGCGATGACCAAATAGGCATTTTAAGTTATGCCGCACAAACCTATACTTTTGAAGAATGCTTTTACCTGTTTTTTGGGAAATCGTATGATAAGACCGATGATGAGCACACACGTTATATAAAAATGTATGGCAGAAAAATTTATGAATTCGGATTAAACTTCGTGCCAACGGCGATGAAAGAGGCATTGGACAAAAGTGGTGTGGATATTTTAGATGTCAAGAAAATATTAATCCACCAGGCCAATGAAAAAATGGATGAGGCCATCATTAAACGATTTTACCGATTGTATAAAACAGAAATTCCGGAAGCGGTGATGCCAATGAGCATCCATACGTTGGGAAATAGTTCTGTGGCTACTGTGATTACCTTGTATGATTTAATCAAACACGGAAACCTGAAACCTCACAGCCTTCATAAAGGAGATGTGATATTGATGGCGTCGGTGGGTGCCGGAATGAATATAAACGCGATGGTTTATAAATATTAGTGTAAATGAGTATTTAATTGCCTAAAGTATGGAGTACTTAAAGTTATAAAAAAAACAATACGACAAGAAAAGGGAATTTCATATTAAATATGGGTGAAATTTTTAAATATATTAATGATTCTTATCTGAATTTAATAAGTCATTCATCTTTGTGAGTCTTTATTTTTTTTTCTTTGTGTGACTCTGTGTAAAAGTTATTGCACAAAGTTACACCAAGAATCACAAAGTTACACGGAGAAAAATTTCATTTATGATAAACAATTTAATTATGTCTTTTAACCGCAATCCCGAATCTATCGGGACGCAAAGTTTTTTCGCAAGTTACGCAATTAGATTAGTGATTTTGGGTGTTAAAAAGCGGAACTCAGGAGTGCTTAGCGTTTAAAATATATAAAAGTCCGTTTTCGGACTTTTTTTATGCCTCTTTTTTGATGGAAACTTCTAAAATGGCTGCTGCCAAATACTCAAAAATAGTGGTGGCAGTAAAAGTTTCATAACCAGTTTTAGGCAATGCAATATCGGCAGTTCTTCCGTGAAGATAAATGGCTAAAATTGCTGCATTTAATGGTTTATAATCTTGGGCAATCAATCCGGTAATCATTCCGGTCAACACATCGCCGCTTCCGCCAGTCGCCAATGCTTGATTTCCTGTGGAATTGAAAAATAGTTGATCATTATTGACAATTACGGTATGTGCCCCTTTTATGACCACAATTGCTTGGTGCTTTTTTGAAAATTCAACTGTTTTTTCAAGTTTTTCATAATCGTTTTTCCAAGCGCCAATGAGTCGTTCCAACTCCTTCGGATGCGGCGTTAAAATGGTATTTTTTGGCAAATAGTTGAGCAATAATTGGTTTTTGGAAAGCAAATTAATGCCATCGGCATCAATCACCAAAGGAAGTTGATTGTCTTTGATGAAATTTTCAAAACCTTGCGCTGTTTTTTCAGAGGTTCCCATTCCCGGACCTATGCCAATAACGGTTGGGGTTGTCTTAAAATTGAAATAGGTCAATTCGTCATCAGTATCCACTTCTGCCATCACTTCGGGCACCGATATTTGTAAAATTTCATAACCACACTTTGGAATATACGCAGAAACCAATCCGCTCCCAATTTTTAATGCTGCTTTTGAAGCCAGTGTTATGGCGCCCATTTTTCCAAAACTTCCGCCAATCAACAGGGAATGGCCATAAGTGCCTTTGTGATCCCATTTTTTGCGGGTTTTGTATAAGGGAATAATATCTGTGAATGTGATATAATGGCTTTTTGGCTTTAAACTTTCAATATAATTTTGATCCAATCCAATATCAATAACTTCCCAAGTATTTACGAAATCTTTATTTTCCGGCAACAAAAAAGCCAATTTTGCTGTTTGAAAAGTGAGAAGATGGCTCGATTTTAATACAGAAACACTGTCGGTAACAGTTTTGTCTCCAAACAATCCCGACGGAATGTCGATGGCCAAAGTAAAAACCTTTTTATTATTAAGATATTGTATTAATTTTTTGGTAAAACCTTCCGGATTTCTGGTAAGTCCGTTTCCGAAAATAGCGTCAACCAGTATATCAGTGGCATTAATTTCAGGAAAGTCATTTTCGTTATTCAGCTCAATAGGGGTTAAACCAATTTCTTTTAATCTGTTGTAATTAACTATAAATTCTTCACTGCGTTTATCGCTAAAATTAACAATATGGCATTTTATCTTATAGTTATGTTTGTATAAAAGTCGTGCAATGACCAAACCGTCACCGCCATTATTTCCAACACCACAAAACACGTGAATTTTAATATTTTCCCCCTGCAATTTGTTGTGCAGCCACTGAAAGCACTTGGTAGCGGCCGTTTCCATTAAATCAACAGAAGATATTCCAGCCAATTTAATGGTGGCCTTGTCGGCTTTTGCGGTTTGTTTCGGAGAAAGAATGTACATAGCATTTAATAATAAAAGTTAAATGTTGATATGTTAAATGTTGAAATGTTAAATGTTATATGTTAAATGTTATATGTTGAAATGTTGATATGTTAAATGTTGAAATGCTGATATGTTAAATGTTGATATGTTAGAAGTTAAATGTTAAATTCAAATAACCAATAACCAATAACCAATAACCAATAACCAATAACAATAACCTATAACAAATAACGTATAACCAATAACTTACAACCAATAACGTATAACCAATAACGTATAACCAATAACCAATAACCAATAACCTATAACTTATAACTTATAACAAATAACTACCCTTTAAAAACACCCATTTCGGCGTATTTTTCCATCCGTTTTTTTACGAGTTCTATTGGCGTTAGTTTTTTTAATTCGTCAAATGCTTTCAGAATGGTTTTTTCAACTTCCTTAAAAGCGGTTTCTCTGTCAAAATGAGCGCCACCCAGCGGTTCTTTAATGATTCCGTCTATCAATTTTTGCTTTTTCATGTCTTCGGCAGTTAGTTTTAAAGCTTCTGCGGCCTCTTCCTTGTGTTCCCAGCTTCTCCATAAAATAGAAGAACAAGATTCAGGAGAAATAACGCTGTACCAGGTATTTTCCATCATATAAACACGGTCTCCAACACCAATTCCCAATGCACCTCCCGATGCACCTTCACCAATTACTACGGTAATAATAGGCGTTTTTAAACGGGTCATTTCAAAAATATTGCGGGCAATGGCTTCTCCTTGTCCGCGTTCTTCCGCTTCCAATCCCGGATAAGCGCCAGGCGTGTCTAAAAAAGTGACTACAGGGATACTGAACTTTTCAGCCATTTTCATCAAACGCAATGCTTTTCTGTAGCCTTCTGGATTCGACATACCGAAATTTCTGTATTGTCGTGTTTTGGTGTTATATCCTTTTTGTTGGCCAATAAACATAAACGATTGATCTCCTATTTTTCCCAATCCGCCCACCATCGCTTTGTCGTCTTTAAATGTACGGTCGCCGTGTAATTCCATAAAATTTTCTCCGGAAAGCGCTGTAATATGGTCTAAGGTATAAGGTCTGCTAGGATGGCGGGAAAGTTGCACTCGTTGCCAGGCAGTCAGGTTTTTATAGATTTCAGTTTTGGTCTTCAGCAATTTTTTTTCAATGTTTTTACAACTTTCGGTCATATCAACATCGCTTTCTTTTCCAATTAACACACATTTATCATATTGTTCCTCTAATTCTTTAATTGGCAATTCAAAATCTAAATATTCCATATTTTAAAGTTTGGTTGAACTACAAATATAACAACTAATCAATTTTAGAAAGTTATATTAGCGTCTTTTTTTTATTTTTTAAAATTCCGTTGACCACAACAATCAATAAAATTATGGTGGCTCCAACGTAAAACTGTGTGCTCATTTTTTCTTTTTCGCCAAATATAAGCACCGCTAAAATGATTCCGTAAACAGGCTCTAGATTTAAGGTGAGTATGACGGTAAAAGGCGTTAAATGCCTCATTATTTTTACCGAAACAATAAAAGCATAAGCGGTGCAAATACTGCTCAGTATCAATAAATAGGTAAAATCTGATGGTTTTAACGCAAATTGCTCAAAGGTGAAGCCAGTTGTGAACAAAACGTAAACTGTTATGAAGCCAACGCCAAATAACAATTGATAAAAGGAAATCACTTCGGCTTCATATTTTCTTATGTATAAACCGTTTAGGACTGTAAACAGTACCGATAAGAATGATGCGATCAGGGCATAAATAATTCCCAAAGTATAATCTCCTTCAACATTTAAAATGATGTATAATCCGGCAATTACGATCAATCCGAACAGCAATTCCAGAAAATTAATGCGTCTTCTGAAAAATAGCGGTTCTATAAATGAAGTGAACAAAGCGCCGGTGCTCAAGGCGATTAAGGCAACAGAGACATTGGCGACTTTAATTGCCGAGAAAAAAAAGATCCAATGAATGGCTATGATAACACCTCCAATAAAAAATTTTAAAAGCGCTTTTGGCCCTATGCTTAACGGTTTTTTTTTAATGATAAAATAGATGAATACCAAAATTACTGCGAAGAGCATTCGATACCAAACTAAAGGAATGGCATCAATGCTTATTAAGGCGCCTAAAATGGCGGTAAATCCCCAAATAAATACCAAGAAATGGAGATGAAGGTAGTTTTTTAGCTCAGTTTTTGGCATTTTTAAGGTATAAATAGATGGTTAAAGCTCCAAATACAATATTGGGCAACCAAACCACAAAGAATGAATTTTTTTCGGCTCCGGCACCCAATACTTCCGCAATTTTCAGTAAAAATACATAGACAAACATAAGCGATATGCCAATTGCCAAATTTACGCCCATACCGCCCCGTCGTTTTCTTGAGGCCAGGGAAACTGCTAAAAATGTCAATATATATGAAGAGACCGGCAAGCTGGTTCGTTTGTGGAGTTCAACCAAGTACACATTTAAATTGCTGACGCCTCTGTCTCTTGAGGTATTGATAAATTCATTCAATTTTATGGAATTCATTTCTTTGGCCATATAATCGACATAAATTAAATCTTCGTCGGTGAAACTAAACGTCGTATCTAATCTGGTACCCGATTCTATAATGTCCCGCTCTTTTAAAATAAATCTTTTTTTATAGTTGATTAATTGAAAAGTGCTGTCTTTATCCTGCCAACGAATATTGTCTGCAAACAGTTTATATTTTAGTTTGGTACCTTCAAATTTTTCATAAGAAAAAAAATAGCCAACTTTGGTGTCAACCGTATAACTATTTAAAAACACATAATCATTTGGCCCTAATTGCAAATTAATATTGGTTAAATAATTTTCGTTAAACTGTGCTTTTTTTAAATATTTCCTATGAAATTCCTCGTATGTTTTGTTGCTGTTCGGCACCACAAAATGATTCATGATTAAAGCAAATACGGTCACAATGGTTGCCCCGATAAAATAAGGTTTTAAAAATCGCGTAAAGGATATTTTAGCTGAATGTATGGCAATAACTTCTGTATTTCCTGCAAGTTTTGAGGTAAAGAATATGACCGCAATAAACAACGCCAAAGGCATAAAGGTATTGCCATAAATGATGATAAAATTGAAGTAATAGTCTTTAATAATTTCCGGCAACTTTAAATCGGCGTGGCGCAAAAATTTATCGACTTTTTCCGACACGTCAATAGCTATTGCGATTGGAATCAATAACATTAATACCAGCAAAAAGGAGCTTAAATATTTTTTTAATATGTATTTGTCGAGAATTCTCAAGTTAATTGTTTAATCGTTGAACTTTTTAATCGTTTAATCGTTGAATTGTTTCACTTCGACTTGCTTCGGTTTGCTTCGGCTCCACTTCGGCTACGCTCAGTGACCGCGCTCAGTGACCCACTTTTGGCTTCCGTCTTTCGGTCTCCGGTCTTCCGTCCCGATAGCTATCGGGATCCGTCTTCTGACTTCGGTCTTCCATCTTCCGTCTTCCGTCCCGATAGCTATCGGGATCTGACTACATTCTGTTATCCATTTGTTTCACCATCCTGTTTTTCCATGGCGTAAAATCTCCGGCTAATATATGCTTTCTTGCTTCACGAACCAACCATAAATAAAATCCTAAATTATGGATGGAAGCGATTTGTTTTCCAAGCAATTCTTTCGAAATAAATAAATGGCGCAAATAAGCTTTTGAATACATTTTATCCACAAAAGTGATGTCCATTTCATCAATGGGCGAAAAATCATTTTCCCATTTTTTATTTTTGATGTTGATGGTGCCGTTGGCTGTAAATAACATTCCGTTTCGCGCATTTCTGGTTGGCATCACACAGTCGAACATATCAATTCCCAAGGCGATATTTTCCAAAATGTTGGCTGGTGTTCCAACGCCCATTAAATAACGCGGTTTGTCTTCGGGTAAAATTGCGGTCACAACTTCGGTCATTTCATACATTTCATCTGCAGGTTCTCCCACTGACAATCCGCCGATGGCATTTCCTTCCGCACCAACAGATGCAATGAACTCTGCCGATTGTTTTCTCAAATCTTTATAGGTGCTTCCTTGTACAATAGGGAAAAAAGCCTGGGTGTATCCGTATTTAAATGGTGTTTTTTCCAAATGTGTGATGCAGCGATTTAACCAGCGATGCGTTAAATGCATCGACCGTTTTGCATAACCGTAATCACAAGGATAAGGAGTGCATTCATCAAATGCCATAATAATGTCGGCACCGATTGTGCGCTGAATTTCCATCACATTTTCAGGTGTGAAAGTATGGTAGGAGCCATCAATATGGCTTTTAAATTTAACGCCTTCTTCCTTAATTTTTCGGTTTTCTGACAGTGAATACACTTGGTATCCGCCGCTGTCTGTCAAAATATTCCGGTCCCAATTCATAAATTTATGCAAACCGCCGGCTTGCTCTAAAATGGTTGTTTGCGGACGTAAATATAAATGGTAGGTGTTTCCCAGGATGATATCAGGGTTAATTTCGTCTTTTAATTCGCTTTGATGTACGCCTTTTACCGAGCCTACGGTGCCAACGGGCATAAAAATAGGCGTTTCAATTTCTCCGTGATCAGTTGTAATTACACCAGCTCTAGCCTTGCTTTGCGGGTCGGTTGTTTTTAATTCAAATTGCATAGTCGGCAAAGATACTGATTAGAATTAATGTTTTAAAGTTAAATGTTAAAAGTTGAAATGTTAAATGTTAAAAGTTAAAAGTTAGAAAGTTTGGATGTTTAAGGAATTTTAGTTGAGTCTGAAGACGGAAGCTTGCCCGCCGGAGGCAGGACGGAAGACGGAAGTCCGAAGACGGAAGACAGAATACCGAAGTTTTAATTGTAAATATGTTATCAACCATAATCAAGCTCCCTTTCTCCCGATAGCTATCGGGAGGGAAAGGGCTGGGGATAGGATTAGGCTGGGGATAGGATATTCCTACTTCTTTTTATGCGCATCCTTTGAAGCTTCTTCTGTTTTGGAGGAATCTGCAATCATTTTATTGATTTCAATCATCTCTTTTTCGGTTAATTCTCGCCATTCGCCCACTTTTATACCTTCTAAATTCACATTCATAATTCGGGTGCGTTTTAGGCTGGTGACATCATAATTTAAATAGTCGCACATTCTGCGAATTTGGCGGTTTAATCCTTGGGTCAACATAATTTTAAAGCTGTAATCGTTTAATTTTATGACCTTACACTTTTTTGTGATGGTGTCCAAAATTGGAAGTCCGCCACCCATTTTATGAATAAATTCTGAAGTAATTGGTTGCCGCACAGAAACGATATATTCTTTTTCGTGGTTGTTTCCGGCTCTTAAAATTTTATTGACAATATCGCCGTCGTTGGTTAAAAAGATCAATCCTTGCGAGGGTTTGTCCAACCTTCCAACAGGAAAAAGTCGTTGCGGATGCTTGATAAAATCGACAATGTTTTTGGGTTCTTTTATATCGGTGGTGCAAACAATGCCAACAGGTTTGTTAAAAGCAATGTACAAAGTTTTGGGTTTTGTGTTTAAAGGTTTGCCCTTTATTTTTACCACATCACCTTCAAAAACACGGTTTCCCAATTGTGTGGGCTGATCGTTAATGGTTACAAAACCGTCAACAATTAATTTTTCGGCTTCCCTGCGAGAGCAAATTCCGGTGCTGCTGATGTATTTGTTTAAATTAACCGAATTTTCGTTTGATTTTTCCACAGAAATATTAGTAAGGCAGTAAAGTTACTAAATAAAATAATTTAAGTGTTCCCTAAAAGTTAAAATGGAAATGAGCAATTTACTTAAATGATTCAAATTTTCAACTTATCTTTGAAGTGTGCAAATACTGCCAAATACCAATCAAATTATAAAATATGATGATGAAAAGAATAGCCAATTATTTACTGGAAGGTTTATTGTATATCGCGCCATTAAGTATTACAGCTTATATTATTTACGCGGTTTTTATGTTTATGGATAATTTATCCCAAGATTTAATTTTTGAATTATTTGCGATCAAAATTCCGGGTTTGGGCGTTTTGACCTTGCTCTTATTTTTAATTTTTGTTGGTTTTATTGGAAGAACTTTTATTGCGCAGCCTTTAAAACAGGTGTTTCAAAATGTGATTGGCAGAATTCCTTTGGTGAAATTTGTGTATTCGGCATTTAACGATTTATTTTCGGCTTTTGTGGGAAAAGAAAAAAAATTCAACCAACCGGTTTTGGTGAAAGTGAATTTAATTTCCGATCTCGAAAAAATAGGTTTTATCACCGAAGAAAATTTAGCAATTTTGGGTGAAACAGATAAAGTGGCGGTTTATTTTCCGCATTCCTACAATTTTTCGGGCGAGTTGTTTATTGTGCCAAAAGCCAATATAAAACCATTGAATATCAGCTCAAGCGATGTAATGAAATTTGTGATTTCTGCCGGATTGACAGGGTGGGAAAAGCCCACGATTTAAATTGTGGGTTATGAATTAAATGTATAATTATTTTTTAAAATTTAACAACGAAACTGGCTAAAAGAATCCGTTTTTTTAACCGCAAGGAAGGTTTTTCGCAAGGAACCTTTAGATTTGAAAATCAAATATAAATATAATTATTACAATAATAGGGGTGTTGAAAAGAGGGGTTTTTCGCAAGGAAGGCATTGATTTTAAAAACTTAAAATTTGCGAACTTTGCGCCTTCTTAGCGTCCCGATAGCTATCGGGATTGCGGTTAAATCTTTTTAATGAATAATTATCTTATGTTTATTGTACCAAAACCTAAGATGCATTTAATGATTTCTGCAGGATTGACAGCTATGAATTAAATGTATAATTTTTGAAATTAACAGCCCACGATTTAAATCATGGGCAATGAATTAAATGAATAATTTTTGAAATTAACAACGAAACTTCCTTAAAAAATCCTTGCGGTTAAATTTATTTCTTCACCGCCTTAACCACCACAAAAGAACCTTTTCCAAAGCCTTGTTTTGGGAGTTGCACTTCCTTAATTTCATCCAATTCGCCAAAAAGCGTTTGGTTGTATTCAAAGTCTTTAAACCCGGCTTCCTTTAATAATTTAGTGACATAAGGGACCGAATAAAAATTTGCATACCTAAAAAAAGTGCTTCGCATTTTGTTTTCTTCATAGGTTTTTCCAATTTTTTGATCTTTATCAATAAAACCAACAATAACGCTGCCTTTGGGTTTTAAAATCCGATATGCTTCTTTAAAAGTCCTTTTAACATTGTTTAAATGACAAATGGTGACAAAAAGCACAAAATCGAAATTCAAATCTTTAATGGGAAGATTTTCTGCATTGCCATTTATTACTTCAATACCTCTTTTTAAGGCAATTGCGGCCATTTCGTTTGCTGGCTCAACACCTTCTTTGATGCCCAAAACTTTAGCAAATCTTCCAGTTCCAAGTCCAACTTCAAGGCCTTTTATGTTTTCTGGCAGTTTCAACATTTGTTCTTTAATGGCTGCAACCTCAGAAAGGTAAACTTCAGGATATTTCTCATACCAAGCCTCATAGGCCTCCACATTTTCGTTAAATATTTTTATTTGATTCATGTTTTTAATTTTTAGAATATTAATTTGATTGGGCTAACATCATTTTTTAGGGAACAATGATTTGGATTATTTTGAACTAAGAAGAGCAATAATTACTTAAACATTGTAATTGATTAAAGTTTGAAAAATTTTACAATACATAAGATGAGGTATTTTGATAGGCCAGTTTGCAAATTTACCGGTTTAGGAAAAAATCCTATAAAAATACCCCGTCTTACTAATTAACTCAAAATAATCAATCATCTAAAATTCCGAAAGTTAGTTTTGTTGTAACCCGAAATTGTGATATTTTATTGCTGTTTACAGTCACTTGCATATCTTTTATATAAACAGACTTAATGTTTTTCACCGTTTTTGATGCTTCATTAACTACATTTTGAACGGCATCCTCAAAACTGATGGTGGAATTCCCCATGAGTTCAATCACTTTTAATACTGACATAATGTTGGATTTTATGGTTAATAATTCTTGTTGAAATTAGCAGTTATCTTTTTTTGTTAAAATGATATTGCTCAACAAGTTTTTTGTTTTTAAATCATTATTGTCCGGTTAAATTTAGCAAAACTTATAGGTCGCCCTGAAGGGGCTTTAAATACTGAATTTTTCTATTTTTCTACAAACATTTCGCTCCTACGGAGCTTTTTTAGTCCCAGAGGGACGACCTGTCTGTAGAAAATAGATTTTCAAAAAAACAAGCCCCATCGGGGCGACCTGTTTGTTAAGTCACCTAATATTATGATTATTGAATTGCAAAGAACTTTTACCGGACAACAATGTTTTTAAATGATATTTAAACGTTTTAATACCGCAGCAAGGCATTCATTGGGTGGCCGGGATAAGGCATTTCTTCCGGCGCTAAAAAATATACTTTTCCGCCTTGCAAAAAAGTGGATACTGCACTTAAATCGCTTAAAGAAGCGTTATTTAATTCCGTTTTTTTACGAAATATCAAACGATTGGTTTGTTGGTCGAAAACACCAAATTCAGCTGCCCCATTTTCAACAAAAAGCGTGTCTATTTTTCCGTTTATTGCTGCGGGCACTATTTCTGAAATTTGATAAGAGGTTTTAGGTGTATGGTATAATTCATTGTATTGAAGCAATTTAGTTTCTTTTATTTTTTCAAAATAGGGGTGAACCAGTTTCCAGGATTTCTGGTGAAGTCTTGTTTTGTTTTTAAATTCCGAATCACCTGCAATATAATTTTCAAGCAAATTTGGATAGGTGTTTGCTTCTTTATAAAGTCCGAATACGGGATCGGCGCAAGCAATAACAAGCGGTGCTTTTTTATTTTCAATGACTTTGTTGATGCCGTTGTCTATCGCTCTGAAAAAAGTAAAAAGCTCTTTTTTTAGATCATCGTTTCCGGGATTCTTTCCGTGAAATGTTCCGGTTGTTTGAGCATTTTGCCCGCCCCTGAATTGCAGCATATTTTGCTTAAAGTCAAAACCCACAGCTTCTTCCAATTGCGCTGGCGCAAAATCTTCAATATAAATATCCTGATAGCCATATTTATTGGCTTCATAAAGTTTTACGTAATCCTGACTCAATTCCAACAAATAATATTCGTCATCTTCATGATATAAAGGCAATAACGGCATAAGATAAAAATGATCGCTCACGTTTGTTTTTATTTCAAATGAAATAGGAAGCGTGTAATAATTCATCTCGTTTTTATCCAAAAATATGGCCAATCCATCCGATGGATTTCGCCACAATTCAATATCGGATATTAACGCTTCAACAGGCTTCAAATAATTTTTGATTTCTTGGGAATCCATTTCATGGCGCTCTAGATCTTTAGAAACTTCTTTTAAACATTGTTTTAAAGTTGCTTGCGCAATGCGTGCATTTTGCTCTTTACCGTCCTTGTGCATCGGAAGATACATGGAAACGCAATGAAGTCCGTGCGTATTAACTAAGTTTTCAAAAATTGTTTTTGGTAACGGATGTTTTATGGCTACTGACATAATGAAGAATTTTGTTCTAAATTAAAAACAGTTTGCGATAATTAAAATGATATTCCTCAAAATGGGATAATTGTTTTACTGTTTATTCGTTTGAAACTATTATTTCAAACATCCGTCTTCCGTCTCCCGTCTCCCCCCAAAACTGATATTAATCAATTCGAACAGTTGATATTTCTCAAGGCAAAAGAAAAACTGGATTTATAACTTTGAAATAAAACTTACTGATATGAAAAAAATTGGGTTATTTATAGGAATAATACTATTAGTGGCTTGTTCTTCAGCCCGATTTGTGGACAGCTGGAAAAACAAGGAAATTATTTCTTTTGAACCCAAAAAAATGTTGGTGGTTGGCATTGCTGATAACCTGGCTGCCCGAAAAATACTTGAAGAAAAATTGAAAAATGCCTTGATTATTCGAAATATTTATGCGGTGGAAAGTATGGCTGTTTTGGACAATGGATTTACCGGTTCCAAAAAAAATGAAGAAGAAATTGATGAAATGGTCAAAAAAATTGCCGACGAAGGTTTTGATACCGTGGTAATTACCTCAGTGAAAGGCGTTGATGAACGGGTCAATTATCACACAGAATATTATCCGACTATTGGTGACCGCTGGTCGCAATTTGGACGTTATTATTATTGGAATCAAGAAATTTATTACACCCCGCGATATTACAATTCCTATAAAGTTTATAATGTTGAAACGGTTATTTATACGATCAGCCAAGACGACAGCAAATCGCTTGTTTGGGTAGGTGCCTTTAATTTGGCGGATCCGCAAACAATTATTGCGAGCGTCAACAATTATGTCAACAACATCATAAAACAGCTTGAACGTGAAAAGTTGATTAAAACGCTACGATAATGTTAACATTAATAATTAGCTTCGTTAAAACTTAACAAAGGAATTTTTCCGAAGGATTCCATTTCTTTGACCATATCGCGTTGAAACAACTTTTTTAGAAATCCGCTTTTTTCACGTTCCAACATTGCAACCATATCTATTTTATTGCTGTCTAAATAGGCTTTAAGCGCTCCAAATATTGTTTCAGAAAACAATACCTTAAATTTAATTTTTTGATAGGTCACTTTTTGCTCCACCATTTCTTTAAACCAATCCATTTTTATGTTTGCGTCGCCAATTATGCTTGGCGCGATATGGACGACGGTAATTTTTGCACCGAACTTTTTGGCAATTTGGGATAATTTATAAATAGCGCCAATATCTTCCTGTTCAAAATCGGTTGCGTAAACTATTTTTTTAAGATTTTCGCTTGCGCTTTTAGGAACCAACAAAACCGGACAAGGCGCTTTTTCAATAAGGCTCATAGAAGTGTCGCCCATAAAAAGCTCTTTAATGGCGCTTTCTTTTTTCATCCCAATAACAATCATAAAGGCTTTGTTTTCCGCCGCTTTTGCAAGAATTCCGTGCGATACGGACAAATTTTCAAATGCTTCTGTTTTTACATTCATCCCGGCCAAATCTTTTCCCAAGTGTTTTTTGCAGAAATTTTTTAGCTTTGTGTTGTGTTTCTTAAGCGTTGTTTTTTCGAGTTCATCGTAAAAAATGTCAAATTCCAATCCCAACATCATCGGCAGGCTGTAAATATGGATTACCAACAAATTGGTGCCCAATTTTGAACTTAACCCAGATGCATATTTTAAGGCGGTTACAGCATTTTTTGAATAATCTGAAGCAAAAATTATTGTTTTCATCTCGACTCCTGTTTTATGGGTTTAAAGTCAAAGATATTAATCTAAAATTTGGAATAGAATGATAAAACTCATTTACCGCGCTGCAATAATTGATAATGGTCATTTTTTAGGGTGAAATACTTCAGTAAATTTAATTGGTAAATCTTGGTGTTTTGTTGTCGTTTTTTGGTATTCAAAATTTATGAAATGTGCTATTTATTAACTTAAAACAAACTGTTATGGGCGATTTTAGAAACAGGCCAAATGGAGTTAATACTTTAGAGGCCAATTGGGAAGCGTTGTATATACTCACAAAACACTGGAAAACGGATTTGTTGTTTTACAGAGACGATTTAATTTTTTTGGATCATTTAATTGATAAATATATTATTTGGATTTCCAAAAAAGAAGATATGGAAGCAGTGCGCAATATTGACAACAGCATTTTAAAAACCGCTAAAAATTGTACCGATTTGTTGAAAATGGTTGATAAGCATTTAACGCATTTGGTAAATTTAATAGAAAATCCATTTAGATACGATTCACATTCGTTTAGAGCCGAACACCAGCAGCTTGAAGATGACATCACAAATTTCGTGAAAGCTTTTAGAAATAACAGAAGGGAAGTTTTTGAAGTGACAAAAATGGTGATGGACAGCGATGAATTTATTCGTCAGTTCGTGGTGGTGTAAGGTTGTTTTTATTCTTTGAAAAGCCACATTTATGCCCAGCGGTGCGACTTGTTTGCTTTGGAAAATTTAACCGAGCAACAATGATTCCGATTGTCATATTCCTGCAGTTTTATATTTCATTAAATGGGTTTTGTTTTTTTTGGGTATTTTTATGCAATGAAAGTGAAAAAGCGAAAACTCTTTGATGCGATGCTATATTAGAAATTGTAAAATTTTACAAAATATTGATGCGTGTTCACCATAAAATATCAGAAAATGACTAACTTACAAAACATATTGACGGAGATTTTTCAGCTTACAAAAACATTAGAAACCAACTATCCCGAACTTTATCATTTTTTGGATGAAAACCCTATGACCATTCCTTCAGAGAGCCATCCATCCATCGATAAAAAAGTATTGCAGGATTATTTGGACAGTTTAAGGCAATTGTTGAAACATCACTTGGAAACACGTAAAAATATAGAAGAACAATAACAATTAGAAACTTAAAATAATGGGCGAAATAGCCACATCAAACCGACAAATAACGTTGTATTACATTGCCAATTCAGTGAGGGCAAAACAGACTTTGGCTTATGCAAAAGCCGAAGGATTGGCAATACAGCCAATAGACATTTTAAAAACGCCGCTTACCGGAACTCAAATTGCTGAACTTGCCACCCGTTTGGGACTGGAAGTTAAAGATCTTGTAAATCAAGATCATCCTGCGTTCACTAAAAAATTTGAAACCCTTGAGTTATCAACAAATGATTGGATAAAAATGATACAGCACAATCCTGAAATTATGAAACAGCCCATTGCTTTGCGTGGTGAACATATAATTTTAGTGGAAACGCCCACAGATATCCTAAAAATTTAATTGAGATATGTTATTTTAAGTGTTCTTAAAAATTATTTACAAAAAAAGTTTATGGTTGGGACTGATTTCAGCCTGCCTGTACAAAAGTTAAAAGCTTGCCTGCCGGAGATAGGCTAAAATATAAAAGTTAAAAGTTTTTCTAACAAATAACATATAGCCAATAAAATTTAACAATTAATATTCTGCATTGATTTAAGCTAACTCATTTCTATGGAAACTGATTTATTAATTCATATAGAAAACTTACAACTTACAGAATTGGATTTTCTGATAAGAATGCTGGTGACTGTAGGTATAGGTTTTGTTTTGGGTTTAGAGCGTGAATTTTCCAAACATTCAAAAAATATGGAAGTTTTTGCAGGAATTCGCACATTTACCATTGTTGCATTATTGGGCTTTTTAACGACTTATTTAAGTATTATTTTCACCTATTGGATTTTTATTGCAGGTTTTTTAGGCGTTTTGTCTATTGTTGCTATTTCTTATTGGGTTACTTCCGTTAAAGGGGAAATTGGCAGCACCACAGAGTTTGCGGTAATTTTTACTTTTTTGCTTGGCGGTCTTGTACTCGTTGGAAGCATTAATCTTAGCTTGGCCCTTACAGTAGTGACTTTGGTTTTATTGTCGCTGAAATTAACTTTTAGAACAATGATTGGTCAACTTACACAAAATGAACTGTATGCTTTTGTGCGTTTTGTGGTGGTGGCATTGTTGATTTTACCTTTTTTGCCCAACGAATTTTATGGATCTTATGATGTGATTAATCCGAGAGAAGTTGGTTGGATTATTGTTTTAATTTCAGGAATAGGTTTTGTAGGCTATATTTTAATGAAATTTTTGGGAACTGACCGAGGCATTTTGTTAACCAGTATTTTGGGAGGTTTGGTGTCGAGTACCTTTGTTACTTTTACTTTTTCAAAAAAGAGCAAAGAAACCCCCGAACTTTCAAAAATTTATGCCGTTGGCATATTTGCTGCGGCTACCATTATGGTCATCAGAGTTTTATTGTTGGTTTTTATTTTTAATAAAGCAATGTTGGCTGGGTTAGTATTGCCTTTGTTCATTGTGCTTTTAACCGCTTTTGGCATTGCCTTGTTCTTTTACAAAAGCCAGTTTGGGAAACCCCATACAATTGATAAAATAGTGTTGGGCGATCCGCTTAATATTAAAAATGCTGTTTTTTTTGGTATTTTTTATATGGGAATATTGCTGTTGGTAAGTTACGCCAACCATATTTACGGAGCAAAAGGAATTTATGTTTCAAGCGCCATAAGTGCTCTTACTGATATTGATGCTATCGCTATTTCGGTTTCCAAATTGGGCGGAACCACAATGAATTTTTTAATTGCCCAAAATGCCATTTTACTGGCTGTATTGTCGAATACTGTCGTAAAAATTGGGATTGCTGTTTTTATGGGAAGCAAAGCCTTGAAAAAATATGTATTGATTGGCTATGGCTGTATTTTTATTGCAGGAATAGTCGGATTTTTGGTGTTGAATTTTTTCTAAAATGACATAAAAAAGTCCTGCCGAAGCAGGACAAATTAAAACTTAGCACTATATTTCTGCAGCCTCTTCGTATTCGCCTTCAAATTCGAGTGCAGGGAAATCTTCATCTTTCAATAAGTTTGCCGATGTTGTTACGCTGAAATTGACTAGGTCTTTTGATTCTAAATTCCATACAATGCCTTCAGCTTCAGGAAAATCTGCATTTTCATTCATCTGTTCGCTAAACAAACGTTTTAAGATATTTCGGTCGGTCAGGCCATTGCTAAATAATTTCAGCAACATTTCTTTGGTTATTTTAATGGCTGGACTTCCAACTACTGGTGTAATGGCGCAGTCAATTATGGTGGCATTGGCGCTTGGGAAAGTTCCGTTAAAGGCTTTATAAAGCAGTTGATTGCAGTTAAATAAGGCATATTGCAAGGCTATTTCCGGATATTCTTCACAAACGGTATCAACAAGCATATCATTTGAAATTTGTTCAATTTGTCCTTCGGTTAAAAGATCGCCTAATTTATGGGTGAGCACAATGATGGCAGCTTCTTTGGGTTCAAAATCGGTAATGGCCATTAACAGCAATTCGTGTAAAGTTTCTTTTTTGGCAGTTCCTGCATCGGGATAATTGTATTTTTCCAGTAATTGGAAGTAATCTTCATTGGCCCAGTAACCCGGTATTTCATCAACTGTTTTTATGCTGTTTATTTTTATGTTGTATTTCATTTTTTTGTTTATTGTTTAGAGGTTTTTTAGTTTCTGGTTTCAGTCCCAAATCTATCGGGATCAGGTTTCTTTTGTTCAGATCACGTATTCTATGTTAAAAACCATTAAAAAAGTTAATTCTAAAATCGTAAATCCGTCACCCTGAGCGGAGCCGAAGGGCGTAATTCATTTTGCGTTAAGGACTGACCCTTCGGCTCAATGTCATTAAGTTAAGACATTTAAGCATTATTTTTGTCCTTCCGAGGTACGAGGAATCCCATCATACGTGCTCATTTGTTGCGATTCCTCCTTTGTCGGAATGACAAATATTTCCTTAACTTAATGACATTGCCCTTCGGCTCCGCTGTGGATAAACTAATAATATTTTTTTTTGGTAAAATGACTGAATTTTATTGAAATTAGCCATCTTTTAAAGTTAAATTTATTATAAAAAATAATGCATAAAAAAAGGACAGGGTTTTATGCCGTGTCCTTTTTTCATTCAAACAATTCTATAACAAGTTAAAGAATTCAATAAGGTTTTAGTCATTTTAAACTGATGACCATTTAATTAAGAATTATAATAAAATGATTAAAAGTAAAATGATGATAATGGCGCCTACTGATATGTAGATTCCGTTTCCGGAAGATCTAATTTCAGTATTGATGGCACGCACTTCTTTGCGAAGTTCTTTCTTTTCGGCACGGTTCATATCTGATTTGTCCATATCTTTAATTTCTTCCAAACGATTTAGCATCACTTGAATTTCTGCCGGAATTTCTTTGGCAGCGGTAGCAGGATTTTTTTCAGAAGCGCCAACTGTTGTAAATGCACCTAATGATAACATCATTATCATTAAGTAAAGTCTTGTTTTTTTCATTTTGTTGCTGTTTAAAATTGTTAAATTAGTTATATTGTAAATGTGCAACTTATTAGTGCTTATAAAGTTACATATTTTTTATTAAAATTTACATAATTCACACCTGAAAAAACAAAAAAAATGACAGGGTTTTACCCTGTCATTTTCCATTTCAAACAACCTTCTATAACAAGTTACAGAATTTATTTTTGTGGTATAATATCAATTATAACAGTACGGTTGTAAGCTCTTTCTTCTGGAAGTTTATTTCCAAAAGGTGCTGCATCTTCATTTTCGCCCATTCCGTTCATTTCAAATGTAACACCCGTTGTGCCTAATTTAGCAACACTGTTTTGTAGCGTGTTTTTAACATCAGTCGCTCTTTTTACAGACAATGTTTGGTTGTAAGCTTCTTCACCAATAATGTCAGTATAACCGTGAATGATCACTTTTGCATTGGCTGGAATTTTAGGAGCCACAACTTCTGAAAGATATTTGTTGTACATCGCGATTGCTTTGGCATCATCAAATTCATAAAGAATACTGAATCTCATTCCTTCTTCAACTTTAGAAGGTGTCCAAGCCACAATGTGCGCAGTAGATTCTTTAGTTACAACTTCACCGGTTTTGTTTGTGCCGATCATTTTAACTTTGTAATCTCCTTCAGGTTTTGTTCCTAAAATGGTTGTTCCAGGAATACTCACTTCTTCTTGCGTATATGGACCAAAATTTTGAACAACACCGTTTTCATCGGTAATCTCCATTTGCCAAGCGCTAAATGCTTCATCTGCTCCGTCAACTTTAAAAGTAACGTAACTGGCTACTGGTGCAACTTGTACCGCATTAATTTGAACTGGTTTCAAAGGAGCGTCTGGGCCACTTTGGAATTCCATTAACAATGCTGGAGAACTGCTTTCAACAGAAACTCTACGGTCACCTTCTCTTAACAATACCAATTCACGAGTTCCGCCTTTTTGTTCTTCGGCAAGTTTTGGTTTGCTTCTTCCTTCGATGGCGATTCTTGAAGCATTGATAGCAAATACATCCACCAAATATTTTTGAACAGACGTTGCCATTACTTTTCCTTCAACTGGTCCATTTTCTGATGATCCAACTAAAGTAATTGTTGCGCTAGGGTTTTTGCCCATACGATCACCTAAAATATTTAAAATATTATAGTAAACGGTCATTTCACGTTTTGAACGACCCGCCAATTCTGTGTTAGGTTTAAACACTTCAACTTGGTCTTCTTTAAAGTCTTTTACCTGATCTTTGTTCAACAACACATAACGTTTTGAAATATCTGTTGAATTTTCATCAAAATAGATATAGTTACGCAATGGGAAAGTTTCAGTAACTCTTAAGTCACCAGGAACGTTTAAAGGAGAGTTAACCACAAATCCAACTTCAGGAATTTTAACAATTACTTCTTCTGGAGTAATTCTCTTGCCGCTACCAATTTTAAGTACGGCACCTGCTCTGATGGTAGTAATATTCCAAGTTTCTATTGAACGAGGATTTTGGCCAAAATAAGGATGAAAAGCTACAAAAGGAGAAAGCACCAATTGTGTTTTGCTGGTAGTTTTTGATAATTGCATATCATATCCCATACCAATTTGACCAGAGATAATTGTTTTTTCAACATCGCTAAAATCACCTTCAACATCTGCAGGAGCTACCGAATTAGGGTAATCAGGATTTATTGCTTGTTGGTAAACAAATGCTTTGTTTTGGTTGAAAGCAAATCTTGGACCTGCATATAAATAGAAATTACCTTTGGTTGGCGCAAAACGCAAACTTGGCTCTACTGTGATATAGCTTAAGTCGGTTGACAAGTCGGCCGGACAATCACAGTCGGTTAATTGTTGATCGAAATCACCTTTACGGCTGTCTAAACCAGCTTGTAAAATAAATCCGAATCTAGTGTCAGGTTTGTAATATTCTATGCTTGGCGCAAGAAACAATCCGATACCAGAACCTTTATGAAAGGTAACAGGAGGCGTGAAAGCATCATTCAACTTATAGGTTGATCCATCATAGAAATTAAAGTTTGCACCACCGGCAACACCAAAGTACCAAGAAGGTCTTGAGTATTCTACTTCCTGGGCTTGAAGCGGAGATTGGATCCCTGTTAAAATCAAGGCACCTATTATCAGGCCTTTCAGGGTTTGTTTAAAGGAGCCGGCAAAGCGAGATCCTTCGTTAAAAGTTATTTTATTTTTCATTATTTTTTGCATTTAAATTTTTAAAATATTTGTATGTTTAAAAATATTCCCCGCGAAGGGGGAATACTTCTAAATTTAATTAAGGTTTAACAATACTGCTAGCGTTTAAAGTAACCGCTGTTTGGGCTAATAATCTACCATCAACTTTTGAACCTGTATTTACAGAGATCAACGTTTTTGATAAAATATTTCCTTTGAAATCAACAGTTGTTCCAAGCATAGCGCCAGAACCTGCAACTACCCAGTAAATATTATCAGCTTTTGCGCCATTTGTTAAAATGATATTAGTGCCATTTGCTACAGTAAGGTCTCCAGAAATTTGAAAAATGAATTTAGCACAATCTACACCACCACCATTTAAGGTAATACTATTGGTTACAGAAAGTCCTGTTCCCCATTTGTAAACACCTGAAACCAATGTTTGGCCGTTAAGATTTCCTGCCATCAGTTCTGTAACATCTGCAGGCAAACCATTTGCAGTGGTAAATGCGGTATGCATATCGTCAACAGCTGTGGTTAAATTCGCAGGAGTTGGGTCTGCATAACCTGGTGCGTAAATATTTCCGGTTACCAAACTTGAGGTTGAATATGCAGCACCGGCTGTAAGATTTAAAGCAAATCCTGTAATAAAAGTTGCAGCGGATGGACTTATTCCCATATTACCTGTAACATAGGTTGTGCCAGTTGTTGAAATCCCTGACTCTGCCAATATTGCATAATTTTTAGCCAATCCTAAATTTACTGAAGGAGTAGGGCATTCACCCGAAGCAACAGCATTTAACATAAAGTTGGCTTGCAAAGTTCTGTCATTTGCAATTACAAATTCGTAAATTTCATTAGCTCCAGAAACAATAACACCATTTTCTGTCCAGTTCACAAAAGTATATCCTGCATTTGCATTTGCAGATACTGTTACCAATGATCCTCCATTAAATGAACCTCCACCTGTAACTACACCACCATTATTAGGGTCTGCGATTAACATTACAGTAAATTGCAGTGGTGGCTCAACAACGAAATTGGCAACTAAAGTTCTGTTTCCTGTCAATACAATTTGATAAGATGCACCTGCACCAGGAACAATAACGCCACCTTCTGTCCAATTGGCAAAATCATATCCATCAGCAGCTGTTGCAGTTACAGTTCTTGTTGTTCCTGTATCAAATGTTCCTGCTCCACCTGTTGTTCCTCCTAAAAGAGGGCTTGATGATAAGGCTATTGTAAACTGAACCGGCACATAGTTTGCAACCAAAGTTCTGTCGTTTGCAATTACAAATTGATACGTTGCAGTTGCTCCAGGAACAATAACGCCACCTTCAGTCCAATTGGCGAAAGTAAATCCGGCATTTGGTGTTGCTGTTACTGTTACTAACGATCCTTCATTAAATAAACCTGCACCTGTAGTAACACCGCCTAAAACTGGGTTTGATGATACAATTACCGCAAATTGCGTTGGAGGTATTAAACTATAGTTTGCAACCAAAGTTCTGTTTCCTGCCAATACAAATTGGTAAGTTGCAGTTGCTCCAGTAACAATAACGCCACCTTCTGTCCAGTTGTCAAAAGCATATCCTGCATTTGGTACAGCAGTAACAATTACTGTAGTGCCTTCAACAAAAGTACCGCCACCAGCAGTTACGCCGCCAATAATAGGATTGGATAAAACTCCAACTGCAAAGGTTTTTAAAGTGGTAAAAGACCAAACATAATTTTCCTGTAAGTAGTTTCCTCTTTGATCAGATACCAATGTTGTAATTGTGCCCGTATATTTCGTGTTAGGAAGAAGAGGCGAATTAGGAGTAAAAGTAGCAGTTGAACCTGTATACGATACTTTTCCTGCAATTTGTGCACCATTAGCGCTTACAAGGAATGAAGCCTCTGTAATTGTTGATGGTTTCATCACTTCATTAAAAGTGGCTGTAATAACTTGATTTAAAGGTACACCAACAGCTTCGGAAGTTGGAATAGTTGAAATAACAAGTGGGCAAACGCCATCGACTTCTTCGAAATCATCTTTTGCGCAGCCTGAAAATAATAAAACAAATGCGAATGCAATTGTTGTAAGTAGTTTTTTAGCAATCATAATTCTGGGTTTTAGTATTCATAATATTTAATTTTGGGGTGAAATTTTTTAATATGGCACAAAGTTGGTTAAATATAAGCGTGAAAGCATTACACAATTTTAACCAAGAGTTGCATAATTCACACATAGTATAATTAAATAAATTGCACTATGGTTTGATAATTAACGGCTTAGATAAGGGAGGTTTTTTATTAAATTCTGCTAATTTTTTAAGCAATTTTGAAGTGGTTTAAAGCAAAATTAATTCCTAAAAATTTCATAAAGTTTTCACATTTTAGGTAAGTTATATCTTGTAAATATGATTTAATTAACAGTAGTTGGAATTCATAAACAAAAAAATATCGGCAATTTAAATTGCCGATATTTTTGTTAATCAATATCAAAAATCATTTTTTAAAGGTTTTATCATCCTCTAATAATTCTTAAGATAACTGCTATTACTGCAATTACTAGTAATATATGAATGATTCCTCCAACTTGAAATCCTAAGAACCCAATGGCCCAAAGAATCACTAAAATAACTGCAACGGTGTAAAGTAGATTTCCCATAATTGGTTTGTTGTTTAAATGTTTATATACTTATATTGTGGTGTTTAATTGAAAACCTTTTATATTACTGACAAAAGGCGTAAATTAAAAATTGGTTAAATGTTTGACCTTTAAACGCTTTAATCATTTAACGATGATATTTAATAAAATTAGCAAGAACTTTTATCCCATACATTGATAATAATCAAGTTGAAAAATGATTATTCTCATTTATTAAAAAAATATCGATGTTCAAAAAAACAACGATATTTTATAACCAACTTATATCAATAATGAAAAGTTTAAAGAATCCTTCTTCCTTGAATAATTCTAAGAATGATGGCAATCACAGCGATTACCAATAAAATGTGTATAATTCCTCCAACTTGAAATCCTACGAATCCGATGGCCCAAAGAATAATTAAAATAACTGCAACTGTGTAAAGTAAATTTCCCATGATTTGTTTTTTTAATTGTTAGTTTAAAATTGGCTTATTGCCTTCTTATCTAAATTGTTTACTCGTTTTTAACCGTAAAGTTTTTGAAGGCTTCACCTAAAGCATTCATATCTTTATTAAATTCTGTTTTGAATGTTTCCCAGTTGTCTTTTCCACTTTCTTGATAAGCATCCATTTTAACTTTCATTTCAATATTTTTTTGTTCTAATACGGCAATTTGCTCAACATAATATGCTTTTGCATCTTTTTTTGAAGTGGCTATTTTAACATTAAAGTCGGCAATCATTTGATTGTTTGCCTCAATCTTAGCAGCAGTTTCTTTCTTGAAATTTTCAATATCAGCAAGGTATTCATCTTTTGCGCTATTGAAATCTTCATCCGCTTTAATTGACTTATCTTCTGCTTTATCTACTTTTTCGGCGGCTGTGTTACAGCTTGTGAAAATGGCTCCTGTAAGCAGTATTGATGTAGTGATTGTAAAAATTAATTTTTTCATTTTTTAGTATTTAATTACTTTTTAAAATTATATATCAGAAAATATTTTATGAATTTCTTCTTTTGACAATCCATATTTTTGCTGAAGCCTTTTTATCATTTCTCTTTTCTGATTTTCTGCAAACAATAAATCATTGTCTGTCAGTTTGGCGAATTTCTCTTTAAGATTTTTTCTAATCTCCTGCCAGTTATTTCTTAATTCTTTTGAATTTCTCATTTATTTTCCGGCTCATTTTGTTCCATAATCCTCATATGACAAAGGTATGTCACGTCATAATTGTTGCTATTACATCATTTTTTATAAAAGTTACATAATTCACACTTCCAATGAATTTTTAAAAATGAGCATTGAAAATTTTTAAATTTTCTATTGGATCAGTAACATATTTTTTTATTATTCATACAGTTTCAATGATGTAACTTAAATTTTTTAATCAATGTTTATTGTTTTTTTGCATCAGCTGCTTCTTCCTTTTTTTTCTCGGCCGCTTTTTCTTTCTTTCTGAAGTAGCCTCTCAAAAGAAAATTGCTTTTGGCGGCTTCCATATTTTCATTCAAGCCTTTACTGCTTTTTTGCAGGTTCCCCATTGTTTTGTTCAAACTTGTCGCCATTGTACTATCCCGTATCAACATACCAAGCGTACCTTTTCCATTATTGATATCATCCAAAAGCTCTATCAATTGTCCTGAAATAACCTCAGCATTTTGCGCAGTAATATCCAAACTTTCCATAATGGCATCTGTTTCAACGGGTTCTACAGAAGATAGAAATTGTCCGTTTTTAACCGATTTGGTTTCGGCGCTTCCCTGTGTAATTACCAAAACCCGGTCGCCTATAATTCCTTCAGAGCCAATTAGCACCATACCGTCGGTTTTAATAAATCGTTGCACATCCTTTTGAACCAACATATTTACCAACACCGTTGAATCGTTAATTATTTTAATATTGTCCACTGTTCCCACATTGATACCTGAAAACCGAATATTGTTTCCAATCTGCAATCCGCTTACGTTATAGAAAGTTGTGGAAAGGCTAAAAACCGGATTGAATAAGTTTTTTTGTCGGCCAATCAAAAATATGGCGATGGCAAAAAGCACAAACCCTGCGGCAACGAACAAACCTAATCGTACTTTAAATTTTGTTGAATGTGTATTCATATTTATTTTTTTTATGTTGTTATTGATTAATTTTTTTTGAATTGTTTTGATTTCTTATTTAAAGAAGGACATAATTAATGGATCATCCGATGCTTCAAACTCATCAAGCGTTCCTTCAGCATAAATATAGCCTTCGTGCATCATAATAATGCGGTCGGCTGTAATGCGCACACAAGCAATATCGTGGGTGATAATGATGGAAGACGTCTTGTATTTTTTTTGAACAGTATTAATCAGTTCACTTATCTCATCAGATGTTACCGGGTCGAGCCCTGTTGTTGGTTCATCATATAACATAATTACCGGATCCAGGATAATGGAACGTGCCAAACTTATTCGTTTGCGCATTCCGCCAGACAGCTCAGAGGGCATTTTTTCCAAGACATCTGCCAGCCCCACATTTTCTAAAACTTCCTTTATTTTATTGTTGATTTCTTCTTCTTTCAATTCTCTTTTAATTCTAACCAGCGGAAATTCCAGGTTTTGTTTAACCGTCATAGAATCATACAAAGCGCCACTTTGGAAAAGAAAACCAATTTTCATTCTTAATTTCGATAATGCTGCGCCTTTTATGGAACTTACATTTTCGCCAAGAAGGTTAATTGTGCCGCCATCCGGATTTAATAAACGAACGATGCATTTTATGAGCACCGATTTCCCTGAGCCCGATTTGCCGAGAACAACTAAGTTTTCGCCATTGTGAAGTTTCAAGGAAATGTCTTTTAGCACCTCAAGTCTTCCAAATGACTTCTTCAGGTTTTTTATTTCTATCAATACTTCAGAAGTAAATTTTTCTTCTGAAATAGGGTCTAAACTAGTTTCTTTTTCATTTTTCATAGCCACATATCTGTTATTTGTACGGCAATCATATCTACAATAATAATCAGCAATGATGACAAAACCACTGCGGCATTTGCGGCTTTTCCAACACTTTCGGTGCCTCTTCCGGCCGTGAAACCTTTATAGCATCCAACAATGCCAATGACTGCGCCAAAAAGGAAGGTTTTTATTAAAGCAGGAAAGAAGTCTAAAAAAGTAATCGACCCAAATGCCTGAAAAATATATAAAACCAAACTCACATCTCCTTTTATATTTACGCCAATCCAACTTCCCAAGAATCCAAATGCATCCGCAAAAAGCACTAAAATGGGTAACATTAAAGTAGCGGCAAGTACGCGTGTTACCACAAGATACCTGATGGGATTGGTTGCCGAAACTTCCATCGCATCAATTTGTTCTGTAACTTTCATAGATCCCAATTCTGCGCCCATCCCCGAACCAATTTTACCGGCGCAAATTAATGCAGTGATTATAGGGCCAATTTCACGAATTAAAGACACGGCTACCATTCCCGGAAGCATAGTGACAGCACCGAATTTTGCCATCGCCGGGCGCGATTGAATGGTGAGCACCAGTCCCATAATTGTTCCAGTAATTACAATAAGCGGCAACGATTTGTTGCCTATTTCGTAACATTGGCGTAAAAATTCTTTAAATTCAAAATTGCGCGAAAATGTTTCTTTAACTATCTGTTTTATGAAAAGAATCATATCTCCAACTTCTTGGAAAAAGCCACTTGCCCTGTCTTTTTGCTCCAGTGCATCATCACTAAGTTTTATGGAACGCGCAGTCGCCAAACTTTGTGCTTTTTTTAAATTTAAAATTTTTAATTTTTTCATACTTTTTTATATAAGTGCCCTCTGATGGATTAAATAGTCAAATCAATGCTTCTCAATATTATATTGAATCTATTGACGTAATTATATTGTATCGATTGACGTAAGCATAACCATAACCGATAGTTAAAACAATCAACTGATAAAGATATGCTCATTTAGCGTCGAAGATGTTACACAACTTTTTAAAAAAGTTACAAGATTCACATATTTATAAGCCCCCTAACCCCAATGTCATTAAGTTAAGGAAATATTTGTCATTGCTTCGCCAGTTCGCTATCGCTCGTGTCCGACAAAGGAGGAATCGCAACAAATGAGCACGTATGATGAGATTCCTCGTACCTCGGAATGACAAAAATAATGAATAAATGTCTTAACTTAATGACATTGCCCCTAACCCCTGCCTCGCCGGCAGGCAGACCCGAAGGGGGAACTAAAAATTAGATATGAAGATTGTTTTATTTATTGATGAATGCGTTGTGATGATTTTATAGAAAATGAGCCTCCTAAAAGTTAACACAAAAAAAGACGGTCATTTCAGACCGCCTTTTAAAGGTTGATAATTTGTTATTTAATTTGGTTTTGTAACTGTATTGGCATCAAGAATTACAGCGGTTTGAGCCAAAGCTCTACCGTTAAGAGAAGCGCCTTTCATAAAAGTAATGCCTGTTTTTGACATTACAATTCCTTCAAAATGAGCGTTTGTTCCAAATATGGCATAACCGGCAACCTGCCAAAAAATGTTTTTAGCCTGGGCACCGCCTGAAAGTTTAATTTTTACATTAGCGCTCGTGGTAAGATTTCCTGCAATTTGGAAAATCCACACATCATTTGGTCCACCAGAAATGGTAACATCGCTTGGCATAGTAACGGAACTTGACCAATTATACAATCCTGGGGTCAGGATTTTACCTCCAAGGTTACCAGTTCCCAATTCAATATAATCAGGCGATGGGCGTCCAGCAGCATTATTATAGGCAGTAATCATATTTTCAACGGCCAAGGTAAGGTTGCTAGATGTTGGAGCAACCATATCTGCAGCATATATTCTTCCGTTAATTTGTGGAGATGTTGCAAATCCGGTGGCAGCAGTTAAACCAAAACCCGTGATAAAGGATGCGGCGGCGGGACTAATTCCCATATCTCCTGTAATAGCGGAAGTTGGCGTATTGGCTATGGATGTTTTAGCCAAAATCACATAATTGCCTGAGGTTCCAAGTTCAACGGCCGCATGATTTGGAGCATTATTAGTGTCGTCATCATTTGAACAACTGCTCATTAAAACAACTGCTGCTATTGCAAAAGTTGCAGATAGATTTTTTAATAATTTCATAATTTAATAGTATTAATTATTGTGATAAAATTATCACAGGCCAAAGATATGTTCCTGAAAGTAGGGGAGCGTTACATAACTATTTATAGAATTTACAAGATTCACACATATACACATAAAAGAGAGCCCAAACTCCCGAAGAAGTACTCTAATCCCTATTTCGACTTCGCTCAATGCAGGCTTTAGTGGGAATTAACAATAAAAAGAAAGATTGATTTGATGAATGTGTTGTAATCATTTTAATGAAAATGAGCATCTTATCTACAAACACAAAAAAAGACTGTCTTTTCAGACAGCCTTTTAAATAGGGTTTATTGTTTAAAATTATTGAGGTTTGTTTACCGCATTCATTTGTAAAGTCACTGCAGTTTGCGCCAACATTCTTCCGTTTATTGAAGCACCAGTTTGTAAATTGATTCCTGTTTGTCCCAAAATGTTTCCTTCAAAATGACTTGTTGTTCCAAAAGTAACAGCATCAGAAACTACCCAGAAAATATTTTTGGCTTGAGCGCCGCCTTCTAGGATAACTTTTACTGAAGAACTCATTTTTAAAGTTCCTGCAACTTGAAAAATAAAGATGTCTGTTGGGCTACCGGAAATTGTGATGTCTGTTGGGATATTTACAGAACTTGACCATTTGTATAAACCTGGTAAAAGCGTTTTGCCGCCAATAGTTCCAGCGCCTAAATTTAAATAATCAGGATTAGATCTTCCTGCTGCATCCGTATATGCGGTTTGCATATCTCCAATGGCTGAAGTTAGCATTGTGGCACTTGTAGTTTTGCATCCTGGACCGGCTGCATCTACTGAAAATATGGATCCTGTTACTTCTGCACAACTTAATACCATTGCCGCACCTGTGATTGGACTTGTTCCAATATCTCCTGTGATAGAAGATTTAAATACACTGGTAATTCCGGTTTTTGATAAAATCACAAAGTCGCCTGAAACACCTAAATTAACTGTTTTTAATTCTTCAACTTTTGATTGTTCAAAGGAAATTTCCTTACCTAATACTACTGAATCCGTTCTTGCAGTTAAATCTGCGTCTTGATCGTTTGTGCAACTTCCTAATAATACGAATAACAGCATAGCTGCTATTTGGGTTATATTATTTGTTCTCATTATTATGATTTTTGAACTGTGGCTTAGTTGTCCCAGTTATGATGTATCAAAGGTGACTTCATTCGCTTCGGAATTTGTTACACAATTATTTTAAATAGTTACACAATTCACACATTTTTTAGATTTTATCGAGAGAAATCTTTTTAAATGACTAAGGTTAAGTTATTTCTGGTTAAATAAAAATGGATTGTCTTTTTCCAAATAAAAAAGCATCACTTTCTGAAAAAATGATGCTTTTTAAAAATTTTAAAAAATGTATTGTTAGCTATAATCTATAAAATTGTGGTTAAAACTTTGCTAATTATTGTTGACCAGTTTCTTTAGCTATATCAACTAAGGTTTATAGATTTCTTGTCTTCCGTCTTCCGTCTTCCGTCCCGATAGCTATCGGGATCCGTCTTCCGTCTTCGGACTTCCTTATTACTTTTTCTTGTCAATGGCCACAAGCACTATGCCGCCAACAAGTAATACTGCACCAATAATTGGCGACCATTGCACTGGATTGTCTTTTTCTACACTCATGTGCATCGGACCTAAGTCCACTACTTTTTCGGTTGTCACATAACTGAAACCGGTATAAATCATCATTAATATTCCTATAATGGCCATAACGATTCCTATTGTTTTTGTTTTCATAATATTTGTTTTTTTAGGATGATTTTTTTATAATTCTCAAATTTACGAACAAAAAATTATTAATTGAATAATATGTTCTTTATAATTTGCTATTTATCATTTAGTTGCCTAGATGATTATTCAATTTGCAGATTTATTGGGCAGCGTAAAAGGCTATAATTTGTCTTTTAACGTGCGAACTAAACCAATGCTTAAAATAAAAAACAAGAGACCAAGCGTGCCAAAAACAATTAAAACTTTAGTGGCGAATTGCCCCCCAGTAACATTTATAAATAAAAATGCAGGATAGCTGATGGCACCAATTGCAAGAGCAATAATTAATGATCCAAGGGTTTTTTTAATATTCATTTTTTTAAATTAGGGGGTTAAATGTCTTTTTTGGTAACGGCAATGGTAACTCTATGCTATTTAGTGTATTAATTTTTCTTCCAGATCAATGCGGTAGGGAAGGGTGAAATAAAATTTGGCGCCTTTGCCTTCATCACTTTCTGCCCAAATTTTACCCTCAAGCAATTCAACATACGCTTTGGTAATTGACAAACCCAATCCGTTTCCTTGCAAGGCCATTTTATCTTGAATATCTGCTTGCACAAAATTTTCAAATATGACTTCTTGCCTGTTTTTTGGTACGCCAATGCCTGTGTCTTTCACGAAAAACAATAATTGTGTTCGTGAGGATGCTGATTTTATTCCGCCATATCCAAATTCTACTGAACCCTTATCGGTATACTTGATCGCATTTTTGATAAGGTGGATGAGCACTGTATATATTTTTTCACAATCTGTTAAAAAATAAGCTTTTTTTGTTGGCAAGCTTTTTTTATAGACAAAATTTATTCCCTTGCTTTCGGCCTCTGGCTTAAAGAAATAATAAATTTTTTCAATTTGCTTGTTAATATTTGTCTCGCTTAGATTTACTTTAACCTGGCCCGAATGTATTTTTGAGATATCAACAATATCATTGATGGTGCTCAGCAAACGCGCGCCACTTTTCTCAAGAACTTTAATATATTTTTGTTGCTTCTCGTTTTTAAGTCCGGGTTCTTTTAATAAATCCGCAAATCCTAAAATACTGTTTAACGGTGTCCTAATTTCGTGCGACATATTGGCTAAAAAAGCCGATTTCAGCTTGTCGTTTTCAGTTGCTTTTTCATTTGCTCGGATTAATGCGTTAATATGCTGCTCTTTTTCCTCATTTTGAATTTCGAGTTCTTTATTGGCAGCAACACTTAACAACAATGCATTTTCTAAATTAGAATCAACCAAGGTGTCTAAATATTTTCCTTTAACATCGTTTTTATGTGGAACTGCATTATTGGCATTTACCAATTCTACGGCATTTTCTTTATTATCAATGATTAATTTTGAAGCCCGTACTTTTTTTATTTTATTCTTATCATTCATAATAGTTTGGTATAATGAAAATGATTAGCTGGTTTAAGTTATAGAATGGGGTTCAGTTTTTATTAAAAGTTAATAATAAAGATCCTGTTAATTAGCGATTTACGCTATGATTCGTCTTTTGTGGTACGCACTAGGCTAATTCCGGCAGCAAAAAATATGATACCAAGAATACCAAAAACAACAAGATTTCTAATGGCAAAATTACTGTCACCGCCGCTATTTACAAATAATACAGCAGTATAAATTAAAGCGCCAATTCCGAGGGCGGTAAGCAATGCCCCAAAGATTCTTTTTAAATTCATTTTTTTAAGTTTTAAGATTTAGTGTAAAAAAAACATTGGAGATATAGGCTATTTTGAAGTCTATAATAACCAATGTTTTTAAATTTTTATTTAGAGTTTACAATTTAAAGGTAAGTCCGAATTTTCCTCCTGAGAAAGCGTTTCCGCCACCAAATTCAAGATTTAATCCTACTTTATCAGACAAGTAATATCTGAAACCAAGTTGTGCGCCAACACCTAAACCTGAATTATATCTTCCGTCATAACCATCATAGTCATTTTTATATGAATAGTAACCTAAATTTGGTCCTACATAAAAATCCCATTCGTTAGACATGTTTAATGCATTGTTGAAATGGTAGTTTAAATTACCTGAAATTCCAATAACATCATGGTTGTATTTATAGTTATTTTCATATTTGTTGAATGATCGGTAAGACAATTCACCACCAATTGTGATGTCTCTGCTGATTCCGTGATCCAATCCTAAATATACTGGAATACCTCTATCCGACAGACCAACACCAACATTAAGTTGACTTTGTCCAACTGTTAAAGGATTCTGGCTGAAACCAACCGCTGAAACTAGCGCCAATGCTACTACTAAAATTAATTTTTTCATTCTTTAAATTTTTAATTTGTTTTATTTCCTGCTTTTATTGCCCTTCCCAATTACCCTAACAGTTATTAGATTTACATAACCAAGCAAGCCGTTTTTAAAGTGGGTTCTGGTCTCCACTATTTTTTTGTAATCTTTATAATAAATATTTTGTTTAATAAACACTATTAAAACTACAATGTAAAGATGTATTGTTTTAGGAAATTGTGTGTTACATAATTTTACAAATAAGTTATATCATTCACACATTGAACCAGCTAATTTTACATTCCTAACTTTAAACTATGTGCTTTTTGACGTTTATTATTTTGTTCATTTAGGATAAATTTTTCCATTGTTAGTCTGGCCATCAGGTAACTTATTGTTGATTCTGCGCCTTGGTTCAGGTTTACAGAATTTTCTTCCAGTCCGTCATAACATCCACCGGTGCAAGGGTTATAAATAATCTGGTTCAGGTGATTGCTTCCCAAAAACCAATTAAAAGATATCTCCATATTTAATCGGTAAGTTTCTTCTTTATACACCTTGTGGAATTTAAGCAAAGCAATAATTGTGTATGAAACATCAATTGCCTGTTCACCACCAATAGGTGTGGTGTTTAATTTTTCTTTGGTATCTAACCAGTTTTTGTTTGAAATTACTTTGATCTTATTTTTTCTGAAGGTCTTTGACAGCAGAAAATCAAAAGAAGATTTGGCAATTTTTTGATAGGTGATTTCACCTGTGACTAACCACGCACACAACAAAGCCTCAGGCAAAACACTATTTGCATAGGTTAAATAACTCTCGAACCATTTCCATTCATTGTGTGATTCATGGCGATACATTTGAACCAATCGATCCGCAAGTTTTTTAATTAATGCAGTGTTTTGTGGCGAACTATTTTTTTTATTTCTAAAATACAGTCCTTTTATGGCAAATGCCATGGCCCGTGTTGAATGGATATGGTCTATATTTAATAGTACATGTTGTATCGTTAATTCAGCATCCGAAGTTATAGCTTGAAATTCTTTTGGCAATATATCACTCTTTGCAATTAAATAACCCAATGCCCAAATGGCTCTTCCATTTGCATCTTCAAGGTTGGCTGTATTATTTTGAAGGGTAAAATTTCTTTCTTCATCAACATAATTTAAAAAAACAGCTTCAGATTGCAGGCAAAATTTTATGAAATTATAGTAGATATGAATGTATTCTAAATCAGCTTCATCTTTTGTCAATTCATAATGTTGACACATAGCAATGAGCGCCCTTGCGTTGTCATCTAACGTATATCCTGAATCAATATCAGGTTGATTGATTTTGGAAAATTGAATCATTCCAAAGCCGGTTGTCAGTTTTTTAAAATGCTTAAGGTTAATTATAGGTAAATTGTATTGTAATGAAATACGTTCTTCATCCATTTTTTCAAATAACTTGGCGTGCGCAATGGCAGAATTTTCCCAGACTGTGGACGCTATTTTATGCAAGGTATTTGTGCCAATATTTTTTCGTAAGTGATCATCGTTAAGCAGTTTGATGGTTGCAGCGGCCAATTGGCTGGAGTTGCGGAAATCGAAAATAATTCCGGTTTCGTCGGTCAACATTTCTTTTGCATGCGGTATTGGTGTGGAAATGATTGGGCAGCCACAACTCATGGCATAAACAAAAGTACCGCTTACCGCCTGGTTTGGATCATTGGCCGTAAACAGGTAAATATCTGTAAGTTGCAGATATTCAAGCAATTCTCGTAATTCCAGATATTTGTTAACGAATCTTACATGATTTTGAAGGGAAAGTTGCACTACTTTTTGCTCAAGCATTTCACGATATTTTTCGCCTTCGTTTTTTACCACTTCCGGATGGGTTTTTCCAAGAATCAAAAACATTGTTTCTGGGCACTGTTTAATAATGGCTGGTAATGCATCCAATGTTGTCCCAATATCTTTTCCTGAACTTAGCAAACCAAAAGTGGAAAGTACTTTTTTACCCTTTAGTTTATACTTCAGTTTTAAAGTTGTCTTATTTAATCGCGGAACTAAATGGGTTCCATGGGGAATTATAGTTATTCTTTTTGGCGATACATCGTAATCTTGCATTAATATTTCAGCTGAAGTATTTGTCATTACAATGATTGATTTGCAGGCATCCGCAATGTTTTGCACCTTTTCTTTTAGAAGCTTGTCAGGATGGGGAAGTACCGTATGAAAAACAATGACGATTGGTTTTGACACTGCCAGCAATAATTGATGAAATGCTTGTTCCTGCGATTTGAAAAAACCAAATTCATGCTGAATCAAAACGGTTTTAACAAGAGGATCTTTATTTATGGCATAGGCCAACTTTTCATAATCCTTAGCCAATGATGTTTTTAAGGTATATTTTACTTCATCCGGATAGGAAAAAGTGTCACCATTTGATTCCAACGCACATACTTTTATGCAGAATGAATTGCTGAATTTATTGTTTAATGCCTTAATTAAATCTTGTGAATAAGTGGCTATGCCGCATTCCCTGGGCGGATAAGAGGTTATGAATAAAATTTCAGATATATTATTTGTGTTTGGATTTTGTTCCATGTTTTTTTGGGGTAGTCAGGGGTGAATGGTATTTGAATCTTTAAGAAATCTATTTCCTGTCGGAAATAGTGTTTGAGGTACAACAATTTTATATACTATGTTGTTTTTTACCTGGTTGATAATAAGGTAAAATGAAAATGCCCGTCAGGATAACTCAAATGCAGTAGTACAAATTTAGGGTACTTTATACACATTATTTCAACAAAAATCCTGACAGGGCAAATTTCAATATTCAAATTTTATTATAGTAATTACAGATTTACAAGCGTTAACTATTTTTTAACTTGTTTTGCAACTTGTTCCGCAACTTGTTCTGCAACTTGTTCTGATTTATAAATGTTTTTTTTCGCAAAGTCAGTAACTTCAGTCTTAATTTTTTCAAATTTTTTGTTGGCCATGTCTATATTTTTACTGAATTTTTTTTCCAGTTTCTTTTCATAGTTTTTGCCTTTTTTGGCAATTTTTTTTCTGGTATCCTTTCCTTTTGCCGGAGCAAATAAAAGACCTGCAACTGCACCTGCAGCAACACCTGCCAGTAAACCTAATACTACTTTTCCTGAACTCATAATTTTTATTTTAGATATATGGTTAAACTTAATTATTATCCTACAAATTTGAGGTTCTTAATGTTGAAAATTGTTACATAATTTAAGGAAATAGTTACATGATTCACAGATAGTCAATGTGTTTGTAACTGGTTATTTTTTGTTAAATAAACGGGTTATTGTATTTTTTTTAAAGATAAAAAATGGAGATAAGTGGTAGATTATTAGCACTACTTTGGCTGAATACTGCGATTATTTAGCTTAAATGAGTCGGCGAAAAATATAATTTTAGGGGAAATTATGATTTCCCCTTGAATTAAAGTATTATTAGATGAAGCTTACTTTTTATTAATTTTAGGCGAAGTTTTAAGTGCATTCAACAGTTCTTCAAGATCAACAGTGGCGTAAGTAGATGAATAATCTGACATTGCGTAAGGAATAATTAGCTCATCATTATGAATAATGGAACCGCAAGAATAAATAACATTTGGTACATAACCTTCTCTTTCCAATTCATTAGGTACCATCAACGGTTCGGTCAATCTCCCAATCTCAATTTCTGGGTTGTCAAGTTCATAAAGCGAAGCACCCAACGTATATTCTCTCATAGAACCTACTGCGTGGGTAATAACCAGCCAGCCGTCTTTCGTTTCAATTGGGGAACCGGCATTGCCTATTTGCACAAGTTCCCAAGGATATTTGGGTTTTTGTATAATTTTAGCATCGTTCCAAATATTTATTTTATCTGAATAGGCGATGTAATTATTAACCCCGTCCATTCGGCAAAGCATCGCATACTTTCCGTTGATTTTCCTTGGGAACAAAGCCATTCCTTTGTTACGGGCAATTTCACCATTAATAGGCAAAATCTTAAAATTATAAAAGTCGGTTGTACTTATTAACTTAGGAAGAATGGTCATCCCATCATAAGCAGTATAAGTGGCATAATAAGTAATTTCTCCATTATCGTCGGTGAATTTAACAAACCGCGCATCTTCAATACCTTTCTTTTCTGTAGCTGATATGGGGAAAATAACCCTTTCTGAAATGGCGGAATCTATTGAAAAATGAATCTCGTAATGTGCGGATGCCATCCATAAAATTTGATTTATAATTTTAATCTGGCCTTCAGTAATTTCAGGATCTTTAATTGCTGATTCAAGAACCTTTGTCAATTCTTCATAAGTAAAACTATCGCCCAATTGATCTAAGATAAAATCAGGAGAAATATTTTTGAATTTATCTTGTATTTTATCCTTTTTGTCTATAACTGCCGAAGGAATCATATTTTCAGTGTCTTGCATTTCAACAGGATTGTCTATAATAATAGCTGGAATAATTGTTTCATGGTCTTGCATTTCATTCAGTTTTACCTGAAAACTTTTTTTGTCGTAAACAGTCTGTACAATTTTATCTGCCTCGGCAAGCATTTTACCAACGGGTTCAATACTTAAGTTACTGTTTTTGTCAAGAATTCCTGTGCGGAATACAACTGAGGAAATATGTCCTTCACCTGTAGCCCGGAAACTGAAAATCACCCTTTTTTCGTTCATTCTCAATTCTGACTGATCTGGATGTTCCATCGCAGACGGATTAAAAAAGGCTGCTGATTCAATGGAATATTCCATGGTAAAATAAGAGCCTATTAGTGCTTTTTGAGCCAAACTTAGATCTTCTTCATTTACTTCAATCTTATCAAATATGGAAGCCAGTTTGTTAAAATGGTTCTCAAATATTCGTGAAATATTTCTGTGCCTTCTTGAATAACCTCTAAGTAACTGACTCATGGCCGTATTCACTTCTTTTTCAGGCATTGCCAATACTTGTCTGATAATATCTGCTGATCTTTCATCATTTAATTGAAGAAAACGGGCGATTACTCTGGAAGGATCTGGAGAAAATATATTCTTTTTTCTTGTTACGGCTACTAGCATGATTTTAATTTCTTGGTTTAATTGATTATTCCGAGCAATTTAACTGTTTGATAGTTGTATAAGAAAATATATGCTTTGTTAATTAAAAAACAAAAATCCGCTCTAAATTGAAACGGACGATTGTGTTTTATAAGCGAAATTGTATCTTTTATAAATATAATATTGTCAGCATCATAAACTTTATAGACTGATTCTAATTAATGGTTTCTATCAATATTACATCCTGTCCATATACCAATTCAGTTGTTTTTCAATTTTTTTGAATTCAAAAATGGCGGTAATAATTTTTTGGAGCCGTACAAAGGCAGTTTCACTTTTTACCACATAATCAAATGCACCGTGATGCATACAGCTTATGGCAATGTCAATTTTATCTTGGGAAGACAACATAACCACAGGAATATTTGGATTTTCGGCTTTTATTTTGTCCAATGTATCCATTCCGTTCATCGCGTTTTTATTCACGCCATCCAAGTAATAATCCAAGATGATGATATCTGGGTTATGTGATAAATTCTCTATGCATTTTTCTCCGGTCGGATACGTTTCTATGTCAAAATCGGCGTGTTGAAGGAATTCAATTTCCATTAATTTTAAATATACCGCATCATCATCTACCAGAAAAAGTTTTATCTTGCCAGTTGGCAGATAGGTTTTGTCTCCGTTATTCATTATTTATTATTTTTAAATACATTAAATTCTACTTCCAATTCACTGCAAGCTTGCATACAAACTTCCTCAAGTTTCAATACCATTTCCGAGATATTGTCTGTTTGCAGCTGTGTGCCCGCATATTCCTGGACTTTTCTGGCCATAGTTTCATAATCTGCACTAATGCCCATTATGGAAAAGGAAGGGATTATTTTATGGACGGTTGAATGCAATGATTTCCAGTCTTTATTTGAAAGGTTTTGTTTCATTTCGTTGATTAATGGCGGCGTTTGTTCCAAATAAAGTAAAATCATTTCCATCATCAACACCCGATTGGATTTGGTTCTGACATTCAAATAATCTAAATTGGTATATTTTATTTTTATGGTTTTAGCCAATTCTCGCACATCTTGTTCAATTGCTAGCGGAGTCTTTTTCAAAAACCCCACCATTTTACTGTACAATAATCTTTCATCAACTGGCTTTGCAATGTAATCATCCATCCCAACTGCTTTGCATTTTGCCAAATCAACGGTGGTAACGTCTGCCGTTAATGCAATAATTGGAATCTTGGATTTCATTTCATTTCTAATATACTCAGTTGCTTCAAAGCCATTCATCTCCGGCATCTGCAAATCCATTAAAACAAGATCGTACTTTTTGGTTTGCATTTTTTCGATGGCTATTTTACCGTTGGCAGCAATATCGCATTCAAAGCCAAAATCATCCAATAAAGTTCTCATCAGCAGTTGATTAAGCGCAATATCTTCAACCACCAATACTTTCACATTGGTGATATCCGTGTCAATTTCCAAAAGTTCAGTTTCTAATTCAGCTTCTGCTTTTGTTTTTAGAAAACTTAAAGTGAAAGTAAAAACAGAGCCTTCATTTACTTTACTTGTGACAGAAATTTTTCCGCCTTGCGGTTCAATTAATTGTTTCACAATGGCAAGACCCAATCCGGTTCCTCCGTACAATCTCGATGTTCCGCTTGATGCCTGCTGAAAGTTTTCAAAAATTTGGTCTATTTTATTTTTGGGTATTCCAATTCCGGTATCTGCCACTGAAAATTGGATGGTTACTTTTTGATAATCTTCACTCAGCAATTTGGCACCGACTGTAATTTTTCCTTTTGTGGTAAATTTTACGGAATTGCTCACCAAATTCATAATGATTTGGTGCAATCTTACAGGATCACCAACCAATACACTCGGAATTTTATCATCGTATTCTTTAACCAATTTTAAATTCTTTTCCTGAATTTTAGTTTCAAATAAATGAAGCATTGCTGATATGGATATTGACATTTTAAAAGGTATTTGCTCAAATGTCATTTTTCCGGCATCAACTTTTGCCAAATCGAGTATATCGTTAATAAGGACAATTAATGCGTCACCACTAATTTTTATCGCTTTTAAATATTCTTTTTGTTTTGGGGTCAACTCGGTTTTTAACACCACTTTCGTAAACCCGATAATTGCATTCATTGGGGTGCGAATTTCGTGGCTCATATTCGATAAAAACTGCTGTTTTGCTTTCATCGCGTCTTCCGCAATTTTGGTGGCTTTTTCAGCTTTAATTTTGGCGTGTTCCGCAATTTCCGTAGCCAATTCGGCAAATACCATAGCTTCTGTCAATTCTTTGGCGATCTTTTTTTGTTCGGTAACATCTCTTGCAACAATCACCACGCCTTCAACATTTCCTTCATCGTCTTTATAAACTGATCCGTTAAACAACACATCAGTCAGCTTGCCATCTTTGTGACGAAGTGTCAACGGAAAATTGGTCACTGAGCCATTTGCAAATACTTCCTGATAAACGCTTCGCGCTTTTTGCGGTTCGGTAAAATAATCCAGAAAGTCGGTATCTGTTAATTCTTCTCTTGTTAGTCCGGTAATGTTGGTTAAAGCCTCGTTCATATCGGTAATCTTTCCGGCAGAACTGATGGTTATCAAAGGATCTAAACTTGCTTCAATGAGGCTTAGAGAATATTGGGAATCTAATTTGATATCAATATTAGACGCTTCAAGTTCTCTATTTGCAATGCCTTGTTTTACTGCTTCAATATTTTGTTTGGCAAGCTCTTCGTTGGCAAGCACCAATTCAGCCGATCTTTTTTCCTTAACTTTTGTCTGAAAAACTAGCTCTTCGTTAGCGATTATCAGCTCAGCCGCACGTTTTTCTTTTTCTATATTTTGAAATGCCAGTTCTTCATTCGCAATCACCAATTCAGCCGCACGTTTCTCTTTTACTTCATTTTGATAAGCGAGTTCGCCATTGGCAATCACCAATTCCGCTGCTCTTTTTTCTTTCTCATTGTTTTGAAAGGCCAGTTCATTGTTGGCAATACCTAATTCTTGAGCACGTTTTTCTTTTTCAGTATTTTGGAAGGCCAATTCTTCGTTGGCAATCACCAACTCAGCCGCACGCTTTTCTTTTTCATCGTTTTGAAACGCCAATTCTTCATTGGCGATGACCAATTCCGCCGCACGTTTTTCTTTTACTTCATTTTGAAACGCCAACTCTTCATTGGCAATCACCAATTCAGCGGCTCTTTTTTCTTTCTCATCGTTTTGGAAAGCCAATTCTTTGTTGGCTACCACCAATTCTTCTGCACGTTTTCCCTTCTCATCATTTTGAAAAGCCAATTCTTTATTGGCAATGATTAACTCATCAGCACGTTTTCCTTTTTCATCATTTTGAAACGCCAATTCTTCATTGGCAATTGCCAATTCATCTGCCCGTTTTTCTTTCTCCTCATTTTGAAATTCAAGTTCTTTGTTAGCTATGACCAACTCATCTGCCCGTTTTTCTTTCTCATCATTTTGAAATGCCAATTCTTCATTGGCGACGCCCAATTCTCGAGCGCGTTTTTCTTTCTCAACATTTTGGAAAGCCAATTCTTCATTGGCAATCACCAATTCATCAGCTCGTTTTCCTTTCTCCTCATTTTGAAATGCCAATTCTTTGTTGGCAATCACCAATTCATCAGCCCGTTTTCCTTTTTCATCATTTTGAAATGCCAATTCTTTGTTGGCTTTTCTTAAATCTATGGCCCATTTTTGGGCAGTTACATCTCGTGCAGCAGCAAAAACGCCAATCACTTTTCCTGCATCATCTTTATAAACGGAAGCATTATAAGACACATCGGTTAAATTACCGTTTTTATGTTTTATGGTTAGCGGATAATCAACCACAAAACCTTTTTTAAAAACCTGAAGATAGCCTTCCTGGGCTTTTATTGGGTCTGTGAAATAATCGGAGAAGTCGGTATTTAATAATTTTTTTCTGGCAATACCAGTAACTTTTATGGAAGCTTCGTTAACGTCAGTTATTTTTCCTTCCAAACTAATGGTAACAAATGGATCAAGGCTGGCTTCAATGAGGCTTCTGGTGTAATTTGTATTTTTGATTATTTTTGATTCCATTTATGATTTGAGACCTTTATAAAAATGTGTAATTTTAATTTTTTCTTGTAACATCACTCGGACCTCCAATTTGGTTTCCAATTTCTTCAATCGGACTTCTTCTTTTATCTTTCATTTGTTTAAAATGGGAAGGAGAGAGGCCGGTCACTTTTTTAAACTGATTGGACAAATGTGCTACACTGCTGTAGTTCATTTTCCAGGCAATTTCTGTAATGTTTAATTCACCATAATTAATTAATTCTTTGATGCGTTCAACTTTATGGACAATAATAAACTGCTCAATGGTGGTTCCTTGTACTTCTGAAAATAAATTTGCCAGATAGGTGTAATCGTGGTTTAATTTTTCACTTAAATAGTCCGAGAAATTTACTTTGATGGCTTCTTCCGAATAATGGACCATTTCAATAATCACATTTTTTATTTTTTCAATCAACACTGCTCTTTTGTCATCCATCAATTCGAGCCCTGAGTTGTATAATTCCTGCTTTAGCATCGCTCGCTGCTCATCATTTATGTTTTCCATAATGTCGACTTCCCCTAAATCAACCACCACAAAATGAAGTTTTAGCTTTCTTAGAGCGTCTTTTACAGCCATTTTACAACGGTTGCTTACCATATATTTGATATATAACTTCACAATTCTATTATTTTTTTCAAATGTACGCTAAACGTGTAAAAGAATGTCGTTTAATGTCTTTTATAAGTAAAAAAATATGAATTCCAATACTTTATAACTTGAAACTTTTATTGAAATTAAAGGAATTATTTGATTTTCATTTTTTTTTGATTTACAAAATGTTTGTAAAATGCTTAAAACAGGTAAATATTTACCTGTTCAATTAAAAGTTACGTTATATAACAACTCCAATTATTTTTTTGGTTAAGAGAGGTTGGCGTTTATTTTTTCGGGATTTTCATTCAGATAAACGCCTTCATCTCTCTATGTTACAATTAATCAAAAAGTTACAAAAAATTATCAAAACTGTAAATAAGGCTGTGGGGCTGATTGTATTTTAAGCCAAGACTTTTTTTGTTAGGGAGCCTTAAACCATCATTAATCGTATTGAATAAACCTTAAATTATATGAATCTATTCGGGGTTTCTAAGAAACATACATTCAATAAGAAGGGCATTTCTTTTATTAATGTTTTTTGCCTTTTTTATTGCCGTTAGATTTATGATTTCCTTTATTTCCTTTTGATTTATAGTTTCCGTTTCCAGGCTTGTTTCCAATACTTTTTTGCGGTGCGCCGCGATATCCTTTTACGTATTTAACTTTATGTTGTTTATAATAAGTGTAAGGAGCATTGCCTCGATAATCGGTCATCACCACTTTATAGCCATTATACAAATCATAATTTCTGTATTGCGTTGGAAGAGATTTCCTGTGAACCCATGAATTTCCTGAATAATAGATAAACCTTGATGTTTGAATATCATAATAGGAATGAACATCCGGAAGATAATAATAACGAACATCTGAATAACCTGAAGGGCCCCATTGCGGAGGTGAACCAAGGTTTACATTTAATGAAACTTGTGCCTGCATTCCGCCTGCAAAAAATAACCCAATTCCGAGTATTATAAATTTTATTGCTTTCATATTATTTGTGATTTTAATTATTTTGCGCTCTGTATGGCGTTTTACAAAGTTGCGCACATTAAAACACAAATGTGTTACATAACTTTAGTCAAAAATTGTATAATTCACACATTTTTTATTGAGAAGTTTATTTGTTTCCCTTCGACCCGATAGCTATCGGGTCCGCTCAGGGTGAAAATTGTTGATTGGTTTATTGTTTATTGTTTGGAATAACTGCCAACTGCGACTGAATACTGAAAACTTTTTTGGATTGTTGAAGCTTTTAAATGTTGACTTATATTTGTTAAATCAACAATTCTTAAATCGTAATTATTTGAATAGACATATCGCGTCCTGTCACAAATTTCAATAATTCCCGCTTAGGGGGCTAGGGAGCTCTTCTGGTGCTAAGGGGCTTTCCCCGCCATAACTGCTCCAAACCAATCACATATTTCAATGTTTTTGGTGGTTTTTCCGTTTTCAACCTTAAAAATAAGCAATGAGTGATCTTTGCATTCAACGGTCAATCCGCAAGGAACCGCGTGGGTATAGCCGCCACTGGTTATCGTTGATTTTTCTTGAGCATTTGTTGAATCTTCCTGAACCGTATATGCAAACGCAATATAATTTCCGGCAGGAATTTTTGAAAATTTAAAAGGCTTCTGATTTTCTTTAATGTCCAAAGAATATATTTTACTGGTTTCCTTGTTTTTAAGATACACATTCATTGCCGGAATATATTCCGAAGGGTAACATACGGTTCCTTTTACGGTTCCGCTGGTGCTGCTGCAGCTTGTCATTAATATTGCCGATAAAATAATAAGTGCAAGTAGGTTTTTCATAATGGGATTTTTTATATTGGAAAGTTATTTTTTCAGGCAATTTACTCATAAAAAAATATTTTGAGTAAAAAATATGCATAAGCAGCCTTATTTATAAATGTTGCGCCAAATTTGTTTGAAAAGATAGGGGAGATGCAGTGATCCATAATTAAAAATATCAGCCATATCCGCCAACACACTTTTCTAATAAATGGTTTCTAAATCTATGGGCGCTGTTCTTGCATCTCTATGAATATGATCTTGTTCATAATCTTCATAATCATCTTCTTCTGCAATATTTTTTTTACTCTTTTTGCTGAAAGTATTTAAAAAGAAAGAGGCCAATAAATTTACAACTTCAGGATTTTTTGCTATCAGGTTTTCAACACTCAGCATTAAGGCACTGCCTATGAAATTTTTGAAAGGAACGCGAACAACTCCTTGAAACAGCAATTTAGATAAATATCCGACTCCTAGACCAACGGACGAGCTCAATAAATTGTCTTTCAAAGTTTGAGATTCAGCCGTATCTTTAAATAAGTTTTTAATCATATTTATTGGTTTGGCGTTCTCATAAGCGGTATAAATGAGCTCTTTAAGCAATTTTTCATCTTCGGCCTTTTTAAACTTCAACAGGTTTATGGCATTTTCAAGTTCGGACATTGATTGTATTTTTCCCATAATAGTTGTTATTTAAGCGCTTGTTTAATAATTGAATTGCCCAATGGCTTTTTAATCCATTTATGCAGAAAGAAATACAACACGATTCCAACAACAAGGTAAAATGCGGCAACCATAAAAAAACCATAATATAATTTGTTCATCAATTCACCCAACAACAAGGCTATTCCCACACTCAGAATAATGGTAAAGAAAAAAAATATCCAAACAATAATAATCCGCGAAATTACAAAAGGCGCTATAATTGCGGCTTTCTTAACTAATTTGAGTTTTATTAGCTCATAGTTTGTGTTTCTGTATTCTTCAATTTTCTCAAATAATAATTCAATTAAACTTTTCGAGGTGCTCATTTTTTTGCCTTTTAAAATTCCAAGTATGAATTTAAAAATTATTTGACAATTAGGGGAACGTTTATTTTATATTCCCGCTAATTGTCAAATGTATTTTCTTTTCCATTTTTTAAGTTATCGAAGATGCAGTTATGCTTCAACTTCTTCTCCGTATTTTGTTTTTTTTGCCATCCTTTCGGCTTCTTGTTTTGCTTTTTCAGTCATTTTTTCAGCCTCGTGTTTTGCTTTTTCGGTGAATTCCTCAGCTTTACGTTTTGCTTTTTCAGCCATATCAGTAGCTTTTTCTTTTAGATCTTCGAATTTTTCATTGATGTTTTCAATAAAGTCCTCATATTTTTCTTCTAAATCTTCGGCCAATTTTTCCCCTTTTTTAATAATTTTTTTACGGGTAGTTGAACCTTTATCCGGGGCAAACAAAATGCCCATAGTTGCTCCAATAGCTACTCCAGCCAATACACCTAATAAGATATTTCCGGTTTTCATAATGTTGTTTTTTATAATTTAATTAATAATTTAATTTAGTTTTAATATTCCGGACATTATTTGTGGGGAAATAAAGTCCGGAATAAATATACGAAACTTCTGTTAAGAAATTTCAATCATTTTTGGTTTTTGTTTTTTAGTTTCCTCTTTTTTGGCAAGGCTAAATTTTAAGATGCCGTTTTCATATCTGGCTTTAATCTTTTCATCAATTACAGTTTCTGGAAGCTTTAAAGATTTTTCAAAAGAATTGAAGCTAAACTCTTTACGTGTATAGTTTTCTTCTTTTTCTTCTTTTTTTTCAGATTTTTTTGCCATAATATTCAAGCAGCCATCAGCAATGTTAACTTCAAAATCTTTTTTGTCGAATCCCGGAGCAGCAAGCTCAATTTCGAATCCGTCTTTTTTTTCTTTGATGTTTAAAGCTGGTTCATCCATTCTTTTGAGCCACAATTTATCATTGAATAAATTACCGGCATCAAAATCCAACAAATCTGATGTAAACAGATTTTCCCAAGGTCTTTGTCTAAATTTTACGAGTGTCATAATATTTTTATTTTAAGTTAAACATATTTTCTAACCCAAATTTAATATCAAAACAGGCTTTGTAAAATGATTTTCCTCAATTTAGGAAGAATTAGTCGGATAAATTAAAAGGTCAGTAAATCGTAATACTTGAGCAGCTCCTGAATAAAAAAATTATAATAGACTTTGTTTATGATTTATTTTTATATGATAGAAATCAATTTTTATACAAATAAATCGTAATAATTACTTAAGATATAGAAATTAAATGTGCTCATTTTAAACGGCCAAAACTAATTTTTTAAATACAATTTTTACTGAAAGCAAATTGGATTTCAGAATGAATTTGGATAAATAATTTAGTAATTATAGCCTCATCAGGTCGATTTGTTTGTTTTTAAACTTTTTTTGGACAATAATGATTTTTAACGAAACTTTCGCATTTTTTTTGATGGTTCATTTTTTAATTGTAATCTGTTCAAAAATAGCGATTTGGTTTTTCGAATTATAAAGTTTTAATGGATTTAATTGATTGATAAACAGTATTTTGACAACTTTATTTTCATATTTTTTCAGATAAAGTTTAATCGCTATATTTGTTGAATATTAACAAATCAAAAAAATCGAAATTATGGGAATATTTATTGTTTTAGGAATTGTTGTTGTGCTGGGTATTTGGTTGATGGCAATTTACAACGGACTGGTAAGTTTTAGAAACAACCGGGAAAATGCTTTTGCCGATATTGACGTGCAATTAAAACAACGTCACGATTTAATTCCGCAACTTTTGGGCGCGGTTAAAGGTTATATGGAACACGAACGTGGTACTTTGGAAGCCATTACCAACGCAAGATCCAGAGCGATGAGTGCCGGTACCATCAACGAAAAAATTGCTGCCGAACAGGATTTGGGCGCAGCATTGAAAGGATTGAGCATTCAGGTTGAAGCCTATCCTGACTTAAAAGCAAGTCAGAATTTTATGCAATTGCAAACTGAAATTTCTGACATTGAAAACAAATTGGCTGCCGTAAGACGTTATTTTAACGCCGCAACAAAAGAACTTAATATTGCCGTTCAAAAATTTCCGAATAATATATTCGCTGGAATGTTTGGCTTTAAAACCGAACCAATGTTTGATTTGGGCGTTGCCGGAAGAGAACAAATGGACGTGGCGCCTGAAGTTAAATTTTAAGCAGTGGCATTTGTAGGAATTCAAACACAAATAAAAAGAAACAACAGAAAATCTGTTCTTTTATTAATTGCATTTCCATTATTGGTCTTGGCAGCGGTATTTGCCGTGGTTTATTTTACCACTTACGATCAGTACGGGAATCCGAGTCCAGAGTTGGCAATCGAACTGTTTTTGCAGGCAATTCCTTTTGTAACCACCGTTGTTTTGGTGTGGTTTCTTATTGCCTATTTCGCGCACGGAAAAATGATTGCGATGGCAACGGGCGCAAAACCGTTGGAACGCAAAGAAAATTTGCGGGTTTATAACTTGGTGGAAAATCTTTGTATGGGCGTGGGAATGAAAATGCCCGCAGTACATATTATTGAAAGTGATGCTTTAAATGCTTTCGCAAGCGGATTGCAAGAAAAAAACTATACCGTTACCCTAACACGCGGCATTATTGAAACGCTGGACGACGATGAGCTTGAAGGCGTTATTGCCCACGAATTGATGCACATTCGCAACAAAGATGTGCGGTTGTTGGTGGTTACCATTGTTTTTGTGGGTATTTTTTCTTTCGTGGTTCAAATTGCCTTCCGCAGTTTTTTATATGGCGGAATGGGCAGCAGAAGGAACAACAAAGATTCCGGGAAATTAATGATTGTTATTTTAGCCGTTTCTTTGATTGCTTATTTAATTTCGATGCTTTTTAAATTTTCATTGAGCAGAAAAAGGGAATATATGGCCGACAGCGGTGCAGCTGAAATGACCCGAAAACCTTGGGCTTTGGCTGCAGCTTTGAAAAAAATCTCAGGGAATCATCACGTGAAACAAGTAAAGAGCGAAGAAGTGCAGCAAATGTTTATTGAAAACACGCCACAAGACACATCCGCAGGATTATTTGGCGGCTTAAAAGGGTTGTTTTCAACGCATCCGCCTATTGAAAAACGCATTCAGTTTTTGGAGCAGTTTTAGGTTTTTTTTAAACTCTTTTATGGTCTGCAAATTTATTTTTAGGTTTGCACTGCTAAATTTTGGCTACAAATTTGTTTTAATATTATAGCGCCAGATTAATATTTTATTGCGATTAACTTTCCTGTTTGTTGAAATATTTTCTGATTAACTTATTAAATCCAGCCTTTAAAATTGGTTTTGAAATATAATCGTTGCAACCGGCGTCTATTGCTTTTTGCCTATCATAAGAAAGAGCGAAAGCTGTTTGTGCAATAATTATCACGTTTTTGTTTAATTGGCGAATTTGGATTGTCGCTTCATACCCATTTAAATGTGGCATTTGCAAATCCATTAAAATTAAATCAATAGCTGGATTGTTTTTATAAATTTCAACAGCTTCAAGACCATCATTAGCAAATAATATTTCTGAGCTAATTTCTTCGACCAACATAGACAGGTATAAAGACGAAGCTTCATCGTCCTCGGCAATTAATATTTTTAGCTTTTCAACTGTATTTTCAATTGTTTTTGTAAACTTCGTTTTTTGACCATCGGTTTTTATTATTGGGCCCGTATTGCAGGGAATGGTGAAATAAAACGTAGACCCGCCTTTCTTGTCGATAACTGAATGCTCATCTTCACTTTCAACCCAAATTTTACCTCCCAGCATTTCAACATATGCTTTGGTAATGGACAAACCCAATCCTGCCCCTTGTCGCGCCATTTTATCTGAAATATCTGCCTGTATAAATCGTTCAAATATGGCTTCTTGCCTGTCTTTTGGAATACCAATACCGGTATCTTTAACAGAAAATTCAAGAAAATCACCTTTTTTGTCATAACTTAATACAATCATACCCTCATTGGTATACTTAATGGCATTTTTGATGAGGTTGGTTAAAATCGCATAGATTTTTTCGCGATCTGTTTTTATAATAATCTCTTTTTCATTTGTATTATTTTTAACAAAAAACTGCAAACCTTTTTTTTCAAACTCAGGTTTGAAAAAAGTATGAATGTATTTAATGGGCTCTTCAATATTTAGTTCTTTAATATCAACCTGCATCAACCCCGCTTCAATTTTTGAAATATCCACAATATCATTGATAATATTAAGCATCCGAACACCACTTTTCTGAATAATTTTAATATACTTTTGCTGCTTTTCGCCTGAAAGTTCGGGCTCTTGTAACAGTTCTGAAAAACCCAAAATACCGTTCATTGGCGTCCTGATTTCGTGTGACATATTGGCCAGAAAAGCCGATTTTAGTTTGTCGCTTTGCTCAGCTTGTTCTTTCGCAATAATCAAGTCTTCAATAAGTTGTTTTCTTTCGGTAATATCTTCTTTAACTGCAAGATAATGGGTAATTTGACCCTTTTCGTTTAGAATAGGAGAGATTGATGCCTGTTCCCAAAAAAGTTCACCATTTTTCTTTTTATTGTGAAATTCGCCTCGCCACTCTTTACCTGAGGCTATGTTTTGCCATAAAACATTGTATGCTTCTTTTGGTTTTTCACCAGCACTAAAGATCTTAGGGTTCTTGCCAATCAATTCTGACAATTCATAACCCGTAACTTCAAGTGTTTTGGGATTCACATACACGATGTTTCCTTGTGTATCTGTTAAAATAATTGAAGCGGGGCTTTGCTCAACGGCTTGTGATAAATGTCTCAACCTTTCTTCAGCCTGTTTGCGCTTGGTAATATCTTGACTGACGCCGATGAAGTTTGTCAACAAACCTTCGTGGTTTAATAAAGGCGTTATGGTAAGTTCATTCCAAAATAGCGTGCCATCTTTACGGTAATTGAGGATCTCTCCAACAAAATCCGATTTTTGATCGAGCGCATCATTGATTGCTTTTACTGTTAGCGAGTCGCTAAGCGGCCCTTGTAAAAATTTGCAAGTACGCCCAATGAATTCTGATTCATCATAGCCAGTGATGGCATTAAATGAGGCATTGGTTGAGATGACGTTTCGATTGCTGTCGGTGATAACCACGCCTTGGGAAATTATTTTTAAGGACGTATCGCTTAATCGGATGGAAGCTTCCGCCTTTTTTTGTTTGGTAACATCAATAATATACCCTCTTATTTTTATGAGTTTATCATTCTCATCAAAAATTCCAATGGCATTTAAAATGGCATTTTTTTCCTTACCATTGGCCAACACAAAATCTGCTTCAAAATTTTCAACTTTTCGTTCTTTAAGAATTCTTGTAACCAGGTTCTTTCTTTGTTTGGGGTTCTTATAAAAATCCACAATATTAAGTTTGCTTTGGAGCGGTTTTTCGGCCAATTCAAATAGGTTCAAAAAGGTGCTGTTACAACTTAAAATATTTCCTTCAATAGTAGATATAAAGTCGGCTGAAATATCATTTTCAAAATACTCTTCCAGTTCTGTTTTGCTTAACTGGAGTTCAATTAATGCATTTTTACTTTTGGTGATATCTTGTTGTGATCCAAAAAGCCCTTTTATGCTGCCATTTGAAGCGTACAAACAAATATAATCCCCTTCAATCCACATTTGGGTGCCATCAGAGCGAAGCTCAGAGGTGTCAATATGTAAACTTCCCCTGTCAAATAATGCTTTTATAACCCTGCGTCCCTGCTTTAAATCGTGTGCAAAAAAATCATAAAGCGTGCGATTTATAAATTCATCTTCAGACGACAGATATTGATCTAACATTGCCTGATTCACTTTTGTAACACGCAATTTGCCTAATGCCTCATCAAGTATTTTTTCCTTATCAATCGTGTCGTTCCAAATAATTGGCTGATCAGTCTCCATAAAAAAGAAACCGGTCAAAGATTGTTTAAAAAACAAGTTTAAGCGTTCCTCATTTTCTATTAACAATTGCTCATTCTGGTATTTTTCTGTTATATCAGAAAAAACCATCACCACCCCGCTAATTTTATCTTCTTTGTTTCTAATTGGGGCAGCACTGTCTGAAATCTGATATTCTGTCCCATTTTTAGAAATTAATATCGTATGGTTTGCCAAGCCTATAATTTCTCCATTTTCCAATACTTTTTTTACCGGATTGATCACTGTTTCCCGGGTGTCAGCATTTACAATGTTGAAGACCTCTGTTAATGGCTTACCTGCAGCATCACTCATAGGCCATCCACATAGTTTTTCAGCAACTGGATTCATATTTACAATAAACCCTTTCAAATCCGTAGCTATTACGCCATCTCCTATTGAATTAAGTGTAATCGCTAAATTCTCTTCACTTTGACGCAAAGATTCTTCTGCCTTGTTTCGCTCAGTAATGTCACGTGCCAACCCTAAGAATAATTTTTGGCCTTTCCATTCAGCACATCCAAAACGTACTTCCACAGGAAAAACAGTTCCATCTTTACGCTTTTGGTGCCCAGACAATGTAAATTTGTTGCCAGCTTCAATCTTTACCCATTCTTTTTTCGCACTTTTGAGATTGAAGTCCATTTCAACATCAGTGACCGACAGCTTAAGAAGTTCTTCCTTTGAATAGCCTAAAGTATCACAAGCCTGTTGATTAACTTCTATAAATTTTCCTTCGAAGTCATGCACAAAAAAAGCATCGCCAGCCTGATCGACCAAAGCATTGTAAAGCATTAGGATTTCAGTTCTGTCCTCGACAGCTTTCTTTTGTAATGTAATGTCGTTTACCATTACATGTCTGGCTTTGCGATTATTGATTGTAATTGCGTGAGAAATAATTTCAACAAAAATGATTTCGCCATTCTTTTTCAAATGCCGCCATTCGCCTGCTAAATTGTAAGCTTGGTGTGTGAGTTCAATGTCTTTTTGAAGGGCTGCAATATCTTCTTTGGGACGAATATCCTTTATGGTCATCCCAAGAAATTCTTCTTTTGAATAACCATAATGGTGTATGGCAGCATTATTTATGTCCAGAAAACTGAGTGATTCGATGTCGTAGATCCACATAGGTTGCGGATTGCTTTCAAATAAATAACGATAGCGTTCCTCATTCTCAAACGACAACTTTTTGGATTTGACTTTTGTATTGGCAGATTTAATGAAACTTAATTCATGCTGTAACTCTTTTAATTCAATAATAAGTTCCACTTTCGTTTTGTCCTTGTGTCTATCCATAATGTTGAAATAAAAGTCTGCAATTTTTATTAGTATTGGTTTGAAGCCCTGTTTACAATTTCCATGTTTTCACAACACCAATCATTTACTCTCAAATTTAATTAAAAAACCAATGCAATAACATAGATTTTTATAAAGAAGCCATTAATAATTTTTTTGATGTCTTGAGCATTTATAAAGAGGCTATATTTGAACGTAATCATTTAAATTGGATTTTTCAATGACTGGTCTTGTTCGTATTTTAAATTCAATTTTAAAGCGGTTTCAGCTTTATTTAATTCTGCGCCTAAATAGCCAGCGTGGCTCAATTGTGAAACTAGCTCGTTTTGCAAAAGGCTGAGCAAGATCGCTTCTGCCGAATGCCCTTGGATGAGATATCCGGGTTTATTGTCCTTAAAATAATGTTTTACCGTGATTTGTTTTTTTACTGAATCGGTGGTGATCACAAAAAATCCTTTGTGGTCATAGTCTAAAGGAATTCGTTTGCCACCGGGTTTTAACATTGTGAATTCGGCTTGTTCCGAAACTATTTCTGTTTGCTCAATGCCGCTATTTTTGGAGAATGGTTTTTTATTCATTTTGTGTAGTTCCAATATTTTTTGATGCAATATTTCTATGTTTTTTTCATCCAAACAATCTACCAATTCCACCTGTTCCAAAAATTGATTTATTTTTTCCACAGCTAAATTGCGCAAAACCGGATAATGGCCAATCGCATTGATAATTCTTTTATCCTTGTCAATTCCGTATTGAAAAAGTGATTGCAACGCTTGCCCCGTATGGAAAACAGGGGAATCTTTCCCGCAGACCAAAAGAAATCTAATATTTGGGTTGGAAACACTATTTAAAATTATTTTTTCAATCCCCAGATTTGGGGTGTAGACTTTGCCAACAATGGCAATGTTGTTCCATTGTGCAATTTGTTTGATAAGCGTATCGGTGGCTAAGGTGCAAACCGCTATTTGTCCGTTGGGGTTTACAACTACATAATTGCCATGAACTACTGGCCATCTCTTATTTTTATTAAATTTTTTAGCGCTAAAAAAATCTTTCACCACATTCATTCTGTGAAATATTTTTACAGCCACAGGATTGTCTCCCGAATCGGAATTTGGAAATAGGCTGGCCAAAATATACATTAATCTTTTTATGGGCATCACAAATTATTTTGGATTGGATTTTTCAAAACAAGTGATTTTAGAATGGTTGTTTCGTTTTAAAATTGATTCAAATATAGCTGTTTATCATTAATGTTTTAGGATGGCTTTGTATTTTAAGATATTTTGCCTTTTAAATGATTTAAATGGCCAATTCAAAATTAGCTGTAGGATGTTTGTGCCTAGATAAAAGCATTTATCAAGCGAAATTGGTTTTTTTTATTTGCATATCAATTGATAAGATCCTGAAACGAGATCAGGAGGAATGGAATACTGATAGATGGAGTAGATATAGCGGTATTTTTACTCATCAATGATTCTTATTTATTGCATTGAGCGTTAAAATCAAAAAACACCATATTTTACAATGGTGCTTTTTTCATTAAAAATTATCCTCAACCCCTTAGAATAATTAATAAATCGATTTTCTCTTTTTTAAAATTATATTTTTAAGAAAAGATCGCGAGGCTCATTATCACAAAGGAATAACTCCAAACAATGATGATAATTAGAATTACAAATGCAATTTCATTTTTTTTCATAACAGAAAATAATTTATACACACGTTAAACAGTATAATAAAAATCATTTAAATTCATACTATATCCATATTATCCGATAAATGGTTTTTGATCTGTTTGTGACAAATAATTTGTATTGGCAAAAACTTTGGTGTCATTTATCAATCATTCTGTAATAAAAGTTAATATATATGACAGTAAGAGCAAAAACGGACAATAGGATGGTGTTCATAGGGTTTTTTGAGGGTTTATTTCAATTAAATGGCATCAATAGATGGACATTTGTTTTAAAGGTTTTTATATTTTTAAATTATATAATGCTTGGAAAAACCAAACCTTACAGATTTCCGTAAGGTTTTGGCATTTATCTTTCTTTTTCTATTATTGGTTTAGCAAATTCCCTTATAATGCTTCAAAGATAACTTCCTAAAAAGAAAAACCTTACGGGTTTCCGTAAGGCATAAACTATTTTGTTGTCATTTTTTTAAATAAGGCCTAAATCTTTGGCAATTGAGACCAAATGGGTAGGATTGTTGGCATTAAAATGTTCTCTCAAAAATTTTAATTTTTTTTCAATGGAACTGATGCTTGTTGGCAACCATTCTTTTTCTTTAAGTATATCACTAATTTGTTCTTGTGAATATCCGTCAGAAAGACATTTTATCAGAAAAAGATCATAGTCAACAATTTCAATCGCTTCACTTTTGGAGATTGCATTTGCGCAATGTGGGGATATATATAAACTTTTATTATTGTATATTTTTTGCAGGGCTTGCTTTAATTCCCGCAAACCGTCTCTGCTTTTCCATACATAAGCATTGATTTTATATTCATTGAATAATTTTTGTATGGTATAGGTTTTGTCTTCAATGGAAAATACGGCAATTTTTAAATCAGGAAACTCTTTTCTGACCGTTTTTATCAGCGCATCACCTGAAGTTATCTGCTGTTCTGTGGCATCTTTCTCAAATGATAAATCACTGATCAATAAATCATAAGGAATATTGTCTAAATGCGCTCTTTTTAGTTTTAAAAATGCTTCATCACAATATTGCACATTATCAATTTGCGCTATGCCCATTTTTGTAAGTTCGGCTTTTATTCCGCTATTGATAAAGTCCATATCTTCTGCAATCAATACTTTTTGAAACATAATTTTAATTTTTAAAACTTATAAAAGCTTTAAACCCATTGTTTAATGCCGTATCAAAGGTAATTGTTCCATTTATTGATTTTATACGGGTTTCCACATTTGAAAGTCCGTTTTTGAAAGTTAATGTTTCCAAATTCAATCCGATACCATTGTCGGAATAATTTATGGTGTACTGATTTTTTATATTTTGAAAAGTAATTGCCACCAATGAAGCTTCACTATGTTTGCGCATATTTACCATAAATTCCTGCAGAATTCTATACAGCTCAATTTGTTTTTCTTTGTTGATTTCAGCCAAAGCAACTTTATGGATGTCTTTTAAAATAACGGTGGTTTTATCAGTATTGAAACTTGTCAGCATTGTTTTTAAAAAATACTCGAATTTTGCTCCTGTTTCAATGAAATTGTTTTCGTGAGAAATATTACGGGTCAATAAATACACTTTTTCCAAATCGTCCAAGAGTTCATTTTTGGGATTTTCGGTATATTGAACCTTGTTCATAATATTGACCACATTATTTGCGACTTCATCGTGAATTTTTTTCGAAATCCGAGTTTCTGTTTTGTAAACTTCAGCTCTTTTTTCCTGATGGTGTTTTTGTTTTCGATAATAAACAAAAATCAACAATCCCAGGATAACGGAGCTTCCAAATACACCGGCAATTATTTTTGTGGTTTTTTCTTTTTCCAATTCCAATTGTTTTTCCGATGCAATAATTTTTAATTGTAAATTTTCCTCCCGATTTTTTTCAGTATCATACCTCACTTTTGCAAATTTATTTAAGGCTTTTTGTTCGGCCTCATTTATGCTGTCGTTTAGTTTAACATAACGAATGTAATATGCTTTTGCCATATTGGAAGTGTCAAATTCAATGAGTTTTTCCAAAGCCTCCAATTGATCTTGCGGACTCTTTTGATCAGTGGCTTGCTTGTACATTTTAGTGGCATATTCCAGAGCTGTATTAGGATTTTTCTCTTTGTAATAATCAGAAAGATGCGCGTAGCTTGCAATCAATCCGAATAAATCATTTTCATTTAATCGAATAGACAAGGCTTTAAGCAAATCGGGGAGTACTGCCGCATTTTTGTTGGCCGACCATTTGGTAAAAGCGAGATTGTCTATAATTCTCGCTTCGGTTTTTGGGTTGTTGATTAAAATAGTGTCATTTAATATCTCAGAAAGCAAAGCAATTGATTTGTCATATTCCTTAAGATCCCTAAAAGCATTTGCTTTATTATTTTTACACGTAACTTTACTTAAATCATTTGTTGAGATACTGATGGCTTTATCATACCAATAAATGGCCTCGTGAAAATCTTTTTGCTTCCTTGAAGAAATGGCCAAACAATTATAAATGGCATTCAGATAAATATCATTGTTTTTATTAAGGTATTTCAATGCTTGTACTGCAGTATTATCACTTCCGCTATAATCGCCAAGATCAGATTGTATGATGGCCATTTGCGCCAAATTTTCACCAATTTTTGCGCTGTCACCCAAATTTATATGAATTTGTTTGGATCGTTCATAACTTAGGAAAGCACTGTCTTTTTCATAGTTTAGACCATAATAATAGGCCAATCTGGAATAATTATCGCCAATAGCTGCCGAATCTTTGTTTTTTACCGTTAATTGCAATAATTCCTTGCTGCTGTTTATTGCACTGTCGAGCTGTTTTAGGTTGCCAAATAAATAAATTTTATGGCCCAGTATTTCTTCAATCCGTTTTGAATTAGGATTGGTTTTTTTTTCAATTTCGATGGCTTTGTTGGCATAATTTAAACAAGCAATATCTCCAAAAGAGGCGTCTTTCATTTTTTGCATATAAGAACTGACGGCATCTGCTGTAGGTTTTTCAGCAGTTTCAACGCGCTCCTTGTTGTTGCAAGACACAATTTGCAAAAGACTAAAAATTAAAAAAAAGAGGCTTGTAACTTTTAAATATTTCATGCCTACAAAATAAGATAAAAGCATTAATTATTTACTATTTAATTTTCGCTTTTTTACATTGAAGATGTTCTGTTCAACTTTATCACCAGTTTCAAATGTTACTCTAAAATACGCAGCACAACAGACCCTAAATGCTTTACAAGATACAAATCGTCAGAGATCCATATTAATTTCTTGTAGCAGGGAAAAGAAAAAACTTAAAAAAATTTATTTTGAATACTTTTATAGAATTAGCTACGTTATAATTATACTTAGGTCTTTATTGACCTTCTTTTTCATAGCAATTTTCCCACCATAGTCTATCTGTGGTGGGTTTTTTATTTATTTTTTTGCTGATGTTTGAAGAAAAGTTGTGACAATGGAATAAATAGCAAACCAGCGACAACAAAAATATAAAAGGCATACTTTAAGCTAAATGCGTGTGCCACATAGCCTACCAATGGCGGACCAATAAGCATTCCTACCGTAGCGTATGTTGATATAATTGAAATCGCCATTCCCGGTGAATATTTTTTTGAGGTTCCGGCAAGCATAAATGTCATCGGGAATATAGCGGCCGTTCCCAAACCCACCAAGCAAAAACCTATCAAAGCCGGATAGAAATAGGGGAAGGTTATTGCCAATAAAATACCAGCAGCAATTAATAACGAACTAAAAATATAGGTTTTTTTCAATCCAATAGCATCCATTAATCTGTCTGAATAAAACCTGGAGAAAGCCATTGCTGCCATAAATAATAAATATCCATAGGTAAAAATAGGTTCATTTATCACTTCTTTGAAATAAACACCGCTCCAGTCGAACATTCCTCCTTCACAAATTGCAGCAAAAAAGACCAGCAATCCTAAATAGAAAATAAAAGGATCAGGTTTTCCGAAAATTAATTTATTGCCAAAAGTTGATTTATCATTCTTAAGTGTATAGGAGAATACCGATAAGGAAAGGAATGCGATAAATACGGCTATTATGGTTAAGTGGCTATGTAAAGGCACATTGTATTTTACCATAACGGTCGAAAAAACAACGCCTAACAATCCGCCAGTACTCCAAAGACCATGAAAAGATCCCACAATTTTTTTTGTATATTTTTTTTGAATGGTAATGGATTGCGTATTCATTGAAATGTATAAAATACGCGAACTAAAAGAATACAAACTAAGCGCCGCAACCAACAAAAATGGGGTATCGGCAAAACCAATAAACGCCAAGGCCAATGTTAAAAACATCATTGCCACAATTAACGGTAAACGACTGTCAAATTTTGAAACAAGCCAGCCTGAAATTGGCAATCCAATAAGCGAACTAATTGGCATTGAAAGTAGTACCGTGCCTAATTGTGCTTCATTGAAATCGAAAAAATCTTTTATGGTAGGGATTCGCGATGCCCAAGTGGCAAAACATAAACCCGATAAAAAGAAATAGGTACTTAAGGCAGCGCGTTGCTTTTTTTTTAATGGCATTTTAAAATAAATCTTCGGCAAAAATAACAAAGTAATCGCTAAGAAACTTTTAATTTAAGTTTATTAATTCACTTTTTAAAAGTAGCTATTATTTCAAAAATTTCGCAAAAATTAAAAAGCCCGTAAACATTATGTTTACGGGCTTTTGGTGAAATTTGATGTTCTCAAAGCGGAGAAAGAGGGATTCGAACCCCCGGAGGTGTGACCCTCAACAGTTTTCAAGACTGCCGCAATCGACCACTCTGCCATTTCTCCTTTAGCGAGGGCAAATATAGAACCCTTTTTTGTTTTTCTGAAACTTTTTAGTGTTTTTTTTAGGATATTTTTCAGCTTAAATTTAAGTACATTTGTTTACTTAAATAACCAAATGAATCCAATTTTAGAAATAGTCCTGTTAATTGTCGTAGGTTTTGTGGCAGGCGTTGTAAATACCATTGCAGGCGGCGGTTCCTTATTAACCTTGCCAATTTTAATTTTTTTGGGATTGCCGCCCAATGTCGCCAACGGAACAAATAGGGTTGCCATTTTATTTCAAAGCATTTCCACGGCTGCCGGCTTCAAAAGCAAAGGCGTTTTAACCTTACCGTTTAGCATTTATGTGGGTATTTCGGCATTGATAGGCGCCATTGTAGGCGCAAAAATCGCGATCGACATCAAAGGCGAAACTTTTAATAAAATATTGGCCATTATGATGGTTGTCGTGGTGGTTTATATGGTTTTTAGCAGTAAATACAAACAGCTCAATAGCGCCGAAAAAACCACCGGAAAACCCTTATGGTTAAGTGTTTTTTTATTTTTTTTCATCGGTATTTATGCCGGTTTTATCCAGGCTGGGGTCGGATTTATGATTCTGTTGGTTTTATCGTCCGTCAATAATATTTCATTGGTAAAAAGCAACGCCATCAAGGCAATTATCACTATTTTGTCTACCATCGCGGCATTTGCGGTATTTGCTTTTAACGATGCAATCGACTGGAAAATGGGACTTATCTTGGCTGTCGGAACCGCTTTGGGCGGCTGGTTTTCAAGCCGTTGGTCTGTTAAAGGCGGAGACGCGCTGGTTAAAAAGTTTTTAATCGTCATGGTGGTCATTATGGCTGTAAAACTTTGGTTTTTTTAAATTGATTTGGGCCTGCCCGCCTTTTTGGAGGGCGTTCCCCGCCAGCTGACAGGCCTGCCTGCCGGCAGGCAGGTCGGGCTTTCCGTTTCAATCTTTTTTACCCTGAGCGGAGCCGAAGGGCAATCCCTAACCAAATCGAATTACGATTTAACAGATAACATATAACACTTAACATATAACATTTACCATATAACATATAACAAATAACAAATAACGAATAACCTATAACAAATAACATATAACATATAACATTTAACGCCACGCCAGATAATCAAAACAAAATTCATTTATTTTTCAAATTAACAAATGTTGTGAATTTTAGTGTTTATCGCTTATTTCAACCGATAAATAAATCCTCCTTAAATTTCTTTTTTTTACATTTGTTACTTAAAATTTTACGATGGCGAACACATTTGGAAAAATATTTACACTCACAACTTTCGGGGAATCTCACGGTGAAGCAATTGGCGGAATCATAGACGGCTGTCCGGCCGGAATTGAATTGAATCTGGATACCGTGCAATATGAAATGAACAGAAGAAAACCTGGACAATCCAAAATTGTGACGCAACGTAAAGAGCCTGATGAAGTGCAATTTTTATCCGGAATTTTTGAAGGAAAAACCACAGGCGCTTCCATCGGATTTATCATCAAAAATGCAAACCAGCGTTCCAACGATTATGAGCATATAAAAGATGCTTACCGTCCTTCTCACGCTGATTATACCTACGATAAAAAATATGGTGTTCGCGATTATCGCGGTGGCGGACGCACGTCTGCCCGCGAAACTGCGAATTGGGTTGTGGGCGGTGCTGTTGCAAAACAGGTGATTTCCGACATAAAAATAAATGCTTTTACGTCTTCCGTAGGGAAAATTTTTATGGAAAAACCTTATCAGGAGGTCGATTTCAACAACATTGAAAACAACGATGTGCGTTGTCCGGATGCCGCAACTGCCGAAAAAATGATTGCACGCATCAATGAAATTAAAAAACAGGGCGACACCATTGGAGGAACCGTAACTTGTGTGATTCAAAATGTGCCTGTTGGATTGGGAGAACCTATTTTCGATAAATTACACGCGCAATTGGGTAAAGCGATGTTGTCCATCAATGCCGTAAAAGGCTTTGAATATGGCAGCGGATTTTGTGGCGCAAAAATGAAAGGAAGTGAACACAACGATATTTTTAATGCCGACGGAACCACCACAACAAACTTATCCGGCGGAATTCAGGGAGGCATCAGCAACGGCATGGATATTTATTTTCGGGTGGCTTTTAAACCTGTCGCCACCATTATGCAAGCGCAACAAACCATCGATAAAGACGGAAATATTGTTGAAATGCACGGAAAAGGCCGCCACGATCCTTGTGTTGTGCCACGCGCCGTTCCAATCGTTGAAGCATTGGCAGCGATGGTTTTAACCGATTTTATGCTGCTGAATTCTTTTAAGAAGTTATAAAGCTGAATGTTTTGATTAAGAATTCCCCTCTTGAGAGGGGTTAGGGGTGTGTTTTTCTTTTAATCGTTTATTTGTTCGATAGAAAATCCCAAATCTGTCACCCTGAGCGAAGTCGATGGGCTAAACTTTTCTCTCTATTCTTTATTCTATGTTCTTTTTAAAGATAATACATCAAAAACAATAATGGAATAATAATTCCCAGCACCATATAAATTCCGCCGCGGCCAATAATGCCTTTTTTTCCTTTTAACATAAACAAGGAGGTGATGGAAAACAGAATCAGCGCTCCGGCAAAAATATCCGAAAACCACATCCAGATTTTGTTGGGGTTGTAATGCAAATAATTGACTTCATAAAAAACAGGCCGTTTTTTTAGGTATTCGGCCCTTCCGTTTCCGCTTTTTACATCCACCAAAATGGATGAACCTCCTTTTAAAAAGATTTTCAAATTGGAAGCGCTGGGGTAGTAGTGCTGTTTGTAATTTTTTCGATGGTCAACCTTATCCAACAACAACAAAATATTGTTTTTTACTGCAGGCGTGTTTTCTAAATTGATTTCAGTGGTGAAATTCTTGTTTTCAACAGCATAATTCGGATTCCAATCGCTCAAATGGTTCAACGCGATTCCGGAAATGGCGTAAATTAAGGTGGTGCCAATAAAAAAGAATCCAATATCCCTATGAAGTATTCGGCTCCATTTTCGTAAATTTTTCATAAACAAAAATCGGTTAATCTATAACGCTATGAGAAACGTATTTTAAGGTATACAATGAAATATGATCGGTATTTTCAGCTTTCATTTGGTCTCTGTAGGTTTGAATATGTTTCTTTTTTGCTTTAAATTGATCTTCGTTTGAAGCGCCTTCAGAATGGCTTTTAATATTGTCCTCTTCCATTTTTAAACAATACGATTCGTCAATTCTTTCTTCAACCACAATGCCGTTAAATGCAATTTCACTCCCTGTTAAAGTGGCATCAAATCGTTCTTCGGAAGTAATATGAATATTGCCTTCATCTGAAACCAGCAATATTTTTTTCCCGCTGTGCTTGCAAACGTGGTCAACAATTCCCTGAACTTTCACCTCTTTATTTACAAATTCTCCGGCCTTGACATCAAATTCTCCGATAGCCAAAAATGGAATTTCAGCAGATTTTTCAGCAGATTCAGCTTTATTGACCTCTGTTTTACATGAAATTACGGCAATTACCATCGCCAAAACGAATACAATTTTTTTCATCACTTAATTTTTAGATTAATCACTTGTGTTTAAAACAAGGTCTAAATTAAGTGCGATTGGCAAAATAAATACTGATTAAAATCAGTTGTTGTTGATTTTAAGTCAATTTTAAGGAAACCGTTTCTGTGTATTGGTTAATCGTTTAACTGTTTAATCGTGTAATTGTTTAAATTTTGGATAGAAAATCTGTAATTTGAAATTTTTACTAGTCTTTTCTCTCTGTTCTATATTCTAGAATAAACTAATCATTCAATATTTTCAACGCAGTTTTTAAGCCTGTTCCCATTTCAAAAGGAAATTCACCTGCAAACAATGCACTTTCAATAGCGGCAATTACGGCAATAATATCGTTATTGTTTACGCTGCCCATATGTCCGACCCTAAAATACAATATCTTGTGCGAAGGCAATAATCCGCCGGCCAAAATAACATCGTTTTTTCCAATATGGCCCAAAAATGCGCTTCCGGTGATATTTTCGGGGAAATAAACCGCAGTTAGTGTATTGGCGGACAAACTTTTGTGAACGGGTAACAATTTTAATCCCAATGCAATCATGGCTTCGCGAAAAGCAGAGGCAATTTTTTGATGTCGTGAAAATCTGTTTTCCATACCTTCAGCAACAATTTGTTGCAGGCTCACTTCCAAGGCAGCAATCAGGTTTATGGGCGGTGTTCCAAAATAGGATGGTTGTCGGTTTTCATACGCCTGCATAATTGGCAGCCAATTGTTGAAATCGGCATAATAATTACCCACAGGTGTTTTTCTGTTTTTAAAGACTTCCATTGCTTTTTGGGAAACAACCAGTAAGGCCAAGCCCGGAGGCACGCCAATTGCTTTTTGCGAGGCGGTTAAAACCACATCAATTCCCCAAGCTTCTTGTTGTATTTCTTCACCGGCAACCGAACATACGCCATCTAAAATGGAAAGCGTATCGTATTTTTTTGCCAGTTCAGCGATGGGTTTCGGATCAACCAAAACACCTGTTGATGTATCCACATGGGTGATGGTTATCAATTTATATTTTTTGGAAGATAGCGCTTTTTCAATTTCTGCTAATGACATAATATTCCCAACTTCGGATGCTAACATCGTGATATTAGCCCCGTAACGTTTTGAAATTTCGGCAAAACGTTCTCCAAAATACCCAGTTGAAATCACCAAAACATTGTCGTTTGGTTCAATCAAATTTGCGGCTGCCATATCCATCGCAAAAGTTCCGGTTCCTGCTACAACAAATGGCTGTCCGGTTGAAGTCAGCCACACTTTTCGCATCAATGCGATGCAATTTCCGAAGGATTCAATAAAATTTGGCGTCACGTGGCTGGTGGTTGGAGAACCCAATGCCTGTAGTACTTTTGGTTCAAATTCGATAGGGCCGGGGATCATCAATAATTTTCTGCTTTTCATAGAATGACTATCTTTATTTGGTTTAATGAGATTATTGGTACTGTTAAATGTTAATTGTTCAAGTTCTAATTTAAATCTCCAACCTTAAAATCTCCAACTTTTAAAATCAAAAATCGTACATCAAAAATCGAAAATCGTAAATCGAAAATCGTTCATCGTAAATCGATTTGAAATTTACAAAAAAACTCACCTAAGCCAAAGAAATAGGTGAGTTTTATTCTGATTATTTAAAAAAAAATATTTTCTTTAATGAAATTTAAACGCCAATTAAATCGCCTTTTCCTTTGGTTGGCAAATTGCTGTAACCCATTAAATATTCGTCCACTTTTTTGGCGGCTTCCCGTCCTTCAGAAATTGCCCAAACAATCAAGGATTGTCCCCTGCGCATATCACCGGCAGTAAAAATGTGCGGCACGTTTGTTTGAAATTCTGTTTCCGATGCTTGGTAATTGCTTCTAAAGTCGGTTTTTAAACCCAATTGCTCGCTTAATGTTGCTTCCGGACCCGTGAATCCCATAGCCAAAAGCACCAATTCGCAAGGCCAAATTTTTTCGGTGCCTTCAATTTCTTTTAAAATTGGTCTTTCTCCGGGTTTCATAACCCATTCAACATTCACTGTTTTTAAGGCTTTTAAATTTCCTTTTTCATCGGCGATAAATTCTTTGGTTGATATAAGCCAATTTCTGTCGCATCCTTCTTCGTGGGAAGTGGAAGTTTTGAGCTTCAACGGCCAAAATGGCCAAGGTGTTGTTTCACATCTGTTAACCGGCGGTTTTGGCATAATCTCAAAATTCGTTACACTTTTTGCGCCGTGACGGTTTGAGGTGCCAATACAATCGGAGCCGGTGTCGCCGCCGCCAATAACAATAACATTTTTATCTGTGGCAAAAATTTCTTCAGTTTCTATGGCGATTCCTGCATTTCGTTTGTTTTGCTGTTTTAAAAAAGTCATCGCTTGCACAATTCCTTTAATTTCAGCCCCTTTTGCCGGTAATTGCCTGCTAATTGTTGCGCCGCCGCATAAAACAACAGCATTAAATTCGTCCAATTTTTCAACAGGATAATTTACGCCAACATGGATGTTTGTTTTAAATTCAATGCCTTCTTTTTCTAAAATCGAAATTCTTCGGTCGATAATTTCTTTTTCCAATTTAAAATTCGGAATTCCGTAGCGCAGCAAACCGCCCAAAGCATCATCCCTTTCAAAAACGGTTACCGAATGACCAGCCCTGTTTAATTGCTGTGCAGCCGCCAAACCTGCCGGTCCTGATCCCACTACCGCAACCTTTTTACCGGTTCTTATAGCTGGAGGATGGGCAACAATCCATCCGTTTTCAAATCCTTTTTCAACAATATTTTTTTCAAGATTTTCTATGGTTATGGGCGGATTTACAATTCCCAATACACAGGCTTGTTCGCACGGTGCAGGACATAATCTTCCTGTAAATTCAGGAAAATTATTGGTGGAATGCAAAATTTCCAATGCGTTTTTCCATTTCTTTTCGTGAACCATATCGTTAAAATCGGGAATCAAGTTTCCAAGCGGACAAGCACTTTGGCAAAATGGGATGCCACAATCCATACAACGGGAACTTTGCTTCTCAATTTCATCGGTTTTTAACGGGACGGTAAATTCTGTATAATTTTTAATCCTTTCTTTTACAGAAATATACGTCTCGTCTTTTCTTTCAAACTCTTTAAATCCGGTAACTTTTCCCATAACTAAACAGTTGCTGTTTTAATATTATTTTCCATTTCAAGCCTCATCAGCGCTTTTTTATACTCGGTTGGCATCACTTTTACAAAATTGGACAAACTATTTTCCCAGTCATCTAAAATTTTGTAAGCCAAATCACTGTTCGTATACTTGAAGTGATTTTTGACCAATTGCTTTAATTCCTTTTCATCAGCATCAAAAATGGGATCAAACGCAACCATTTCCATATTGCACAACCCATTTCTGAATTTTTGTTTTTCATCATAAACATAGGCGATTCCGCCACTCATTCCTGCCGCAAAATTTCTTCCTGTTTTTCCCAAAACCACCACTTTACCGCCAGTCATATATTCACATCCGTGGTCTCCAACGCCTTCAACAACAGCAATAGCGCCCGAATTTCTTACGCAAAAACGTTCCCCCGCGATACCGTTGATGTAGGCTTCGCCATTGGTGGCGCCGTAAAGCGAAACATTTCCCACAATAATATTTTCATCAGAAGCGAACGTGGCTTCATCGGGTTTTTTAATGATTAATTTTGCGCCCGAAAGGCTTTTACCTAAATAATCGTTCGTGTTTCCGTCAACTTGCATGGTCAAACCTTTGGTGGCGAATGCCCCAAAACTTTGTCCGGCCGAACCTTTAAATTTCAGATTCAAAGTATCTTCCGGCAAGCCATTATCGCCATATATTTTGGACAATTCATTGCTTACGATGGCGCCAACGGTTCTGTCGGTGTTTTTTATCGGAAATTCCAAAAACATTTTTTCTTTTCTGTAAATTGCCGGATGTCCCATTCTTAAAATATCAAAATCCAGTACGTTTTCTAATTCGTGGTTCTGTGATTCTGTGTTGTGCAATGGTTTGTGCGTTTTTGGCTGGTACAAAATAGGGGACAAGTCGAGCCCTTTTGCTTTGGCGTGTTCAATGGCCTTGTTTACATTGATTTTTTGGCTTTGTCCTACCATTTCATTGATGGTCCTAAAGCCTAAGGACGCCATAATTTTACGCAATTCTTTGGCCACGAAATACATAAAATTTATCACATGTTCCGGCGTTCCTTTAAAGTTTTTACGCAATTCCGGATCCTGTGTCGCAATGCCGACCGGACAAGTATTTAAATGGCATTTACGCATCATAATACATCCTGAAGCTACCAAAGGCGCTGTTGCAAAACCAAATTCTTCGGCACCCAATAAGCACGCAATCGCAACATCACGGCCGGTTTTTAACTGTCCGTCGCACTCCAAAACCACCCGGTTTCTTAAATTGTTCAGCACCAAAGTTTGTTGTGCTTCGGCAATGCCAAGTTCCCAAGGCAATCCTGCATGTCTGAGCGAAGTTAATGGAGAAGCTCCGGTTCCGCCGTCATAACCCGAAATTAATATCACATCGGCTTTGGCTTTTGCAACGCCGGCTGCAATGGTGCCAACACCCACTTTAGACACAAGTTTTACATTGATTCTGGCTTCTCTGTTCGCATTTTTTAAATCGAAAATGAGTTGCGCCAAATCCTCAATGGAATAAATATCATGATGGGGCGGAGGAGAAATTAAACCGACATAAGGTGTTGAACTTCGACATTCTGCAATCCAAGGCAACACTTTATCCGCTGGCAACTGACCGCCTTCTCCGGGTTTTGCGCCTTGCGCCATTTTAATTTGAATTTCTTTCGCGTTGGTTAAATAATTGGTGGAAACACCAAACCTTCCCGATGCTACTTGTTTTATGGCACTGTTTCGGCTGTCGCCGTTTAAATCTTTTCTGAAGCGGTTTTTGTTTTCTCCGCCTTCTCCCGAATTGCTTTTGCCGCCAATACGATTCATCGCAATGGCTAAATTTTCGTGAGCTTCCTGACTGATGGAGCCATAAGACATCGCCCCGGTTTTAAAACGTTTTACAATTTCTGTCCAAGGCTCCACTTCTTCCAAAGGAATCGGATCTAAATTGTTAAACTCAAACATGCCGCGCAGCGTCATTAATTTTTTGCTTTGCTCATTAATGTCTGCGGCATAAACTTCATAACTTTCATAACTGTTGGTGCGCACGGCCTGCTGCAGTTTTGAAACCGTGGTCGGGTTGAACATATGACGTTCTCCGTTTCGTCTCCAACGGTAATCGCCACCAATATTTAAAGGAAGGTTTCCTTCTATTTTAATTGAAGGAAATGCACTTCTGTGACGCAAGAAAATTTCTTTTTCAATATCATACAAGCCAATTCCTTCAATTCGTGAAGGTGTATTTGGAAAATATTCTTCAGTGAAAGCGCTGCTTAAGCCTAAAATTTCAAAAATTTGGGAAGCCCTGTAAGAATGCAAAGTGGAAATACCAATTTTATTCATAATTTTTAAAACGCCGGTGGCAATCGCTTTATTGAAATTTTGAATGCCTTTTTCTGCAGTAATTCCTATAATTTCTTCATCTTCAATTTGTTGTCTGATAATTTCATTGATCATATATGGGTTAACGGCACTTGCGCCATAACCGAATAAAGTGGCAAAATGATGCGGTTCACGCGGTTCAGCCGATTCAATTATAATACCGAAACTGGAACGCTGTCCCATTTTGCTTAACTGGCTTCCAATATAAGAGCAGCTCAATAAAATGGGTATTGGTGCATAATGTTCATTCACATTTCTGTCGGATAAAATAACAATATTGCATCCTTCAGAAACTGCTTTGTATGCCTGTTTCACCATATCTTTTAAAGCAGCTTCAATGCCGTTTAACCCTTTGGTGATGTCGTAAAGCGTTGAAATCGACACGGATTTGAAATCGGGATGGTCAAGGCTTTTTAATTTATCAATATCCGCATTGGATATCACCGGATTTTGAATTTTTAGCTTTTTGCATTGCTGGTCGGAAATGTCGAAAATATTTCTGTCGCCTCCAATGGCCAAACTAAAATCGGTGACAATTTCTTCTCTGATACCATCCAAAGGCGGATTGGTAACTTGGGCAAAGAGCTGTTTAAAATAATTGAAAAGCAATTGTGGTTCATCAGACAAAACCGCCAAAGGCGTGTCGTTTCCCATGGAGCCAATGGCTTCTTTACCGCCAGTTGCCATTGGGGTAATAATGGTGTTTATTTCTTCTATGGTATAGCCAAAAATTTTCTGTCGCGCCACCAAATCTATTTCTTCCTTTGGAGAATCATTGCCTGTGTATGGAATTTCAGCCAACGGCAATAAATTTTTATTGAGCCATTTTCTGTATGGTTTTTCCGAAACAATTTTTTGTTTTATTTCTTCATCATTGATAATTCGGCCAGCATTCATATCCACCAAAAACATTTTTCCGGGCTCTAATCTTCCGTGGTGCGCAACATTTTCTGGTTTAATGTCTAAAACGCCGGTTTCTGATGACATCACCACATTTCCGTCCTTTGTAACAGTATATCTTGAAGGTCGCAATCCGTTTCGGTCCAGCAAAGCGCCGATATAATTTCCATCGGTAAAAGGTATCGATGCTGGTCCGTCCCAAGGTTCCATAATACAAGAGTTGTATTCATAAAAAGCCTTTTTTTCATCAATCATTGCCGGATCTTTTTCCCAGGCTTCGGGCACCATCATCATCATCACTTCCGGTAATGTACGGTCGGTCATCAGCAACAATTCCACCACCATATCCATACAGGCGGAATCTGATTTTCCATCCAAAATAATGGGAAACAGTTTTTTGATGTCGTCACCAAAAATGGGACTTTTCATCAATTCTTCACGCGCTTTCATTCTGTTGATATTGCCGCGAAGCGTATTAATTTCACCATTGTGGCACATATACCTGAATGGCTGCGCCAAATCCCAGGAAGGAAAAGTGTTTGTTGAAAATCGCTGGTGAACCAGGGCCAAACGCGTAACCAAATCGGGATTGGAAAGGTCTGTATAATAATTTCTGATGTCTTCAGGAATTAAAAGTCCTTTATATATAAGTGTGGTTGTTGATAAACTTGGCAAATAGAATTTCTTTCTGTCGGACAGTTTAGAGTTTTCAACCGCATGTTCGGCAATTTTACGCGCGGCAAACAATTTTGCGTTGAACTGATTTTCGGTTAACGGCAATCTGTTTTTTCCGATGAATATTTGCTCAATGGCGGGTTCATTTTTGGCCGCTATTGTTCCAAGATGTGTTTTATTCACAGGAACTTTACGCCAGCCCAAAACCGCCAGTCCTTGATTTTTTATTTGGGTTTCCAGACAGTTTTTAAAGAAATTAAGCTGATTTTCATTTTGGGACAAAAATACCATGCCAACCGCATATTCCTTTGGTTTTGGCAAATCAAAAGTGGTGTTTTTTACAAAGAATTCATGAGGAATATCAATCAGTATTCCCGCGCCATCCCCAGTTTTACCATCCGAACTCACCGCACCGCGATGTTCAAGTTTAATGAGGATTTCTAATGCATCGTGAATTATTTTGTTCGATTTCTCGCCTTTCAAATTGCAAATAAATCCTGCGCCACAATTATCTCTTTCAAATTCCGGTAAATATAATCCCTGTTTCTCCATTTAATTTGTTTGATGTATTTTTACAAAAATAAGACAAAGTTTGTGTTAAGTATAAAAAAATTACGAAAACGTTGTAATAACGCCGTAAAAACATATAGAACATTAAAAATAATGGAATAATTAAAAATTACGTTAAAAAGCTCATAATTTGATAATGGATATTTCATTAATTGGCTTCAAATAATTTTTTGAGGCATCGTTTTGTAAAATTTTTCAGAAAAAAAGTGAGAGAGCAGTCATTTCAACATGGATCTTATCAAAAAAATCTGCCTTAATATTGTGGTTCGAAAGTATTTTTTTTTGAATTGTGTTAAATACAGTGATTGCTTGGTTCTGTTAATGAATATCCAATAAAACAAAGGGTGTTTTAACAAGTTGATTGAAATTTGAGAAAAACATTTTGATTTAATGTGGTAAAAAAGTATATTTATGCAAAAATAATATATATATGAAAATTACCTGCTGCCCAAACTGTAATTCCGATGAATATGTTAAAAGTGGTATTGTCAAAGAAAGACAGCGCTATAAATGCAAAAAATGTGATTATTACTTCACTGTTAATAAAGTTGGTAAACAAATAGATTCTTATTATGTGAATAAAGCTTTGCAGCTATATTTGGAGGGATTGAGCTATCGGGAAATTGAACGGATTTTGGGGATATCGCATGTTAGTATCATCAATTGGGTCAAAAAATACAACGTAAAACGCCCGTATAGTTTCGAATATCATTCTACTTATAAGATTCTGAACGCTGTGGAACTCGCAAAATACTTTTCGACAAATAAAAATTTGATAGGCGCAGGGGTTATTGTCACTGAGCTTGGCGATAAATTTATGTTAATTCGTTGGGAAAGGTTCAAAGGATAGCTATATCAATTTACATATATATATATTCAATTTTAATACCCGCTTTTTTCTTTACATCTTGTTAGAGCTAAAAATGCAATTCTTTAGCAAAAACTAAATTAATTAACCAAAATTATTTTTATGAGAAAACAGCATTTAGTTTTGTTAATTCTACTCTTGGGATTAACGTATTACAGTTATGGCCAGACCACTGAGGCCACACCATCTTTCGGTGTTAAATGGAGCGGATTTGTTAAGACAGACTATATGTTTGACACCCGGCAAACCGTCAATTCCAGAGAAGGTCACTTCGCAATTTTACCGGCCGCAGAAAAGTTGGTGAATGGCGAAGATGTAAATGACCAAACCAACTTCAACATTTTATCAATTCAAACCCGTTTAAAAGCTGGGATTACAGGTCCAGACTTTTTTGGAATGAAAACCTCTGGCGCCATAGAGGCTGATTTTTTCGGAAACTCCGGAACAGGACTCGATGATGTTAATGGTTTTAGGCTGCGTCATGCCTTCGTACAATTGTCTAACGACAAAGTGGAGATTTTAATGGGTCAGTTTTGGCATCCTATGTTTATAACTTTGGTTTTTCCTGATGTTTACTCCTTTAATACTGGAGTTCCTTTTGCGCCATTTTCCAGAAATCCGCAGTTGCGTTTAACCACCAAAGGAAACGTTAGATTTATGGGTGCGATTTTTACTGAAAGAGATTTTCAAACCAGGGGCGCCAGTGTAAGTCAGGCAGGAATGCCTCAGTTGCACGCACAGTTGCAAATTGGCTCCGTGGCAAATTCTTTGGGAGGCTTTGGCGTGAATTTTAAATCGGCCAGACCGGCGCTGGGACTTGATAATGTAACAAGCACTTCTTTTGTTGCATATTTTAGGACACAATTGGGGAAAACAACTTGGAAAGCAGAAGCTATTTACGGACAAAACATGTCGGATATCCTACAAATTGGTGGTTTTGGTACCGCAAATGGCGATTATGTAAATAATGACACATTTACTGCTTGGACCGAATTTAATGCCGATTTTTCTGAAACCATGGAATGGGGAATATTTGGAGGCTATACGAAAAATGGCGGATTTGGCGAAGCTGTATCTAATATAAAAGGATTTTTAATAAGTTCTGAAAGAGACCCAACTAAAGCAGATTACTGGAACAGTGTTGAAAGCGCTTTTAGAGTTTCTCCTAGAATTGGATGGAAATCAGGAAAAATGAAAATTGGGATTGAAGGAGAATTTACTTCAGCACAATATGGATCTATTGATGCAAACGGAGATATGAACACCACCGGCGTTGATGCCGTGCACAATTTCAGATTATTAACAACAGCAATTTATAACTTCTAAAACCAACTATTATGTCAAAAGAAAACATGAAAGCATATTGGAAAGAAAACCTAACCTATTTGGCAATATTGCTAAGTATCTGGTTTTTGGTTTCCTACGTGTTCGGAATCTTTTTAGTGGATCAGTTAAACACCATCAAATTTGCCGGTTTTAAGCTGGGATTTTGGTTTGCGCAACAAGGGTCAATGTATGTATTTATTATCTTAATATTCGTCTATGTAAGATTGATGAATAAACTGGATAAAAAATATGGCGTTGAAGAATAATATAAACTTAAAAAAATATAAATCATGGGAATATTAGCGTGGACTTGGCTACTTGTAGGACTTTCATTTGCACTTTATATAGGAATTGCAATTTGGGCCAGAGCAGGAACTTCAAAAGAATTTTATGTTGCGGGTGGCGGTGTGCACCCCGTAATGAATGGGATGGCAACAGCAGCCGACTGGATGTCGGCAGCATCATTTATCTCTTTGGCAGGTATTGTTTCCTTTACAGGATATGATGGCTCTGTGTATATTATGGGATGGACCGGCGGTTATGTGCTTTTGGCACTTTTACTGGCGCCTTATTTAAGAAAATTTGGAAAATTTACGGTGCCAGATTTTATTGGGGACAGATATTATTCTAGCACCGCGCGTATTGTTGCGGTAATTTGTGCACTGATTGTGTCGTTTACTTATGTTGCCGGACAAATGCGGGGCGTGGGAATTGTGTTTTCAAGATATTTGGAAGTGGAAATTGACACTGGCGTTTATATTGGAATGGCCATCGTTTTCTTTTATGCGGTATTGGGCGGTATGAAAGGGATTACCTACACGCAAGTGGCACAATATTGTGTGTTGATATTTGCTTTTATGGTTCCAGCCATATTTATCTCGTTTCAAATGACCGGAAATCCAATACCTCAGTTAGGATTTGGAAGTACTGGCGAAGACGGGGTCTATTTATTGGATAAATTGGACGGCTTGTCAACGCAACTTGGTTTTAATGAATATACTTCCGGCAGTAAATCGATGATTGACGTTTTTGCCATAACTTTTGCTTTAATGGTTGGTACAGCCGGATTACCGCACGTAATTGTGCGTTTCTTTACGGTTCCTAAAGTTAAAGATGCACGTATTTCTGCAGGTTGGGCCTTATTGTTTATTTCAATTTTATATACCACTGTTCCTGCAGTTGCAGTTTTTGCAAGAACCAAATTGATTGAAACAGTGAGCAATGCAAAATATGCCGAATTGCCGCAATGGTTTGGCAACTGGGAAAAAACAGGACTGCTGAAATTTGATGACAAAAATGCAGATGGCGTGGTGCAATATGTTGCTGATAAAGAAGTCAACGAATTAAGCATTGACAATGATATTATGGTACTTGCCAATCCTGAAATTGCAAATCTGCCTAACTGGGTGGTTGCTTTGGTTGGCGCCGGTGGTTTGGCAGCGGCACTTTCAACAGCCGCAGGGTTGTTGTTGGTAATAGCTTCCTCAATTTCACACGATTTAATTAAAAAATTAATCAAGCCTGATATTTCAGAAAAAGGTGAACTAATGGCAGCACGTATCAGTGCCGGTGTAGCCGTTTTTATTGCGGGTTATTTCGGTATCCATCCGCCGGGATTTGTCGCCGCGGTTGTGGCACTCGCATTTGGTTTGGCCGCCGCATCCTTTTTCCCGGCAATTTTATTGGGAATTTTTGACAAACGTATGAACAAAGAAGGTGCAGTTACCGGTATGATTATCGGTATCACTTTAATGTTGTACTATATGTTGAAATTCAAATTCGGAATTTTTGACGGCGGAAAAGAAGCTGTGGCCGGACTTACAAAAGACTGGTGGTTTAATTTCGGAAATGGAGGGATTTCTCCAGAAGGTTTCGGAACAATAGCTATGGCTGTGAACTTTATATTTTCTGTAATTGTTTCAAGGTTAACGCCTGCGCCACCTCAAAATGTTCAGGAAATTGTTGAGCATATCAGAATTCCTAAAGGAGCTGGTGAGGCACACGTTCATTAGTAAATAATTTTAGGCATAAAACAGCACTATTTTTTATAGTGCTGTTTTTTTAATATTTTACCAAATAGTGAAAAAAAGACACCAACAAAAGTTAATTGTATTATCAATATTGTTATTGTGTTTGTTTAATGTGCCTATTTTGTTGATTTTTAACAGTAGCACAACATTTATTGGCTTGCCTGTACTTTATTTTTATATTTTCTTTATCTGGATCGTTAGCATTGTTGTTTCATATATCCTCTTAAAAAAGTATTATGAGTAGTTTTTTGGTGATAGCTGTCATATTGGTCTATTTAGCCGTCATATTTTATGTGGCATATTGGGCTGAAAAAAACTCAAAAAGCCGATGGGTTAACAATCCGTATATTTATACACTTTCCTTGGCTGTTTACTGTACTGCCTGGACTTATTACGGAAGCGTTGGTTTGGCTTCAACCTCTGGCTTAAAATTCTTGACCATCTATTTAGGTCCTATTATTATTATACCAACCTGGGTGATTTTAATGCGCAAAATTATTAGAATTTCAAAAGGAAATAAAATATCCACTTTGGCCGATTTTATTTCACTGAGATATGGAAACGATCGTTTTTTGGGTGCCTTGGTGACTTTTATTTGTGTTTTGGCAATTGTGCCTTATATTTCATTGCAATTAAAAGCAATTTCTGAAACTTTTAACGTGATTACCAAGCATCATATTTCTGCGATTTCCATTTTAGATGACACTACTTTTTATATTGCGATTTTATTGGCAATTTTCGCCGCATTTTTCGGCACTCAGCATACAGATGCTTCTGAGCGACACAAAGGAATCATTACTGCAATAGCTTTAGAATCAGTTATAAAATTGGTGTTTTTTCTGGTGATAGGCATTTATGTCACTTTTTATTTATTTAACGGTCCGTCCGATATTTACAATCAAGCTTCATTATTGCCAAATTTTAAAGCCCAACAAACCATCGATGGTTTAAACGGAGGCTTTAATTGGTTTTTGCTTAGTTTGTTGTCGATGATAGCTATTATGTTGTTGCCAAGGCAATTTCAGGTAACAGTGATTGAAAATGAACGTGAAAAATATTTAAAAAAGGTCATTTGGTTGTTTCCTTTATATTTATTGCTATTTAATGTTTTTGTGATATTTATTGCCTGGGGAGGAAATATCATATTTCAAAATCAACAAGTTGATGCGGATTTATTTACCTTGTTGTTGCCACTTCAAAATAACAATGAATTTTTAGCCTTGCTAGTTTTTTTAGGCGGATTTTCGGCAGCCATTTCTATGGTGGTTATTTCATCGCTGGCATTGGCAACGATGTTAAGCAACAATTTAATTATTCCTTATGGATTTTTAAAGCGGTTCAGCAAATCCGAATCGGCTGAAAATACCGAATCCATTAAAAATATTCGGCGGATTTCAATTTTTTCACTGATTATCATCGCTTATTTCTTCTATAAAAGTTTCACGTTAGACCGCTCTTTGGTTTCCATTGGGTTGATATCATTTGTGTTGATAGCGCAATTGGCTCCAGCCTTTTTTGGTGGTTTGTTTTGGCGAAGAGGTTCATCCAAAGGAGCAAAATATGGGATGATTACGGGATTTTCAATCACAGTTTACACCTTGTTAATTCCGTTAACCATTGAGTCACAATCAATAGCCTCCTCTTTTGTGAATGAAGGGTTGTTTGGCATAAACATCTTGAAACCTTATGAGCTGTTCGGATTGCAATTATTTGAACCCGTAACCCACGCATTTTTTTGGAGTTTGCTATTTAACGCCATTATTTATTCATTGGTATCGGTCAGTAAATTGGGAAGCTATAGAGAACGAAATTTTGCCGAAATGTTTGTTGACAGTACCAAATATGCAGCTTTGCAAGAAGGCGCGTATGTTTGGAAAGGGGAGGCTTATGTGCGAGATATCAAAAAAGTGTTAAAGCGATTTTTGGGCGAAAGCAGGACTGAAAGAGCCTTGAATTTGTTTTATATGAAATACGATATCGATAAAAATATTCAAGTTGCAGATGCCCGTTTGGTGAATTTTTCTGAAAAATTGTTAACAGGAAGCATCGGAAGCGCTTCAGCAAGAATTTTAATTGCTTCCGTAGTAAAAGAAGAAGAAATAAGCTTAACTGAAGTGTTGAATATTTTAGATGAAACCCAAAAAGCAAAAGAATCTAATAAAGAATTAAAAGAAAGAGACAAGCAAAAAGATGAGTTTTTAGATACGGTAGCCCACGAACTAAAAACGCCAATCACCTCAATTAGAGCGCTTTCGGAAATATTATTGGCTGATGATGAAATTGACAATCCAACAAAAAAGAAATTTTTAACAAGTATTTTAAACGAAAGCGAACGCGTGAGCAGGTTGATCAATAACATTTTAGACTTGGAGAAATTGGCAACAGGGAAAGAAAAATTGGATTTGAATGAGCATTCAATTAAAAACACCATTTTAAAATCTATCGATCCGTTTAGGCAATTGGTTGTTAATAAAGGAATTAAAATTGATTTAAATGAAATTGATGATGCATTGGTTGTTTATGACGAAGACAGGATTCAGCAAGTAATTGTCAATTTATTGTCGAATGCCTTTAAATTTTCAAATGAAAAAAATGGAGAAGTTAAAATTTCAACCAATGTAAATCATAATAAAGTTGTAATAACTGTTGAAGACAATGGCAAAGGAATTGAAACCGACGAATTGATTTCCATTTTCAACAAATTTTATCAATCTAAAGATCAAACCTTGTTAAAACCGATTGGAAGCGGCTTGGGTTTGGCAATCAGCAAACAAATTATTGAAAGCCATAACGGTAAAATTTGGGCAGAAAGCCGGATTCCCCAAGGAGCCAAATTGACTTTTACTTTACCATTAAACAGAAACTGAGATGAAAAAGATATTAATAGTTGATGATGAACCCAACATTGTAATGTCGCTAGAATACATCTTCAAAAAAGAAGATTTTCAGGTGTATATTGCCCGTGATGGAGAGGAAGCGATAGAAATTGTAGAAAACACCATTCCGGATATTATTTTGCTGGATATTATGATGCCAAACGTTGATGGCTATCAGGTGCTTAATTATTTAAAAAGCAGCGAAACTTTAAATAAAATTAGGGTCATATTTCTTTCTGCAAAAAATAAGGCGTCGGATATAGAATTGGGATTGCAGTTGGGTGCCGACAAGTATATCTCAAAACCTTTTGCCGTAAAAAATTTGGTAAAAGAAGTGAAAGAACTTTTAAATAAAAAATAATATAAAATATGAATTATAGATTGGGAAACAGAACTTCAGATATTGTGATCACCATTTATGTCATCATTACCATATTTGGCAGAATATATATCGAATCATTATTTCAAATTGGTGCTTTAAGTTCCCTTTTTATGGGCGTGTTTACCTTACTGATTTTATGGGCATTGATTAAAATAAAATTTTTAAATCCAGTTTGGTTTGGATTGTTTAACAAAAAAAATAAATAATTATGAGTTATCAAAAACATTACAACAACAGTATTGAAAACCCGGAAGCGTTTTGGGCAGAACAAGCCAATAATATTAAATGGTATAAAAAGCCTACAATTATTTTATCTAAAGATGAAAATGGTTTTGATCGTTGGTTTGAAGACGGAAAATTAAATATTTGCTATTTGGCTGTTGACAAGCACGTTGATGCCGGTTATGGAGAACAAACGGCCATTGTTTATGATTCGCCCGTTACGCAGCAACGCGTAAACTACTCTTATAACGAAGTAAAAAGACAGGTTTCCCGTTTGGCGGGCGGACTTCGTGATTTGGGCGTAAAAAAAGGCGATACGGTTATTATTTATATGCCAATGATTCCGCACGCGGCTTTCAGTATGTTGGCTTGCGCGCGTATTGGTGCCATACATTCGGTTGTTTTTGGCGGATTTGCGCCACACGAGTTGGCTATTAGAATAGACGACTGTAAACCAAAAGTGATTATTACGGCTACTTCGGGTATGGAAGTTGACCGGTTGATTGCCTACAAGCCTTTGGTGGATGAAGCAGTGGAAAAAGCCACACATAAAGTTGAAAAAATAATTGTTTACCAACGTAATCTGGGTGCTATAAATCCTAAAACGGAAACTTATGTAAGTTATAAAAAGTTGGTTAAAGCATCTGAACCGGTTGACTGTGTTGAGATGGATTCCAATGATCCGTTATATATTTTATATACTTCAGGAACCACTGGAAAGCCAAAAGGTATTTTACGCGATACCGGCGGTTATGCAACGGCTTTGAAATATTCCATGAAATATATTTATGGCGTTGAAGAAGGCGATACTTTTTGGGCAGCATCAGATGTTGGTTGGGTAGTTGGCCATAGTTATATTGTTTATGCACCGCTTATCAATAGAAACACCACCATTATTTTTGAAGGAAAACCTGTAAAAACACCAGATGCAAGTACATTTTGGAGAATTATCAGCGAAAATAATGTGAAGGTGATGTTTACGGCGCCAACTGCCATCAGGGCGATTAAAAAAGAAGATCCCGATGGCGAATTCCTAAAAATGTACGATTTAAGTTGTTTGAAATACCAGTTTTTGGCTGGGGAACGCTGCGATGCGGCAACCCTGAACTGGCTGGAGGAAAAATTAAAAATTCCGGTGATTGACCATTGGTGGCAAACTGAATCTGGTTGGCCAATGGTATCAAATATGATGGGCTTGGAAGCTTTACCGGTAAAACCCGGTTCAGCCACAAAACCTGTTGGCGGTTACGACCTTCAAATTTTAAATAACGAGGGAAAGCAAGTTGGTGCAAACGAAGAAGGATTGGTTGCCATTAAATTGCCGTTGCCTCCGGGAAATATGCTTAATATTTGGGGAAATACAGAGCGCTTTAAAGAAGGTTATTTAAAGCGTTTCGACGGATATTATTTCTCTGGTGATGGCGGTTATGTGGATGAAGATGGCTACGTTTTTATTACCGGAAGGGTTGATGATGTCATTAATGTTGCAGGTCACCGATTGTCAACTGCCGAAATGGAAGAAATTGTTTCATCAAATAAATCCGTTGCGGAATGCGCCGTTTTTGGTATTGAAGATGCTTTAAAAGGACAAGTGCCTTTGGCATTAGTGGTGATAAAATCGGGTGATTATGTTTCAAGTTTTGAATTGGAACATACCATTGTGCAAGAAGTCAGAAAAATAATTGGACCGGTTGCATCCTTAAAAAGAGTATTGATTGTTAAGCGTTTGCCAAAAACCAGATCAGGAAAAATTCTTCGTAAATTATTGCGAAATATGGCAGATGGCGTTGAATATACGATTCCTTCAACTATTGACGATCCAGAAATTATTGAAGAAATCATCCATGAGTTCAAACTTTTCAAAATTGGAATTTATGCATATGCAACCGAAGAGGAAAAACAAACGCTTGCTGATTTACGCATCGATTCATTTATAAAATACTATAAATCTTACCAACACAGTGTGAATGATCCCGAGGGTTATTGGGCTCAAATTGCAGATACTTTTACTTGGCGGAAAAAATGGGATAAAGTTGTGGAATACAATTGGGACACACCAAAATTTGAATGGTTTAAAGGCGCTAAATTAAATATTACCGAAAACTGTTTAGATCGTCACCTTGAAAAAAGAGGCGATGATATTGCCATTATTTGGGAAGCTAACGATCCAGATGAAGCAAACAGAATTTTGACCTATAACGAATTGCATACGGAAGTCTGTAAATTCGCCAATGTGCTTAAAAACAATGGTGTAGTTAAAGGCGACAAGGTTTGTATTTATATGCCAATGGTACCCGAATTGGCCATTTCCGTATTGGCCTGCGCAAGAATTGGTGCCGTGCATTCCGTAGTATTCGCCGGATTCTCATCAGTGGCGCTTTCCACAAGAATTAATGATGCGGAATGTAAAATGTTACTTACCTCCGATGGCGTTTTTAGAGGAAATAAAGCAGTTGATTTCAAATCTATTGTTGATGAGGCATTGGAAACTTGTCCGACTATTGAAACCTCAATTGTACTAAATAGGGTTAATGGCAAAGTTACCATGAAAGCAGGTCGCGATTTATGGTGGCACGAAGAATTGGCGAAAGCGGAGACTTATTGTCCTGCCGAAGTTATGGATGCCGAAGATATGCTGTTTATTTTGTACACTTCCGGATCAACAGGAAAACCAAAAGGTATGGTGCATACTTGCGCCGGTTATATGGTGCAAACTGCCCATAGTTTTAAAAATGTATTTCAGTATGAACACGGTGATGTTTATTTCTGTACGGCTGATATTGGCTGGATTACCGGTCACTCCTATATTGTTTACGGACCTTTAGCGGTTGGTGCAACCACTTTAATGTTTGAAGGAATTCCTTCGTACCCAGATTATAGTCGTTTCTGGCAAATTGTTGAAAAGCATAAAGTCAATCAATTCTACACTGCACCAACTGCCATCAGAGCATTGGCGGCCCAAGGAAATGAAATGACCCAGAGAAATGATTTAAGTTCCATTAAAGTTTTGGGAACCGTTGGAGAACCGATCAATGAAGAAGCTTGGCACTGGTATGATGAAAAAATAGGCAAACAAAGATCGCCAATTGTTGATACTTGGTGGCAAACTGAAACAGGAAGCATTATGATTTCACCGTTGGCAGGAGTAACTCCTGCAAAACCAACTTTTGCAACCAGGCCAATGCCGGGAGTGCAACCTTGTTTGGTTGATGAGCTTGGAAATGAGTTAAATACCAATCCGTCCGAAGGAAGATTGTGCATTAAATATCCTTGGCCATCTATGGCACGAACCATTTATGGTGATCATAATCGTTATAAAGAAACTTATTTTACGGCATTTCCCGGAAAATATTTTACGGGTGATGGATCTTTCAGGGATTTGGAAGGAAATTACAGAATTACGGGAAGGGTAGATGATGTGGTGATTGTTTCAGGACATAATTTAGGAACTGCACCAATTGAAAATATCATTAATGAGCATAACAATGTAGTGGAATCTGCAATTGTTGGATTCCCTCATAACATTAAAGGAAATGCTTTGTATGCTTATGTAATTGTTTATGATTTGCCAGAGAATCAGGATGTATTGCGAAAAGAAATCAATGATTTAATTGGACGAACCATTGGGCCGATCGCAAAATTGGATAAAATTCAGTTTGTGCCGGGATTGCCAAAAACGCGTTCAGGAAAAATTATGCGACGTATTTTACGTAAAATTGCGGAAAATGAAACCTCAAATATGGGCGATATTACCACCTTGTTAAATCCTGAAGTCGTTGAGGCGATTATGGAAGGGTCATTGGTTAAATAAATTGCTGAACCCTAAAGTGAAAAACGCTCTCAAATTTTTGAGGCCACTGAAAAAGCTCATCTAAATTGAGCAAGATTTATAAAAGCGATTAAGTTTAAGGTAACTTTGACTTAGTCGCTTTTTATTTCTGTTTTCTAAACTTGTATTTTTTGCCAATACCATTCAATAATGGTTGTAAAGCTAGGATATTTGACTGTTTTTAGGTGTTTTTGAGGTTTACTCACTTAGTTTAATAAT
>JAUXPH010000022.1 GCA_030683995.1 Lutibacter sp.
CTTTAAGTTTATTCACCAGCCAAAAAATCCCGGCATCGAAAGCGCCGGTTAAGCTCATAATGCCTATCAATCCGCCAATAATCAACACCAAAAATATGATGTCTGAAGCCGCGATAATTCCTTTAATAGGCGACTGCACAAACTCAAAAAAACCTTGTGAATTTGCGGCTGTTTCTTTGTAGGTATTTGGAATGCTTATGGGTTTTGTGATGGCGCCATCCGTAAATTTTTTTAAGGGAATTTTAATATTAAGTTCATCTAAAGCAGATTGTTCGGCGGGAATCACATTCGATTCCCCCATGCTTTTCCGTATAAAAGTATTGTCGGTGGCATTGTAAGCCAAGGTGTCATATTTTCCTGAAGGAACAACCCACGTTAAAACGGCAACAAGTGCGGCGATAACCAGCAAAATGGTTTGTGCGCTAGGGAATTTCAATTTTCTCATTTACAATTGTTACTTTAGAAATTAATAAAGTTTTCGATAAATGTTGGGTAACATTCCAAAGGTTTATTTTGGTTTTGTAAATCTAATATTTAAAATGATACGTTAATACGCGTTTTGAAAAATGATGAAATTATAAAAGTGAACCAGGTGAAATATTTTTAATTAAGTTTTATTCTGTGTCATTTGAAGCGAGCACCTTAAATGTCAGCTCTTTTTTATCGTTTAGCCGATATTCATAAATGGATCTTCCCTGAATATGCCCGTCACTATAATCGGCAATGACCCATCTATTTCCGAGTAATTGAATTTTTCCAAAGCTCATAGTTCCGCCTAAAACGGCATCCGAAGGAATTAAGTCGGTTCTTTTTTTGAGTGCTTTTTCAACAAATTCTTCAGGATTGGCAATTCCCTGTCTGGTAAAATGAGCACCATTGAAATCTTTATCAAACCAGTTATTTTCTGCTGATTGGTTTGTATTTATTAAAGAATCGTTTAAACTTTTTAGAAGGACAATTTCCTTTTCCAAAGAGTCGTTTTTTAAGGTTAACTGCGCTTTAATATCAGGTAAATTTTCAGATTTAGTGACTTCATCTTTACAGGAAAGGGCTAAAAAGCCAACAATTAATAAAATCGATATTTTTCTCATTTTATTTTGAATTTAGAGCAATTGCTTGCGTTTAAAACGTAATGTGTTTTAATTTATTTCACAAAGAGACTGAGCCATTTGTGATGATTTTTAATTTTTCAATTCATATTCAATTTCATCATCCGGCAAGTCGGTCAATTTGATAAAGTTGAGCCGTTCAAGAAGTTTTACGGCTTGGTTGTTTTGTTTGGAAGTAACTGCCCAAATGCGGTTTAGACCTATATTTTTCAATCCGAAGTCTATTGTCAATTGCATCGCGTTGGTCATAAAACCTTGACCTCTGTATTGAGGCAGCAATACACAGCCCAACTCGCCGTCGCCCTTGTTAAGTCCGCGATAATAACCGCAGGTTCCTACTATTTTATTTGATGAAATAGCCTCAATTCCCCAATGAATGGAATTTCCTTCATCATAATCCTTGTCTATTTTCGCCTGCATTTCAATCGCTTGCTCCACATTTTTTGCCTGTTTGGCATCATAGAATGAAATTTCAAGAAGATCATTCAAATCGGATGCAATAATTTGTCGCAACCTAATTTTTTCATCAGAAATAATGGGAAAATCTTGGTATGGCGGCAGATTCATGGTCTAAGATTTAAAGGCTTGTCAAATTTAATAAAATCATTAATTAAACAACCTTCTAAAAAAACCTTTAATTCCGGTTTGGCGGTAGGGATCGCATTGCATATCGTCATAAATATAAAACGGAATTGCAAACGGGGTTAGGAATTGTTTTCTCAATTTTGCGTCGTTTTCAATGCCGCGAAGCACATTTCCCGCAATAGGCAATGCCAATGAAGATCCAGAGCCCTGACTGCTGTAAAAGTGAACATCGGGTGTGCTGGCGCCCACCCAGGTTCCTATCACCATATCGGGCGTATAGGCAATAAACCAAGCGTCGGAATAATTTTGTGCTGTACCTGTTTTACCGGCAATATCAGCGTTAACGCCATATTGGTTTCGTATTCTGGTTCCTGTTCCGTTATTTATGGCCTTTTCTAAGATTGCAGTAATCATTTGGCTTGTTTTTACGCTGAATACTTTTTCAAACTTGGCAGCTTCTCTTTCGTACAATATTTTTCCGTTGGCATCGGTTATTTTATCAATCATCACCGGATCGGTGGTTTGCCCTTTATTGGCAAAAGCACCATACGCGCTCACAATTTCAACCAAAGATAAATCGAGCGTGCCCAAAGCCATGGATGGCGCATTGTCCTTTATTTTGGGAAAATTTAGTTTGTTGCAGGTATTGAGCAGCTTTTGCCTGCCCACCTTAAAATACAAATCAACCGTTGGCACGTTCATAGAGTGCGTTAACGAATACCACAAAGCAACCGTGCTGTCCTGTGTAAATTTATGGTCAAAATTTTTGGGTGCCCAATTTTTGTATTCCGAATAAACTTTTTCTTCATTTGTTAAATAATTGCAGGGTTCAAAATCGTTTTCAAATGCTGTGGCATACAAAATAGGTTTAAACGCCGAAGCAATTTGCCGGTGAGATTGTACCATATCAAAAGGAAGTTTTCTAAAATCGTTGCCGCCAACCCAGGTAATAACGGCACCATTTTTTGGATTGGTGATCAATACTGCAGCATTCAGCATTTTATAATAATGCCATAAACTGTCTATTTTACTCATTTTTTTTGTGGTGACCCCATTCCAGTCAAATACTTCAATAGTTCTTTTTTCCTTGTCTTTTTTTGAAGCATTTGCCTGTTTTTTTAACCATTCTTTTTTAAAATTATGGTTTTCAAGTTCTCTGTCCAGCACTTTTTGCATTGCTGCCAAATGCTTTTTGATGCCATCCATAGCCATGTTCTGAACCTGCATATTTAGGGTGGTGTAAATTTTAAGTCCGTCTGTTTCAAGATTGTATTGCTTGCCGTTTTCGTCTTTAAGATCTGCCAGCAACTCCAAACTTTTTTTCTTTACCTGATGTACAAAGTAGCCAGCGGGCGCATTTAAAGTGGCGTTTTCATAGTTCAATTTTAACGGTAATTTTTGTAGACTGTCAGCTTCTTTTTCTGTCAAATATCCTTGTTTTCCCATTAAATTTAACACCATATTTCTGCGTTCCACGGAATTTTTGGGATTCAAGCGCGGATTAAAAGTGGTGTTTGCTTTTAACAATCCCACCAAAACAGCCGATTCTTCCACCTTTAATTTGTTGGCCGGTTTGTTAAAATACCTTTGGGAAGCGGTTTCCACGCCGTAAAGATTTTCACCAAAAGGAACGGAATTAAGGTACAGCAATAAAAGTTCTTCTTTGGTAAACATATTCTCCATACGCGCCGCAATAATAATCTCCTTAATTTTATTTACGGGCATACTCAACACGCTGAAATTACTTCTTCCATATAAATTTTTAACCAGTTGTTGGGTTAAAGTGCTTCCGCCGCCTTTATTGTCGCGCATCAAAATACTTTTAAAAAAAACACGAATATAGCTTTGAATGTCGTAGCCTTTGTGGGTGAAGAAACGCTTGTCTTCTGTGGCAATCAGTGCGTTTTTAAGATGATCGGGCACTTCATTCCAGGCAATATTGGTGCGATTTTCCGCAAAATATTTCCCTATGAGAATGTTGTCGGAAGAAATCACTTGTGTTGCTTCCTGATTGCTGATGGCAGCCAAAGTCGCTTTGTTAGGCAATGATCCAAAAACGCCTGCGTATACGGCAAAAAAGAACAGGATGCTAAACAAAATGAGCGATGAAATCGCTATTAAAAAGTATTTCAGGTATTTTTTAAAAATAGGGTTTTCCAGGAACTGCATACATCAAGGGCTATAAAGTGATAAATTTAAGCTAAATATCTTAGAAATGACCACAAATTATAATCTGAACACTTTTTGCTGCCGTCTAACTTCCTTAAAACAAAATCAGAGGACTCACAGGTAACGAAGGACTGAACGTGAATCTCTTTGAAATTAGAATAGGAATACACCTTGGTATAGCCTATTCATAAAGTAGAGGATAGCCTTAGTTGGTGAAAAGAGCAGCTAATGTGACGATTTACGAACCGCCGTATACGAGACCCGTACGTACGGTGGTGTGAGACCTGCCTGCCGGCAAGGCAGGGGCGCACTCCGTTCCTAATTAGGGGCGGAGCCGTCTACTCGATTAGCGGTAGTTTATTTGTTTTTCTTTTCAGTCACCAGAAGGTTGTCTAGGCCTAGCCACTTGTTTCTTTTTTGCTATTTGCAGTTAAAGTCAATAAAATTAAAAGAACTGTGAAGCTTCCTAAAAAAGTCATGAGCTGATTTAACGAACCAACAACTTCAGTGAGTGGCTGAATTTGGTTGTACTCGTCAAGTAATTTCTTTATTAATTCATTTAAGGAATGGAATGAACCTGCTAAAAGCAATGGCCAACCATTTTTTCTATCTTTCATGAAAAAGAGAAGTCCTATAAATAAACAAACATAACGACCTGTTACCCCAGCAGTTTCGAATCTATAGAAAGTTTCTGGGCCTTCAATTTTAAATTGAGGAACAAAACTAATCAGTGTAAAAAATAGAGCTATCCCCAAAAATACTATAGCAGTACTTAAAAGAAAGGCTCCGTGCAGCTTTCTTTGTTTTTTGAATATAAATGCCAACACTATTAAAAATCCAATTTCTATAGTTACCATAACATTTTGCACAATCAAAAAATCACCTTGACCGGAAGTTAAACCTTTGTAAGCTGAATGGACAGACAAAAGTGCGATAGTAGCTACTAACAAAGGACCAATAAACAAAATTGATAATCCTATTTTACGGTGAATTAAATATTTTTTCTTTTCGATAAGGGTGAGTTGATATAGCAACAAAAGCAACCAAATAAAATTGGTTATAACATGAAGGTGGTGATATAGGTTAGGATTTGAATCAACTCCAAAATAGATGTTCCAAAATCCTGTAATAGTTAATAATATTACAATTAATATTAGTAAATATTCAAGAACATATTTTTTAAAATTTTTCATTTATTGTTTCGGTTAGCGTTTGACTATTTGCTGTCGCTAGCTGGTTTAAAATTACCGCTAACGTTTTGCAGCTACAAGAAGTTGGCGATTTTTACCACAAAACTTCATACGAAGCACACACTTCAAATTTACGAAAAACTGTCATACGAAGCACTGAACCGCCAATTTCTTGTAGGTGCTGTTATAAGCTGGCCTTCTGTCTATCGAGGTTGTTAAGTCGTTGTCTGCTGTGGGTTTTGCTGTCGAGTTAAGATGGTGTCGGCTGTGAGGTAGCGGTTTTAAAAATTTTATAAGGGAAGGGAATTTTAAAAAATAATTTTTCTTAGGTGGGAGAGGTGGAAGCTCTTTTGTAATTTTTGGTCTGTGCGTTGGCTTGTGCGAATTGCAAATGTGCTTACACCTGTGGGGTGGTTATTTGTTCTCGGTCCAATAGTAGCTGTCGGGGTAAATTCTTTTTCCAAAAATAGCTGTCCCAACTCGAATAATTGTTGCACCTTCTTCAATAGCCGTTTCAAGGTCGTTACTCATTCCCATTGATAATTCATTAACAGAAATATCTTTTTGCAACATTTTATCTTGTATTGCTCTCAGCAAGCGAAAACATTTCCTTACTCGCTCTTTTTCTGCTGAGAAAAGCCCGATGGTCATTAGTCCTTTTATATTAAGTCGGTCAAGTTGCTTTACTTGTAGAGCAAAGTCCAACGCCAATTCGGGGGTAATACCAAATTTGCTTTCTTCATAGGATGTGTTTACTTGTATAAAAACATCGATAATTTTGTTATCAAACTCTAAACGCTTTTGCAATTTATTAGCTAATTCAATTCTGTCAACCGATTGTATGCAGTCGGCAAATTTGATAACTTCCTTGATTTTATTTGATTGTAAATGTCCGATGAAATGTGTTTGATGCGGAATAGCTTTGAGTTTTTCAGCCTTTTCAATTAGTTCCTGCACTTTGTTTTCACCAATCAGGGTTTCTCCTGTTTCAAGAGCTATTTTTATATTCTCGGCTGAAACAGTTTTTGTTGCTAACAGAAGTTTAATTCCATTTGCGTTTCTACCCGAATACTCAGCTGCATTTTTTATTCTGCTTTTAATCGTGGCTATATTCACAATGATTAAACTCATACTTGTAATTCGTGTTCGGGACAATCAACTCTCAATTCACTTTCCGCAAGTCGGCTTTTTAAAAGCTTGCAGTAATGAATACCCTTGTCAACCTGATAATTTGAACAAGTGAAACACATTCGTTGAATGGTAATGATACCTGATTTGTTCAGGTCATAAATCAATTTAAGCAATCCGTTAAGCATTATAGTTTTCTGTTCTTCGGTCAATTTTTCAAGAGGTTGCTCAATGGAAGAAGCAAAAAAGGATGCTTTTTTGGCTATTTTTTTTCCTTCAGTTGTTAGGGAAAGTGAATAACTTCTTGTATCTATTGGGTCAGTTTTTTTGGCGAATAAATCTTTTGCAAGCAATACTTTTACACTATCGCTTATGGTGGCTTTGGTCATATTGAACTCATCTGCCAAATACCCTACTTTGCATTTTTCTTGCGAATGAAAATAGACGAAAATCAAAATCTGAATTTGGATAGGACTCAATGAATTTTCTTTGCTTTCATTCCAAAGCAAAACTCTAAATGCTTCCGAAATTCGCTCCAAAGCCACTACAATTCGGCTTTCAATTTTTTGATTTTGTTCGTCTAAATTGAATGATGAATATTTCATATTATTTTAATTTTAGCCACATAAACCCACGCCTTTTTGCCCGACTTAAAAGTCTCAAGTATTCTATGGTATTGACTTACTTCATATTTGTCGGTTTCAGCAAGTTCAGTTTCTGTAAGCTCAAATATTACACCATCAATAAAATCACTTTGATTGTCTGATTTTACAGCGATTGGATGATACTCAAGTTGGCTTTTAGCAAGAACTGTTGAATCGGTAATTTGTAAGTTCTCAATTTTATATCCTGTCAATTTATCTTGCTCACCTTTTAGGATACGACCGTAATTATAAAGCTGAACTTTCTCTAACTGTATAGTGCCGTAAGAAAAAAGCAAATGGATTGTTTCTTTCATTCGCAATTTTCCATTTCAATGATGAAATATCCCTTTTGTTTGATTTCTGTTTCCCATTGTGGTTTGACACTTTCAATGTGGCAAAACCTACACTCTTTTGATGATAAGGGTTGTCCGTCTTGTCCTTTGTTTTTTAGATAATCTTTGCCATAACCGTAAATTATGGTTGTATCTCTAATTTCTTGCGGTGCAATGATGTCGAAGTGCATTATGCTACCGTCTTTTTTGGTTACATAAGTGTCCCAAACTGCTACTTTCATTTTTGTTTCTTTTTTATTGTTTGATTGAGCCTTGATAGTTGTGCATATCAATAAGGTAAGGGCAATCAATATTGTTATTTGTTTCATTTTGAAAAAATAAAAACCTTGCAAAGATAGGAATCCTAACTTTACAAGGCAAATAAAATTACTTTACTTTGTAGGGTAAAGATAAATTTCCACTGGCTACTGAATACACTTTGTAAACGCCAAGCATAGGTTTGTCTCCCCCACCGTGTCCACCATCACCGCCTGTATTTACTTGCATAAAAGCAGCAACTCCGTCATAAGAAAAATCGGTTTTATTGTTCATTCGATAATCAGGAACAACAACTCTAATTGTGTTTCCCTTTGTGATGACTTGAAAACCTGGTGAATCCATATACATTGGCATTCCCGGATTTGTTGGGGGCAATACAACAGTTGTATCTTTGGGGTCAAACTGTTTTACAGCCAAACCGCCTTCCACACGTTTATCTTCGGTCAAAATCACCCAATGCGGATGCCAAATAATACCGTCATTAGCAAAATTGCGGTCTGAGTTTTCATCCCAAAGCGGTGTATCGTCAAAGTCAGGGTGTGAAGTTAGGGCAAGTGCTACAATACCTTCTGTGTCGCCAAAGCCAACATCAGTAGGTTTTAGCGTAGTTGGAAATACATAACCCAATACAGGTGCTCCATTGAGTTGACCAACTGGTGTCGGTGTTGTTTTTCCTGCTGTTCCCTTTACGATAATTTCCCAAATTGTCGCACCAATTTCAGGTGAATGTTTTACGCTTACCTTTTTGATTTGAAAGTCGTCATTGTTGTAGTTTCCGCATTTGTCGCAGGCAAAACTTTGAACTGCAAACAAGGAAGCTCCGAGAAGAAGAAATAAATGTTTCATTTTTTTTTAAATTTTAAATGGTTAAAATGTAAGTTAGGAATCCTTTTAAATTAGGAATCCTAACTTACATTATGAAATTTTTTTAGCCTTTAACGTCAACCATAGACGCTCCAAAATTGAGGTGAAGCACATTTCCGTTTGGAGTAAGCAATGCAGGAACAGATTTTACACCTGCTTTTTCTGCTTCTGCAATTCGATTTCGGTCTTCACCAATGTGAACGATTTCTACATTGGTAGCACCAATAAGATTAACGATGTCGTGTTCTGCACTGATGCACACGGGACATCCTGCGTGATAGAAAATTGATTTTGCCATTTAATTAATGATTTAAATTGTTGTTTGGCATTATTGCCGTTGCAAATATAGTAAGGAATCCTAACATTACAATAAATTTTGAGATTTTTTTTCAAAAAAGTTTCATTCAATTGAGATACAATGAATTAAATTACTCAAAAAAGGGTAGGTCAATTGGCTCTTTTGCGAAACTTGGGTTGTGGGCGGGCTTGTGCGGTTTTGCAAATGTGCCAATGTGCGGCTGGCTAAAATTATTTTTTAAAATGTGCGGTGGGAAAATTTTAAAACTTTTTGGGTCGGCTTGAGTGTTGGCAAACTGGTCAGGTCGGTGTCGAGTTACAGCGGAATTGTCAACCGAGTTTTTGTCGCCCGAAAGTTTGTTTGGAAGTCAAAAGTCTGGTCGTTTTGGTGTCCGTCTTACGTTTGCACGGTCGTCTTTTAGGCTTGCTTATAACTTATTTATACCAGCCACAAAATGGCTACAATCCACCCAATTAGGGCTGGCTTTGTGCCATAAAATGGCTTCTTTATTATATAGCTAATATACATATTTTTGTTACAAATCAAAAGGGCTATTTATTTGCTGCAAACCTATTGTCAATCCTTAAGCCACAAAACCTTCTTATACTTATTTCTTTGGAAATATAAGAAAGGAAGTTTTGGTTGCCCAGAAGTTGAATTGATTGGTTAGTTTTGAGTTTATGCTATATGATTCATTCCCTTTAAAATATTCTTTAAATGAACCTAAATCATCTTAATAAAGAATAAGGACATAAGTCTCTTTTCTCTATTATCTTCTCTTTATTCTATTTAAAAAAGTCCGTTTATCTGGGCGTCGATTTTGTTGATTACGGAATACAAATCTTCCGGATTGTCCACAAAATTTAATTTGTCAACATCAATAATCAGTAAATTTCCTTTGGTGTATTTGGTAATCCAGGCTTCGTAGCGTTCATTCAATCGGCTTAAATAATCAATGCTGATGGAGTTTTCGTATTCGCGTCCACGTTTGTGGATTTGCCCAACCAAAGTTGGAATGGTGGCTCTTAAATAAATCAATAAATCGGGCGGGGAAACCAAACGTTCCATCAATTCAAACAAAGATTCATAATTCACATAATCGCGGTTGGTCATCAAGCCCATGGCATGAAGGTTGGGCGCAAAAATTCGGGCATCTTCATAAATGGTTCTGTCCTGAATCAAGTTTTTGCCGCTTTCACGTATTTCCAATATTTGGCGAAATCGGCTGTTTAGGAAATAAACCTGCAAATTAAACGACCAGCGTTCCATTTCGGCGTAGAAATCATCTAAATAGGGATTCTCTTCAACAGATTCATAATGGGGTTCCCAATTGTAATGTTTGGCTAACAGTTTGGTCAGGGTGGTTTTACCTGCGCCAATATTACCGGCAATTGCTACGTGCATAGTTAAATTTTAAGTGAATTTGAAAAAAGCTAATTTACTTAAATTTTTTATGTTTTTACAACACAAATTTAAGCGCTTTAAAAAATTAACTTATAACCGTAGCCGCGAACGTTAATAATTTGGATGGAAGGATCGTCTTTTAGTTTTTTTCGAAGCTTGGTAATAAAAACGTCCATGCTTCGCGCATTGAAGAAATCATCGTCTCCCCACAATTTTTTCAGGATAAAAGAGCGGTCCAAAACCTGATTTTTATGCTGAATTAAATGAGATAACAATTCTGATTCCCGGTGTGTCAAAGTTTCAATATTGCCATTCAAAACAAGCGTCTGGTTTTTAACATTGAATAGATAATCGCCAATTTTAATGACTTCGTTGCCATTTTCATAATCGCCTCTTTTTAGAAGCGCGTTGATGCGAACGATCAATTCTTCCATGCTGAAAGGTTTTCTTAAATAGTCGTTTCCGCCCAAATTAAAGCCTTCAACAACGTCTTCCGTTTGCGATTTTGCTGTTAAAAATATGATGGGAATATCGGGATTTTCTTTTCTGATTTCTTTGGCAAGCGTAAATCCGTCTTTTTTTGGCATCATCACGTCCAGCACCAACAACAGCGGATTTTCGCGTTTGTAAGTGGCGTAAGCAATTTCGCCATCGGCACAAAGCAGCACTTCAAAATTTCGGGTTTCTAAACTTTCCTTAATTATTTGTCCTAAAGAAGGTTCATCTTCGGCCAGCAATATTTTTACGGGATTAGGCATTTGGCAATTCAATTTTAAACAAGGTAGCGTTTTTTACATCGTAAACAATGGAAATGGTTCCGCCGTGTTTTTCAATAATATTTTTGGTGTAATACAAGCCAATTCCAAAACCTTTTACATTGTGCGTATTTCCTGTGGGAATGCGGTAAAACTGTTCAAAAATTTTGTCCTTATGATTTTTTGGAATGCCGTTTCCGCTGTCTTGAACGGTGATGCAAACGCGCTTTTTTAACGAAAACAATTCCACAGTAATTGTTTTTCCGCCGTATTTCAGCGCATTGTCAAGAATGTTTCCAATGGCATTTCCAAAGTGAAATTTATCCACATTTAAAACAGCATCTCCAATGTTATTTTTGAAGTTGATGGTTTTTTCAGGAGCAGCTATTTTATAATTTGCAATCACGTGCTCAATAAGTTCGGCAATAACAATAGGTTGTTTGCTCAGCGCCAGCTGTTGGTGCGTTAAGGCGGCTGTTTCCAATATTTTTTCGACCATCACATTTAAACTGGCCACTTGTGAATTGGCGATGGAAATATATTTTTCGGCCTTTACTTTATCATCCAAAGCATTAAAATTTTTCATCGCTTCCAGTGCAGTTGAAATGGTGGCAATGGGCGTTTTAAATTCGTGGGTAATGTTGTTGATTAAATCGTTTTTAACTTCTGCCAGCTGTTTTTGTTTGTAAATGGTTTTTAACAAATACACCAAACTCGCGATAATGCTGATCGACAAAATCAGCGACAATAAAATACTGATGAAGGAATTTTTCAGTAAAATGGCTGTTTCATTGGTAAACCGAAGTTCCAAATGGCTTCTGTGCGGTAAATAAGTAGATTTTGAAACAACCGTCAAATGCTTTTCGGGAAAATTCTCAAGTTGGTAGTCGATGGTTTTTTTGTCGAAATTGTCATCCGATTTCCACTGATAATAATCGTAAGTCATTCCGTAATCAATGCTAATATGGGTACGTTTGAGTTCTTCAGCCAAATATTTATCTAATTTCTGAAGATCTAAAGTATCTCTTGAAATAGAGATAAAAACCTTGGAAATTAAACTGTCAATATTTTTTGGAATTACGTGGTCTGGCGTAAAAAAAGCATGATTTCTTTGGCTGTTGATGAATAAAGGTTTTTGATTTTTTTGCTTTGCGATATTTTGTAACGTGCTGTCCACTTTTTTTCGCAAACCCCATTTGCTATTGGTGCTCACCACAATAGTGTCTAACTGGTCTTTAGAATTTTTTGAATTGGGAGACGTGAAAGTAATAATCCCCGATTTGGTTAAATTGGCAAAATAGGCTTCCACAGAATTGTCCAAACTTAATTGCACTTTACTGATTAAATTTTGCTTGTTTAGCTCATATTCACGGTAATTCCAATACACCTGAACCGCAATGGTGGTAAATATGGTAACGCCAATAAAATAAACAACCCATTTGTAGTTTTTCTTATCCATAATCACAAAGTTAACTACATAAATTGGTTTATAATAATCGCTTAACAATCGTTAACACTAATTAACTGAATGGTATTTTATTAGCGTGTATATTTGTTGGGAAAAATAACTAAAATCGTGTAAAATGATAAATATGCTATTAAAAATTATGATACTGGTTTTTTTGTTAGTTCAAACTGCTTTAAGCGCCCAGGATTTTCAGGGAAGCGCGGTTTACCAAACAAAAACAAAAGTTGATATCGATTTGGCGGCTTCGGGAATTCCGGCTGACAGGATCAAGCGGATTGAGGAAATGATGAAAAACCAAATGGAAAAAACCTATATTTTGACATTTGACAAAACGGCTTCTGTTTATAAAGAAGAAGTAAAATTGGATCAAGGTGCTGCTAGTGGCGGTCCGGGAATGCGTTTTGCCATGATGGGCGGCGGCGCTTCAGGAAAATATTATAAAAATACGCAAACAAAAACATCAGCCAAAGAAAATGAGTTCAGCGGCAAAAACTTCCTGATTAAAGATGCATTAAAAACCTACGAATGGAAAATGGAGCAGGAAACCAAAATGATTGGCAATAACTTGTGTTTTAAAGCAACAACCATTATTGAAATGCCTGCAAATGCGAACAGTTTCTCTTTCGGAAGACAAAATAATAACAATAGCGAAACCAAGAAAGAAGAAGAAGAAAAAATAGAATTGGTTCCTGTTACCGCTTGGTACAGTATGGACATTCCCGTGAGTCACGGCCCCGGAGATTATTGGGGATTGCCGGGTTTAATCTTGGAAATCAATGCCGGAAACACCCAAATTATGGCCACGAAAATTGTGATGAATCCCAAAGAAAAATCCGATATCAGTGAGCCAAACAAAGGGAAAGTGATGACCCAAAAAGAATATGACGTGATGTTGAAAGAAAAAATGAAAGAAATGCAGGAACGTTTTTCTAACGAGCGCCAAAAAAGTGGCGGTACAGGTTCTGGGATGCATATGAGGGTTAATTAACCAAATAGGTTTCACTACAATAAATTTCAATATTTTTGAATTCATAAATTAGCGAATTTCCCTTTCCTTAGGAAAAAAATTGGGGATAGGAAAATAATTTAAAATCCAACATTCAACATTCAACCGATCATTCTTAAATGAAAAAATCATTAACTTTCCTCGTTACCATTATATTCCCTTTTGTCATTTTCTCACAATCCATAAAATTGGAAGGGATCGTTAAAGACAAAGCCGACAAGCCTTTGGAAATGGCAAATGTGATCGCTTTTAAAAAAGACACCAACATTCTGCAGTCCTATTCCATCACCGATTCAAAAGGAAATTACAGGTTAAGTCTGGATCAAAATGAAGCTTATACTTTAAAAGTAAGTTATTTGGGTTTCAACACAAAAAATGTGGAAATTTCTGTTGGAAAATCAGCAGCCGATATTTCCCAAAATATTGTGTTGGAGGAATCCAACGAAGCCTTAAATGAAATATCAATCACCTATGAAATGCCGGTGAAAATTGTGGGCGATACCATCGTCTACAACGCAGATTCGTTTACTTCGGGAAAAGAAAAAAAGCTGGAAGACGTACTCAAAAAATTACCTGGAATAGACATTGATGCCAACGGCGAAGTGGAAGTGGAAGGAAAAAAAGTGCAAAAAGTATTGGTGGAAGGAAAAGAATTTTTCGACGGTGATTCAAAATTGGCAACACAAAATATTCCCGCAAGTGCCATTGATAAAGTGCAGGTGCTTAAAAATTACAACGAAGTTTCAGGAATGCGCGGCGTTACCAACAATGAAGATAACATTGTTATCAACATCAAATTAAAGCAAGGGAAAAAACGATTTTGGTTTGGGGAAGTGAATGCCGGCGCTGGCGATAATGAAAAATATACGGCAAAACCAAAACTGTTTTATTACAGTCCGGAAAAAAGCATCAACCTTTTGGCCGATTTCAACAATATTGGCGAAGCGCCATTTACCATGCGCGATTATTTCAGGTTTACCGGCGGTTTGCGTAGCGGAATGGGCGGAAGTGGCACCAGTTTTAACGTGTCATCGGGCGGATTGGGTTTTTTAACCGCACAAAACAATCGGGCACAGGAAATCACTTCAAAATTTGGTGCGTTAAATTTTAGTATGGCGCCCAAAAAAACCATCGATTTTAATGGTTTTGCCATCGTAAACGATTCAAAAACAGATATGTTTACGCAGTCAAATACCGTTTACAACAAATTAAATATTACCGATATTAGTGAAACTTCAGCAACGCAAGGCAGTAAATTGGGGATGTTAAAATTCAGCACAACCTATAAACCAACCAATGATGTGCACATCAGTTATGATATTTTCGGAAAACTGTCCGAACAAACCGAAATGCTCGACGTCACTTCAACCCGACGAAGCGCCGATGCTTACAAAGAAGAAAAACCGGCGACCTTGAACCAGAATTTCAATTTGTATTACACCATCAACGACAAAAATATTTTCGCTGCCGAATTGCAGCATCTTTATGAAAAGGACAAGCCTTTGTACAATTCTTTGGCAACTTCACAGCCGTTTGAAATAATTCCGTCCAACAATGCCGAAGCCATTATCGACCTTATCCAGAATAAAAAAACAAGCACCAATAAACTGGATGCGAAGTTGGATTATTACTATTTGTTATCGCCAAAAAGCAATATCAACATCACGTTGGGAAGCACGTTGAGCGACCAAAATTTAACATCGGGAATTTTCCAAAATTTAAGCGACGGCAGTGTGCTTCAATTTAATGATGAGCAGTTGAAAAATGAAGTGAATTATAATTTTTTCGATTTGTTTTTAGGACTTCATTATAAAGTGGTTTCGGGAAAATTCACTTTTAATCCTGGCGTAAGTTTGCACCAATACATCACAAAAGACAACCAATTAGGGACGGAAATTAACAAGAACCAAACAAAATTATTGCCAGATTTGTATGCGAGTTTACAGTTAAAATCATCAGAAAGTTTGCGTTTCAATTATTCCATTTCCACCCAGTTTTCCGACATCAATAAAATTGCGGAAGGCTTTATGTTGTCCAATTACAATTCTTTGACGCGCGGAAATAGACTCTTGGAAAATGCGTTGTACCATCGTTATTCCTTAAATTATTTTAGTTTCAGCATGTTTTCATTCACCAATGTAAATGCGTCGGTGAACTACAATAAAAAAGTAGACGGCGTAAAAAATAGCACAGAATTGATTGGGGTGGACCAAATTTCGTATCCAATAAATTCAAATTTGGCCGATGAAACGTTTTCTGCAAACCTAAGGTATGGCAAAACATACAGCCGATATAAAACAAATTTCAGGGCAAATTTTTCAAATGCAACATTCAACAATACGGTAAATAATGAGGAAATAAAGTCGAAATCACTTTCACACAGTTACCAGGCAAGTGTGGGAAGTAAATTTAAAAATGCGCCAAATTTTGAGGTGGGGTACGAAAAATCATTCTCTGAATATTCAAAAACGGGCAGTACTACCGACAGGCCTTTCGCAAATATAGAAATCGGGTTTTTGAAAAACTTCATTTTAACGGCCGATTACAGTTATTACAATTACAAAAACGATGATAATACGGTGAAAAACACCTATTCATTTTTAAATGCAAACCTGTATTATCAGCAAAAAAACAGCAAGTGGGAATTTAAAATTTCGGCGAACAATTTAACCAACAACATGTCGATGAACACCGACAGTTACAATGAAATATCGGACAGCAATACCACTTCCCTGTACTTTATTCAGCCAAGATTGTACCTGTTTTCAGTGAAATATAATTTGTAGGGCCTGCCTGCCGGCAGGCAAGCTTGCCGCCTTTTTGGTGGGCGTTTCCCGCCAGCTGGTGGGACGGGCTTTTCGTTCCAAACTATTTATGGGTGAAAAACCGCTAAAAAGAATGAGTTTACCCTGACGGACCCGATAGCTATCGGGTCGAAGGGCAATCCCTAACGCAAAACGATTTACGATTTACGATTTTTGATTTACGATTTTTTTAATTTAAACCTGAAACCTGAAACCTAAAACCTGAAACCTGAAACCTGAAACTTTTTTCAAATTAAAGATTGAGAACCCCATTTTCACCGGCGGCAAAATCATTCCATAAATAATCGTCGGCTTCTTCGTCGTTTACGTAATCACCGTCAACGGCATATCTAAATTCGTACGATTGCCCTTTTTGTAAATCCACAGTTCCTTTGAAAGTGCCGTTTTTTAATTTTTTTAATGGATCGGATTTCGCATTCCAATGATTAAAATCACCAATTACCGACACGTTATTTGCATCTTTCGCAACAATGCTGAAAGTTACTTTGCAATTGGATTTATTTTTTAAGTACTGTTTTTTAATTGCCATAATTCATAGTTTATATTTTATGTAAAAATAGCAAACAATTTCATTAAATCCTCAAAAGCAATAAATTGTAACAAAGAATTGGCATTTTGTTAATTTTGAATTTATAAACTTATGATAATCAAAATTTTTATCAGAAGAAATTTTAAGAATAATAATTCAAAAAACCAGTTGAAAACCGTATTAAAATCCAACTAAAATCGTTAATTTAGGCCATTAAATCCTTAAAATATGGATTTTCCGATTAAAAACCAAACAATGAAAATCTCCTTGAAATCTAAAATAATACTTGGTTACATCTTTAACTTTATTGTTATTATGTCGCTTGGAATAATTTATTGGAATCAAATTTTGCCTGAAACACCCCTTTTGTGGGATTGGATTTCCTTAGCTTTAATTGCACTTTCTGTGGGAATGTTAACCGTTGTTTATTTTTTCATTCGGACGCAACTCAAAGCAAAAAATGCAGCTGAAATGGAATCTTTAGAGAACCGTAAATTGCTGCAATCAATTATTGATAACACCACCAATGCTATTTCCGTCAAAAAAATAAATGGTGAATATTTGCTGATCAATAAACAATATGAAACCATCTACAAGTTGAAGGATGAAGATATCAAGGGCAAAACCGACCACGATTTTTTGCCTAAGGAAACGGCCGACAGGTATCGCAGTACAGATTTGGAAGCCGTAAAATTGGAAAAGGAAATTCAGGTGGAAGAAGTCCTTGAACAATCGGACGGCTTGCATACCTATTTGGCCGTTAAATTTCCTTTGTTTGATGCGGCACACAGGGTTTTTGCTGTGGGAACGATTGCTACGGACATCACCGAAAGAATCAACTCCCAAAAATTGTTGGTGGCTGGAAATACGTTTTTTAATCTTTCAAGAGACATGCTAATTATTTCATCAAACGATACCTTTATAAAAGTTAATCCGGCAACCACAAAAATATTGGGATACACCGAGCAGGAGCTTTTGGGCAAACCGTTTATGTCATTCGTTTACCCCAAAGACATAGATTCCACCATGCAGGAAGTTTCAAAACTTCAATCGGGCGTCATCACCGCTAATTTCGAAAACCGATTTGTGTGTAAAGACGGTTCTTTAAAATGGCTGAACTGGACAACGTACCCAGATGTTGAAACCGGACTTTTATATGCGGTGGCAAGAGATGTTACGGCCAATAAGGAATATGAAGAATCATTGAAAGGCGCTGATACTTTTTTCAATATGTCAGTAGATATTTTGGTTGTCGCTTCTAAAAACAAGTTCATGAAAATAAATCCTTCACTAAGTAAGGTTTTGGGATATAGTGACTTGGAATTAATAAGCCAGCCTTTCACAACGTATATTTTTCCTGAAGATTTGGCCGCCACAGAAAAAGCCATTGAAGAACTTCAAAAAGGAACGCCCATGGTAAATTTTGAAAACCGATGGGTGTGCAAAGACGGCGATATTAAGTGGCTGTCGTGGACAGCAACAATTGATGCCTCCACAGGAATATTATATGCCATTGCCCGTGATATTACAGCCCAATTAAAACTTGAAGAAGAGGAACAGGCGGCGGTGAACGATTTATATGAAAATGAACAGAAATTAAACTTGATTTTGGAGAATATCAGTGATGGCGTTATTGTTGCAAATTCCGACAAAAAAGTAATTTTGGCAAATAATATGGCAAATGAAATGTTTGGAACAGATGATGACTCTAAGATTTCCGCCAATTTTTCCGAGCATTTCGAATTGTATTTTCCCGACGGAAAAACAGTATTTCCAACACAAAAACTTCCAGTGGAGCGCGCTTTGGCAGGAGAACCTACCGATGATGTGGATGTGATTATCTGGAATCCTCAATTGCAACAAAAGAAAAGAGTTTTATTAAGCGGAAGGCCTATATTGGACCAGCAAAATCAAGTGGTTGCCGCTGTAATCACCATTAAAGACATTACCAAATACAGAAATTTGGAAGAGGAATTAAAAAGAACAGAGCTCAAATACCGCAGTTTAATTGGTTTCAGAAAAGATGATGGCCTCAAAGAATCCGACGAAAAGAGTGGAGATAAAGCATCCGATAAAAAAGTATAATATTCCTGACAAGGGGATTTATTCCCTTGGAGAAAAAGCATTTAATATTTAACATCAATTTACAGCAACAAAAACACCCAAATGATTCTAATTGACCAGCCCTACATCTCTTCATATTTGCTCCAAACTATCAAAGAAAACCATCTTGAAATTGTGTCCACCGATGCGGCGAGAGCAATAATTTCTGATGATTCACTAAACTGGATTTCAGAAAATGAAGCTGCGGAATTTATTAAAAAAAATCCAAACTCGCCACTTTACACCAACTCCGAAAATACCATCAGGTGGATTGAAAAAAATCTGGTTTCCACAAAATTGCCAAGCCAAATCCAGGTTTTCAAAAACAAAATAAAGTTTCGTGAATTGCTGAAAGATCTATTCCCTGATTACTTTTTTAAAGGAATCAAATTTGAGGAATTGCAGCATTTATCCATAGAGAACATAAAATTTCCGTTCATCATAAAACCGGCGGTTGGATTTTTCAGTTTGGGTGTCCATAAAGTGGACAATCCCGAAGAATGGCCTGCCATTTTGAACAAAATTACCAATGATATTGTTGAAATGAGGAGCTTTTACCCAAATGAAGTGGTGGATACTTCTAATTTTATCTTGGAAGAATGCATTGAAGGTGAAGAATATGCGATGGATTGTTATTTCAACAAAGAAGGAAAACCTGTCATTCTCTCTATTTTACACCACCGATTTTCAACAGGAAAAGATGTTAACGACCGGGTTTATACCACTTCTGAGGAAATTATTGAAAGGCATTTGCCAAAAATGCAACTATTTCTGGATTCGCTTGGTGCACTTGCCAAATTGAAAAATTTTCCTTTTCACGTGGAGGTACGCATTGATAAAAAAGGAGTTGTAATTCCCATAGAAGTCAATCCTATGCGATTTGGCGGCTGGTGCACCACGGCCGATTTGTCTTATTTTGCCTACGGATTTAATTCTTACCAATATTTTTTGAACGGCACGAAACCAAACTGGAATGAACTGTTTAAAATGGGAAAAAATAAAAAATACAGCCTTATTTTGCTGGATAACAATTCGGGAATTCCCGAAAACAAAATTGCATCTTTTGATTACGATTTGCTTTTGTCAGACTTTGAAAATCCGATGGAATTGAGGAAAGTGGATTTCAATGAGTATCCTTTTTTTGGGATGGTTTTCGTCGAAACAAGCCTTGGAAACGAAAAGGAACTCGATCAAATTCTAACTTCAGATTTGAAGAAATATATTAAAGTGAAAAATAACCAATCAAAGATGTCTTCTTAAAATACTCATATTTTAATCGCAAGGATTGCCAGGATTTTCGCAAGGGACGCAATGTGCATAATTTAAAACTTAACACATTGCGAACATTGCGCCTTCTTTGCGAACGTTGCGGTTAAACTGATTTTTAAGTGAATTTCCTTATAAATATTGTTTGAATTTAAAATTTCTTTCTAATTATGTCCGGCACCGCAGCATTCCTGCACCATAAAACTGTTGCTTTCTTCGTGCCAAGGAAACGAGGCGTTGTATTTGTTGTTTTCCCAATAAAATTGCGCACGTGTTTTAGGTTCGTTGCCCACTTCATTCATCGTATTGCTGTCGTACAACCTTCCGTTTGCCATGGTGTAAATCAGGCTGTTTGAGTTTAGGATATTTTCCAAAGGATTTTTCTCCAAAACCAGCAAATCGGCCATTTTACCAACTTTTAACGACCCGATATCTTTCCCTGCGCCAATATAATTTGCGGCATTGATGGTGGCAGTTTTTAAAGCTTCCAAATTGCTCATGCCGCCTTGTTGAATGCTCCATAATTCCCAATGCGCGCCCATTCCCTGCAATTGTCCGTGGGCTCCCAAATTCACTTTTACGCCATTATCTGCCAAAGCTTTTACCGTTTTTGAAGTGAGCACATGGCTATTGTCGTATTCTTCATCGGGAATCATCATCCGGTGTCGGGAACGCGCATCAATAATGCTTCTTGGCGTAAATTGCAGCAATTTTTCATTTTCCCAAACATTCGTTTTTTGATACCAATAAATTTCAGCATTAAGTCCGCCATAATTTACAATCAACGTTGGCGTATAACCAACTTCACTGGCGCCCCAAAGTTCAAGAACATCTTTATAAACCGGCGCAACGGGAATGTTATGTTCAATGCCGGTGTGGCCATCAATAACCATCGTTAAGTTATGAAAAAAGGTGGAGCCGCCTTCGGGAACCACATTGATTCCTTCTTCACGGGCAGCCTGTAACACTTGCTGGCGTTGGTCGCGGCGCGGTTGGTTGTAACTTTTTACCGAAAGCGCCCCAAAAGCTTTTGTTCTTTTAATACTTGAACGCGCATCGTCCAAATTATTGATCACCGCTTTGAAATCGCCTTCGGCGCCATAAAGAATATAACCGGTTGAGTAAAGGCGAGGCCCAACCAAGGCACCGCTTTTAATCATTTCCACAAGCGAAAAAATAGTTTCGGTATTGGCTGACGGATCATGGGAAGTGGTTACGCCATAAGCCAAATTTGCATAAAATTGCCAGTTTTGCTGGGTGGTCAATCCGTAGCGGAAACCGCCAACGTGTGCGTGCGCATCTACGATGCCTGGCATCAGGGTTTTTCCGGCAACATCGTAAATTTTTGCATTGTTTGGAATGGCAACTTCCGAAGCTTTTCCGATGGCTTCTATGCGGTTTTGGTTGATGACAATGCTGCCGTTTTCAATCACTTCATCACCTTCCATCGTGATAATTCTGGCATTTGTGAAAGCGATGCTGCCCTTTGGCTTGTCCACTTTCGATGTTAATCCAATCGCAATGCCTTTGGATGCAGGTTCTTCCACTTTTTCGGGAGAATCCGGTAAAAATGTAAAACGGTCTTTGAGCTCATTTTTAAAATAGGTGTCGCCAAGCGTCCACATCACTTGTTTGCTGTTGGCCGACCAATGCAGGTTAATTCCTGCATCTTTTGCCAGTATTGAAACCGGAACCGCCGTGGATTTATTGTCTAAATCTGCCGTTTGGCCGTTGATGTTAAGCGGCGCCAAATACACTTTGTGCAAATGTGAAAAGGCAATCCAGCTATTATCCGGACTCGGAACCAGCCTGTTTGCATATTTGGACTGAATATGGGTACGTTCGTCTTTTCCGTTTAAATCGACACTTTTTAGCGCTTTGGTGAGTTCTCCAAAGAAAGCGCCTCCTGTTTGATAAAAAATACGTTTTCCGTCTTTGGTAAATGTTGGGTATTCCCCATTTTTACTGATAAATTTCTGATTACCGCCTGATGCGGTCATTGTATAAATACCCGGATTTTTAGTAAAAGAATGTCCTTGGTCGTTGTTACCGGCTTCTTTTCTAAATACTATATTTTGGCCATCAGAAGAAAAAGTAGGTGTTCTAAAAATGCCTTTTTCAGAAGTTATTTTTGTTGAATTGCCTCCGGAAACCGAAATTTTTCTGATGGTTCCTAGCTCTAAATCGTTCCAGGTCACAAAAGCAATTTCTTTTCCGTTTGGCGAAAAAGCAGGTTCCGCTTCAAAATCGGTTCCTGAAGTCAGTCTTTTTGGCGTGCCGTTGGGTACGTTTTTTGTCCACAAATATCCTAAAGCCCTAAAAACAATTGTTTTTCCATCGGGTGAAGTAACCGCATCCCGAATCATTTTTACATCAAACTCAGTATCATCAACCGGTGTTTCAAAATGAACCCTTTCCGCGATGTCAATAGCCACATCAACGGTAAAAGGAATTTCGGAAACAGTGCTGGATTTGATGTTCACTTTTTGAAATTTTCCCTTTGACCAAATCACAATTTCTTCGTTGTTGGGCATCCAGTTAAAATTTGGATACACGCCAAAAATGGCCCAGGAAGTTTGCTGGTCTTTGTTTAAATCGTCATAAACAGGCCATTCTTCCCCGGTTTGTAAATTGTGAATGTATAAAACGGTTTTGGTTCTTACTCTTTTAACAAAAGCCAGTAATTTTCCGTCTCTGGAAAGTTGAGGTCGTGCGGCACCGCCTGGTCCGCCAGTAATATTTTCAATTTCTCCGGTTTCAAAGTCGTAGCGTTTTATGGCATAAATTTGCTTATTTGCGTCTTTGTTGTATTCAAATACGCTTCCCGATGTGATGTCTTCGTCATAATACATATACTTTCCGTCGGGCGAAATTACGGGCTCATTGATGTCTTTTTGGTCGTTTCTTTTTTTGATCAATTGCACGCCGGTTCCGCCAGAAATATGGTATTGCCAAATTTCTCCCGCGCCTAATGAACGTTCTGATGTAAAGTGTTTACGGGCCACCAAATAATTGCCATTTGGCATCCACGAGGCATTGTTCAACAATTTAAAATCCTCTTTGGTGATTTGCTTGGCGTTGTTTCCGTTGGCATCCATCACCCAAATATTATCGCCTCCGCCGGCATCGCTGGTAAAGGAAATGCGTTTTCCGTCGAAACTGAAACGCGGTTGTAATTCATAGGGAATTCCAGTGCGAAGCGCTGTTGCTTTTCCGCCTGAAATGGGCATACTGTAAATATCTCCCAACAAGTCAAAAACGATCGTTTTTCCGTCCGGACTTACGTCCAAATTCATCCAGGTTCCTTCATTGGTACTGAAATTATGGGTTTTGTAATTAAAAGTTGGGCCAGGGTTTGCAACATCCCATTTTGGAGTTTCTTTTGGGATTTCCTGTGAATAGCTTATAAAAGTGAGCGTGGCAGCAAATAGCGCAGAAAAATATTTTTTGGTCATTTTATGAATTTTTTTTATTGCCGAAGGTTGAAAATCCATCAGCGTAAATTTTTGCTAAATATAAACAAATTCAGATTATCTGATAATTAATCAGTAAATTTATAAGCTTTAAAATGAAAAATATAATTGGGGAAAGAACCCCTTGAAATGGTTAAGAACCAGAAGATATTAACTAAAAAAAATACCTCAAAAATGGGAAAAAATGAATTTGACAAAGGGATAAAATTCTCTTTCAACGATAGCATTGCGTATGCAGAAAATGCCGTGGTAAGCAAACAAATACTTAAAAAAGAAACCGGCAATATCACATTGTTTGCGTTTGACAAAGGCGAAGGACTGAGCGAACACACCACGCCGTTTGATGCGGTTGTTTTTGTGGTTGACGGGAAAGCTGATATAATCATCGACGGAAAATCAAATATTCTGGAAGCCGGTGGAACCATTATTATGCCGGCGAATGTGCGCCACGCCTTACAGGCAGTCGAAAAATTTAAAATGGTGCTGACTATGATTCGCGGCAATTAAACAGCGTTTCAGTTACTACAACTAATTTATAAACGAATTCCACTGATAATTATGGCGATAAAAAGGCATTTGGCATTACAGGAATATTCAAAAGACCACCATCAGGCATTGCTGCTCTGCTGGAAAATTCAAGTCGGATTTTCAAAAGGAATTGCTGCGGAGCGGATAAAAGCTTATTCCGATTGGTTTTATGAAAATCATATTCTGGAGCATTTTCAAAAGGAAGAAAAATATATGTTTCCGGTGCTTGGCAGTGAACATAAACTGATTGTTCAGGCATTGGAAGAACACAAAATATTGCTGGCGCTTTTTACCGATACTGCACAAATTGAAGATTCTTTAAAGCAAATTCAAACCCTGTTGAAAGCCCACATTCGCTTTGAAGAGCAAATATTATTCAATGAAATTCAAAGTGCTGCAACACCGCAGGAGTTGGAAAAAATTGCGCAATTTCACAAAGACGAAAAATATGTGGACAATTTGAATGATGTTTTTTGGAAATAAATTTTATCAATGAAAATTGACATTCTAAAGGCGGCGGATTTTAAAACCACGAAATGGGCGGGAGGAAGCACCACCGAATTGTTCATTTATCCACCAACATCAAATTATGAGAGCCGTAATTTTGATTTTAGAATCAGCTCCGCTACCGTGGAAATTGAGCAATCTGATTTCACAAAACTTCCTGAAATTTCTCGCCAATTAATGGTTTTGTCGGGAAGCATTAAAGTGTCGCATAAAAATCATCACGCGATTCAATTGCATAAAAATGAGATCGATTCATTTGAAGGCAATTGGGAAACTTCCGCCGTCGGAACCTGTGTCGATTTTAACTTGATGACCAAAGGCAATACCAAGGGAAAAATTTCGTCAGCTTGTGTTTCAGAAGATAAAACCTTGAATTTTCAGATGGAATCAACTTGTGAATTCCTTATTTTTTATGCGTACGAAGGAAAATTGCAAGTAGATTTTAGTTCAGAAAAGCGAAATTTAAATCAGGGAGAATTACTGGTGATTCAGCATCCAACCAATGAAGTTGTTAAACTGCAAAGTTCAGAAAATTGCGCAATGGCTGTTGTGCATATTTATAAATAAAAAAGCCCCAATTTCTTGAGGCTTTTACGTTAATTCAATATAAATTCATTGTCTTTTACAAGCCAAAAGCAGCTTTAACTTGAGGTACAAAATCCAGTTTTTCCCAGGTAAAAAGCTCTGCGTCAATGGTGATTTCGGTGCCGTCAACATTCAGAAATGTTTTTTTGACAACCTCGTTTTTTCGTCCCATATGTCCGTAAGCCGCAGTTTCCAAATAAATTGGATTGCGCAATTTTAAACGTTCTTCAATAAAGGCCGGACGCATATCAAAAAGTTTTTCAACAATAACGGCAATTTCGCCATCCGATTTTTTTACTTTTGATGTTCCGTAGGTATTTACATAAATCGCCATAGGTTCTGCAACGCCAATAGCATAGGAAACCTGCACCAAAATTTCATCTGCAACACCGGCTGCGACTAAATTTTTAGCAATATGACGTGTGGCATACGCACCGCTTCTGTCCACTTTACTTGGGTCTTTTCCTGAAAATGCGCCACCGCCGTGTGCGCCTTTTCCGCCGTAAGTGTCCACTATAATTTTTCTGCCCGTCAATCCGGTATCACCGTGCGGTCCGCCAATCACAAACTTACCGGTCGGATTTACGTGATAAATAATATCGTCATTAAACAACGCTTGCAAGCCTTTCGGTAATTTGGCAACCATTCTCGGAATTAAAACAGCGATCACGTCGCTTTTAATTTTAGCCAGCATCGCTTCATCGGTTGGACCAAAGTCGTCGTGTTGCGTGGAAACCACAATGGTGTTGATTCTCACGGGAACATTGTCATCAGAATATTCAATGGTGACCTGACTTTTGGAATCTGGACGCAAATACGTGATTTCTTTATTTTCCCTGCGCAATTCAGCCAGTTCAAATAATATTTTATGACTTAAATCCAAGGCCAACGGCATATAATTTTCGGTTTCGTTGGTGGCGTAACCAAACATCATTCCCTGGTCGCCGGCGCCTTGATCTTCTTTAATGGCACGGTCAACACCCTGATTAATATCGGGAGATTGCTCGTGAATGGCCGAAAATATGCCGCACGAATTTCCGTCGAACATATAATCGCTTTTGGTGTATCCAATATTATTGATGACGTCTCTGGCTATTTTTTGAACATCCAAGTACGTTTTCGATTTTACTTCTCCCGCCAAAACCACTTGCCCGGTAGTCACCAATGTTTCACAGGCAACTTTCGAATCGCGGTCAAAAGCCAAAAAATTATCGACCAAAGCGTCTGAAATTTGATCGGCAACTTTATCTGGGTGTCCTTCTGAAACAGATTCGGACGTAAATAAATATGACATAATTTTTTTAGTTATTTTAGGTTTAATCTTATAAACACAGCCATTTCGGTGGGCGTTACCCGCCGGCTGGCGGGTCGGGCTTTTCGTTACAATCCGTCATTGCGAGCGGAGCGTGGCAATCTGTTGAACATATTGCTGAATAAACTCGCAATGCCGGGATTTTCACTTTAATCCCTAACGCAAATACTGTTGTAAATAGAACTTAGCCTTATATTATTAATTAAAATTGAGGAAGCTGTTTGGTTGCGTTGGTCGCTAAAGAAGTAAATAATTACTGCTTTAGCATTTTTTAACGAGGTTGCAATCAGTTCAAATTTTTCCTCCTGAAATTCAGTCAGCAAATTTAGGAAAACTAAAAATTATAACATGCAAAAAATGATTTTTATTTAAAAAAAACTTGCACGTTAAAAAAATGTGATTACATTTGTGGCATCAAAAAAACAAAAAATGACCATAAAATTGAACAATATGATGTGTATGATGTGTAAAATTTACGCGGAGTGCTCTATTGTTTAAAATTCAATAATATATAAAACAATTAAAAGCCTCTGAATTTTCAGAGGCTTTTTTTATAACCAACACCAAAATGAACTTAAAATTCCAATTTTCGAAATCTGTAATTTGTTGTATGCAAATGCAAATGATGCAAATCATCATGAAAAGATATTGCCTAAACTGATTGGAATAAAAAAATCTATAACGATTAAAGTCCCTTTGGTAATATCTAAATCCAAAGGGACTTTTTTATTTCAAAAACTAATATAAAAATATTAAAACATAAAAAAATGAGCACACAAAAATTTTCAACACAAGCATTGCACGCAGGACACGACATTACCAAAAATGGAGGAACCAGAGCCGTTCCAATTTACCAAACCACTTCATATGTTTTTCACAATTCGGAACATGCCGCCAATCTTTTTGGACTTGCCGAAGCAGGTTTTATCTACACACGTTTAAACAATCCGACCAACGATATTTTGGAGCAACGCCTTGCAGCGCTTGAAGGCGGCATTGGCGCTGTGGTTACAGCATCGGGAACGGCTGCAATTGCAACGGCATTATTGGTTTTGCTGAAAGCTGGCGACCATATTGTGGCTTCGAACAGTTTATATGGCGGCACGTATAATTTATTTAGCGTGACCTTGCCAAGACTGGGAATCACCACCACTTTTGTGGATCCTTCAAATCCCGAAAATTTCACCAAAGCAACCCAAGCAAACACCCGGGTTTTCTTTGCGGAAAGTTTGGGAAATCCTAAATTGGATATCTTGGATTTGAAAGCGATTTCTGCGGAAGCCAAAGCCAATAAAGTGCCTTTTATTGTCGATAATACTGTCGCTACGCCTTATTTGCTGAACCCAATTGCGCACGGGGCTAATATTGTGATTCACTCGTTGACCAAATACATTTCAGGAAACGGAACATCTCTTGGCGGCGCAATTGTAGATGCCGGAAACTTTGACTGGACCAGCGGAAAATTCTCTGAATTTACCGAACCTTCTGCCGGTTATCATGGATTGGTGTATCACGAAGCCTTGGGAAATGCCGCTTTTATTGCCAAAGTTCGTATTGAAGGTTTGCGCGATTACGGCGCGGCTTTGAGTCCGTTTAATGCTTTCCAGATAATTCAGGGATTGGAAACCTTGCCGATCCGTATTAAAAAACACAGTGAAAATGCTTTGGCGTTGGCCGAATGGCTGGAAAATCAGCAGGAAGTTTCCTGGGTGAATTATCCCGGATTGAAATCGAGCAAATACTATGATTTAGGTCAGAAATATTTGCCGGAAGGACAAAGCGGCGTGGTGACTTTTGGCTTGAAGGGCGGATTTGAAGCAGCCAAAACCGTGGCCGACGAAACCAAATTATTCTCGCTTTTGGCCAATATCGGCGACACCAAATCATTGATCATCCATCCGGCAAGCACCACGCACCAACAATTGTCTGATAAAGAACAAGTGGCAACCGGCGTTTCAAAAGATTTAATCCGACTTTCAGTGGGGATTGAAGATATCGAAGATTTAAAAGCCGATTTAAAAGCGGTATTTAAAAACCTTAAAACAGCATAATAATGAGTTTAGTTAATATAAAAGTATCAGGAAATTCAACACCTAACGAGCAGTTTGTGGTGAATGCACAAAATTTTAAAATAAGAATCGGCGAAAACCAAAACAATCCTGAATTAGAAGCACCGTGTCCAGTTGAATATATTCTGGCAGGCTTTGCAGGATGTTTGAATATTGTTGGAGGCATCGTTGCCAAGGAGCTGAACATTGAAATAAAATCGCTTAATATAGAAATTTCAGGAGCACTGGATGTGGATAAATATTTGGGTGCGTCAACAAAAGAACGGGCAGGTTTTCAGACAATTGAAGTTGCTGTAAAACCAATTTCGAATGCTTCCGAAGAGGAACTTAAAAAATGGATTGCTATTGTGGAAAGCCGTTGTCCAGTTCAAGACAATCTTTTTAATCATACACCAATTTCTTTGAATATGGTGCAAGAATTACAGGTTGCGGCATTTGGGTGATTTGTAAAAAGATGCCTTAAATGAATTATGAATTTCGAAATGAAGCTGCATTAGGGATTGCAGTGGAAAACCTTTTTTGATTCGCCTTTTTTGGCGAAGTAAAAAAGTTTGCAACGAAAAGCCCGGCCCGCCAGCTGGCGGGAAATGCCCTCCAAAATGGCGGGCAGGCCCAAAATAACAATGAAAGCAAATTTTTTGATTTTTTAAACGAAATGTGGCGATTTGTTAAATTAATTAAAAGTATTGTTTAAGAAAAATTTAATGCATTAATTTGCGGTTCAGTTCATAAACGTATTGAAAAGTGTTATTAAGAAAGGCAGAGGGATTAGACCCGTTGAAGCCTTAGCAACCCTTTGCCCGGCAAAGAAGGTGCTAAATTCTACCAAATTGGATAGATAACAAACCGAAATTACTGCTCGTAAATTTTGCCTTTCTTAAATAATGCTGTCAATAAATGTTGGATCAAAAATTTTGATTTGGCCATTTTAAAATAGTATTGATGAATTCATTAAAATACATAACGGTACCCGATTTTGCTTCCGAAGACGGAAAAATAACCGCGGATGTGAAGCTTTCTTACCAATTGTTTGGGCAGGAATTGCATTCGGCGCCGGTGGTGTTGATCAACCATGCGTTGACCGGAAATTCGGATGTGGCAGGTGAAAACGGCTGGTGGAAAAGCATTGTGGGTGATTCAAAATTGATCGATACCAAAAAATATACGGTGATGGCTTTCGACATTCCCGGAAACGGCTATAAAACCACCGAAATTTTATTTGAATATAATGCATTTTCGGCCTATGACATTGCAAAACTTTTTGGTTTGGCCGTGCAGCAATTACAAATTCCAAAACTGTATGCCGCTATCGGCAGTTCGTTGGGCGGCGGAATTGCCTGGGAAATGGCTATTTTATTTCCAAATCTGATTGAAAATTTAATTCCGGTGGCTTCCGACTGGAAAGCGTCGGACTGGATTTTAGGTCATAACAAAGTGCAATTTCAAATTTTGGAAAATTCAAAAAAACCGTTGCACGACGCACGGATGATGGCGATGCTTTTTTACAGGAGTCCGGCCTCATTTCAGTCGCGTTTTAACAGAACGGTAAACACAAATTTGGGCATGTACAATATTGAAAGCTGGCTGTTGCACCACGGAAAAAAACTGGAAAGCCGTTTTACGTTGCACGCTTACAAAGTGATGACGCACTTGCTGAGTTCCGTTGATATTTCGAAAAAATTTGACAGTATTGAAGAGGCTTTGGAGCAGCTGAAATCGAAAGTGATTATGATTGGCATCGACTCCGATTTGTTTTTCGGTGCCCAGGACAATAAAGAAACAGCAAAAATATTGCTTCAGAAAAACAAGGAAGCAGTGTATAAAGAAATCAAATCCATTCACGGTCACGATGCGTTTTTAATTGAATTTGAACAATTGGTGGAAGCATTGAGTGACGTTTTTAAATATAAAATATGATAGTTGTAAAATTTGGAGGAAAATCTCTGGCAAACGGAATGGGTTTAAAACACACCTTGGCCATTGTTGAAAATAAAATAAAAAACGGGGAGAAAATTGCCATTGTGGTTTCTGCAAGAGGCGAAACTACCGACCATTTAGAGTCTATTTTGGAAAAAGCCAAAAACGATTTGCCGTATTTGGAGGAGTTTGAAGCGCTAAAAAAATACCAGAAAGTTGGTGGCGAAGGCGTTGATTTGTCGGCAGAATTTAAACTGCTTGACGAGATTTTCAGAGGCGTTAATTTGTTGGGCGATTACAGCGAAAAAGTGAAAGACCAGGTGCTTTCACAAGGGGAAATCCTTTCGGGAAAATTCATTGCCCATTTGCTGAATAAAAAAGGGATTAAAGCCAATTTTGTGGATTCAAGAACGCTTATAAAAACCAACAACCAATTTGGAAAAGCGTTGCCTTTTGAATCGGTTTCCGAAGAAAACGTGATTGCGCATTTTCAACAGCACAATGGAGACACCATTCAGGTAATTACCGGATTTATAGCCTCAAACTTGCAAGGCGAAACCACCACGTTGGGAAGAAACGGCAGCAATTATACCGCAGCGCTGATCGCCAATTATTTGAATGCGAAAGAGCTTCAGAATTACACGCACGTGAACGGAATTTATACCGCAAATCCAGATTTGGTGGAGAATTCCCAAATCATTGAAAAACTCACCTATCAGGAAGCCAATGAACTGGCGAATTTTGGCGCGAATATTCTGCACGCAAAAACGATCATTCCATTAATCGAAAAAAATATTCCTTTACGAATTTTAAACACTTTTAATGCTGAAAATAAAGGAACGTTAATCGGTTCGGAAACGGAACAGGGCGGCATAAAATCTTTGACGGTGCAGGATGATGTGGCATTGGTGAATTTAATCGGGCGCGGATTGTTGGGAAAAGTGGGCGTGGACGGCCGAATTTTTACCGCTTTGGCCAAGGAAAATATCAGCGTAAGCATCATTTCACAAGGTTCTTCGGAACGGGGAATCGGATTTATTGTAGATGCTAAAAACGGATACAAAGCAAAAATGGTCTTGGAAAATGAGTTCAAAAATGAATTTCAGACCAAGGATATCAGCCAAATTTATGTGACCGAAAATGTTTCGGTGATTTCTATCATCGGGCAAAGTTTGCATTCTTTTAACGAGCCTTATGGCGCGTTGATAAAAAATCATGTGACACCAATATTGATAAATAACACAGTGACTGGGGCGAATGTTTGCCTGGTGGTGAAAAAATCGGATTTAAACAAAGCGGTGAACGTGATTCACAGTGAAATCTTCGGAATTTCAAAACGGATCAACATCGCCATTTTTGGGAAAGGTTTGGTGGGCGGCACTTTGATTGATCAAATTTTAAAAAGCCATGCAACCATATTAAAACGAAAAAACATCCATTTGAACATTTTTGCGGTGGCCAATTCCACTAAAGTATTGTTCGACAAGAACGGAATTTCAGAAAATTGGGCCAAGGAATTTGATCAAAATGCGCTTCAAAATTATACGGTTAAGGATGTGATTGACTTTGCGGAGAAAAACCATCTGGAAAATTTAATTGCGGTGGACAATACAGCCAGTGCGCAGTTTGTTGACAATTATATCGATTTGGCGGAAAACGGATTCGATTTAATTTCTTCCAACAAAATCGCCAATACCAAGTCGTACGCGTTTTACAAAGCGCTTAGGCAAACCATAAAAGACAATAAGAAATCCTATTTATACGAAACCAATGTTGGCGCCGGTTTACCATTGATTGACACCATTAAACTGTTGCATGATTCAGGCGAAAATATTACCTGTATTCGTGGCGTTTTCTCAGGTTCACTCAGTTATTTGTTCAATAATTTTTCGATTGAAAATCGGCCTTTTAGCGACATATTGCAGGAAGCCATCAACCAAGGTTTTACGGAACCCGATCCGCGTGAGGATTTATGCGGAAATGATGTTGGAAGAAAACTGCTGATTTTAGCAAGGGAACTCGATTTGCAAAATGAACTTGCAGACGTAACCATTGAAAATTTAATCCCGGAAAATTTAAGATCCGGAACCGCCGATTCATTTTTGAAAAGATTGGGGGAAATGAACGCGCATTTTCAGAAAATAAAAGAGGATCAAAAACCAAATCATGTGTTGCGTTATATCGGTGAAATTTCGGGCGATTTGCAACAAGATAAAGGTAATTTGGAAGTGAAACTAGTTTCGGTGCCAAGCAACAGCGCACTCGGACAAATACAGGGCGCCGATGCAATTTTTGAAATTTATACCGAATCTTATGGCGAAAAACCGCTCGTAATTCAGGGCGCTGGAGCAGGAGCAGCAGTAACCGCCCGAGGCGTTTTCGGCGATATTTTAAGATTGGCGGATAAAAATTAAATGAGAATAGAGAAAAAAGAGAAGAGAAAAAAGACAAACCAACAACCAACAACCAACAACCAACAACCAACAAAATGAGCGACAAAAATTTCGAAACCGAAGCCATCAGAAACCAAATGGAGCGTTCCCAATTTCAGGAGCATTCAACGCCTTTGTACTTAACTTCAAGTTTTGTGTTTGAAGATGCCGAAGAGATGCGCGCAGCTTTCAGTGAAGAAAATGAACGAAACATTTATTCCCGTTTCAGCAATCCGAACACGACCGAATTTACCGATAAAGTTGTGCAAATGGAAGGCGCTGAAGCCGGTTATGCATTTGCAACCGGAATGGCAGCGGTATTTTCGACCTTTGCGGCTTTGTTAAATAGCGGCGATCATATTGTTTCGGCACGCTCGGTTTTTGGATCCACGCATACGTTGTTTACCAAGTATTTTCCGAAATGGCAAATTGAAACTTCATATTTCGACATTAACAATCCGGACGAGATTGAATCTTTAATTAGGCCTTCAACCAAAATATTGTATGCAGAATCGCCTACCAATCCCGGTGTGGACATTATCGATTTGGAATTGTTGGGAAATATTGCCATAAAGCACAATTTGTTGCTGGTGATCGACAATTGTTTTGCAACACCATACATTCAACAGCCCATAAAATTTGGAGCTGATTTGGTGATTCATTCGGCTACAAAACTCATGGACGGACAAGGGCGTGTTTTGGGCGGCGTGGTGGTTGGAAAAGCCGAATTGGTGCGTGAAATTTATTTATTTGCGAGAAATACGGGTCCGGCATTGTCGCCTTTTAACGCCTGGGTGTTGAGTAAAAGTTTGGAGACCTTGGCGGTTCGGGTGGAAAAACATTGTGAAAATGCGTTGAAAGTTGCTGAATTTTTGGAAAGCCATGACAAAATTGAAAAAGTGAAATATCCATTTTTGATTTCACATCCGCAATATGAAATTGCCAAAAAGCAAATGAAACTGGGCGGAAATATCATTGCGGTTGAGGTAAAAGGCGGACTGGAAGCAGGAAGGAATTTTTTAAATGCGCTTAAAATGTGCTCTTTGTCGGCGAATCTCGGCGATACCCGAACCATTGTTACGCATCCGGCCTCAACCACGCACAGCAAACTTTCATCGGAGGAGCAATTGGCGGCAGGAATTACGCCTGGTTTGGTTAGGATTTCAGTTGGTTTGGAGCATGTTGAAGATATTATTCAGGATATTGATGCGGCGTTGATAAGTTAGATCCCGATAGCTATCGGGACCGAAGACCGAAGTCAAGGAGAGTGAGTAAGTCATTATGATTTATCAACAAGGGGATAAATCCCCTTGGCGCGATTTTGAAATAATTTTTAATACTCATAATTAATTGAATTCGCGTTAGGGGTTGCAGTGTAAAACCTTTTTGATTTGCCTTTTGGCGAAGAAAAAAGTTTGGAACGAAAAACCCGACCTGCCTACCGGCAGGCAGGCCTGCCAGTTGGCGGGGAACGCCAAAAAAAATAACATCAACGCTAATAATGTTAAATAATTAAATTACATCAATCTATTAGCCTATCGAATTGGTAGAGTATTAAAAAAAATGTATTTTTGTTGCCAATAAAAAGATTTAGCACAGCAAATATATATGATAATAGATCAAATTATAACTTCATCAAAAGGTACTGCAGAAATAGGGTTGGAGGCCGACATAAAATCGGAAAAACCGATTCGCAGCATTGTGAAAGCAATAAGTTGGAGGGTTGTGGGGACCGTGGATACCATGATTATTTCCTGGTTTATTACCGGAGAACTAAGCATGGCGCTCACAATAGGATCCATTGAGGTGATTACCAAAATGGTGCTTTACTATGGCCACGAGCGCATTTGGAATTTAATAAAATGGAGAAAACAATGAGAAATTTAGATTTGGAACAGATAAATAAGGAACTGGAAAAGAAATCGCCCGAAGAAATTGTAAGCTGGGCATTGTCGATTGCTTCAGAACCTTTGGTTACCACGAATTTCAGGCCGTATGAAGTGGCTATTTTATATGCCTGCACCAAAGTTAAAAAGGATTTAAAGGTAATTTGGTGCGATACAGGCTATAATACGCCGCAAACGTATGCGCATGCCAATGAATTAATTGAAAAATTGGGTTTAAATGTGCATTTGTATGTGCCAAAACAAACTGCGGAACATCGGAATGTGACCATGGGAATTCCGCAAATTGAGGACCCGATGCATCAAATTTTTACGGAACAAGTGAAGCTGGAACCTTTTAACAGAGCGATGGCAGAACACAAACCCGATGTTTGGTTTACCAACTTGCGCAAAGGTCAAACGGCTTTCAGGGACAATATTGGCATTGTTTCCATAAGTAAAGACGGTGTTTTGAAAGTGAGCCCTTTTTACCATTGGTCGGATGAACAGCTAGACAACTATTTAAGATTGTACCAATTGCCAAACGAATTCACCTATTTCGATCCAACAAAAGTGTTGGAAAACAGAGAATGCGGTTTGCATTCATAAAACAGATAAAATGACAGAGAAATTATTAATAAACGCACTTGAAAACGAAGCAATTTATATTTTTAGGGAAGTTGCGGCACAATTTGAAAAACCGGTATTGTTATTTTCCGGCGGAAAAGATTCCATAACCTTGGTTCGATTGGCCCAAAAAGCTTTCTATCCGGCAAAAATTCCTTTTCCGTTGATGCACATTGATACCGGACATAATTTTCCGGAAACAATCGAGTTTCGTGACAAACTGGTTGCGGAATTGGGATTGGAATTGATTGTAAGAAATGTGCAGGATTCCATAGATCAGGGAAAAGTGAAGGAAGAATCGGGTCGATATTCCAGCAGAAATGTATTGCAGACAACCACTCTATTGGATGCCATTGAGGAATTTAAATTTGATGCCTGTATTGGCGGCGCACGAAGAGATGAAGAGAAAGCGAGAGCGAAAGAACGTATTTTTTCTGTTCGTGACGATTTTGGCCAGTGGGATGAAAAAAATCAGCGGCCGGAATTGTTCGATATGCTGAACGGACAAATTCAGCTCGGACAAAATGTACGTGTTTTTCCTATTTCAAACTGGACAGAATTAGACGTGTGGACTTATATTGAAAATGAAGATTTGGAGATTCCATCTATCTATTTTGCGCACAAACGTGATATATTTATGAGAGACGGACTTATTTGGTCAGCATCGGAACACGTGTTTAAAGATGATGAAGAAGAAGTGGAAGAACGCATGGTTCGTTTTAGGACTGTGGGCGATATGAGTTGTACTGCGGCAGTGGATTCTTATGCAGCAACCATTCGCGAAGTGGTTGCGGAAATCAGGGATTCAAGCATTTCTGAACGTGGCGCCAGAATAGACGACAAACGTTCTGAAGCCGCGATGGAAAAACGAAAACAACAGGGGTATTTTTAGGCCGCCTAAAATTGATAGCGGGTATTAAAAAAGTTAAATGATAATAAATAATAAAAAATATTCCTTCCTTCGGGGAGGTTAGGAGGGACTTATGGAAGTTTTAAAAATAGCAACGGCAGGAAGTGTGGACGACGGTAAAAGTACCTTGATCGGAAGGTTGTTGTACGACACAAAATCGTTAACCGACGATAAATTGGAGGCCATTGAACACAGCAGCAAGAAAAAAGGATACGATTATTTGGATTTTTCTTTAGCAACAGACGGCTTGGTCGCCGAACGTGAACAGGGAATCACCATTGATGTGGCCCATATTTATTTTTCAACAAAAACAAGAAGTTATATCATTGCCGATACGCCCGGCCATGTGGAATACACCAGAAATATGGTTACCGGCGCTTCAACGTCGCAAGTTGCCATTATTTTGATAGATGCGCGTCGTGGCGTGATTGAGCAAACTTATCGTCACTTTTTTATCAATAATTTATTGCGGATTAAAAGTGTGATTGTGGCGGTGAATAAAATGGATTTGGTGAATTTTTCAGAAGAAAGATACAATGAAATTAAGGCTGATTTTGAAAAACTGGTTGAAAAAAGCGATTATGAAGACCAAAACATCACTTATATTCCAGTTAGTGCGCTAAAAGGCGACAATGTGGTGGATAAATCGGATGCGATGCCTTGGTTTGGCGGACAAACATTGTTAGAATATTTGGAGAAACTGGATACCGTAAATATTTATAACCGAGGCAAAATGCGCTTTCCGGTGCAGTATGTCATTCGTCCGAAAACAGAAGAATTCCACGATTTCAGGGGTTATGCCGGCAAAGTTTATGGCGGAGATATCAATGTGGGCGACGAAGTTGTGGTGCTTCCGTCTGAAACAAGAACCAAAGTCAAAGAAATTTATTTCAACGATAAAAAATACCAAAGTGCCGCAAGAAGGTCTTCCATTTCCATCACTTTAGAAAACAACGTGAATGTGAGCAGGGGCGATATGATTGTAAAAGCAAAAGAATTGCCAAGAATCGAAAAAGCATTTACGGCCACCGTTTCCTGGATGGATGGCAGGCCATTGTTGCCGGGCTCAAAATACACCTTGCAACATGGCGTAAATAAAGTAATCGCTAAAGTCAGTGCCATAAATCATAAAATACATCCTGATTTTTCAGGGGTTGAGAACGATGTCAGCAGTTTAAATATGAATGATATTGCTTCGGTTTCGTTCCAATTGAACAAACCAATTTTTTTCGATGCCTTTAAAGAACACCGAACAAACGGCTCTTTTATCTTGATAGACCAACAAACAAATAATACCGCAGGGGTTGGGTTTATTGAATAGGCCAGCGCGTTAAAAAAATGTTCAGTGAACATTTTTAGCGATAGGGCCAGGTGGCGCGATGGCGAAATTAATGTTGGAAAGGGTACTAAAAGTTAAAAAATAATTTGGCACCATCTTGTGAAAATAGTTCTCCCTTTAGGGTTGGGGAAAAAACTATTTTAACTAAAAAACAAACTCCCTTTCCTTAGGAAAGGGCTGGGAATAGGAAAAAAAATCAAAAACATATAATAAAATTTAATCTAAACAACCTATGAAATAGGGAATCATTTTCTACTAACATAAAATCAAAATACCATGCAAAGTTTCAGAACCGAAATCGAGAATCCGATTGTCGAGAAGGACATTATTGACCTTGAAAAAAAAATCAGTCTTTATTACGAAGGAAAAATTGACGATGCACGCTTCAGAAGTCTGCGTTTGGCTCGCGGCGTTTACGGACAGCGTCAGTTTGGCGTGCAGATGATCCGGATTAAATTGCCTTACGGGAAAATTTCAGGGGAACAATTGCACAGAATTTCGGCGGTTTCGGATGAATATTCTCGAGGAAGGCTGCACATTACCACAAGGCAGGACATCCAAATTCACCACGTGAGTTTAGACAGAACGCCCGAGCTTTGGGCTGAATTGGAAAAAGATGATATTACCTTGCGAGAAGCCTGTGGCAACACGGTTAGAAACGTAACCGCTTCGGAAACTGCGGGTATTGATATCAATGAACCTTTTGATGTTTCTCCTTATGCACAAGCGGCTTTTGAGTTCTTTTTAAGGAATCCCATTTGTCAGGAATTGGGACGGAAATTCAAGATTTCATTTTCCGCGACCGATGAAGATACCGCCCTGAGTTTTATGCACGATTTGGGTTTTATCGCCAAAATTAAGGCCAGTGAAATCGGATTTAAAGTGATGCTTGGCGGCGGTTTGGGTTCACAAGCCCGTTTGGCCGACACCTTGTATGAGTTTTTGCCGGCCGATAAAATAATTCCGGTTACGGAAGCTGTTTTGAGGGTTTTCGACCGATATGGTGAACGCGCAAAAAGAGCACGGGCGCGATTGAAATTTTTGGTGAAAGAAATCGGTTTGGATGCCTTTGTGCAATTGGTTTCAGAAGAACAAAAAGCATTGTCCAATCAAACTTTTAAAATAGACACTTCCAACTATCAAAATGAAATTACAATTCAACAACTGGAAATTCCTTCAGTAAAAATTGAAAATGAAGGACAATATAATGTATGGAAATTAACCAATGTGATTCCGCAGAAACAAAAAGGATTCTATGCCATCGGAATTAAAGTCCACTTGGGCGATTTCTATACCGATAAAGCACGTTTGCTGGCCGATTTGGTTCAGAAATATGCAGCCAACGAATTGCGCCTGACCTTGCGTCAAAATATATTGATTCCTCATGTAAAAGAGGCACTGTTGCCTTTCTTTTATGCAGAACTTAACAAACTGGGTTACGCGGAATCGGGTTACAACGGTATTTTCGACATCACTTCTTGTCCGGGAACCGACACCTGTAATCTGGGAATTGCAAGCAGCACGGGAATCACCCGAGAATTGGAAAAAGTGTTGAAAAATGAGTATCCGCAGTTTGCCGCCAATAAGGAAATCACCATAAAAATAAGTGGTTGCATGAATTCTTGCGGACAGCATACGATGGCACATATAGGTTTTCAGGGAATGACCATCAAGTCCGGGAAATTGGTTGCTCCGGCTTTGCAGGTGCTTTTGGGCGGTGGCGTTTTAGGAAATGGTGCAGGAAGAATTGCCGATAAAGTGATCAAAGTGCCAAGCAAAAGAGGTCCGGATGCGTTGCGGGCGATTTTAAATGATTTGGAATTGAATCGTGGTGAGGGAGAATCTTTTTTAGATTATTACGACAAACATGGCGAAATTTATTTTTACAATTTGTTGAAACCGCTGGCCGACAGTTCAAATTTGCAGGAAAGCGATTTTACGGATTGGGGAAGTGAAGAGCCGTTTGAAATGGCCGTTGGCGTTGGTGAATGCGCGGGTGTTGTGATCGATTTGGTGGCGACTTTGTTGTTGGACAGTGAAGAGAAAATTGAAAATGCGGCTGAAGCTTTAAAATTAAATCAGTTTGCCGACAGTATTTATTATTCCTACACCAGTTTAGTGAATACCGCCAAAGCTTTGTTGCTGACCAAAGACAAAACCACCAATACACAAGCCGGAATTGTTTCGGAATTTGAAGCGCTTTTTGCGGAGGATATTGTGTTGGAAAGTCCGTTTTCTGAATTTGTGTATCAAATTCAAAACAACGAGCCAACCAAGGAATTTGCCCAAAAATATTTAGATGATGCACAATTATTCTATAAAAAAGCAACAGCACTTCGAACTAAAATTTTAAACGATGAAACGAGCATAACGAATCTTTGATACAAAATAGAATGATTAATGGCGAACAGCAGCTGTACCGCTAAAAAAATAAAATTAAACAGATGAAAGCGAATAAGAATCCGAAAGTAACCTTGGTTGGCGCCGGTCCGGGAGATCCGGAATTGATTACCGTGAAAGGCGTTAATGCGCTGATGAAAGCAAATGTTGTTTTATATGACGCCTTGGTTTGCAGAGAATTGCTGAAATATGCGCCGGCCGCAAAAAAAATATTTGTGGGAAAACGCAAGGGATTTCACAGCCATTCCCAGGACGAAATAAATGAACTGATGGTGAAATACGCTTTTCAATACGGAAATGCTGTTCGCTTAAAAGGCGGCGATCCTTTTGTTTTTGGACGCGGTGCGGAAGAAATTGATCATCTCGAATCCTTTGGTATTGAAACCGAGGTTATTCCCGGAATTTCTTCTGCAATGGCAGTGCCTGCAAGTCAGGGAATCGCCCTCACAAAAAGAGGAATTGCCGAAAGTTTTTGGGTCATCACCGGCACCACATCCGACAGAAATTTGTCGAACGATGTGTTTTTGGCGGCGCAGTCAACCGCAACCATCGTTATTTTAATGGGAATGAGCAAACTCAGCGAGATTGTGGCAATCTTCAATAAATTTGAAAAAGGCGAAGTGCCAACCGCGATTATCCAAAACGGAACCACAAAAAACGAGAAAATTGGTGTGGGCACCATCGATTCTATTTTGGAAGTCGTTGATGCCCAAAAACTGGCTTCTCCGGCAATCATTGTCATCGGGGAAGTGGTGAAACACAGCGCAAAATTACGTGCGTTTTATGAAGAAATAGTACTGAAACATCAATCAGCATAAAATATAACGTTTTATTTAGAATCAATCTAAATAAAAAGACGAAATTTGCATTTTTAAACGATTACTACTACTACTAAAAAAATGATTAAAACAGATATTTTAATTATCGGAGCGGGCCCTGTTGGGTTGTTTACCGTGTTTGAGGCAGGTTTGCTGAAGCTTCGATGTCACCTCATTGATGCATTGCCTTATGCGGGCGGACAATGTGCCGAAATTTATCCCAAAAAACCGATTTATGATATTCCTGCCTATCCGGAAATTTTGGCTGGAGATCTGATTCAAAATTTGGAGCAACAAATTGCGCCATTCGAGCCAACCTACACGTTGGGGGAAAGAGCAGAAACCATCGATAAACTGGCAGATGGCAATTTTAAGGTAACCTCCAATAAAGGAACGGAACACAGTGCGGCCGCAGTGATTATCGCTGGCGGATTGGGCTCCTTTGAACCAAGAAAACCACCCATTGCAGGCATTTCGGATTATGAAGATCGCGGTGTGAACTATATGATTAAAGATCCTGAAACTTACAGAAATAAAAGCGTCGTAATTTCCGGTGGCGGAGATTCTGCGCTGGATTGGACCATTTTTTTGGCCAACGTGGCAAGTGAAGTGATTCTGGTGCATCGAAAAAATGAATTTAGAGGTGCGCTGGATTCCGTGGAAAAAGTTGCGGAACTCGCCAAAAATGGAAAAATAAAACTGATTACCGAAGCGGAAGTTACAGAAATTAAAGGTAACGGAAAGTTGGAATCGGTTGTCGTAAACCATTCAAAAGAAGGAAATATTGAAGTGCCTTGCGATTATTTTATTCCATTATTCGGATTGTTGCCCAAATTGGGACCCATTGCAAACTGGGGACTGGAGATTGAAAAAAATGCCATAAAAGTGAACAATGCGCTGGATTACAGCACCAATATTCCGGGTATTTTTGCGGTGGGCGATGTAAATACCTATCCGGGAAAACTGAAATTGATCTTATGCGGATTTCACGAAGCCACCATTGCAGTGCAATTTGCCTACAATATTGTAAATCCGGGTAAAAAATATTTAATGAAATACACCACGGTTAACGGAATTACGGGTTTCAACGGTGAAACCAAAAAATCCGAAAAAGCGGTCGTAAAAAGTATATAAGATGTCAGATATAAAAATAAAAATTAAAGACAGGTTTGGCGTAAATCATTTGTTGGATGCCCCAACCGATATGGCCATGAATATTATGGAATTGTGTAAAGCGTACGATTTGCCGGTTGAAGGCACTTGCGGCGGAATGGCCATGTGTGCTTCGTGCCAGTGTTACGTGCATTCCAACCACGAATTGTCGGAAAGAGGGGAAGCGGAAGAAGATATGTTGGATCAGGCATTTTTTGTGAAAGAAAACAGCCGTTTGGGATGTCAGTTGTATCTTTCCATAGAAATGGACGGACTCGAATTGGAATTGGCGCCGGAAAGCTAAGCCAAAACTTTGTATATTAGTGATGCCTATTCAATTTTTAAATCAGTTAGTATGGAACAAAACGAATTATACCCCATTTTTTTAAAAGTTTCCGAACTTGAAGTGCTTATTGTTGGCGGGGGAAATGTGGGTTTGGAAAAACTGGTTTTTCTGTTAAAATCAAGTCCGAATGCCAAAGTCACCATCGTTTCCATCAATTTTTTGCCCGAGTTAATCACCTTGGCAAAAAAACACAAGGTTGAAATGATAGAAGCTGCGTATGCGTTTTCTTTTCTAAAAGGAAAACACATCGTTATCGCCGCAACCGACCATATTGAAGTCAATATTCAGGTGTATAAAGATTGCAAACAACAGAATGTTTTGGTGAATGTGGCCGACAATCCGCCATACTGCGATTTTTATATGGGCGGCATCGTCACCAAAGGCAACATTAAAATTGCCATTTCAACCAACGGAAAATCGCCGACCTTGGCAAAACGATTGCGACAGTTTTTTGAAGAGGTGATTCCTGATGACATTGATGAGCTTGCAGAAAATCTAAATTCCTTTCGGAATAAAATTAAATGTGATTTAAAGGAAAAGGTTGATATTTTGAATAATTTAACTAAGGGAATAATTGATAAAACGACGTAGATAATTTACGTCGTTTTAATTTAAATTTTTACCAATTTATAAGCATCTTTTGGAGCCTCACATAACGGGCATTTATAATTTAATGGCAGGTCCTTAAACAAAACTCCAGCTTCAACCATATCGTTTTGGTCTCCATAATCTGAGTCATAAACCGTTAAACAGTCTTTGCATTGGTAAACTTCTTTTTCAATTTTTGGTTCCATATTTGAATTTTCATCCAAATCCGCAGTTTCTTCACCAAGTTGCCCAAAATACAACTTGCTTAGTTCCATTAACAAGCCCGGCAATTCCGTTTTGTCCACATCTTGTGCATAAATTAAGTATTCCCGAGAGTTGGGATTGAAATTTTTGCAGTATAAAACATTATAAGTAGGCCTGACCTGATATTCTTTAATGATTGTTGGAATTGGATTTTTTTCTATAACCGCAGAAGTAAAGTAATTTTCATTTTTTACGCTTTCAGTAATTCCAAAATTTAAACCGTAGGTGCTTATGTCGTTTTGATCAAAATTTCTCACTATGAATTTTTTTAATTCTAGCGCGTCTTTATCGTCAACAGGTAAATGCCAATTTAATTCTAATGAAGAATGTCTTACATTTATTCCTTTTTTACCTAGGAGTTTTTCTAAATTAAGTTTGTATTTTTTATTTATTCCTTTTATGATAAAAGATTTCCATGGGGTGATACAAATTTTGCCAACGCCGCTTTCTAAACAAAAATCACAAAATTCTTTTAAGAATGCTAAATCATATTCGTTATTTCTCCAATACAATCCCAGCCAATAATCATTGACATCCATTTTATTCATGCCTTCATAATAAGGAAATGGGTGAAATGGAATTACTAGTTTTTTTTCAATAGTTCGGCTATTTGTTTCAATTTTTTCATTTATTAATTCAAACAATAAATTAATATCGGAAGTTTCTTCATAAAATTCTTCAATTGCTTGAGCTATTTTTGGGATATCCCAACTGTAAATCAGCACCGGATAATCGACTTCAGTTTCCCAGTTTGGCAACTTTAAATTTAAATGCCAATAGTCTTCATTTTCTGAGGCAATAAAATTTATTTGCCCATTGTAAAGTGGAACCAATTGTTGTTTTGGGTCGGTGATGTTGACTTTTAAAGTTGGATTATATCTGAATTGTTCCAGGATATATAAATAAGTTGAGCCTTTTAACCATGGTGTTGCGGGAAAAATATCGGCAGAGACATAGGAACAAACTATATTTTGAAAATTCTGTTTTGGGTTCTTTTCAATGATAAAATTCGGATATTGGTCTATTATTTCATTATTGGATTCTTTATATGGAAATAAGATGTCTTGGCGTGATCCAAATTTTAGGGTTGCTAAACCTAAACTTTCAACCATACGAATAATTTGTTTTAATTCACCAGGCGACAGAACCCCTCCTTTTATATAAACACGTTGCAATTTATTTTTCATAACGAAATTATTTTGTTTTTAACAGAATTTCATTTATTTCGGGTTTACAGCTTCCACATCCTAATCCTGCCCCGGTTTTTGAACACAATTCGTTAAAATCCGTAAAGCCCTTCTGGATCATTTCCTTCAAGTTCCCGTCTCCAACTTGACTGCAGGAACAAACTAATTTTCCCAATACCGGAATAGTGCTGCTTTTACCCCGTAACAATTCCGTTCGTTTTTCTGAAAGTTCAATCTTATCTTCTATAAATCGTTTAAATTCTGCAAATTCATGTTTATCACCCATTAAAATTGCACCAACCAATAAATCATTTTTGACTATGCATTTTTTATAAAAATGTTGGGAAACGTCTTTTAAAATTATTTCCTCGTAGGAAGAATCGTTTTTTGGGGTGCTTACCATTCCGATACTGCACAAATCAAGATCATCAAATTTTAAGATGTTCATTAAAACAGAGCCTTTATAAATACTGCTTAAATCCCCTAAAATAAATTTTGCGGCAATTTCTGCTTGTTGTTCCGCCGCTGAAGTAATGCCAAACAAAGAATTCTCAAATTCAGCAATTTCTCCCAAAGCAAAAATTTCTGGATTGCTGGTTTGTAAATATTGGTTTACAATTACGCCACGTGTATGTTTTATGCCTGCGCTTTTTGCCAATTCAATATTTGGCAGAGTTCCTATTGCGTAGACTATTGCATTTGCATTTATGATTTTACCTGTTTTTAAAGTAATGTAGAGCTTTTTAGGCACTGTTTCATCATCAAAAACAGTGCTAACCTCATTGTCGAAATAAATTTGAATTCCTCTTGCTTGTATGTTTTCGGACAATAAAGTACTGGCTACCCTGTCTAATTGACGTTCCATCAACCTTGGAGCTCTTTGTACTATGGAAATATTGATATTTTTCTTGTTAAGCGAAGCGGCCAACTCTAAACCCAGCAGACCACCACCAACAATAACAACATGTTGCTCTTTTTCCGGAAATCCAGTGCTTTTCAGGTAATCTCTCAAGTTATCTGCATCCACTTTATTGCGCATTGTAAATCGTCCAGATAAGTGAAGCGGGACGTAATTTGGCACAAAGGCGCTGCTTCCAGTTGCCATGATTAATAAATCATAAGCATGTTTTTCATTATTGCTGTCAATAATATATTTTTTTTCAGAATTTATCTTATTTATTTGTACACCTTTATACAGTTGAAGTCGTAATTTTTCTACCTCCCCTTTTTTTAATTTTTGAAGTTGTTCCCAGGTTAACTCTTCATTTATATATTCAGGAAGCAGCACTCTATTGTAAAAGGGATCATTTTCTTTTGAAAAGATTAAAATTTCATCGGTTAAATTATGGGTTCTATAGGTTTGAACAAATCTATAAGCGGCGGCGCCTGCCCCTATGACACAAATTTTTTGTTTTTGTTTTTTATATTTTACAACTTGAACGGCAGAGAACTTGAAATCGGGTTCTTTTGAAATTGGGTCAATTAAATTATTGGTTAAGTTGTTCGCTCTTCCAAAGTCATTTCCCTGCACTTTTCCCCAATGCATGGGTAAAAATACCACGCCATATTTTATGTTGAAATTGAGTTTAACTTTCACCCTTACAATACCTCTGTTATTATAAATATCAACCATATCACCATCATTTAGATCTCTTTCCAAGCCATCAATCTTATTCATTTCAAGATATGGAGAAGGGATATGTGTCGTTAACCGATTGACTTTGCCGGTTCTGGTTCTGGTATGCCACTGATCTCGAATTCGACCAGTTGTCAGAATTAAAGGGAATGCTTCAGTAATGGGTTCCGAATGGTTCAAAATATATTGGGGAACATTAAAATGGGTTTTTTTGTCGGCATTGTCAAATTCTTTATTTTCGAACAGGCGAGGGGTTCCCGGATGCGTATCATATGGCACCGGCCATTGAAAGCTTCCTTCTTCGATCAATCTTTTATGCGATAACCCTGAAATGTCAATATTTGTTCCTTTGGTCAGTGCGCAGTGTTCATCATAAATTTCGCTGGAATTTTCATAGTCAAAGCCTTGAAAATTCATTTTTTTGGCAAATTTCCATAATATTTCAGCATCAGGAAGCGCTTCTCCGGGAGCCTCAATTATTTTTGGCAGGTAGCTGATTCTTCGCTCAGAGTTTGTCATTGTGCCATCTTTTTCGGCCCAGCCGGCTGCTGGCAACAATAAATCGGCATATTTTGTGGTTTCCGAATTATGGGAAATTTCTTGCACAACCACAAATTTTGCTTTTTCTAATGCCCTTTCAATTTTTTTTGAATTGGGTAAACTCACAACAGGATTGGTGCAAATTATCCAAATTGCTTTCAATCTTCCGCTGTCAAGCGCATCGAACATTTCAGTTGCGGACAATCCGGGCTTGGGAGAAATTGGTTCACTTCCCCAAAAATTTGCAACATCAACTCTATCTTGTTCATTTAATAAGTTTTTATGCGCGGCCAATAAATTTGCCATTCCGCCAACTTCACGGCCTCCCATTGCGTTTGGCTGTCCGGTTAAAGAAAATGGCCCAGAACCTGGTTTGCCAATATGGCCAGTCATTAAACTCAAGTTAATCAGCGAAACATTTTTGTCAACCCCAATAATGCTCTGATTCAATCCCATCGCCCACATATTGATAAAACCTGTGGATTTGGCTATGTAACTTGCGGCTTTTTTAATGTCGCTTAATTCAACCCCACAAATTTTTGAAGCTTCCCTTAAAGAAGTTTGATATACGTGCGTTTTAAAATTATCAATTCCGGATGTATGGTGTTTAATAAAGTAATTGTTGATATTATTTCTGTCAAATAAGCGCCTTGCAATGGCATTATAAAGCACAATATCTGTTCCCGGATTTATTTGTAAATGTAAATCGGCTATTGAAGTTGTTTGGGTTTTTCGAGGATCAACAACAATAATTTTAACATTTGGATTCTCAAGTTTGTGTTTTTCTATTCTTCTGAATAAAATTGGATGGCACCAAGCGGGGTTAGCGCCGGCAATTAAAAAACAATTTGCCAATTCAATATCATCATAGCTGATTGGAACGGAATCATCACCTAAAGTTTTTTTGTATCCCGCAACAGCGCTGCTCATGCAAAGCCTTGAATTGGTGTCTATATTGTTGGTGCCAATAAAACCTTTGGTTAATTTGTTTACGATATAGTATTCTTCGGTTAGGCATTGGCCGGATACGTAGAATGCAACACTGTCCGGTCCATATTTTTTTATGATACTTTTAAAAACGGCGGCAGCTCTTTCTAATGCGGTATCCCAGGAAACTTTTATTAGCGGATGATTTTTGCTCCACTTCATTTCAGGATAAAAAATTCTGTCTGAAGTATCCTGAACCACGTAATTTAAGTTCATTCCTTTAGAGCAAAGCATGCCTTTATTCACCGGATAATCCGGATCCCCTAATACCGAAATATGTCCATTTGAGTCTTGATTGACTAAAATTCCGCAACCTACCCCGCAATAAGAGCATATCGTTTTATGTGGTTTTGAAATTGGCATTCTTAATGGTTTAAGATATTTAAGTTTATAAAGATATTGCAAAAATAACAAATTGCGTATAAATACGTAATAAAATACGTATTTATTTTTTTGGATGAAGAAAATCAGTGCTGTTTAATCGCAATTTTTAAATAAGTTCGAATTCTTTTGCGATTGTGGAAAGCTCAATTAAATTTTTAACATTTAACTTTTTCATCAAGTTAAATCGGTGAGTTTCAATTGTTCTTTTGCTTTTGTCCAGTTTTTCTGAAATTTCTTTATTTGTTTTTCCCAATAGAATTAAGTGAAGAATCTCTATTTCTTTTTTGGTAAGATTGTGTGTGTCTTTTGAGGTATTTGAATTTATTTCAGATGGAGAACCAGTAACTGGATAGTTTGATTTTTTTAATAAATTATTAACTATAATGTTACTGAGGTCACCGCTAAAATACTTTTCGCCATTGTAAACAGTGTAGATTGCTTTTAAAATCTCTGATTTGCTTGAATCCTTTAAAAGATAGCCCATCGCTTTTGCTTCAATGGATTCCAGAATATATTCTTCCGAATCATGCATTGATAAAACAATTGACTTTGTTTTTGTTGGTTTTTTGTTAATTATTTTTAAAGCTTCAATGCCATTCATTTCGGGCATTCTAACATCTATAATTAAGAGATCCGGTTGTTTTTCTTCAACAAGCTTAATGGCTTCCAAACCGTTCGATCCTTCGCCAACCACCACTAAATTTTCTTCATCTTCTAAAAGATATTTTATGCCGTCTCTAACAATTGCGTGGTCATCAACCAAAACTATGGTAATTTGTTCTTTCAAAAGAATTATTTTAATAATTTACACGAAGATACGTATAAAATACGTAATTGACATATACTTAAAGATCGTTTATTTTTTATTCAAAAGGCCGGATTTTAGGGAAAGTCAGATTTTGGTGAGCCTGAGCACTTCATAACTACCAAAACCCGACTTTTAAATATCCTTCAAATAAATTTTATATTATAGAAATTTAGGTTTTATCACCAACATAACCCAAGCCCAATTTTGGCTGTAGGAAGCTAAATTTTCGCTTACCCCTTTCAGTTCGTACATGCCGTCGCTTGCGAACATTTGAGAATAGCCGGCTACTAATGAATATCCTTTGAATTTTTTTGAATAAACTAAATCCACTTCTGTCCCCAATGATTTTTCACCGTTTGGCAAAGCTTGTTCCCCAGAGAAATTTAATGCTTTTATTAACAAATTGGTGTCCTTGTTAAGGTAGATATTCAGGCTTGCATGAACATCGATCAGTCCAATGGTGTTGGCATGGTTTCCTACATAAAAATAATCCATAAATCCGTTGAATTTGTGGTTCGTTCCATACAAAGGAAAGAAGGCTCCTGTTTCTCCTGCATTCTTGTTGTTGCCGCTTATTATTTCTGCGCCAAGCTCTAGCGTGATTTTTTCGGAGGTTTTATATGAAAAATCTAGACTTGCCAAATAAGCGCCTTTTACATCAACCTCACCTTGTCTTTTGCCCGATTGTAAAAATACGTTGGCGGATGCCCCAAACTTGCCTTTTTTATAATTTAAATGAGTTCCAATGGTTTGTAGGTAGCTGAGATTGTCGGTTTCCTGAAACCCATTGTTTAATAGCAATAAACTGCCTGAAAAAGAATTCCAACTATTTTTTAGATAGGCATATTGCATCGTTTTATATGAAAAAAATCCTGTGGTATTGTACATATTTCCAACGGATTGAAATCCGGATATGTTGTCGTAATCCTGGTTAAACGCCAATCCTAAATCAAATGTAAATTTGTCTTTATTGTATTTAAGAATTGCCGCATCATGATTCCTGCCTTGTTGCGCCCAATCTAATCCGCCCATAATTCTTTGGTCATCATAAGAAATTTCTTGCCTGCCTAGCTTTATCATCATGTTGCTGCCTAGTTTAAGGTCTGCCCATGCCTGAAAAATGGCAAAGGTGTTATTTTTGTCTTCTGGCAGAAGTTGTCTGTTTTCTCCCCAAACTATGACGTCCTGCAAACTTACAAAAAGATTGTAGCCTTCGGATTTATAGCCAAAATTCAAACGAGCTCTTGTCGAAATTCCAAAACCTGGCTCTTGGTCTTCCAGAATTAAATTTCCGTAACCGTTTCTGTATTCTGCTCTTGGCCTAAATTCTCCTTCCGCAGAAAATTGTGCGTTGCTGCTTAATGTCAGTAAAAACAGGGTCGTAAAAAGTGTAAAATTAATTTTCATTATAGTTCATTTTAGTTGTTAATAGTTTTGTCAATGTTCGAGAAAGTCGATTAAGTGCTTCCTATATTTATAATAATCGCTGTGTTCAATAATTGTTTTTCTGTTTCTTGGCCTATTAAATTCAATGTTTAAAATATCGCCAATTTTGGCACTTGGACCGCTGGTCATCATAACAACCCGATCCGCTAAAAAGATGGCTTCATCCACATCATGTGTTATCATGACTGCAGTAATTTTTTCTTTATTCCAAATATCAATAAGGACGTCCTGCAGTTCGCCTCTGGTTAAGGAATCCAGCATTCCAAAAGGCTCATCTAACAATAAAATTTTAGGTTTAATGGCGAAAGCCCTGGCAATTCCAACACGTTGTTGCATTCCCTGAGATAGTTCCGCAGGTTTTTTATGGAAGGATCCTTCCAAGCCAACTTTACTTAAATAATATTTGCAGATTGCTTCTCGTTCTTTATTGTTGGCGTGCGGAAAAACTTGCCTAACTCCCAACATAACGTTTTCCATTGCGGTTAACCAAGGCATTAAACTTGGGGATTGAAAAATAACGCCTCTGTCGGGGCCAGGGCCTTTTATTGGATTTCCGGATACCGAAATTTTTCCGTCAGAAGTTGGGATTAATCCTGCAATCATTGAAAGCGCAGTAGTTTTTCCGCAACCCGAATGCCCTATTATGGTCACAAACTCTTCTTTTTTTATTTGAAGATTTAAATTTTCAAGCACCACATAATCTCCTTTTGGTGTTGGATATACTTTTTTTAAATTTTGAAGCTCCAATATTAATGGAGAAGTATATTTAATTCCATTTTCAAGATCAAAATCTGAATTTATAGTTTGAACTTTTGTTCCCATATTTTTAATTTTTGATGATGAATTTTTTTAATAAAAAGTTTTAGGCTCAATGTCAGGAAGTTGGTATTCTATAGAATTTGCCGTAATTCTTTCTTGCCCTATTTCCATAAGATATTCCATAATTTGATTTCGAATTTTTTTAAACTCGAGATTGTCATTTAATAAAGTTTTATTTCTGGGACGTTCAATGTTGATTTTAAATTCAGGACCCAAAGTGGCATTTGGACCGGGACGGAGCGGAATAATTCTGTCAGCCATATATATGCCTTCATCAATATTATTTGTAATTAATAATGCCGTGCGCTTGTCGTTATTCCAAATATTCAAAATTTCATCCTGAAGATTTCCGCGGGTCAATGCATCTAAAGCGCCTAATGGTTCATCCATAATAATCATTTCGGGATCCATGGCCAATGCCCTTGCAATTGCAACTCTTTGTCGCATTCCTCCCGATAATTCTTTAGGTTTTTTGTGAATCGAGGCTGTAAGGTTTACAGTCTCTATATATGCTTTCGCGCGTTCTTCCCTAAATTTTTTACTGGCTTTTGGAAAGGTTTCCTTTAGGGCAACACTAATATTTTGATACACTGTGAGCCAAGGCAATAAGGAGTAGTTTTGAAAAATTACACCCCGCTCCCGACTTGTGTCTACTACTGGATTTCCCTTAAATAATATTTCTCCGCTTGTTGGTTTCAACAAGCCATTAATAATGTTTACCAAAGTTGTTTTTCCGCTTCCCGAAAAACCCACTATTGCCACAAACTCGCCTTCTTCAATATGTAAATTGATATTTGAGAGCACTTCATTTGCGTTTTCGCCTTGTCCGTAAGTTTTATTGATATTGTTTAATTCTAAATAGGCCATATTTTTATGTTTTTAGTTCCCCTTAATTTTTGTTGAAGGAGACAAATTTTTGGATGGTTAACATCACCCTGTCCAATAAAAATCCGATGATTCCAATAACAAACATGGCAACAATAATTTTTGAGTTGGAATCATTTGCGCCGTTTTGAAATTCTTCCCAAACAAAGGAACCTAAACCAGGGCTTTGGGCTAATAACTCAATGGCGATCAGAACCATCCAAGCTACTGAAAGCGTAATTCTTAAGCCTGTAAAAATTAAAGGCAACGAGGAAGGCAAAACCACTTTAAAAACTTTTTGCACAGGCCCTAATTTTAAAACTTTTGCCACATTAATAATGTCTTTATCCACTGTGGAAACACCCATAACAGTGTTTACCAATGTTGCCCACATGGAGCATAAACCAACACTTATAAATGATATTATAAATGAACTGTCGATGTCAGAATCCTTTGTGATTGTTTTTACAACCATAAAAACCAACAACAGCCAAACCACAGGAGAAACAGGTTTAAAAATTTGAATGATCCAGTTGATTGAACTTCTTAATGTTTCACTTAATCCGATAACGACACCAGTTGGAACCGCAATAAAAATTGCCAATAAAAAACCGGCGAAAACAGTTTTGAGACTTGTTCCAATTTGATCGACAAATGATGGTCTTCCTGTATAGACCAATGACTTTTTTCCCGCTTTTTTCCTTTGTTTGTTCAGTTCGGCTGTTTTTTCAATAAATGCTTTTTTATCGGCATTAATAATTTTGTGGTCTTTTAACAGTGAGTAAAAAGAATATTTTACTTGAGAAGGGGTGGGAAATGTATTTGGTTGGCATTTTATGGCGCCTGACTCAATGCACAACTTCATTTCATCTGCAGCCTCCTGTCCTTGCTCCTTGAATGCTTTTTCAATTCTGTAATTGGCTTCAATATTAAATAGGGCATCTGAGCCTTGTTGCCAAATCAACAGAAAAAGTAAAATTGATGCCAATGGGGCCACTATTTTTTTTAGGATTAGTGTAATATTTTTCTTGGTTTCTTCTCCTTTTGACAATCGAATTATTGGTTCTAAAAATCCAAGTCCAATAAAACGCACCAATTTTATTAATTTATCGCTCATTTTTAAAGGTTTTTACAGTCACTTATTTTTTTGTGACGCTCATTATATTATCAGGAACAGAAGCTAATTTTTTAATTTTTATTTCCAATTTTAAAACTGTTGATGTAACCTATTGGGTCTTTTCCGTCATATTTATTACCGTCAATAAAATCTGCAGTAACTGGTTTGTAACCGTCGGTAATTGGGACATCACTTGCAGGAATTTTACCTTCGGCAACTAATAGGCCGGCGGCTTTTTCCCAGATATCAGGTCGGTATATTTCTTTAATTTTCGAAGCGTACCAAGCTGCTGGTTTTGACTCTGGAATTTGTCCCCAACGCCTCATTTGGGTTAAAAACCAAATGCCATCGGAATAAAAAGGATAGGTTGCATGATATCTATAAAACACGTTAAAGTCGGGCATTGAGCGTTTGTCACCTTTTTCAAATTCGAATGTTCCTGTCATTGAATTTGCAAGCACAACCTCATCGGCGCCAACATACTGGGCCATCGACAAAATTTTAACGGCTTCTTCCCTGTTTCCTGGAGTGTCTAACCATTTTCCTGCCCTAATCAATGCTTTTGTGATTGCTATGGCCGTATTCGGATTTTCTTCAACAAATTTTTTTGTCAGCACAAATACTTTTTCAGGATTGTTTTTCCAGATATCATAGTTTGTGACCACAGGAACACCAATACCTTTAAAAACGGCCTGTTGGTTCCAAGGTTCCCCTACACAATAGCCATGAATTGTTCCTGTTTCAAGAGTTGCCGGCATTTGTGGCGGCGGCGTAACCGACAACAATACTTCAGCATCTATTTGTCCTTGAATATTTTCTTTTGTGTAAAATCCGGGGTGAATTCCCGCGGCTGCCAACCAATATCTCACTTCGTAGTTGTGTGTTGAGACCGGAAATACCATTCCCATTTTAAATGCTTTACCGGAAGCTTTATATTCTTTAATAACTGGTTTTAAAGCATCTGCTTTAATTGGATGAACAGGTTTTCCGTCATCTCCAAGGGGAATATTTGGTTTCATTTTGCTCCAAACGTCATTTGAAACGGTGATTCCGTTACCGTTTAAATCCATGGAAAATGCAGTAACCAATTCTGCTTGTCTTCCAAAACCGGCACCTGCCGCAATTGGCTGACCTGCCAACATATGTGCGCCATCCAATTGTCCGTCAATGACTCTATCTAAAATGTTTTTCCAATTAGATTGTGCTTCAACGGATACAAATAATCCTTCGTCTTCAAAAAAACCTTTTTCTTTTGCAATGGCTATAGGAGCCATATCCGTTAATTTAATAAACCCAAATGTAAGTTAAGGTTTCTCTAAAATTAATGGTAGAGTTTTGAATGTGTTGGCTGTAATTTCTGAAGAAATTCCTTTTTCTTCTTTTTTCGTTTCCGGACTTCCGCAAGAACCTATTGAAAGTAAAGCAACCAGTGACAATGTTTTAAATAATGTTGATTTCATGTTTTTTGTTTTTAGGTTAAACACAATTACGTATTAATACTTAAGTATATCGCAAAGATATAAGTATGTATTGAAGATAAATATGATAATCGGTTGTTTGGAATAGGTTTTTGTGTAGGAATAAATATGGGATATCCCATAAAAATTAGCTAATTAATTGAAAGTAAGTGCAATATGAAAAAAACAAATACCTAGAAAAAATTTATCCTTCTAGGTATTTGCTTTGGTGTCAGTAAAATTTAACTGTTTAAATAATAATGGTGTTCAGAAATTTCCTTTTTTAATTTTTGGACATCAACGATTGAGACCCTTTTGCCTTTTGTAATAATATGGAGTTCTTGTTTTAGGGAAGAAATAGTTCTTATGACTTGCTCGTCGGTTGTGCCGGCAAAACCGGCTATTTCTTTTCGGCTAAGTTGTAAGTTTAGGTAATTCTTTTGATTTTCTCCAAATTTTCTATGAATATAAAGAAGTGTGTCAATTACTTTTTCGCGAACCGTCATTTGTGCGGTTGTTTTCACTTTTGTTTCTGAGCGATTTAATTCTTCGGCATAAAAAATCATCAATTCATAGGTTAATTTCGGGATTGAATTGAACATTTCATTTAAGGTTTCAGTCGTAAAATTGCACAAAACTGTATTTTCAAGGGCAACTGCACTTATTGAATAAGTTTTGCTGATTCCAAAACCTCTGTGGCCAATTATTTCGCCGTCTTGCACAAACCTTAAAATTTGCTCTCTTCCATAAATGCCTGTTTTTAAAACTTTTGCTTTTCCTTTATGAATAAAAAACAATCCATTTATTGGGGCTCCTTCCATAATAAATTGTTGCCCTTTTTTACATGCGATGGTGTTTTTATTCCTGATGATTATTTTTGCAATATCAGAAGTCACACTCCTCTTTATGAGGCAGTTTAAATTTTGGCAGGTATTGCAATCAGTTTTAAAAGTCAAAATGGATAGTTTATCTATTATTTATCCGCAAAAACAAGTTTTTCGTCAGCGGTATTTATTTCTATGCTCACTTCTTTGTCGCTCATGGAAAATTTAATGGTAAGCGTAATTGCTGCGACTATAAGTATTAAAATTCCTATAATTAGGTATCCGCTTGAAATTGCTGATGCAGAAGCAGAAGTCTGGGCTGCCTTTACAACTTCATCGCTTAAGCCATAGTTGGCTGCAATAGCCGATTTTTCGGCGATGGCAGATTTCGATTTTAAAAGCATGGCCGCTAAAAATGCGCCCACGTTTCCTCCGGCCCCAACAATGCCCGATATTGTTCCGATGGCTTTTTTATTGATGAAAGGCACAACAGAGAACGTTGCTCCTTCAGCCATTTGAACTGTTAAGCTGAAGGCCACTAAAAAAATGATCCCAAAAGACAATATGGTGATGCTTGAAAATGTGATCAGCATGATTCCTTCCAATGAAAGGATCATCGCCAAAAACAAAATGCGTCCTCTTAAACCATAAGTTTTCCCAAATTTATCTCCAAGAAAACCGCCCAATGTTCTCGCAAAAATATTCATTAACGCAAAAGACAGCACAATGTTTCCTGCTGTGACTCGTTTTATTTTGAAGGTATTTTGAAGGTAGTCATCCATAGTGCCGTAAACCGTTAATTCTATTCCAAAGCAAGCCGCATATACTAAAAATAATATCCAAACCCGGTAATCTCTCAATACTTCCAAAAATCCAATTTGATCTTTTTTGGAAGAGGATAATTCCCCTTTTTTTCTTAATTCTTTATAATTTCCTTTGGGCGTATCTTGCGTAAAAAAGTAATAAACTATCCCCATTATAAAACAGGTGACGCCTGCTATGATCATTGAATATCTCCAAGCGTCGGTTTCTGCGATCCCAAAACTTACAACGGCCGCAGCAATTAAAGGCATTCCAAGTCTGTTGGCGCCACCGCCTAAATTTCCCCAACCTGCTGAAGTTGCGTTGGCTGTTCCAACTATATTTGGCGCAAACATTAAAGAGGTGTGTACTTGCGTAATTACAAATGATGCTCCCAGAAAACCAATAAACAGTCTGCAAACCATAAACTGTAATGGCGTTTGAACGAACCCTATCAGAATTACGGGAATGGCCCCTAATAAAAGTAGCCATGTATAGCATAAGCGCGGACCGTATTTGTCGCACAATTTGCCTATTAACAATCGGGCAAAAACGGTTCCTGAAACGGCCAAAATAATTGAATTCCATTTTTGATCAGGCGTTAAACCTAAATCTCGAATAACATCGGGCATAAATGGAACAATTCCAAACCACGCAAAAAAACAAAGAAAAAAGGCAATCGATGTTATCCAGAAAGTTTGGGTTGGGATTTCTTTAAAATTTAATAATTCTAATTTGGTGGATTTTTTAATTGTCATTGCTTTCATAATGTGCGTTTAATAAAAGCAAAAATACGTATTAATACGTAATAAAAAAATAAAACTAAGTATTTTGCGTAATTTTATGGTATCTTTAATTTATACTGCGTTTAAATTTGAATTATTAAAATTGATGCTTTATTTTTTTGGAAATTTTGATTTTTACGGAATAAATTTTTAAGCTGTTGCCAAGATTTCTGAAGATAATTAAAAGGAAGCGCCTAACACTCGTTGAATTTCTTCATCTAAAAATGAGGTGTGATCAGCAACAACATCTCCTATTACAATGATTCCAGGAAGTGTGTAATCAATTTTATCAATGGTATTTTTGTAATTATGAATCGTGTCAATTACAATCTTTTCGTTTGGAAGCGTTCCATTTTGAATAATGGCAAACGGCGTAAATTTATGTCTGTGTTTTTTTACTTCAGCCATAATAAAAGCAAAGTTACGCAGACCCATTAAAATCACTAAAGTAGCTGTTGATTGTGAGGCCAAAGCAATGTCTCTAGAGATCTCGCCTGAAGAGGTTGTTCCTGTAATTACCCAAAAACTTTCGCTGCTATTTCGTTTTGTCAACGGAATTCCTTGTGAAGCGGGAACGGCCAATGCGCTGCTTATTCCCGGAATAATTTCTGTGGCAATATTATGTGATTCAACATAACTTATCTCTTCGCTTCCTCTTCCAAACACAAAAGGGTCTCCTCCCTTTAATCGCACCACATGGCCATAAAACAATGCCTTTTCGACCAATAATTCATTTATTTCTTGTTGAGAAAATGCATGGTTGTTAAATAGTTTTCCAACATAAATGCAAGGGGTTCCTTTTTTTGCAAATGAAAGTATTTCCGGATTAACTAAAGCATCGTACAATATGATGTCTGCATTTTTAATTGCCTTCAATCCTTTTAGGGTCATAAGCTCAATGTCTCCAGGGCCTGCGCCTACTAAAGTTACTTTTGGGAAGATGTTGCCGGTTACCATACTTAATGGTGTTTTAAGGTTGTTAATATATGTGTTTCACAAAAGTACGTAAAAAATATTTATAATACGTAGTTTTATTAAGTAAAAATACTTAGATTTGTCAAAATATATTAAAATGATAATGGCATGAAGACTATTTTAGTAATTGGAAATGGCATGGTAGGTTATAAATTTTGTGAAAAATTTGTGGCAAAAGACGCTTCAAAGAATTTTAAATTAATTGTTTTTGGTGAAGAACCAAGACCGGCTTACAACCGGGTTCATTTAAGTGAGTTTTTTGAAAATGGCGATGCAAAAGCGCTTGAAATGGCTCCCCGAAATTGGTATGAAGAAAACGAAATCGAATTGATAACCAATGAAATGGTAACCAACATTGATAGAGCCTCCAAAACAATAACCACTTTAAAGGGAAAATCCTATGGATATGATTATTTAGTTTTGGCAACTGGCTCTTCTGCATTTGTTCCTTCAATTCAGGGGATAGAGAAACAAGGTGTTTTTGTTTATAGAACCATTGAAGATTTAGAAGCAATATTGGCTTATGCAGACGGGATAAAAAAGAACGCTTCCTCAAAACCAAAGGCAGCCGTGCTGGGTGGTGGCTTGTTAGGGTTGGAAGCGGCTAAAGCGGTAATGGATATGGGTTTAGAACCTCATGTGGTTGAATTTGCCACAAAATTAATGCCGCGGCAATTAGATATAAGAAGCAGTAAAGTCCTTCAATCTAAATTAGAAAATTTAGGTATAAATATTCATTTGGGGAAAGCGACCAATCAAATTTTAGGAAATGCAGCCATTACAGGTTTGGAGTTTGGAGCAAGCGATAAAATTGATGTTGAGATGCTGGTTATTTCTGCAGGAATCAGGCCCCGCGATGAATTGGGAAATGCTTGTGGTTTGCAAATGGGAGAGCGTGGCGGAATTGTTGTAAACAACAAAATGCAAACTTCTGATCCAGATATTTATGCCATTGGGGAAGTTGCACTTTATAACAATATGATTTTTGGTTTAGTGGCTCCAGGTTATGAAATGGCCGATGTTGCTGCTGAACAACTTTTGGGGAATAGCGATAAATTAATGAGCGAGGCTATCGACATGTCCACAAAGCTCAAATTGATTGGCGTTGACGTAGCGAGTTTTGGAGAGCCATTTATGCCTGTTCAAATGGGACATTCAATCTTGTTTGAGAATAAAACCAAAGATTTATACAAGAGAATTAATGTAAGTCACGACGGCAAAAAATTATTGGGAGGCATTTTAATTGGTGATGTTTCTGATTACAATATGTTTCATCAAATTTATTTAAACGGAATGCCAATTCCCGAAAATGCGGAAGAGTTAATTCTGGGAAGCCGAAATGAAGGAGGTTCCTCATTTGGAAGCTCAATGGATCTACCTGATACCGCCCAAGTTTGTTCATGTGAAAGAATTTCAAAAGGCACAATTTGCGATTCCATAAAAAACGGAGTCTGTAATAGTCTGGAAGATGTTATTGCCATGACCAAAGCAACAACAAATTGTGGAGGTTGCAAACCAATGGTGGTGGATTTGGTGAACCAGACATTAAAATCACTTGGAAAAGAGGTTAAAGAAAACATTTGCGATCATTTTGGTTATACACGCCAAGAATTATACAGTATTCTTAAGATCAAAAAAATCGCAACTTTTAATGAAGCTTTGGATGCTTGCGGAAATGGAGGCGGTTGTGAAATTTGCAAGCCGTTGGTTGCCTCAATATTCGCGAGTTTATATAATGACACTGCCAATAAAGAGGTTGCTATCCAAGATTCGAACGATCGATTTTTGGCCAATATTCAAAGGAACGGAACTTATTCTGTGGTTCCTCGAATTCCTGGAGGCGAGATTACGCCAGATAAATTAATGGCCATTGGCCAAGTTGGAAAAAAATATAATTTGTACACAAAAATTACAGGTGGCCAGCGAATTGATTTGTTTGGTGCCCAGTTAAATGATTTGCCTGCAATTTGGAAAGAATTAATTGATGCCGGTTTTGAAAGTGGGCATGCTTACGGTAAATCGTTGCGTACTGTTAAAAGTTGCGTTGGTTCATCCTGGTGCCGATACGGCTTGGATGAAAGCGTTGGTTTTGCGATTGCTTTGGAAAACCGGTATAAAGGATTGCGCTCTCCCCATAAAATTAAAGGAGGTGTTTCCGGATGTATCAGAGAATGTGCAGAAGCTCGCGGCAAGGATTTCGGATTGATAGCAGTTGAGGGCGGATGGAACCTTTATGTTTGCGGAAATGGAGGCGCAACGCCAAAACATGCAATATTGCTTGCTGAACAAATTGACAATGCGACTTGCATGAAATATTTAGACAGATTTTTAATGTATTACATAAGAACTGCCGCTCCATTAATGAGAACGGCAACTTGGTTGGATAAATTGGAGGGTGGCATTGAACAGCTTAAAAACATTGTTATAAATGACAGTTTAAATCTTGCCATTGAATTAGAGGAAGAAATGCAATTTTTAGTGGAAGCTTATAAATGTGAGTGGAAACAAGCAATTGAAAACGATGAAATGAAAAGTAGGTTTAAGCATTTTGTGAATTCAGAGGAGAGTGACAATAATATGGCATTTGTGCCAATGAGGGATCAATATATGCCAAAACCTTGGGGGAACTAACATAAAATTTAAGTAAAATGGAATCAATTTTTATGAATTATAAAACAACAAATATAAGTGACGTCAATGTTTGGTTTAAGGCAACCTCGGTAGATGAATTTCCTGATGATGGCGGGGTTTGCGTAAAATATAAAAATAAGCAAATTGCCGTTTTTAACTTTCAGCGAAAAGGTGGTTGGTACGCTTGCCAAAACGTTTGTCCGCATAAATTTGAAATGGTGCTTTCCAGAGGTATTGTTGGTGACCATAACGGAATACCTAAAGTCGCTTGCCCAATGCATAAAAAAACTTTTTCGTTGGAAACTGGCGAAAATTTAAATGGAGATTTAGACGCGATAGCAATTTACCCCGTGAAAATTGAAAACAACTTTGTGTATATCGGATTTTCTGAATAGATTTGAATTTAATTCTCAGAGATGATAAGTACGGAAAAGTTCAATAAAGCCATTAAATTATTTGATGAAGCAAATGCGTTAGACCCAAATAAAGAAATTTTTAAGGGAAAAGAATACCCAAAAGAGTTGTTATATGCCATTCGTATGACAGAAAGGCTGCATAAATTTATGCCCAGCCCATCTGAGGCATTAAAGTTAACGGTACGATGCCAACATATTTGCAGATGGGAAATTCCGAGAGATTCCTATGAAATGAATAGGGTAGGGTATTTGAAGTGGCGACAAGATTTAAAACATTTTCATTCAAAAAAAGCAACGGATATTTTAATGAAAGTTGGCTATGGAGATGAAATGAGGCATCAGGTTGAAAAGCTGCTTTTGAAAAAAGATTTAAAAAAAAGCGCGGAGACCCAAACATTGGAAGATGTGGTTTGTTTGGTGTTTTTAGAATTTTATTTTTTGAAATTTTCAAAAAAATATGCCGAAGCCAAACTCATAGAAATTGTGCAGAAAACTTGGAAAAAAATGTCTGCTGAGGGTCATAAAGCAGCGTTAGAATTAGAACTCCCTAAAAAAGCACTCTCTTTAATTTCAAAGGCGCTCAGTTAATAAGCTTTACTTTTATGCGCGATAAAAACGTAGACATACCATTAGAAAAGGCTACCTTCTTTAAATTTAGGAGACTGTACTTAATGGCAATTATGTTAATCGCCGGCACTATTATTATAGTGCAAATATTAATACAAAAACATTTAAATTCCCAGTTAAATGATTCCAGTATAATCAATATTTCGGGAAGGCAACGAATGCTCAGCCAAAAATTGATTAAAGAAGTTTTATATTTAAATAATTTCACTGCTGAAGAAGAAAGATTAAACAGGGCTTCCATTATTAAATCAGACAGTAAGGCTTTCTTAAAAGCGCATTTAAATTTACAAGATGAATTTAGTGATTTAGGGGCATTGATCCATAGCAATCCAGAAATTAAAGAATTGTTTAAGCAAATTGAGAAATCTCAAAAAGAGATTGTGAACATAAGTGGTGAGGTTACTGATTTGATACTTGAGAACCCCTTAATTTCATCCGATTCTTTGCAGGTTCATATAAATCAATTAGAAAAGGCCGAGCATCAATTTTTAAGGATAATGGATGAAATTGTTTTTAAATTTGATGAAATCAGTCAGCAAAAAGTTGAGGATTTAAAACAAAAAGAATATGTTTTGCTGGCAATATCGTTACTTATACTGTTGTTTGAAATATTATTTTTATTTAAACCAATTTCAATCCATATCAAAAATGTGATTGGAGATCTCATAAAATCAAAAATAGAAACACAGGAAAATGCTAAAAAAATTGAAGAACTTTATATTGCCAAAGAAGCATCATTACAAGAATTAAAAGGGTTAAATTATGCATTGGACAATGCCGCATTGTTCGCCAGTGTCGGGCAAGACGGCTCTTTGGTTCATATGAGTAAAAAGTTTAAAAATTTATTGGGTATTGATAAACAAGATATTCACCGGAATTTAGAAGAATTGTTGTTAATAAATGAAGGGGAGCAACAAACATTAAAAGAACTTTTAAAAGGAAACAGAAGAGCTATATGGATAGGGGAAGTTCAGGTGACCACTGCAAACAATGGAATTATATGGTTGGAGATGTCAATTATCCCAATGAACAATGTTAATACCAATCAAAGAGTTTTGGTGTTGTGCAACGATATCAACAAAAGGAAGGAATCCCAAAAAGTTATAGATGGTTTAAATGAACGGAGATTTCAGGAACAGGTAGGCATGCAAAAAGTCCAAGCAAGTCAAATTGTTGAGGCTCAGGAAGAAGAGCGCAAGCGGATAGCCAAAGATATACATGACGGAATTGGACAAATGCTCACCGCCCTAAAGTTTAACATTGAATCAATTAAACCTGCTAATGTTGACACAACAACCAATAAAGTTGAAATATTAAAGGCGCTTTTAGGCAATTTAATTAAAGAAGTAAGAACAGTGACCTTTAATTTAACGCCGCCCGAATTGATAGATTTCGGCATTGTTCCCGCCATAAGTAAATTGGTGGAACAACTGTCGAATTTTACGGAAAAAAACATCTATTTTGAAAATAAAACAGATTTTAAAGGCAGATTTGATTCCCTGATCGAAACTAATTTATACAGAGTTGTTCAAGAAGCAGTCAATAATGCAATAAAATATGCAGAATCAAATTATATTTTAATTTCAATTAGCCATTCAGATCAATTATTAAGCATTGTAATTGATGATGACGGGAAAGGTTTTGATGCTCAAAAATTATTAAAAAAAAATAAAGAAGAAGGCATGGGCTTGTTTTTTATGAGAGAAAGGATAAGTTATATAAACGGCAGAATTTTTATAAATTCTTCAAAAAACAGTGGAACTCGTATCACAATTAACATAAATTTACCCAAATCTTAAATATTATATAACAATAATTGGTGTTTTAAATCCGTATTGCCTTATATTTGCAGCCAAGTTCATAAACACAGTGACCACAGTTATTAAGAAAGGCAGAGGGATTAGACCCGTTGAAGCCTTAGCAACCCTTTATTTATAAAGAAGGTGCTACATTCTACCAAAATATTTTGGATAGATAACGAAGAGACTTTTCCAGAATTCTTCATGCATTTTTTAATAATTTTATTGGGTTTGCCCGCCTTTTTGGAGGGCGTTACCCGCCAGCTGGCGGGTCGGGCTTTTCGCTATATCTTTTTTTCAAAAAGGATATCGCTTCAATGCCTAACGCAAACTGATTTACGATTTTAGATTTTAGATTTACGATTTGTTTTAGAATTAAAAATATCGACAAGGTAAAATTCGTCAATCGTCAATTGTAAATCCAAAATTTTCTTTGCGCCCTTTGCGTATTTTCTTTGCGTCCCGATAGCTATCGGGATTGCGGTTAAATTTTTTCTTGTTTTTTCGTAAAAAGGCAAAAGCGTGAACTAAAAAATAAAATTTAAAAACACAACAACAACCATCAACAATGGGTAACATAAAAGAAGAAATACAAAAACGGATATTGGTGCTTGATGGTGCTATGGGAACCATGATTCAGCAATACCGATTTTCTGAAGAAGAATACAGAGGCGAACAGTTTAAAGATTTTCACGTTTCCGTAAAAGGAAATAACGATATGCTTTCCATCACCCAGCCTCAAGCCATCAAAGAAATCCACCGAAAATATTTGGAAGCGGGCGCCGACATCATTGAAACCAATACTTTTTCGAGCACCAGCATTGCCATGGCCGATTATGAAATGGAAGATTATGTGTACGAACTCAACTACCAGTCGGCCAAAATAGCCAAAGAAGTTGCCGATGAATTTACGGCTAAAAATCCGGTAAAACCACGATTTGTGGCTGGTGCAATCGGACCCACAAACAAAACCGCCAGCATGTCGCCCAAAGTTAATGATCCGGGTTTTAGGGCTGTCACTTTTAACGATTTAAAGTTGTCCTATAAACAACAAACCGAAGCGTTGCTGGATGGCGGCGTTGATATTTTATTGGTGGAAACCGTGTTCGATACCCTCAATGCAAAAGCGGCGTTGTTTGCCATTGAAGAAGTGAAGGAAGAACGAAATATTGTTGTGCCCATTATGTTAAGCGGCACCATCACCGATGCCAGCGGAAGAACTTTGTCGGGTCAAACGGCAGAGGCATTTTTAATATCTGTTTCGCACATTCCGTTATTGTCTATCGGATTTAATTGCGCGTTGGGCGCCAATCAGTTAACGCCGCATTTAGAAGTGCTGGCAAGAAAATCTAATTTGCCGGTTTCCGCGCATCCAAACGCCGGACTGCCAAACGCTTTTGGGGAATATGACGAAACACCCGAGGAAATGGCAGATCAAATAAAAATTTATTTGGACAAACATTTGGTGCGAATCATTGGCGGTTGTTGCGGCACCACGCCGGCGCATATCAAGGCCATTGCCGATTTGGTAGGCTCCCTAACCCCTACTTCGACTCCGCTCAGTACAGGCTAGAAAGGGGGAATATAAAAAAGGATTTTTTTAAATGCGTGGTAAAAAAAATAAGGATAGATAATGCAAGAAGAAAAGTTAAATATAGATGAACAACAACCAAGAGCAAAAAACCAAAAGAAATGGTTGAAGCTGTCTGGATTAGAACCGTTAATCTTGAATGAGAACAGCAATTTCATCAATGTTGGCGAGCGTACCAATGTGGCGGGTTCGCGTTTGTTTTTGCGCCTGATAAAAGACGAAAAATTTGACGAGGCGCTTGCGATTGCAAGGCATCAGGTGGATGGTGGAGCACAAATTATTGATGTGAACATGGACGACGGATTGATCGACGGAAAAGCGGCGATGGTTCAATTTCTGAATTTAATTGCTTCCGAGCCCGATATTTCGCGCGTTCCGGTGATGATCGACAGTTCAAAATGGGAAATTATTGAAGCCGGATTGCAGGTGGTTCAGGGAAAATGTGTGGTCAATTCCATCAGCTTAAAAGAAGGGGAAGCCACCTTCATCAAACAGGCAAAATTAATCAAGCGTTACGGTGCCGCCGTTATTGTGATGGCTTTTGATGAGGTTGGACAAGCGGATAATTTTGACCGAAGAATTGAAATCGCCAAACGTTGTTATGATATCTTGGTGAATGTGGTAAAGTTTCCTTCAGAAGACATTATTTTCGATTTAAATATTTTTCCGGTTGCCACAGGAATGGACGAGCACAAAAGAAATGCGCTCGATTTTATTGAAGCGACGCGCTGGGTTCGTGAAAATTTGCCCAATGTAAGCGTAAGCGGCGGCGTAAGCAACGTTTCGTTTTCTTTCAGGGGAAATGATTCGGTGAGGGAAGCCATGCATTCGGTGTTTTTGTACCACGCCATAAAAGCCGGAATGAATATGGGCATCGTAAATCCGACTATGTTGGAAGTTTATGATGAGATTCCTAAAGATTTGCTGGAACGAGTGGAAGATGTTATTTTAAACAGAAGAGACGATGCCACAGAACGTTTGCTCACTTTTGCCGAAAGTGTCATCAGTTCCGTAAAAGAACATAAAGTGGATTTGTCGTGGCGTGAAAATCCGTTGCAGGAAAGAATTACGCATGCCTTGGTAAAAGGCGTGGATGAATTTATTTTGGAAGATGTGGAAGAGGCAAGAATACAGGCCACAAAACCCATAGAAGTGATTGAACAGCACTTGATGACCGGGATGAACGTAGTGGGAGATTTGTTTGGTTCCGGAAAAATGTTTTTGCCGCAAGTGGTGAAATCTGCCCGAGTGATGAAACGCGCGGTGGCGTACCTTCAACCTTACATTGAAATAGACAAGGGAGAGGTCAGTAAATTTAATGGCAAAATACTGCTTGCAACTGTTAAGGGTGATGTTCACGATATCGGAAAAAATATTGTGGGAGTGGTGTTAAATTGCAACAATTATGAAATTATCGACTTGGGCGTGATGGTTTCGACCGAAAAAATAATTGAAACCGCCAAATTTGAAAATGTGGATGTGATTGGGTTGAGCGGACTCATAACACCATCTTTAGATGAAATGGCTTATGTTGCCGCAGAAATGGAACGTCAAAACTTTAAAGTTCCTTTGTTAATTGGTGGCGCCACCACGTCAAAAGCGCATACGGCCGTTAAAATTGACACCCAATATTCCAATGCGGTGATTTATGTAAATGACGCTTCACGGGCGGTTACAGTGGTTGGGAATTTAATTAACGACAACAATACCGCTGTTGAATATGTGAAAAGCATAAAAGATGATTATGTGACAGTGAGGGAAGGATTTTATAACCGATCCGACCGAAAAGAATATTTATCCTTGGCGGATGCCCGGAAAAATAAATTCAACATCGATTGGAATAACCCCAACATTGCAACACCAAACTTTTTGGGAACTAAGGTAATTGAGGATTTGGATTTGGGTAAATTGCTGGAATATATCGATTGGAGTCCGTTTTTCAGAACCTGGGAATTGCACGGAAAATTTCCTGCAATTTTAACCGATGAGGTAGTTGGCGAAACGGCGACCCATTTATTTAAGGATGCCCAAAAACTGCTTCAAAAAGTGGTGGATGAAAAACTGCTGACTGCAAAAGCCGTATTCGGAATTTTCTCTGCAAATACGGTAAATGATGATGATATTGAAGTGTATGCCGATGAAAATAAAACCGAAGTTAAAGCCAGGTTTTTGACTTTGCGCCAGCAATTGAAAAAGAAAGAAGGAACACCAAGCATGGCGCTGGCCGATTTTGTGGCGCCGAAAGAAACCAATATTGAAGATTATATGGGCGCATTTTGTGTTTCCACCGGATTTGGAACTGCGGAACTTGCGGCCGAATTTGAAAAAGACCACGACGATTACAATTCGATTATGATCAAAGCCTTGGCCGACAGACTGGCGGAAGCTTTTGCTGAATATCTGCACAAAAAAGTGCGGACAGATTATTGGGGTTACGCCAGCGACGAAAAATTATCGACCGATGAGTTAATTAAAGAAAGCTATAAAGGCATTCGTCCGGCGCCGGGTTATCCCGCTTGTCCGGACCACACAGAAAAATTAACCATTTGGGAATTGCTGAAAGTCAAAGAAAACATTGGGGTAGAACTCACCGAAAGTTTGGCGATGTGGCCGGCAGCATCAGTATCAGGCTATTATTTTGGGAATGAAAACGCCAAATATTTTGGGGTCGGAAAAATAACCGAAGAGCAGGTGAAGGATTTTGCTCTTAGAAAAAATATGGATTTTGAAACCGCTAAAAAGTGGCTGAGGCCTAATTTAACGGACTAGGCCCCTTAACCCCCGAAGGGAGAATGTTAAAAAAGTTAAATATTAAAAGTTAAAATATACCACGATTAACTCCCCTCTTGAGAGGGGTTAGGGGTAATGTCATTAAGTTAAGGTAATATTTGTCATTCCGACAAAGGAGGAATCGCAACAAATGAGCACGTATGATGAGATTCCTCGTACCTCGGAA
>JAUXPH010000040.1 GCA_030683995.1 Lutibacter sp.
AAAAATAAAATGTAAACAAATGAAACGAGCATCCCAAATTTTGATACATAAAGGAACGACACATAGCGAACAGCATTATTTACCGCTAAAAAAAAAAATGTAATCAAATGAAACGAGCCATAACCAATTTTGATACACAAAGGAATGACTCATAGCGAATTTACCTGCCGGGAGGCAGGCAGCAATTTATTACCGCTAAAAAATACATAATAAACAGATGAAACGAGCCATAACAAATTTTGATACACACAGAAATGATTAATGGCGAACCAGCCGGCAGGCAGGCAAGCCGCAGATGTACCAATAAAAAATAAAATATAAACAGATGAAAATATACACAAAAACCGGCGATAAAGGCACAACTTCCCTTTTTGGGGGAACAAGGGTGCCAAAATATCATTTAAGGATAGAGGCCTACGGCACTGTAGATGAGCTAAATTCGTATATCGGATTGATTCGCGACCAAAAAATTGATGCGCATACCACTAAAATTCTGCTAAAAATTCAGAACGAATTGTTCACGTTGGGTTCTATGTTGGCAACGCCACCAGAAAAAGAAATCTTAAAAAACGGTAAAGAGCGGTTAAATATCAATAAAATTTCGGAGGAATCTGTGGCGCTTTTGGAACAGGAAATTGATTTGATGAATGAGTCTTTGCCAGAAATGACACATTTTATTTTGCCGGGCGGACACAGTATCGTGTCATTCTGTCATATCGCACGCTGCATTTGCAGAAGAGCCGAGCGAATCACCACACAATTAAGTGACGAAAGCACTATTAATCCGAAAATTTTAGTATATTTAAACAGGCTTTCCGACTATCTTTTTGTGCTGGCACGGAAGTTGACTATTGACAACCAGGCCCAAGAAATTCCTTGGATTCCTGAGAAAATTTAATAAGTTCTTTTTTATTTTGAAATAAAAGGATAAATAGCTTGCCCAATTGAGTAAAAAAATTATTTTTGCAAAAATTTAATACGAAGAAGTTATGTATTGGACACTAGAATTAGCATCATATTTGGCGGATGCGCCTTGGCCTGCAACAAAAGATGAATTGATTGATTATGCGATTAGAACTGGAGCGCCTTTAGAAGTTGTTGAAAACCTTCAAGAGATTGAAGATGAGGAAGAAAATTTCGAATCCATTGTCGAAATTTGGCCCGATTATCCTTCAGAAGAAGATTATCTTTGGAACGAAGATGAATATTAAAAAATACCATTGCTAAAAAGTCTCTAACGAGACTTTTTTTTTGCTTAGTCTGTTATAATTTAAGTCAGAATTTAAACAATTTAAATTAAAAAAATTAACTTTACCGGTTATTAAATAACAATGTAAATTACTCTAATTTTACATGTAAATATTAAAAATTTGACACCTATATTATGAGTATCATAAATTCAGTTCTTAAAATTTTTGTTGGAGATAAAAACAAAAGAGATTTGTCGTTGCTGCAACCGATTGTTGCCAAAGTGAATGCTTTTGAAAAAGAGATCACCAACCTTACAAACGATCAATTACGAGAAAAAACGGCTTACTTTAAGCAAATAATAGCAGATGACACCAAGGAATATACTTCAAAAATCAATAAATTAAAAGAAGAAGTCGTTGATGCCAATATAGACCGTAAAGAAGAAATTTACGGTGAAATTGACAATCTGGAAGATGATTTATACCGCGCCTCAGAAAAAACATTGAATGAAATTATGCCCGAAGCCTTTGCTGTTGTTAAAGAAACTGCCAAGCGCTTTACCCAAAATAAATTCATTGAAGTTACCGCAACACCATTTGACCGTGAACTTTCAGCCACACGTGACAACATTGTCCTTGAAAACAACAAAGCCATTTGGGCCAATAAATGGGACGCCCAAGGAAAAGAAGTAACCTGGGATATGATTCATTACGATGTGCAACTTATCGGTGGATCGGTATTGCATCAGGGGAAAATTGCCGAAATGATGACGGGTGAAGGAAAAACTTTGGTTTCTACTTTGCCGGTGTATTTAAATGCGCTTACCGGAAAAGGTGTGCATTTGGTGACCGTAAACGATTATTTGGCAAAACGTGATGCTGCCTGGATGGGGCCAATTTATGAATTCCACGGATTGAGGGTTGATTGCATTGACCACCACGAACCAAATTCTGATGCGCGAAGAAAAGCCTACAATGCCGACATTACTTATGGCACAAACAACGAGTTTGGTTTTGATTATTTGCGTGATAATATGGCGCATTCGCCAAACGATTTGGTGCAACGTCCGGCCAATTACGCCATTGTGGATGAGGTCGATTCTGTTTTGATTGATGATGCACGTACCCCCTTAATTATTTCCGGCGCAACGGCCAATGCCGACCGCCACGAATTTAATGAGTTAAAACCAAGTGTGGACAGGATTGTTACTATCCAAAGAAATTATTTAACCTCCGTTTTGGCCGAAGCAAAAAAATTAATCAGTGAAGGCGACACCAAGGAAGGCGGATTTTTATTGCTTCGCGTATTTAGGGGATTGCCAAAAAGCAAGGCCTTAATCAAATTTTTAAGTCAGGAAGGCAACAAACAACTCTTGCAAAAAACAGAGAACCATTATATGCAGGATAACAACCGTGAAATGCCTAAAATTGACGAAGAGTTGTATTTTGTGATTGATGAAAAAAACAATTCCATTGAGTTAACCGATAAAGGAATTACCTTTTTATCGGGTGATGACGGCGATGAAAATTTCTTCATTTTACCCGATTTAAGCACTGAAATCGCACAGCTTGAGCGTGAAAATGACGCCCCTGAAGTATTAACTGCGAAAAAAGAAGAATTGTACCGTGATTTCAGCATCAAAAGCGAGCGCATTCACACGATGAATCAATTGCTTAAAGCATACACTTTATTTGAAAAAGATATTGAGTATGTAATTATGGAAGACAAAATTAAAATTGTTGATGAACAAACCGGCCGTATTATGGAAGGCCGCCGTTATTCAGACGGATTGCATCAGGCCATTGAAGCAAAAGAGAACGTAAAAATTGAAGCTGCCACGCAAACTTATGCTACGGTAACGCTTCAAAATTACTTTAGAATGTACCGAAAATTGGCTGGTATGACAGGAACTGCCGTTACGGAAGCCGGGGAATTCTGGGAGATTTATAAATTGGATGTGATTGAGGTTCCAAGCAACAAACCTCTGATTCGTGATGATCGCGAAGATTTGGTTTTCAAAACCAAACGTGAAAAATACAATGCGGTTATTGAAGAAATTGAAAATTTGGTGAATTTGGGCCGACCGGTTTTGGTGGGAACAACATCCGTAGAGATTTCTGAATTGCTGGGTCGAATGCTGACCATCAGAAAAATAAAACATAACGTATTAAACGCGAAACTTCATAAAAGGGAAGCGGATATTGTTGCTGAAGCAGGAAACTCGGGCGTTGTGACCATTGCCACCAACATGGCGGGTCGTGGAACAGACATCAAACTGTCCGATGAAGTTAAAAAAGCAGGCGGTTTGGCCATTGTGGGTACGGAGCGACACGATTCACGTCGTGTAGACAGACAGTTGCGAGGTAGAGCAGGTAGACAAGGAGATCCTGGTTCTTCACAATTTTATGTATCGTTGGAAGACAATTTAATGCGATTGTTCGGATCTGAACGTATTGCAAAAATGATGGACAGAATGGGACTGCAGGAAGGTGAAGTGATTCAGCATTCTATGATTTCCAAATCCATTGAACGTGCGCAACGCAAAGTGGAAGAAAACAACTTTGGCGTTCGTAAACGTTTGCTGGAATATGATGATGTAATGAATTCCCAAAGAGAAGTTGTTTACAAACGTCGTCGCCACGCGCTTTATGGAGACCGATTACAGGTAGATATCGTCAATATGATTTATGATACCTGTAACTTGTTGATCAGGGAAAATAAACCAACCAATGATTATCAGAATTTCGAATTTGAATTGATTCGTTTTTCTTCCACCACGGCCCCTTTCAAAGAAGCTGAGTTTAAAACAGATACGGAACAAGAATTGACCGATCAACTTTTTGACGTGGTTTACAAACATTACAAAGAAAAACTGGAACGAAATGCCAAGGCTGCTTTTCCGGTCATTAAAGATGTTTATGAAAATCATGGCGAAAAATATGAACGCATTGTGGTTCCTTTTACCGATGGCACAAAAGAATTAAAAGTAATCACCAATTTAAAAACGGCCTATGAAACTGGTGGTAAAGAGTTGGTGACCGATTTTGAAAAAAATATCACGCTTGCCATTATTGATGATACCTGGAAAGATCATTTACGACAAATGGATGAGCTGAAACAATCGGTTCAAAATGCGACTTATGAGCAAAAAGATCCGCTGTTAATTTACAAATTTGAATCTTTTGAACTGTTTAACGGTATGCTGGATACCGTAAATAAAGAAGTTTTGTCGTTTTTGTTTAAAGGCGAATTGCCTTCGCAAGATTCAACGCGTGTTTTGCCGGCAAGAGAACAGAAACGCGAAAAAGTGCAATTGAGCAAGGAAGAATATGGCAGTTCGGCACCAAATCAACAAACCAATCAAACGCAAGCGCCAAAAGTAGTTGAAACGATTGTGCGTACAGAGCGAAAAATTGGAAGAAACGAACAAGTGACCATCAAACACGTACTTTCCGGAGAAAACAAAATGGTAAAATACAAACAGGCCATTCCTTTAATTGACAAAGGTGATTGGGTGTTGGTGGAGTAATCATAAAAAATTAATGCAACTTTTATAACCTTAAACCTTATCGCTTACCAAGATTGGCAAGCGGTAAGGTTTTAACTTTTTACAGGTTCTCCGTACAAATCAAATTCCGTGGCAGAAGTGATTTTTATGAGTGCAAATTTACCTGCTTGGACATAATTTTCTGTGGCATCAATCAGCACTTCATTGTCCACGTCGGGTGAATCAAATTCTGTTCTTCCTATAAAATAATTGCCGTCTTTTCTGTCGATGATGCATTTGAATACTTGTCCGACTTTCTCTTGATTCAATTCAAAAGAAATTTGGCTTTGCAATTCCATTATGTCGCTCACCCTTTTTTGTTTCACTTTTTCAGGAACATTGTCTTTTAAACTGGCCGCGTGCGTATTTTCTTCGTGGGAATAGGCAAAAACACCCAAACGCTCAAAACGCATATCGGCTACCCACTTTTTTAATTCCTGAAATATTGCTTCCGTTTCGCCAGGATAACCAACAATTAACGTGGTTCTGATTGCCATATTTGGCACCGATTTTCTGAACTCCTCAATTAAATTGGTTGTTTTTTCGTGGGAAGTTCCCCTGCGCATCGACTTTAAAATGTCGTCGTTGATGTGTTGTAACGGAATGTCCAGATAATTACAGACTTTTGGCTCATTTTTTACGACTTCCAGCACATCCAACGGAAATCCGGTAGGAAAAGCATAATGCAAACGAATCCATTCAATGCCGTCTATTTTTGCCAATGCGGTCAACAAATCGGCCAAAGCCCTTTTTTTGTAAATATCCAGTCCGTAATACGTTAAATCCTGCGCAATCAAAATCAGTTCTTTGATTCCTTTTTTGGCCAGTTTTGTGGCTTCAATCACCAAATTTTCAATTGGCGTGGAAACATGCTTTCCGCGCATCAAAGGAATGGCGCAAAACGAACACGGCCTGTCGCAGCCTTCCGCAATTTTTAAATAGGCGTAATGTATTGGTGTGGTTGTTAGGCGTTCCCCAATTAGTTCGTGCTTATAATCAGCATCCAACACTTTTAACAGGTTTGGCAAATCGTGCGTGCCAAAATATTCGTCAACATTTGGAATTTCCTTTTGTAAATCGGGTTTGTAACGCTCGCTTAAACATCCGGTCACATAAACTCGGTCAACTTCACCCAATTCTTTTTTGTTGACATAATGTAAAATCGTGTTGATCGATTCTTCTTTGGCATCGCCAATAAATCCGCAGGTATTGATAACCACAATGTTTCCGTCATCATTTTCATCTTCGTGAACCACATTTTTATTGTTTGCGACCAATTGCCCCATCAACACTTCACTGTCGTAAACATTCTTTGAACATCCTAAAGTGACTACATTTATTTTATTTTCTTTCTTTGATTTTGTTCTCATGAATTGATATTGAGTAGTTAGTGTTGCGTAGTTGGTTTCAATAATTTATTGAATAACTATTCATTTAAAATGTGAGAATTTGGGTTTTATTTTATAAATATCAAGTATATTTTTTCAAGTCTTCTTACTAAAATTCATTATAAACTACTTGAAAAAAGAATCTACAAATTCAATTTTGTTGAAGACTTGTAAATCGTCGATTCCCTCGCCAACGCCAATATATTTCACCGGAATTTTAAACTGGTCGGAAATGCCAATCACCACGCCGCCTTTGGCTGTGCCATCTAATTTTGTGACTGCCAGTGAAGTTACTTCTGTTGCTTTGGTAAATTGTTTGGCCTGTTCAAAAGCATTTTGTCCGGTTGAGCCATCGAGCACCAATAAAACTTCGTGTGGCGCATCTGGCACCACTTTTTCCATCACCCGTTTTATTTTGGTCAGCTCGTTCATTAAGTTGATTTTATTGTGCAATCGGCCTGCAGTGTCTATAATCACCACATCGGCATTTTGTGCCACGGCAGATTTCAAGGTGTCAAAAGCCACGGAAGCAGGATCACTTCCCATTTCCTGACGAACCATCGCAACACCAACCCTGTCGGCCCAAATCTGCAATTGGTCTATTGCGGCAGCACGAAATGTATCCGCAGCGCCAAGCACCACTTTTTTACCGCTTTTTGTAAATTGTGAAGCCAGTTTGCCAATGGTCGTTGTTTTTCCAACGCCATTTACGCCAACCACCATAATTACATAAGGTTTTTTATCTGTAGGTGTTGTAAAATCTGTTTCATTTCCCGCATTGGTTTCGGCCAATAAACCCGCGATTTCTTCCCTAAGGATTGAGTTCAGTTCATCAGTTCCTAAATAAGTATCTTTTAAAACCCTTGCTTCAATACGTTCAATAATTTTAAGTGTGGTCACTACGCCAACATCCGAAGAAATTAAAACCTCTTCCAAATTGTCAAGCACCTGATCATCAACCTTCGATTTTCCGGCAATTGCTTTAGACAGTTTGGAAAAGAAAGTAGTTTTGGTTTTTTCCAGACCTTTGTCTAAGGTTTCTTTCTTCTCTTTGGAAAAGAATTTTTTGAATAAACTCATTTTTAAAAAATTACTGCTGTAAATATAAAAAAAAAACTACTCTCAAAAGATTGAAAGTAGCTCTATTCGTTAATCTATAAACAAATTATTATTTTTTGTCCAAGAAGGCTTTTACCATTAAAGGATCCATAATAGCTTCTACAAAAGTGTAAGCTCCGGTTTTAGGAGACTTTACCATTTTTATAGCTTTTGATAATCTTTTTGATCCTGTTTGTAACGATGCTACTGATTTCTTTGCCATGGTCTTATATTATTTAATTTCTTTATGAACGGTCACTTTTTTCAAGATAGGATTGAATTTTTTGATTTCCATCCTGTCTGGTGTGTTCTTTTTGTTCTTTGTGGTGATATACCTTGAAGTTCCTGGCATTCCAGTACCTTTATGTTCAGTACACTCTAAAATTACCTGAATTCTATTTCCTTTTGTCTTTGCCATTTCCTAGTGATTATTTTTTGTAAAAACCTTTTTCTCTTGCATCTTTTAAGACTGCAGTCAGTCCTAATTTGTTGATATTTTTTAAAGTAGATGTGGCTATCTTTAAAACAATCCACTTGTCTTCTTCAGCAATATAAAAACGCTTTTTAATTAAATTAGCGTCAAATTTTCTTTTAGTTCTATTCAATGCGTGAGAAACATTGTTTCCTACCATTGCTTTTTTTCCAGTAAGTTCGCAAACTCTTGACATATTTTTGTGACTTTTTAGTGTGTTCTCAAAACGAGATGCAAAATTAAATTTTTAAACTCGAATACACAAACTTATTTTACTAGTTTTTCAAAATTTCTTTCCTCAGCAATTCCAATGCTTTATTTGAAGCACGGCCTATCACTTTTTCACGTGGTTTTCCAAAGAAAAATTCTTCTGAAAAAATGGTGGTTGGCGTGGCGATAGCGATAAAAACCGTTCCCACCGTTTTATCAGTGTCATCGGCTGTTGGTCCAGCGTTTCCTGTAGTTGCTATGGCGTAATCGGTATGGTATTTTTGTTGAATTCCCTTCGCCATTGCCTCGGCCACCTGGGCACTTACCACGGTGTTTTCGGCAATGAGTTTTTCATCGACAAGCAGCTCATTTATCTTGATCATTTTGCTGTAAGCCACAATTCCTCCCACAAAATACTTGGATGCACCGGGAACCGAAGTGATTATTTTAGCGATATTTCCGCCTGTGCAACTTTCAGCCACCGCCAATGTCTGCTTTTTTTCGGTTAACAATTGTCCAATAACCGATTCAATCGTTTCATTTTCGTCGAAACCAACAATGATATCGGGAATCAATTTCGCCAATTTTTCCATTTCTGCGGAAATGCCCTCTTCAAGAATTTCTTTTGTTGTCCCTTTTGCGCTTAAACGTAAACGGACGCTTCCAAAAGACGGTAAATAAGCCAACTTTATGAATGCCGGTAAATTATTTTCCCAGTCTTCAATTTTTTCCGCAAGCATACTCTCTCCCATTCCATAAGTAATAATTGTTTTATGAAGAATAAAAGGCAAGTTATAAGTTTCCTGCAATTTTGGCAACACGCTTTGCGACATGAGACCAATCATTTCAAAAGGAACTCCGGGCAATGAAACAACCACTTTGTTGTTTTTGTAAAACCACATTCCAGGTGCGGTTCCAAATTCGTTTTTTAAAGGGATGCAGGTTGATGGCACCAAAGCCTGATGTCTGTTTACTTCGGTGAACGGATAATTGATCTTCGCAAACATTTGCTCAATATGCAACACAATTTCGTCATTTAAAACCAAGGTATCATGAAAATATTCCGCCAGAGTCAGTTTGGTGATGTCGTCTTTTGTTGGCCCCAAACCTCCTGTAATAATCACGATATCAGCATTTGACTGCGCTTCTTTAATGGCTTTTAAAATGTGCTGCCTATCATCTTGAACGGAAGTGATTTGGTAGACCGAAATGCCTATTTTATTTAATTCTGTGGCAATCCATTTTGAATTTGTGTCTAAAATTTGGCCAATTAAAATTTCATCGCCAATGGTAATTATCTCTGCTTGCATTTCTTTCACTATATTTGCGCTAAATATAGCAATTAACACGCAACCTTTTAAGAAAATTTGCATCTTAAATGCATATACTAACAACTAGAAAAACCAACTACAGCTATGATTACCCCTGATCAAATAACAGACAATGAACTTCTGGAGCTAATAGAAAATTGTTCTTTAAGTCCGGAATTATTCACCCACGAAACAATGTTGCGACTGGCTTGGATCTTGATCCAAAAACACGGATTGGATGTTGCTATTGTCAAAAACAGCCATATCAAAGAAAAATATTTTAAAACAGCTTTAAAAAGCGATAAGTTTAACAAAACTTTGAGCAGGGCTTATGTGGAAATTTTGCATTATTTTATAACAAAATCAAACACCAAAAATTTTGAGAAATTATTGCGTGAATTTCCGCGGTTAAAATTCGACTTTCAAAAATTGGTAAAAACGCATTACGGTTACAATATTTTAAAAGAGCACCGTCAAGAAGAGCCAAAAGATTTTAGGCCTATTATATTTTCGTTTTAGGAAATCATTTCACTTTATTACCAATAGTCATCAATGCAAAATTCGGTATCTTTGAAAAAAGATTTTCCGCATGATGTCCATTAATTACATTGTCAAATCATTTGTATTACTTTCATTTCTGACCATGATTTCTTGTGGTCCAAAAAATAAAATTTCTTCGGATGCCCAATTATTGCGTATTCCTTATATATCAACAGTTGACCAATCCGATCGCAATTATTTTGTGTACCTTCCAAAAGGATATGATCAAAAACAGGATAAAAAATGGCCTGTACTGGTGTTTTTACATGGAAACGGCGAACGCGGAAATGGCCAAAATGAGTTGGATTACCTGTTAATTCACGGTCCGCTTTACGAAGCATGGATCCAAAAACGGGATTTGCCCTTTGTGATGGTTGTTCCGCAATTGCACATGTTTGGGCGTGACACATTGGGATTGGGATATATCGACAATAGGGTTACGGACTGGATTCCGAAAAGACTGGAAAACGGTGTGCCGGAAAGGCCTAAAGATTATATTATTAAGGAACAGATGCTAGGTGCCGCTTCAGATACAATTCCTTCCCAAACAAACTATTTTAACGGAGGCTGGAATGCTGTTGAAACTGATGTAATGGCTATGATAGACAAAACCTTGCAAGTTTACAACACCGATGAAAATCGCGTTTACCTCAGCGGAATCAGTTATGGCGGATTTGGAACCTGGTACATTGCGAGCAAAAATCCGAAACGCTTTGCGGCCATCAACCCAATTGTTGCTTACGGGCATCCAGAGCTCATGGATTCTATCGCCAAATATAAAATTCCGGTATGGACATTTTCAGGCGGAAGGGATCAGGTGATTCCCTCAAAATATTTTTATGAAGGATTGAATAAATTGGAAGCGTTGGGCCATTACAATATCCGATACACCAATCATGAAGATATGGGACACGATGGTGCTTGGAGACGCATTTATGCCGGAGACGATATTTACAATTGGCTGTTGGAAAATCACAAATAAAAAATGCACCTCAAGAAGTGCATTTAATTTCAAAAAGTATTTTAAACTGTTGAATTTATTTAACGTTAATTTTAAAACTTTCAACGCCATTAATCGTACCTGTCAATACATCATTTTCAGAGACTTTACCAACGCCTTCCGGAGTTCCCGTAAACAATACATCCCCTTTTTTTAACGTAAAAAACTGGGAAACATAAGAAATTAGCTCGTCAATTTTCCAAAGCATGGCATTTGTATTTCCATCTTGGACGATCTTTTCGTTCAGTTGCAATTTGAAGTTTAAATTGTTTAAATCACCCAAACTTTCCTTCGAAAAAAATTCACCTATCACGGCACTTCCGTCGAAAGCTTTGGCTTTTTCCCAAGGCAATCCTTTTTCTTTGCACTCTTGTTGAATGTCGCGCGCCGTAAAGTCGATTCCCAAACCAATTTCATCATAATAGGTATGTGCAAATTTTTGGTTGATGTGTTTTCCCACTTTGTTAATTTTCACCAATATTTCCACTTCATAATGAATATCATTAGAAAAAGGCGGAATAAAAAAAGGTTGTTTTTTAGCCAATATGGCCGAATCAGGTTTTAAAAATATCACCGGATTTTTAGGTTTTTCATTTTGTAATTCCTCGATATGCTTTGCGTAATTGCGCCCAATGCAAATTATTTTCATCTAATTCCTATATTTTAAAAAAAACTTTTAACTTTTAACTTTTAACTTTTAACTTCTAACATTTAACTTAATTAAGGTATCCACTTTTTCTCAAAATTGGGCTTTCGTTTTTCCAGAAAAGCATTTCTGCCTTCTGTGGCTTCTTCTGTCATATATGCCAAACGCGTTGCTTCTCCGGCAAAAACCTGTTGTCCAACCATCCCGTCATCGGTTAAATTCATGGCAAATTTCAACATTCTGATGGAGGTTGGCGATTTTGCCAATATTTCCTGTGCCCATTCATAAGCGGTAGTTTCCAATTTTTCATGGGGAATTACGGCATTCACCATACCCATTTCATAAGCTTCCTGCGCAGAATAACTTCTTCCGAGAAAGAATATTTCACGCGCTTTTTTTTGCCCGACCATTTTGGCCAAATAAGCCGAACCATAACCGCCGTCGAAACTGGTCACATCGGCATCGGTTTGTTTAAAAATAGCGTGTTCGGCGCTTGCCAACGTCAGGTCGCAAACCACATGCAAACTATGTCCGCCCCCAACAGCCCAGCCCGGTACCACCGCAATCACCACTTTGGGCATAAAACGAATCAACCGTTGCACTTCCAATATATTCAATCGGTGGTAACCATCTTCACCCACGTAACCTTGATGTCCGCGTGCTTTTTGGTCGCCTCCGCTGCAAAAAGAATAAACGCCGTCTTTGGATGATGGTCCTTCCGCAGAAAGCAAAACCACACCAATTGATGTGTCTTCCTGAGCATCATAAAATGCCTCGTATAATTCCTTTGTGGTTTTAGGCCTGAACGCATTTCTTACATCGGGCCTGTTGAATGCAATTCGCGCAACGCCATTGCATTTTTTATAGGTAATGTCTTCAAAATCCCTGACCGTTTTCCAATTAATATTTTTCATTTTTGTTTCAATTTAGCACGTAAAAATAAATGTTTTAAACGATTTAAAAAATTATAAACCTAAAAATGGGTTTACTTATTTGCAACCCATATAATATGAGCTTAAATACAATGATTTGGCTAAGTTTTAATTACAAGCGAATTTGCGCATTCTATGATGGAAACCAAATAAAAACTCTAAAAAATCCAATTGAAATTTGCATTTAACCGCAAAGTGCCAAATTATTTTTCATTTTTTAGGTGATTTGCGTTAGGGATTGCAGCATAAATACTTTTTAGCGATTTTTCATCGCTGAAAAGATTGCAGCGAAAAGCCCGACCCGCCAGCTGGCGGGTAACGCCAAAATAGAAATTGCTGTATTGTTAAAACTAAACCAATGATTTTAATTTTATAACTGTTTATGGTCTTGTCTTTTAAAAAAATTATTTAACTTTAAAAAATTAAAACACTACTGATGAAAAAATTAGAACTTTTTGTAATTGTCCTGCTCATTACAAGTGCGCTCTATTCCCAAAACACCCAAGTAAAAAAATTCAGCTCAAGAGAATTGAATGATGATCGATTTCTTAAAATTTATGTTCCGCCTGGATATGCAGACGATAAAACAAAATTGTATCCGCTAACCATTGTGCTGGATGCCGAATAATTATTTGATGTTTATGTGGGAAATTCCATCCTTTTTTCATCAAAGGAAAAAGCGCCGGAACAAATTATTGTCGGCATCAACCAAAATCAATATAACGAGCGTATAAAAGATTGTGAATATTCGAAAGAAAATAGTTTGCCTACAAAAGACAGCGAGGCATTTTACCGATTTATAAGAAGTGAATTGATGGATTATTTAGAGGAAACTTACAGGCTGTCGCCTTTTAAAACGATTGTTGGCAACACATTGACAGCCAATTTTATCAATTATTTTTTGATAGAAGACAATCCAGGGTTTAATGCATTTGTGGCCATTAATCCGTATTATGCGCCAGATATGCCGGCGCTGATGCATCAAAAAATACCGACTTTAAAAAATGAAAACCGATTTTATTATTTGTCCGGCGGAAACTACCTTTCCGAGAACTGGAAAACCGCAATTAATGGAACCAATGAACTTTTAAAAACAGCTAACAATCCAAAATTTAAATATCAATATGAATTCTTCGAAAAAAGCAATGCCGTGGCGTCCATCGGACAAAGCATTCCGAGTGCTTTTGCCTTTATTTTTGATTTGTATTCGGCTATTTCAAAAGAAGAGTTTGATAAAAATATCAAAGATCTTTCGCCTGCGGATGCCATTGCGTACCTGGAAAATAAGTATGTTGAAATTGACTATTTATTCGGAAGCAATTTAAAAATAAGGGAAAGCGATATTTTCGCCATTGAATCCATTATTCTGGATAAAGAAAACGGGGATTATTTAAAGAATTTTGGCGAAATGATCAACCGACTTTATAAGGAATCACCGATTGGCGATTATTATATCGGGCGCTATTATGAAACCGGCGGCAAATTTAAACTAGCGCTGGAATATTACAAAAGCGGTTATATGAAATTACCCGAAGGCGACCCCAATGCCGATGGTTATTATGAAAATATTGAAAGGGTGCTGAAAAAGAGAGACGGAACTTATAAAGATTAAAGTTTCAGGTTTCAAGTTTCAGGTTTAGCTGAAAGTCGCAATCTAAAGTTAAAAAATAATGGCTCCCAACTTTCTCCCAATAACTTATAATATCTATCTAAGAACGATTAAACTTGAAACTTGAAACCTGAAACAAATAACGTATAACTTATTCCAATAAACTGTCTTTTTGGCCAATTGACCAATCAGCTAATTTGATTCCTTCATCGGAAATGGTGATTAATTTTTGTCGGAACAATCCGCCAACGGCATTTTTAAAGGCTTTTTTACTCATACCCAACTGGTATTTTATTTCTTCCGGAGCCGTTTTATCGTTCAAAGGCAAAAAACCTTTGTTTTCTTTAAGTGCTTTCAGCAGTGTAATTTCATAGCTTACAATGGTTTGTTTAAAACCTATGGGCTGCAAACTAATGTCGAGCTTTTCATCTTCCCTAATTTTTTTAATGTAGCCGGTTAATTGCTGTCCTTCATGGATTTTTTGAAAAAGCTCACTTTTGTAAAGCAATCCTTCAAATTCGTGATTTACCATCACCGTAAAACCCAATGTTGTGGACTTCACAACCAACAAATCTACCTTATCCCCTATCTTTAATTCTTCCATGATTTACGCTTTTAAATTGTTGAAATATGCTTTTAATATCTGGTCATTTTCTAACCTTGGTGTGAAGATTTCCAACACCTTAGGAAGACTTGAATCTTCATAAAAATTAGAAAGCTGTAATTGTAATTCCGTTTCATCTTTTGCGGTGCTGTATTCAAAATGATACATTTTACACAAATGTTCGGCAGTTAAGCTGTGTGGCGTTTCAAAATAATCCAATGATCCTGATTGTTTCGGACCCGGAATAAATCTGAAAATACCGCCTCCGCCATTGTTAATTATTATAATTCTGAAATTGTTTGGAATATAGTTGCTCCACAACGCATTGCTGTCATACACAAAACTAATATCTCCAGTAATAAACAAGGTATTTTCTTTAACTGCATAAGCCGCACCAATGGCGGTACTTGTACAGCCGTCAATTCCGCTAGTGCCACGGTTACAAAAAATTCGCCAGGTTTTGTTGCTCTCAAATAACTGTGCATAACGAATAACCGAACTGTTGCCCAATTGCAATTGGGTATGCTTTGGAATGGTTGCCAAAATAACATCAAACACTTTTAAATCGGAAAACGCACAAGAATTCATAAATTCCTGGTGTTTTTGCAACCTGAATTCCTTTTTTTGCAGCCAAAATTGCTGGTAATTGCTTTCTTTTGATTTTGTTAAAAAGAAAAACTGGCTAAAAAACAGTTGCGGCGATACCTTAAAATGATGCTCTAAACAATGAAAAGTATCATACGCCCTTAAGGCATCTGCGTGCCAATGGTGTTTAGGTTTGTAATTTCGAAGTTGTTCCTTTATTTTTTTTGAAACAATCATGCCTCCAACAGTCAGTAAAATATCGGGTTTAAATTCTTCCAGTTCATCTTCCACAAAAGGAAAAATCAATTTATCGATGCTGTTGATGAATTTTGGATGTGAAACATTGGCGGTATTTTCGACTAGTACCAATACAGAAGGATCTTTTGCCAAATATTCCAATTGGATTTGAAGCAATTCATCGGGAAAATGTTCTCCAACCAAAACCATCTTTTTTGTTGAAGCATTCCAAATATCGGCAAATTTTTGAAGTTCATCAACGTCCAGCGGAATTTCCTTCAGCAAAGATTTTTCTTCAATTTTAACAATTTTCGATTTTAATTTTTCAACCTCAGCCTCAATATTTTCTGTCGTTATTATTTCGTACAAAGGATCCTCAAAAGGCACATTGATATGCACCGGACCTTTTTTGTTAATCGCTGTATGCAGTGCTTTTTCTATAAGCTCACTGTCATTTCCGTACCCTAAATTTGCGCTGAATAAAATGTGATTTTCAAACACGTTTTCCTGGCGAATTGTTTGTCCGTCCCCAACATCAATCAAATTGGCCGGCCTGTCTGCCGAAATGATTACCAAAGGAATATTGCTGTAAAAAGCTTCTGAAATTGCCGGATAATAATTTAACAATGCCGAGCCGGAAGTACATACCAAAGCAACCGGTTTTCTGGTTTGCTGTGCAATTCCCAAAGCAAAAAAAGCGGCACTGCGCTCATCAACCACCGATTCAATTTTAATCTTTTCAGATACATTAAAACCAATAATTAACGGTGCATTTCGCGAACCGGGCGAAATTACGATATGTTCGATCTCATTTACAATGCAAGAAGCTATAACAAGTTGCGCTAATTCTTTTGTTGGATATTTTGGCATTCAATTGCTAAATTAAAGATGCAAATTTAAGGAAAGTTATTTCAGTAATTCGTGAATTAATGCATCATTTGCGTCATTAAAACAGGATTTAAACAAATTTTTATAAAAGTTAATAATTTGACTAAACATTTTATTGAGTTTAGGTGATTAAACGCAATCTTAAAACAACACTTTTTTCATCACCTGTGTTTTTGATACGGTTTCTTCCCACTCATTTACAGGAATGCTGTCCGCCGTAATTCCGCCGCCCACATAAATAGACACCAAGCTGTTTTTCAATTGCATGCAACGTAAATTCACAAATAAATTAGTGGCATTATGGATATTCAGTTCTCCTAAATAACCCGTATAATAAGCTCTGTGATAGCCTTCGTTCTGCAAAATAAAAGCAGCGGCAACGGCTTTTGGCAAACCACAAACTGCCGGAGTTGGGTGAAGTGAATTTATAAGTTTTTCCAGCGAATCGTCACACTTCAATTTACCTGAAATATCGGTTCTTAAATGTACCAAATTGCCTGCCTGGACCGAAAATGGTTCAGATACTTCCAGATTTTCAATAGCTGTTTTTAAATTTTCCAGCATAAAATCAGTAACATACTGTTGTTCCTGTTTTTCTTTATTTTGCCATACCACATTTGTTGTTCCGTTGTATTTTTGTGTTCCTGCCAAAGCCATGGTTTTAAAGTTGCCTTTTTCAACAGTAAGCAATTTTTCAGGCGTTGCGCCCATCCACAAACCCACTTCAGGATGAAACCACAAATACACAAAAGCATTTTTATACGCCAATAGCATTTTTTTAAAAGTGTTAAGCACATTTAAATTGGGCTGTTCAAGTGTTTCCTTTCGAGACAACACAATTTTTTGGGCATTTTTATTTTTGATGAAATCAACGGCTTTTTGAACTATTGCGATGTGTTTTTCTTTAAAATCATTTGACTCTTTAATATTTTCAAATGCAGACTTTTCTGAATGAATTTCAATAATTTCCGGCAACTTAATAGCTAGAATCGATGCACAAAACGATTCGCATTCATCAAAAGGGAACAATATTTTTTTCTCTTGTGAGTTAAACGGCGCAAACACAAAACCAGTTTCATCGTAAGATTTTAATTGATGCAATTCCTGCGTTCGCTGCACAAAAACTGTCACCAAATCCTCATCCGGTTTTCTGAAGACGACAAATGGTGCTTTTGACTGAAAAACACGTTCTAATTCAATAAAAAAATTTGTTGTTTCTTCTGACAATGGCTGCAAATTAAATAATTAAAAATCAGTATACTAAATGTTATTTCGGTAAAATAATATTGGTGAGCCTGCACGTAGAAATTAATTTTCCCAAGTCATCTTCTACCCTGATATCTATTAAATGCGTGGTTCTGCCTTTATGAATAAACTTTGCCGTAGCAATAACATTTCCGCTTTTGGCGCTTCCTAAATGATTGGCTGAAAATGAGATGCCTCTCACCACAAATTTATCGTTGTCTATTACCAACATGGAAACCGGACTGCCGACACTTTCGGCCAAAGCCATGGTAGCACCGCCGTTTAAAACACCGTCGGGCTGAAAAACTCTTGTGTTTACGGGCATTTTTGCAACCAAATAATCATCGCCAACATCAGTATAAGTGATACCCAATGTTTCCATCAGGGTATTTTTGCATAATGAGTTTAATGTTTTTAATGTTTTTTCTTTTTGATCCATATAAAAATTGTCTGTCGGTAAAAATAAGAATTAAAACTTAAAATAGTACCTTTGTATTTTAAAATCCGTAGAGAAAATGGCTTACAAAATTAGGGTAGTATTGGACGTTGAAAAAGACGTAATCAGGGATATTCTTGTTAATGAAACCATTAATTTGGAAGATTTACATTTTATTATTGCGAAATCTTTTGGATTTCAAGGACTTGAAATGGCTTCGTTTTACCGAACCAATGAAGATTGGGAACAAGGTGAAGAAATTCCGCTTTTTGATATGTCAGATGATGGAACCGCGTTGTGCATGAGAAATTCTTTATTGAAAAATGTTTTAACGAAAGAAGGTGATAACCTGATTTATGTGTACGATTTTCTTTCCATGTGGACGTTTTTTGTTGAATTGTCCAAAATTGAGGCTATTGATAAAAAGGATCTGCCAAAAGTCATGTTGTCTATAGGCGAAAAACCCGATAAAGCACCCGAAAAAGAATTTACCGCAGAGGCAGAATTTGATGATTTTGACAGCCTCGACGATGACGATTTTGAAAATTTGGATGAATTTGACTACGATAATTATTAAATGACAATAAGTACTTAAAGTGCCTAAAATTTGGAGTACTTAAAGTTAATAAATAGAAAAAACACAAAGTTTTGTGTCACACGTAAAGTTGATAATTTTGAACTTTAGACACTCAAAACTTTTAATTAACTCATTTTTAAGCCAACGCGCCGGTTGGCTCGTTCGCTAAAAACAGCTACCAGATGTTTTCTTTACGCTCCGTCCCCCCTTCGGGGGCTAGGGGGCTTTTTAGCGGATAATATAAGTATTCACATTTTCGTAATTCCGCACCACAAAATCGAAACCAACTTTTAATATATCGCCCATCGTTTTACATTTCTTGAAATTTTTATCGTTGGTGTATTTCACCAAATCCATTTTTAACTGATGTACTTTTTCAGGTGTTGAAATGGTGTCATTGGACATACAATCCAGCAAACTGTTTATCCTTGTGTGTGCGCCTCTGAATCTTCTGGCGATGGCAGAACGCTCTTCTTTTTTGTATTGCTCCACAGATTCTTTCTGCAGATTGTCGGCAACCATTTTAACAAAAGGATAATTCTCCTTGAAATATTGGGGAAAATAGACTTTCAAATTCCCCTCGTAACATTGCTGATCAAAATCCATCGCCCGAATTCTATATTCAACCTGGTCAAAATCGTATGAAGCGACAATCACGTAGTTGTAAGCCCGCATATCACCCAACAATCGAATGACGCAGCGTTCGTTGAATTTCACAAACTCTTTCGACAATCTTTTTTTACCGCTGGACGACACGTTTTTAAGATTTTCCTCAATAAAAGTATCGCCGGGAACGCCCAGTACATGTTCCTCTATCAGCGTATCTTTATAAACCAAAAAGTTGATGTTGTTGGGCGACAGAATATGCTCTAATTCTAATCCGTAAACCCTTGAAGCATCTGCTTTTTTAATATAGATGTAGGTATGATTGTCATTTAAAATATTCCTGATTTTTACCCTAAAAGGTTTTGAATTTCCAAAAGTGCAATAATCAATGGCATCAACATTCAAAAAAGAAATGGATTCTTCGCTTCCGTCGCCGTGCAAAATAATGTACATACGTTTCAGGCTTAAATCAATTTCATCGCGCTCGTGGTCTGAATAATACACACGAATCCACAACGTATCCTCGCCCTTTTTATCATAAACGGCAATGCCGCCGGCAAAGCGAAGCAAATCATCATAAAAAATCGGAATTTTAATATTTCGATTGTATTCTGTTAAATACTTATACAACTGATCGTTAATGGGATAACTCGGTTTTTTTCGCGACATTAATTTTTCTTCCTCCATAAAAATATTTGGTAAAGTCCAAATTTAGTATATTGCCGTAACATTTATTGTTAATAAACGTCTAATTTTCATACTAAACAACAAAATTTTGGAAACTATACTATCCTTAAAAAACCTTCATAAAAAATTTGGCGCCATTCACGCGGTAAACGATTTGTCTTTTGACATTAAAAAAGGCAATGTTTATGGCATTCTTGGACCAAACGGCAGCGGAAAATCGACCACGCTGGGCATTATTTTAAATGTGGTGAATAAAACTTCGGGAAGTTTTAGCTGGTACGACGGCAATTTAACAACGCATCAGGCACTGAAAAAAGTGGGCGCCATTATTGAGCGGCCAAATTTTTATCCGTATATGACCGCGATTCAAAATTTAGAATTGGTATGTAAAATCAAAGGAGTATCATTCACCAAAATTGAAGATAAGCTTAAGATTGTCAATTTATATGAGCGAAGAAAAAGTAAATTTTCGACTTTTTCCTTAGGAATGAAGCAGCGTTTGGCCATTGCTTCCGCTTTATTGAACGACCCGGAAATATTAATTTTGGATGAACCCACCAACGGACTGGATCCGCAGGGAATTCACGAAATTAGGGTACTCATTAAAGAAATTGCCCAAACCGGGACCATTATATTATTGGCATCTCACTTATTGGATGAAGTTGAAAAAGTGTGTTCACACGTGGTGGTTATTCGCGAAGGCATTAAATTATATTCAGGTACTGTTGATGAATTGGTCGCTTCGCACGGACTTTTTGAACTTAAAGTCGATGCTGGAAGTGAAAAATTAATCGAATTGCTTTCCAAATTTGAAGGAATTGCCTCCATCAAAACAGAAGACGATAAAATAATCGCCACGTTGAATAAACCAGTTTCGGCATCAGAAATAAACAGCTACCTATTCCAAAATGGCATTGTTTTGACGCATTTGGTGAAACGAAAACCAAGCTTAGAACAACAATTTTTAACGTTAACCAACAAAAATTAAGCTATGCTACGATTGTTAAACATAGAAATCCATAAGTTAAAACACAACAGAGCCAGCAGGGTTTTGGTTTTCATTTATTTTGTATTGCTTACTTCCATCGCTTTAATTGCAGCAATAAAATTCGATATCGGTCCGGTGAAATTTCATTTGGCAGATCAGGGAATTTTTAATTTCCCGTATATCTGGCATTTCAACACTTATATTGCGGCTATTTTAAAATTTTTCCTGTTGCTGGTCATTGTTTCTATGATGGCCAATGAATACAGCAACAAAACCTTAAAGCAAAATTTAATTGACGGATTAAGCAAAAAAGAGTTTGTGCTTTCCAAATTTTATACGGTTATTTTACTTGCTTTAATTTCAACCATATTTGTGTTTTTTGTTTCATTAATTCTTGGTTACAGCTATTCCGATTTTAATGAATTATCCATCGTCACCACTGATTTGGAATATCTGATTGCCTTTTTCGTGAAATTGGTTGCTTTTTTCTCCTTCGGATTGTTCTTGGGAATTTTGGTAAAAAGATCTGCTTTCGCAGTAGGCGCAATGTTGGTTTGGTTTTGGATAGAAAGTTTTACCAAAGGAATGCTTTATTGGAAATTTGATGCCATGGTTGATAATGTGATGCAATTTTTTCCTTTGGAAGCAATGAGCAATTTGATCAAAGAACCTTTTACCCGTTTGGGCGCCGTTAAAACAGTGGCGAAACAAGTGGGCGAAGATTTGTCAAAAGATTTTTCGGTACAGCCAAAAGACATTGTTATTGTGTTGGTTTGGACAGCCATATTTATTTATGCTTCCTATGTTTTGCTTAAAAAGCGGGATTTATAAGAGGAAATGGGTTCTCAGTTTTCAGTTGCAGTAAACAGTTTTTTTTTGAACTTCTAACTTCTAATCCTATCCCTCAACTTCCCAAACTAAAATCAGGACAGACTTTTATTTCCTGATAGCTTTAGGGAGAAAGGCGGTTTTATTTGATTCTAGAGATGAACTTTTAACTTGATGAACTTCTGTCTTCGGACTTCATACTTTCAAATTTTAACTCCTTAGATTTAATATCTAATATTTTAAACGCTAACTTTTTATTTTTTATATATTTGGATATTACAACTAACGCATCCAAATGAAAAATTTCACAACCATCATATTGTTTTTTTGCAGTTTAACTTTGTTAGCGCAAGGCGAAGCAAATTTTTGGTTTTTTGGACAAAATGCAGGAATCAACTTTAATTCAGGGAATCCAGTTTCAATTTCTGGAAGTTTAAACACTTATGAAGGCTGCGCTTCGTTTTCAGATAAAGATGGAAATCTTCTATTTTATTCGGATGGAACAACCGTTTGGGATAAAAATAATATGCCTATGCCAAATGGAAATGGCAGCTTAAAAGGTCATTCATCTAGCACACAATCTGCAATAATTGTTCCTTACCCTGAAGATACCAATCGATTTTACATTTTCACGGTTGGAGCGGTTGTTAACAATATTGGTGAATTTGGCCTTCATTGTTATACGGTTGATATGACAAGAAATAATGGTTTAGGTGACATTGTTGGTACATCAATTGACTTATCAGATGGAAGAAACCAATATTGGTCAGAAAAAGTGGCCTCAGTAAAAGGAAATTCCTGCAATACATTTTGGATAATTTCACTGGTTCAAAATACATTTTATAGTTATAAAGTTGACAATAATGGACTTAATCCATTCCCAATAAAGTCAGTAGTTGATTATTATTCAGATGACAGAAGAGGTTATTTAAAAGTTTCTCCTGATGGCAAAAAACTGGCAAGCGCTACTTTTACTCAGTATTACGATAATCAAAATAATGTTAATGTACTGGGAAATGGCAAGTTACATCTATACAGTTTCGATGATGTGACGGGCATAGTTAAAAATGACGGATTGGATTTAATGACCAATGTACAAAATGATGGTGTTCCTTACGGAGTAGAATTTTCTCCAAACTCATCAAAATTATACACTTCAACGTTTGATGGCAGCACTAATAAATTATTTCAATTTGACCTTGAAAACACAAATATTGCATTTTCAAAATCCCTTATAAATTCACAAATTGGTTACAGGGGCGCTTTGCAGTTGGCGCCTAACGGAAAAATTTATACCACGATCCCTCCAAACTACAACAATGGTACTCGCTATTTAAATGCTATTAATTTACCTGATGAATTGGGCTTAAATTGCAGTTATCAGGCAAACGCTATGGATTTGGTTGCTGGCCGTGCAATGCAAGGATTGCCGCCTTTTATCGCTTCCTTATTATTGCCTGTTGAAATTACCGATGGAATTACCACACAAAATTTAAACAATACCACCGCAAAACGTTGTTTGGGTGAAAATTACCAATTAACGCCTATCAATATTTCAGGAACATCAACATATAAATGGACATTTAACGGAATTCCATTTGGTACTAATCCCTCACTCACCTTAAATGATCTTTCCTTTTCAAATGCTGGAATTTATAAATTGGAAGTCGTAAATATTGATCGCTGCGGATTTAGGATTGTCTATAAAGGAGAAGTGAAAGTTGAAGTTTATACACCGCCAACCATTACAAAACCAACCAATATTTTAAAATGTGACGACAATAACGACGGACTTTTCGCATTTGATTTACACGGTTTAAAAGATACTGAAATTCTGGGCACGCAAAGTGCAACCGATTTTGAAGTGATATATTATAAAAATCAGCTTGATGCAGATGCCGGCACAAATCCAATTTTAAATCTTTACACCAATTTATCAGCTTACAGCACGGACACTTTGATAGCCCGACTCCAAAATATTCAAAATCCGATTTGCTATGAAACGGAAAGTTTTACGGTTCAGGTATTTGAATCACCAAATCCGCCGGCAACCATTTCAAATTTATCTTTGTGCGATTCGAATTTAACCGGCACAGATAAGGATGGTATCGAAAAGTTTAATTTAAAAAGCAAAGAAACAGAAATTTTAAACGGACAATTGGCCACAAAATTTACGATAACTTATTTTAGGGATGCCGCTTTAACCAGCCAAATTACCAATCCGACTTCTTTTCCAAATACCACTGCCAACTTACAGGCCATTTTTGTCAAAATAGTGAATAACAGCAATCCGGCTTGCGTGGTTACAAAATCATTCAATCTTGAAGTTTTTGCCTTGCCTGTAATCAATTCCACTTTTACATTTAAGCAATGTGATGAAGACGGTGTTGCTGATGGTTTTACCGATTTTAACTTAAATGAAGCAAATGCTTATTTAACATTGGGTGATAATACTTTAACCGTCACTTATCATTTAAGCCTTTCCGATGCAACTTCAGGAGGGAATTCGATTAATGCAAGTCCGTTTTCAAACGCAACCCAAACCACTGTTTTCGCCAGAATTAAAAATACCAATGGCTGTTTCAGGGTTGCCACAGTAAATTTGTTGGTTTCTTCGACTTCTTTTGATGTGAACTATCTAAAAACAATGAATGCTTGCGACAATGATGGTGAAATTGATGGATTTCGACTGTTTAATTTAGCTGAAAATTCAGATGATATTATGGGGGAATTTCCGTCAGGACAAAATTTAAGCGTTTCTTATTACCGAAATTTAACGGATGCGCAATTGGAAGAAAATGAAATCGATCAGAGCCAACCCTTCAGAAATGAAACAGCCTTTGAACAAACGCTTTTTGTTCGCGTTGAAAGCGACGATAACGGCGAATGTTTCGGATTTGGACCGCATTTAAAATTGGTGGTGGAAGCGCGACCGGATTTTGGGCTGGATGAAAGTGTTATTTATTGCTTAAATCTGCCGCCAATCACGGTTTCAACCTACAACCCAAAAGGAATTTACACTTATGAATGGAAAAATGAAAACGGGATGGTGGTTGGCAGCAATCCGTTTTTGGAAATTTCGGCGCCAGGAAATTACAGTGTTATTGCAAGATCTGATGAAGGATGTGAATCCTTTTCCAAAACCATCAAAGCCATTCCTTCCGTAATCGCGACCATTACACAAAATGACATTACCGTTGTTGACGATTCCGCAAACAATTCCATCACCATCAACACCAGCAATTTGGGCATAGGAGATTATGAATTTTCTTTGGATGATGATTTTGGAAATTACCAAGATGAACCCTATTTTGAAAATGTAAGTCCGGGAATCCACACAATTTATGTACGGGATAAAAACAGTTGCGGTATTGCTCCCATTGAGGTTTCCGTCATTGGCTATCCAAAATTCTTTACGCCAAATGGCGATGGCCATAATGATACTTGGAATGTTTTGGGCGTTAGCGAAAACTTTTTCCAAAGTGCCACCGTTTATATTTTTAACAGGTTTGGAAAACTCGTTACAGAAATTGATTTATACAGCAATGGCTGGAACGGAACGTTCAACGGAAATCATTTACCCGCAACAGATTATTGGTTTTCGGTTGAATTGGTTGACTTTAAAGGAAATATCAGGGTTAAAAAGGGACATTTTAGTCTGATTAGAAGGTAACTTATATTTTTCCTTAACTGCTTTTTCTAAATATTTAAAGATTCGTTAAATAAATTACATCTCAAAAAACTAGAGAATTTAGTTTATTTTTGCAAAATGCTATTTAAATTAGAATCGAATTTCAAACCTACCGGCGACCAGCCCGAAGCAATCAAACAACTTATAGAAGGATTGAATTCCTTTGAAAAATTCCAGACTTTGTTGGGTGTTACCGGTTCAGGTAAAACTTTTACGATTGCAAACGTGATTCAGGAAGTGCAAAAACCAACTTTGGTGTTGGCGCATAACAAAACATTGGCGGCACAGCTTTATTCAGAATTCAAACAATTTTTCCCAAATAACTCCGTGGAATATTTTGTTTCCTATTACGATTATTATCAGCCTGAAGCGTATCTTCCGACAACAGGAACTTTTATCGAAAAAGATTTGTCCATCAACGAAGACATCGAAAAGTTGCGTATCAGCGCATCTTCTGCCCTGCTTTCGGGACGAAGAGACGTCATTATTGTGGCATCCGTTTCGTGTATTTACGGAATTGGGAATCCGGTCGAATTCAAGAAAAACATCATTTATATTGAAGTTGGCCAGGCTATTTCCCGTACCAAATTTCTGCATTTATTGGTGGCAAGTCTGTATTCGAGAACCGAAGCCGAAATCAGCAGCGGAACTTTTAAAGTAAAAGGCGACACTATTACTGTTTATCCTTCTTATGGCGAACACGCCTTCAGAATTCACTTTTTTGGTGATGAAATTGAAGAAATTGAAAGTTTCGATGTGACCAACAATCTGGTTGTGGAAAAATTTGAACAAATTACCATTTATCCTGCAAATTTATTTGTGACTTCTCCCGATGTTCTGCAAAATGCCATCCACCATATTCAGGAGGATTTAATGAAGCAATTTGAGTATTTCAAAGAAATTGGAAAGCATTTGGAAGCCAAACGCTTAAAAGAACGCACGGAATTTGATTTGGAAATGATTCGCGAACTGGGTTATTGCAGCGGCATCGAAAATTATTCCCGATATCTCGACGGCAGGGAAGCCGGAACGCGCCCTTTCTGTCTGCTCGACTATTTTCCTGAAGATTATTTGATGGTGATTGATGAAAGTCACGTGACGATTCCGCAAGTTCACGCGATGTATGGCGGCGACCGGTCACGAAAGGTAAATTTGGTGGAATACGGATTCCGTTTGCCGGCGGCGATGGACAACCGTCCGTTAAAATTTGGCGAATTCGAGGAAATCCAGAATCAGGTGATTTTTGTGAGCGCCACACCAGCCGATTATGAATTGCAAAAAACAGAAGGCGTTTTTGTGGAACAGGTCATTCGACCAACGGGTTTATTGGATCCTGAAATTCAGGTAAGGCCGAGCATCAATCAAATTGACGATCTGATTGAAGAAATTCAGTTAAGGGTTGAAAAAGATGAACGAACATTGGTCACCACGTTAACCAAAAGAATGGCTGAAGAATTGACAAAATATTTAAGCAGAATCCAGATTCGTTGCCGTTACATTCACTCAGATGTAGATACTTTGGAGCGTGTTGAAATTATGCGCGATTTGCGTTTGGGCATTTTTGATGTGCTTATTGGCGTGAATCTTTTGCGCGAAGGACTCGATTTACCCGAAGTTTCTTTGGTGGCGATTTTAGATGCCGACAAGGAAGGTTTTTTGCGTTCGCACCGCTCTTTAACGCAAACCATTGGCCGTGCCGCAAGAAATATCAACGGAATCGCGATTATGTATGCCGACAAAATAACCAACAGTATGCAACTTACCATCGACGAAACAAACCGTCGCCGCGAAAAACAAATTGCCTACAATACCGAAAATAACATCACGCCTACCCAAATCATAAAAAGCATCGAAAATATTATGGGGCAAAACACGGCTTCAACCTATAATTTTGAAAATTTGGCGAACATTGCCGCCGAAGAAAAAATGGATTATATGACGAAGGCCGAACTGGAAAACAGCATCCGCGAAAAACGCAAACAAATGGAAGAAGCCGCCAAAGCACTCGACTTTATCGCTGCCGCAAAATTACGGGATACCATTAAGAAATTGAAAGAGCGGATTTAGTCAGCAGTTTTCAGTTGCAGTTGGCAGTTTTTGATTATTGGTTAACTAAAAAAAGTTTTATGAAACGAATTTCATAAAACTTTTTATAACTCATAATCGAAAAGAAAACTTTTAACTTTTAACTTTTGAGCTTTATAATTTTTTTTCTGCCAACTGAAAACTGCTACTGCAAACTAAAAATTTAGTTTCCTTTTTTATAATCTGCCAAAAACTGGGCCAAGCCAATGTCTGTTAACGGGTGTTTCAACAATCCCATAATGGCGGATAAAGGTCCGGTCATCACATCAGCGCCCAATTTTGCGCAATCGATAATATGCATGGTGTGGCGCACTGAAGCTGCCAAGATTTCTGTTTCGTAGCCGTAATTGTCGTAAATAAGTCTGATTTCTGTAATCAAATTTAATCCGTCGGTAGAAATATCATCCAGCCTGCCAATAAAAGGCGAAACATAAGTCGCTCCTGCTTTAGCGGCCAACAACGCTTGTCCTGCCGAAAAAACCAAGGTCATATTCACCCTTATTCCTTTATCGGTAAAGTATTTACAAGCTTTAATTCCGTCGGCAATCATCGGTAATTTAACCACAATTTGCGGGTGTAAATCGGCCAATGCTTCTCCTTCTCTCACCATTCCATCAAAATCAGTCGCAATCACTTCGGCACTTACATCACCGTCCACAATATTGCAAATTGCCACATAATGTTTTAAAATATTGTCTTTTCCCGTAATGCCTTCTTTAGCCATTAAGGAAGGATTTGTGGTTACGCCATCCAAAACACCCAATGCTTGTGCTTCTTTAATTTGCGCTAGGTTTGCTGTATCAATAAAAAATTTCATAATATATGGTAGGTTATATTTTTATGGTGCAAAGATAGGATTTTAATTATAAATTTTTCAAAATGTTGAATCGTTTAATCATTGCTAAGTTGTGATGTTATTATATACTTTTATATTCATTTCATAGAAAAACACACCCCTAACCCCTCTCAAGAGGGGAATTTAATACCTTCAATTTATAACATGGAGCCAACTCTAACTTTTAAATTTAAAAGCGCTCAACACCAGCTGGCCCTATTGCTAAAAATGTACACAGAACAATTTCTTAACTGCCAACGCGGCGGCTGGCCCTATCGCTAAAAACAGCCACTGGCTGTTTTCTTTACGTGCCCTCGCGCCGGCTGGCCCTATCGCTAAAAACAGCCACTGGCTGTTTTCTTTACGCTCTGTCCCCCTTCGGGGGTTAGGGGGCTTTACAATTTGAAGTGATTCATCAACATCTTTTCATAAACTTTATCAGGCAATATTCTTTTCAAAATAATAGAAAATTTTTGCATAAAATCGCCCACTTTGTAATGAATCTTCGGTTTTGGGGTGTTTATAATTTTATAAATAGCTTCCGCCATCTGGATCGGATTGCTGCCGCTGTCCACATGCGCATCCATTAAATCCAAATTTTTTTGATAGTTTTCTTTGTAGGGGGAATTTTCAAAAACCGGCGTATGGTAACGGCCAGATGCTATATTTGTGGCAAAATCGCCCGGCGCCACGTTGGCCACTTCAATGCCAAAACCTTTAACTTCCATCCTAATGGCTTCCGTCACAATCTCCAAGGCGCCTTTTGTTGCGGAATAAATGCCCCTAAACGGCAATCCCATATAACCGGCAATAGAAGTTACATTAATAATCAGTCCGCTGTTTTGTTTGCGCATTACAGGCAAAACGGCTTTCATCATCTCAATCGCCCCGAAAAAATTGGTTTCAAAAACCTTACGCATTTCATCGGCTGGCGTTTCTTCAATGGCTCCGGTAATGCCCATTCCAGCGTTGTTGATCAAAATATCGATACGACCTTCCGCAGCAATGATGTCATTAACAGCTTTCAGAATGGTTTCCTTATCATTAACATCCAAAGCAATTAAGCTAAAAGGGTGATCGGTGATGATATCCGGATTTCTGCTGGTTCCGTAAACGATGAATCCTTTTTGTATTAAAAATTCACCGACAGATTTTCCTATTCCTGAAGATCCTCCTGTAATTAAAACGACTTTATTTCTCATTGAAAAATTAAAATATTAAATAGTTGGGCGTTACCCGCCAGCTGGCGGGTCGGGCTATGCGCTTCAATCCGTCTTTGCGAGCGCAGCGCGGCAATCTGTTGAACATATTGCTGTACAAGCTCACAAATCCGGGATTTATACTGCTATCCCTAACGCAAAATATAGTGCCAATCAGCATTCAGCCAAAAATTGCAATCCATCATTAGAAATCAAAAGTAAGGTATTTATGGAGATTTAAAAAGTCCTTCAAAAAAGGATTTAAAGAGAAAAAAAAGGGCAAGCGACCTACATCACACCGCTACAACCTAATACCTTTGCTGCGTTCCCGCCCTGGAGGGTTCAAAGGGAGCTGGTTGTGCAGGACTTGCCCGGCGCGAATTTACAATCATTTTTTTAATTTTACCACTATTTTTTTCAAATTTTATTGTAACAAAACTAAATGAGTGTTTACTAATAACTTAATAAAAATTTACCATAATTGTTAAAATTTAACCGCCAATGGTAATAAGGTATTTAGTATATTTGTTCAACCAAAAATCATTCAATTATTATGGAAAATCAAGAAATCGCGCCAAAACAAATTATGTTAAACTACGGTTTAATGTTAGGATTTGCATCTATTTTAATCAGTGTTGCCTTATATGCAATGGGAAAAACGTACGAACCTCATTGGTCTGTAGGTGTTATCAGTACAATGATTACCGTGGCAGTCATCATTTTAGGCATCAAGAAAATTAAAGAAATCAACAATGGATTTTTATCATTGTCCGAAGCGTTAAAAACCGGATTGGGCATTGCGCTCATCTCAGGATTAATTCTCGTTGCTTATAATTTAATTTTTGTCACTTTTATTGAGCCTGAATACTTTGCAAGAATGTTGGAAGTGCAACAACAAAAAATGATAGAAATGTATCCGAACTTTTCTGATGAGCAATTGGAAGCATCCTTGGAAATGACTAAAAAAATGTCAGGTCCTATGATTAACTCAGCGATTATCATTATTGGGAGCTTATTTCTTGGATTTATCATTTCTCTGATTGGCGGATTAATTATGAAAAAAACCGACGAAGAAATCACCAGTATTTAATAAAATCAACATTATAAATGGATATATCCATAGTCATTCCGCTGCTTAATGAAGATGAATCTTTAAATGAATTACTCGATTGGATTGTAAAAGTGATGCAATCCAATCGTTATTCTTATGAATTGCTTTTTATTGATGACGGCAGCACCGACAATTCCTGGAAGGTGATCAAGTCGTTATCCGAAAAAAACCCAAATGTAAAAGGCATTCGATTTCAAAAAAATTACGGAAAATCCCAAGCCTTAAATGCCGGATTTAAAGTTGTGACCGGTGATGTTGTAATCACTATGGACGCCGATTTGCAGGACAGTCCGGATGAAATTCCAGAACTTTATAATTTGATAAAAAGCGGGGATTTCGACTTGGTTTCTGGCTGGAAGAAAAAACGTTTCGATTCAAAAATCAGAAAAAATATTCCCTCAAAATTATTCAACGCCGCCGCAAGAAAAACTTCGGGCTTGAAATTGCACGATTTTAATTGCGGATTGAAAGCTTACAAAAATGAAGTGATCAAAAATATTGATGTGAACGGCGAAATGCACCGTTACATTCCGGTGTTGGCCAAAAATGCGGGATTTAATAAAATTACCGAAAAAGTGGTGGCCCACCAAGCCAGAAAATATGGCGTAACCAAATTTGGTATGGAACGTTTCATCAACGGGTTTCTGGACTTAATTACCATTTGGTTCCTGTCGAAATTCGGAAAAAGGCCTATGCATTTGTTCGGATTGTTGGGAACACTCACCTTTTTCATCGGATTTTGTTTTGCCTTTTACTTGGGTATTGACAAACTCTTTTTTAATCCGACTGGCCGTTTGATTACTGCCAAACCCCAATTTTATTTGGCGATAGTGGCTATGATTATTGGTACACAACTATTTTTGGCCGGGTTTTTAGGCGAACTTATTTTGCGCACGAAATCAGACTCAAAACGTTACACCATCTCAGATAAAATCAACAGTTGATCTTTTTTAACATAATTGAACTATTTTTGCACTATTAAAATCTTACCACATGACTGAAATCTTAAACAAAGCCCAACTTTGGCTGACCGATACTTTTGACAAAAATACTCAGGAGGAAGTGCAACAATTAATTGCAGGAAATCCAACACAATTGACAGAGCATTTTTATCAGGATTTAGAATTTGGGACTGGCGGAATGCGTGGCATTATGGGCGCCGGAACCAATAGAGTCAATAAATATACGTTAGGCAGGGCAACCCAAGGTTTGTCAAATTACCTGAACAAAACTTTTCAAAATAAACCTTTGAAAGCCGTAATTGCTTATGATTGCCGACATAACAGCAAGGAATTTGCAAAAATTGTGGCCGATGTTTTTTCCGCAAACAACATTAAAGTGTACTTATTTGAAGATTTGCGTCCTACCCCAGAACTTTCTTTTGCCGTAAGACATTTGGGATGCGATGCAGGAATAGTATTAACTGCTTCCCACAATCCGCCAGAATATAATGGGTATAAAGTGTATTGGAATGATGGCGGACAAATAGTTCCGCCGCAGGACAATGATATAATTGCTGAAGTGAACCGTTTGGATTTTTCCCAAATTAACTTTAAAGCCAATGAAAATTTAATCGAAACTATCGGCAAAGAAGTCGATGAAGCTTTTATAAATGCCTCTGTTAAAAACGGCACCTTCAACACAAAAGGGAAAGAGAATCTAAAGATAGTTTTCACTTCCATCCACGGAACTTCCATTACTTCCATACCGGAAACATTTAATAAAGCCGGCTATACCGATGTTCATATTGTGGAAGAACAACGTATCCCAAACGGAAATTTCCCAACGGTTAAATCTCCAAATCCCGAAGAACCGGATGCCTTGAAAATGGCCACAGATTTGGCCGAAAAAATTCACGCAGACATCGTAATAGGAACCGATCCTGATGGTGACCGATTGGGCATTGCCGTTAGAGATTTAGATGGAAAAATGACTTTGTTAAACGGAAATCAGACCATGTGTTTGATGACCGATTTTTTAATCAAAAAATGGAAAGAAGCAGGTAAATTAAACGGCAATCAATTTGTGGGTTCCACCATTGTTTCCACCAATTTGGTGAACGAGATTGCCGCCAGATACGGCGTTGAAACCAAAGTTGGACTGACAGGATTTAAATGGATTGCCAAAATGGTTCGTGAGGCCGAAGGCAAACAAGAATTTATTGGCGGAGGCGAGGAAAGTTTCGGTTATATGATTGGCGATTTTGTGCGCGATAAAGATGCAACTACCGCTACTCTTTTGGCCTGTGAGATTGCCGCAAACGCTAAAGTAAACGGAAGTTCTATGTACCGGGAATTGCTGCAAATTTATGCCGACAATCATTTTTATAAAGAAAATTTAATCTCCATTGTTAAAAAAGGAATGGACGGCGCCGACCAGATTAAACAAATGATGGTTGATTTGCGCGAAAATCCTTTTACAGTAATAGATGGTTCAAAAGTTAATTATTTATTTGATTATCAGGCTTCAACCAGAAAAAATTTACTGACCGGAGAAGTTGAAAATATCGACATTCCTAAATCCAATGTGTTGATTTATCATACGGAAGACGGCACAAAAATAGCCTCAAGACCAAGCGGAACAGAACCAAAAATTAAATTCTATTTCAGTGTGAAAGGAAAATTGGATGTCATTGAAAACGCAAAAAAAGTTGAAATTGAACTGAATGCCAAAATTCGACGCATTATTGCCGAGCTAAAGTTGAGTTAAATATAGTCCGAAGACGGAAGACAGAAGTCAGAAGTTTCAGTTTCAATTTCTTTTCAAGCAACAAATCAAGCTCCCTTTCTCCCGATAGCTATTGGGAGGGAAAGAGCGGGGAGATAGGATAAAAACAATATAAAATTAATGAAGTACTTCAAGCAAATATTGGTTTACGCCAAACCTTATAAAATATATGGTGTTTTAAACATTGTCAGCAATATTTTTTATGCTTTGTTTGGAACATTGGCGTTCGTTTCTCTGATGCCAATGCTTAAAGTACTGTTTAAAACTGCGGAACCCATCACCGTAAAACCTTCGTATGAAAGCATTTCAAAACTGGGCGACTACATTGAAAATTCCATCAACTACTTCATTACCGTTAAAGTAAATACAGAAGGTGAAATGAAGGCTTTGCTGTTTATGATTGTGATTGTCATATGCACTTTTTTGCTGAAAAATATCTTTGGCTATTTGGCGATGTACTTTATCACCTTTTTAAGAAATGGAGTTTTAAAGGATGTGAGAAATGATTTGTATGAAAAAACTGTCGATTTGCCGCTCGCCTATTTTTCAGAAAAAAGAAAAGGCGATATAATTGCGAGAATTTCAACGGACGTCTTGGAAATCCAACATTCATTTTTATCAATCTTAGAATTGATTGTACGTGAGCCATTAACGATTATATTTACCATTTTTGCCATGCTGGCTTTAAGTCCGCAATTGACTTTATTTGTTTTCATTTTTATTCCGATTGCGGGAATCGTTATTTCATTGGTAGGAAAAAAATTAAAAAGACAATCAGATAAAGTTCAAAAAGAGCAGGGTTTATTTTTATCGATTTTAGAAGAAACGTTGGGCGGATTAAGGGTCATCAAAGGATTTAATGCCGAAGGTTATTTCAATTCGAAATTCAGGGAATCCACTTCCCGATTTTACAGATTTTCCAATTCGTTGCTGAACAGACAAAATTTAGCTTCGCCCTTGAGCGAATTTTTGGGAATCGGCGTTATTGCCGTATTACTTTGGTATGGAGGCTCTTTGGTTTTGGTGTCAAAAACTTTGAAACCTGATGCTTTTATTGTATTTATGACATTGGCTTACAATATTTTAACACCGGCAAAAGCCATTTCAAAAGCGGCTTATAGCGTTAAAAAAGGCGATGCCGCTGCGGAACGCGTGCTGGAAATTTTACATACTACTTCGCCTTTGGCCGACAAGCCAAATGCGTTGGTAAAAGAAGGCTTTAATTCGGCCATCAGCATTGAAAATATTTCATTTAAATATGAAGATGAATATGTGCTTAAAGATTTCTCGTTGGAAATTCCCAAAGGAAAAACAGTGGCTTTCGTTGGACAATCGGGAAGCGGAAAATCGACCATCGCTAATTTATTGACGCGTTTTTATGATGTCAATGAAGGCAGCATTAAAATTGACGGCATCGACATTCGCGATATCACAAAAAAATCATTGCGAAGTTTGCAAGGCCTTGTTTCCCAGGATTCTATTTTGTTTAACGACAGCATCAAAAACAATATATTATTGGGCATCGAAAATAAAACGGAAGCGGAAATTATGGATGCCGCCAAAATTGCGAATGCTCACGAATTTATTGACGAAATGCCAAATGGCTACGATTCCAATATTGGCGACAGCGGAAACAAGCTCTCGGGCGGACAAAAACAGCGGTTGAGCATTGCGCGTGCCGTGCTTAAAAATCCGCCAATTATGATTTTGGATGAAGCCACATCTGCTTTAGACACAGAAAGCGAACGTTTGGTGCAGGATGCGCTGGAAAAAATGATGAAAAACAGAACTTCGGTGGTGATTGCGCACCGACTTTCAACGGTTCAAAAAGCGGATATTATTGTGGTATTGCTGAAAGGAAAAATCATAGAGCAAGGAAACCACGAGGAACTCATCGCCAAAAATGGCGTTTATACCAAGTTGGTGGAAATGCAAACGCTTTGATAATTGTTGAGTTGTTGAATTGTTTAAACGTTGAATCGTGTAATTGTTGATTTGTTTATGCGTTTAATCTTGTATTTTAAATTTATAATTGATAGATTAATGCTGCCAACTGAAACTGAATACTGCTAACTTTTTACAAGTCCCATCTTTCCTCCTTTTTTCAACATAAAATCGTAGGCTTCCTGATAATCATTGGCAATTTCGCCTTCTAAAATAGCTTCTTTGATCGCTTCTTTTAAAACGCCGATTTCACGGCAAGGTTTTAAATTAAAGGTTTTCATAATCAATTCTCCGGAGATTGGAGGCTGGAAATTGCGCACGTGGTCGCGTTCTTCCACTTCCTTTATTTTTTGGCGCACCAATTCAAAATTTTGGTGGTATTTTTTAAATTTCAACGGATTTTTAGTCGTAATATCCGCTTCACACAAAGTCATCAAGCTTTCAATGTCATCACTGGCATCAAAAACCAAACGACGCACGGCAGAATCGGTAACTTCGGTTGCGAGCACAATCGGACGGGAACTTAACAACACCATTTTTTGCACAAATTTCATTTTTTCGTTCATCGGCATTTTTAGGCGTTTAAAAAGTTTGTACACCATTTTTGATCCCACGTATTCGTGCCCATGGAAAGTCCAGCCCAATGTTTTATGGAATTTTTTGGTGGGTGCTTTTCCTATATCGTGCAACAAAGCGGCCCAGCGCAACCATAAATTATCGGTGTTTTTAGAAATATTGTCCAACACTTCCAACGTGTGGTAAAAATTGTCCTTGTGTTTTTGTCCATCCACATCCTCTACGCCTTCCAAATTGGTCAGTTCAGGCAAGAAACGGCTTAATAATTGTGCTTTGTGCAATAAAATAAATCCGACAGAAGGTACCGGCGAACTCATTATTTTGTTGAGTTCTTCCACAATTCTCTCTCGCGTAATAATATCCAATCGCTCGGCATTTTTGGCAATGGCGTCAAAAGATTTTTTTTCAATGGTAAAATTCAACTGTGCGGCAAAACGGATGGCGCGCATCATACGCAAAGGATCGTCAGAATAAGTAATATCCGGACTTAAAGGAGTTCTGATAATTTTGGATTCCAAATCTTGCAATCCGCTAAAAGGATCCAACAAGTTGCCAAAATCAGCTTTGTTTAAACTCAACGCCAAGGCATTTATGGTAAAATCGCGACGGTTTTGGTCGTCTTCAAGCGTTCCGTCTTCCACAACCGGATTCCGGCTCTCTTCATTGTAAGATTCTTTGCGGGCGCCCACAAATTCAACTTCAACATCTTTATACCTTAACATCGCCGTTCCGTAGGTTTTAAAAATCTGCACTTTGGGTTTGTTGGGCAATAATTTGGCAACCGCCTGCGCCAGTTCAATACCGCTTCCAACGGCCACAATGTCAATATCTTGCTGCTTGTTTCTTTTTAAAAAGTAATCGCGCACAAAACCGCCGATGACGTAGGTTTCCAATCCCAAATCAGCTGAAGCCTGAGAAATATATTCAAAAATTGGATGATTTAAAGCGTCGGTATATCGATTTTTTTTAGTCATTTTTTAGTTGCGAAGCACTGTTATTGTACCTTTTTCATCAACCTTCAAAATAGTAGAAGATTTTTCATTCACTTCCTCGCGCTGCAAATTTACAACATAGTCAACGCTATCCAAAATGGACGGTTCAATTTCTGCAAAACTTTTTGGCGTTGGGTTGCCGCTTATATTTGCCGAAGTTGATACAATTGGTTTCCCGAATTGATTGATTAACAGTCTGCAAAACTTATTTTGAACAATCCTGATTGCCACTGTATTGTCCGCCGCCACCACGTTTTTAGCCAGGCCAACCGGATTGTCGTAAATAATGGTTGTTGGGTTTGTTGTTTTCGAAAGCAATGCTAAAACTGCATCAGATACTTTGGGAATGTATTTTTTAAGCATTTCCAAACTGTCCACCAAAATAACCAAACTCTTGCTTTCTGAGCGTTGTTTGATTTCAAAAATTTTGGCAACCGCTTCTTCTGAAGTAGCGTCACAGCCAATCCCCCAAACCGTATCGGTTGGGTATAAAATTACCTGTTTGTTTCTTAGAAATTCCAATGATAAATAAATCTCAGATTTCATTATTAAAGTATCTTTTAATTTAACTTTTTAATCAAAATCATTTTTGCCAAAAAAATTTTAATCAAATCTATATTCGTATATTTTAAGCTTTTTTACCATAATTGGCAGAAAATCAATTCACTTTATTTTTTTATGATTTATAGTAAGCTAGGTAGGTTTATTTTATAAATCAAATACTTTTTCCACCCAACTCTTTAAAGTATATTTGTTATATATATCTTTATTTATGTCCTGATATTCCGTTTCAAAAAATTCTTTTGTTATGTTTGACACTTCTTTATTAACAACTAAAATATTATTTGGATTGTAAAAATCATAATTTAAAATATCTGCATTACTTGTTATTAATTTTTTTCTATACATCATACTTTCAAAAACTCTGAAGGATAATCCAGACTGATCATTTCTGCGAACGACGTCCAACATTACATTAGATTTCATTATTAAAGATTGTACTTCTTCAACAGGCATATACAAAGTCGTATGTTCTAAATTATGAATTTTATTTTTTCTAAATTTATTGCTTCCTACTACAATAATTCTATTAGGTATCTTTAATTGATTTAATGATTTTGAAATTTTCTCTAAAATATCAACTCTGCTATCAAGTCTACTCACATTAAACACTTGCCATTTAATTTCTGTGTTTGAATCTTTTATATATGGTTCTTTAATATAACTGTAATTAGTTAGAAAGTTAAACCCATACCTATCAACATCGTTTTTTTGAAAAGAAAAAACTTTATCAAAATAAGGAGCTACTTTTTTTATTCGGGGAAATTTCTCTGTATGGTCATTAAAATTTGCTAAAATATTTTTTGTGTATTTTTTAATTTTAATAACAGTTGATATATTTAATAAATCAGCTCTTATTACCAAAATATGATCTTGAATCTCCAATTTTTCCAATCTTTGAATTAGATGTTTTCCAATATGGACTCTTTTCAAATTATAATTAAAAAAAAATTTCAAAAAAAAGTTAAGTGCTTTATATAAAATGTTTGGATATTTATAACGGTTGTTATAAAGTTTAATGTAAGTAACTTCAATATTCTTTTTTTTTAATTCTTCAGGTATAAAATCATTATACCCAAGATTGTCCATAGCTATAATAGTAATCTTCATTTCAATTTAATTATAATATTTCTAGATAAATTCAATTTTTCATAATTTACACACGATACAGAACCTCGAAGAATTCTATTGATAAAAGTAATTTTATTTTTAATTTAGTAGTTTTAAATGTATTAAGAACTTATCTAATGATTTTTTAATAAAATCGGGTTCAAATTTTTGATACAATAAGAGACTCTTTTTCTTTCTCTTTTTTTCTGCTAGATTATCAGCAAATAAATCGGGCCTAAAATCTTTTAAGTGCACCGATATATTATTTTCTGAACTAAAAAGATCCCAATTATCTTTTGAAATTTGGGGTGCGAAAATACTGTACGTTGGTATGCCTATAGCTTTTGCCATATTTACGGTTCCTCCTTCATTTCCGATAAGAGCTTCGCAAAAAGACAATAAAACTATAAAATCTCGCAAGGATTTTGCATAAACATCAAATCTGATTTTTTTTCTCGCGAATTCAGAACATAGATGCAAAAGTTCTTCAGCTTCCTTGAGCTGTGATGGCATATAATTAAAGAGGATAATATCAATCTTACTTTCTGCAATATTATTTATTACTTCAGCCATAAATGGTAATGGAAGTGTTTTATTTTCACTACTTCCCAGTATACTAATCATAACAATTTTTTCAGCAACAGTAATCTTATTTTCTTCTAAAAAAAATTTTCCTTTTTTAATCTCTTCCTCTAATAAATAAATTTTTGGTGTGACGATTGGATTTGCATCGATTGGCAAAATAGATTTTAACAATTCCAGTCTATCATCAATAGCAAAACCATATTTACGTATTTTACCTCTTTCAATAGTCTTAGAATACAAAAACTGTGTATACCATTTTTTATAGGATATTTTAGTTTTACTAAAAGAAAAAAGTGACATTAACAAGCTTTCTAATTTTCCATATGCATCAATGACTATGTCGTATTTTTGATGTTTAATATCTATCAGAAACGCTAAAAACGCACGTTTACTTTGCCGATACTCAGGGCTGAAAAAGATAAAATTATCAATAGTTGGATTGTTTTTTACAACTGGCAGCGTATGTGAATTAATAACATAATCTACTGTTGATTCTGGAAAATATTTTTTTAAATTTTCACAAATAATTGAACTTGTAAGTACATCTCCAATCATTTTTTGTTGAATTACCAGTATTTTCATTAATAATATTTCTAATACATTTAAAATAATTATACATTAAGCTTCTGAATGAAAATCACTCAATAATTATTTCTTATAAAGCATTGGGTTCGTGTCCTCATCATTATACATTTTCATTTGTTTATACACTTTCATAAATTTAGTGCCATTTTCTATATCTGCTATAAGCTGGTCAATAGCCAAAGTTAAATCGACTCTTTGTTCCAAAAGGATGTCTCTTTTTATTTTACACTTAGCTCTGTGGTCATAAGAAGCATCTTCACGGATTGCTTCTTCATTCATATGATAAATTTTAAGCGCTAAAATAGAAAGTCTGTCAATTGCCCATGCAGGTGTTTCAGTATTGACTCTTGCATCTTCTTTTACTGAAACGTCTTTATATTTATTTAAGAAATAGCTATCAATAAATTCAACCGTATCTGTTCTGTCTTGATTGGAAGCATCAATTTTCCTTTTTAATGTAATAGCTTCTAATGGATCTATGTTTGGTAAACGTATAATGTCCTCATAATGCCATTGAACTGTATCAATCCAACATTTCCGATATATTAAATGTTCAAATGAATTTTTATCATATGGATTTTTAAAGGCTTGATTTACGTCATCAATGATATGATAATTACTTATAACTTCATCAAATATTTCATTAAACTCTTTTGTCTTCATAATTCTTATCCTAAAACATTGCTACCAACATATAGTATGTCGCAGTAATTTTGTTTATATAAATGTCTTTAAAATTTACAGCTGCTTCAATGACAAAAATAATCCTTTTTAATTTAGCATTCCTAAAATCTGTTTATTTTGAATAATAATATTAAATTATGCTACTTTAAAACCAAAAAATGCCGCTAGACAGCGACACTTTTTATTTAATAATATTTTTTTGACTTATACCGCCACATCATTTTCACGAAGCGCATCATTCAAAGAGGTTTTTTTGTCGGTGCTTTCTTTGCGTTGTCCAATAATTAACGCACAAGGAACCTGATAATCACCTGCAGGGAATTTTTTGGTATAACTGCCAGGAATCACAACGGAACGAGCAGGAATATAACCTTTAATTATTTTAGGCTCGCTTCCCGTAACATCAATTATTTTTGTGGAACCTGTAAGCACCACATTGGCACCTAAAACAGCTTCTTTTTCCACGCGAATTCCTTCTACCACAATACAGCGTGAACCCACAAAAACATTGTCTTCTATAATTACTGGAGCAGCCTGTAATGGTTCCAGCACGCCGCCAATGCCAACGCCGCCGCTTAAATGCACATTTTTGCCAATTTGCGCACAACTTCCAACGGTTGCCCAAGTATCTACCATAGTGCCTTCATCTATATAAGCGCCAATATTTACGTAACTTGGCATTAAAATAGTTCCTGCAGAAATGTAGGATCCGTAACGTGCAACTGCATGCGGCACCACGCGAATTCCCTTTTCTTTATAACCTTTTTTTAAAGGTATTTTATCGTGATATTCAAAAATTCCCACTTCAAAAGTTTCCATTTTCTGAATCGGAAAATACAACACCACCGCTTTTTTTATCCATTCATTTACCAGCCATCCATTTTCAGTTGGTTCTGCAACGCGTAAAGCGCCTTTGTCTAACAAATCAACAACTTCGCGAATGGCGTTTTGGGTAATTTCTTCTTTTAACAATTCCCTGTTTTCCCAAGCTTGCGCTATAATTTCTTTAAGTGCGTTCATTCCTTAATATTTCTGTTTGGCACAAATATATTGCTTTAAAAAAAAATTACCGTCCAAAATACCTAAATTTGCACAACTTTATAAATTATGTTAACATTTTGGCGCGAATTTTAGCTTTAGATTACGGTGAAAAAAGAACGGGAATTGCCATCACGGACGAGTTGCAAATTATTGCTTCTGGCTTGACCACTGTGGAAACAAAAAATATTTTTTCGTTTTTGACCGCGTATTTACAAAAAGAAAAAGTCGAGTTGTTTTTGGTGGGCGAACCCAAACAGATGAACAATACCGAAAGCGAAAGCGAGCAATTTATAAAACCATTTGTCGAAAAATTAAGCCAGACTTTCCCTAAAATTCCCATAAAAAGGGTCGATGAACGGTTTACTTCAAAAATGGCTTTTCAAGCTATGATTGACAGTGGCTTGAAGAAAAAGCAACGCCAAAATAAAGCTTTGGTTGATGAAATTAGTGCAACCATCATATTGCAGTCTTATCTTTATCAGAAATAGTGAACACTAAAGATTTTATTATTCCTTAAATCTTTTGTATTTTTGCGAACCAAAAAAAGAGTATGATTTTACCTATTATTGCTTATGGCGATCCTGTTTTGAGAAAAATGGGCGTTGATATTGACAAAGATTTCCCAAATTTGGGAGAACTTATAGAAAATATGAAAGAAACTATGATTAACGCACGTGGTGTTGGATTGGCGGCACCGCAAATAGGCCAAGCAATCAGGCTTTTTATTGTGGATACTTCGCCTTTTGGGGATGATGAGGATTTAAATGAAAAAGAGTCCGAATATTTAACAAATTTCAAAAAAGTATTTATCAATGCCAAAATTCTTAAAGAAGAAGGCGATGAATGGGCTTTTAATGAAGGATGTTTAAGCATTCCAAGCATTACTGAAGATGTTTTCAGACATGAAAAAATTACCCTTGAATATTTCGATGAAAATTTTGAAAAACATATTGAAGTGATTGACGGGATGGCTGCAAGAGTGATTCAACACGAATACGATCATATTGAAGGTGTTTTATTTATTGATAAAATCGCCTCTCTCACAAAACGACTGATAAAAAAGAAATTAGAAAATATTTCAAAAGGCCTTGTAAGCACCGATTACAAAATGAAATTTTATACCGCAAAAAAAAGGTAAAAGGTTAAGTTCATTAAAAGAATAAACAGATTGCCACAGTTTTTTTTCCAAAAAACTTCGCAATGACGAAACAAATAATCGATTAAACAATTAAACAGTTAAACAATTAAACAATTAAACAGTTAAAAAATAAATGGAATTAAAAGACATTGTAGCCATCAACGGAAAACCAGGATTGTATGAGATTAAAGCACAATCTAAAGGAGGAATCATCGTGGAATCATTAATCGACTCAAAAAGAATTCCCATCACCGTAACACACAATATTAGTGCTTTAAATGAAATTGCCATTTACACTTATGAAGAAGAAATTCCGCTTCGCATAGTTTTAAAATCAATTGGAGAGAAAGAAAACGGAAAAGAAGCGTTGAGCCACAAAGAAAACGATAAAGCCTTAACATCTTTTTTTAGGGAAGTATTGCCAAATTTTGATGAAGAACGCGTTTATACTTCAAACATCAAAAAAATTGTGCAGTGGTATAATTTATTGGCTTCAAAAAACTTCGATTTCGCTTCCATAAAAGAAGTGGAAGAAGAAACAACCGAACAAGCTTAAATGATGAATACCCGGGAACAACAACTTCAAGCATTTGGCCGATTATTGGACATTATGGATGAGTTGCGCTTAAAATGCCCGTGGGATAAAAAACAAACCTTCGAATCGCTTCGGCATCTGACCATTGAGGAAACTTACGAATTGGGTGATGCCATTCTGGACAATGACCCTCCCGAAATTAAAAAAGAACTCGGCGATTTATTGCTTCATTTGGTTTTTTATGCTAAAATTGGTTCTGAAACAGGTGATTTTGACATTGCAGATGTTGCCAATTCAATTTCAGAAAAACTGATTCACCGCCATCCGCACATTTATGGCGACGTGGTGGTAAAAGACGAAGAAGAAGTAAAACAAAACTGGGAAAACCTAAAGCTGAAAGAAGGAAAAACTTCTGTTTTGGAAGGCGTTCCGAAAGCGCTTCCCGCGATGGTAAAAGCCAGCAGAATTCAGGAAAAAGTTGCGGGCGTTGGATTTGACTGGGAAAAACCCGAACAAGTTTGGGAAAAAGTTCAGGAAGAAATGAATGAATTAAATGCCGAACTTGTTAAAGGAAATACAGACGCCATAGAATCCGAATTTGGAGATGTACTGTTTTCGCTGATTAATTATGCGCGATTTATCAAAGTAAATCCGGAAAATGCACTTGAACGCACCAATAAAAAATTTATCAGCCGCTTTCAGTTTTTAGAAAGTGAAGCCAAAAAAATGAACAAATCACTTCACGATATGTCGCTTGCCGAAATGGACGTATTTTGGAATGAAGCGAAAAAATTAGACAAATAGCCAACGCTCTTCTGAAAATTTGCTAAATTGGTATTTCAAATTGGTAACATGGAAAAAATACTTATCATTACAGGCGGTAGCAAGGGTTTGGGACTTGCATTGGCAAAAGAATATCACAAAAATGGCTACAGGGTCATTTCAATTTCAAGAAGCAAGGCAAAGAAATTGTATTTTGAAGAGCAATACCAATGCGATTTGAGCAAAAGTGAAACCATAGAAAGTACCTTGGATGAAATTTTCTCGCATCTCGACAAAAATAATACAAAACAGTTGACACTTATCAACAATGCAGGCGAATTGGGAACCGTCAATACGATTGAAAATCTGACCCCGTCTGAAATAAACCATACCATTCAGGTAAATTTATCTGCACCATTAATTTTAAGCTCCCTTTTTATAAAATTATCGAAAGACTGGAACTGTAAAAAGCAAATTTTTAATATTTCATCGGGCGCCGCCATAAATCCGTATGAAAGCTGGGTAATGTATTGCGCTTCAAAATCCGGATTGGATATGATGACCAAGGTGGTTTCAAAAGAACAAAAAGATTTGTCAAACGGCGTTTCCATCGTTTCCATCTATCCCGGAATTGTTGCTACCGATATGCAGGAAAAAATTAGAAACACCCCAAAAGAAAACTTTAAATCCGTGCAACGGTTCATCGATTTCTATGAACACGGCGATTTATTTTCACCGGAACAAGTTGCCAAAAAAATATATGATTTGGATTTTGAAGGCGAATTAAAAAACGGGCACATTCTAGATGTCAGGAATGTATAAAAAAAGGCTGTCATAAATTTATGGCAGCCTTTTTTTGATAGTATCATTTGTAAAAATTTAGGTGGTTGGTTTAACGATTGGTGTGATCTTTAAATCTTTTGCATTCTTAACTTTCTCGTTGGTCAACGCAATGTCGATCACTTCTTTCATCGTGTTTACGTAATGAAATTTCAAGCCTTTTAAATACGATTCCTTAATTTCCTCAATATCTTTTTTGTTTTCTATACAAAGCACAATTTCTTTGATATTGGCACGTTTTGCCGCCAATATTTTTTCTTTGATTCCGCCAACAGGCAACACTTTTCCGCGTAAGGTAATTTCACCGGTCATCGCCAAATTCGCCTTCACTTTACGCTGCGTAAACACGGAAACAATGGAAGTCAGCAAAGAAACTCCGGCACTCGGACCGTCTTTTGGCGTGGCGCCTTCCGGCACGTGAATATGAATTTTATATTCATCTAGCAATTTAGGATCAATCCCAAAATCACTTGCATTTGCCTTGATATATTCCATCGCAATGGTTGCCGATTCTTTCATAACATCACCCAACATTCCGGTAATGGTAAGTCCTTTTCCTTTGGAAATAATGGATTCAATAAATAAAATATCACCTCCTACACTGGTCCAAGCCAATCCGGTTACAACACCCGCAATATCGTTGCTTTCATATTTACTGCGCTCCAAATGAGAAGGCCCCAATACTTTTTCAATAATTTCTGTGGTAATTTTTACCACATATTCTTCTTCCATAGCGATGGATTTCGCCGCATACCGTACAACTTTGGCGATTTGCTTTTCCAATCCCCTTACACCCGATTCACGGGTATAAGCTTCCACTATTTTTTCTAATTGTTTCTTGCCAATTTGTAAATGCACGCTTGTCAATCCGTGTTCTTTTAATTGTTTCGGCAACAAATGGCGTTTGGCAATTTCCATTTTTTCTTCGGTCGTATAGCCCGAAACATTGATAATTTCCATTCGGTCGCGCAAAGCCCAAGGAATGGTCGACAAGCTGTTTGCTGTGGCAATAAACAACACTTTGGAAAGATCGTAATCCAACTCCAAATAATTGTCGTAAAATGCCGTATTTTGTTCAGGATCCAAGACTTCCAACATCGCCGAAGACGGATCACCGTTATGGCTTGACGAACCCATTTTATCGATTTCATCCAGCACAAAAACCGGATTTGAAGTGCCCGCCTTTTTCATATCTTTAATGATACGGCCCGGCATAGCGCCAATATATGTTTTTCTGTGGCCTCTAATTTCTGCTTCATCGCGTAAACCGCCCAAAGACATACGAACATATTTTCTTCCAAGCGCTTCAGCAACGGATTTTCCCAAAGAAGTTTTACCAACACCCGGAGGACCGTACAAACAAATGATAGGCGATTTCATATCACCTCTCAATTTTAGGACTGCCAAATGTTCAATAATACGTTCTTTCACTTTTTCCAATCCGAAATGATCCCGGTCCAATATTCTTTGCGCCCGTTTTAAATCGAATTTATCTTCAGAAAATTCATTCCAAGGCAAGTCCAACAGCAGATCCAAATAATTGCGTTGCACAGAATATTCCGCCACTTGCGGATTCATACGTTGCAAACGTCCCAATTCTTTCTCAAAAGCTTCTTTTACTTCATCGTTCCATTTCTTCGCTTTCGCCCTTTCGCGCATTTCTTCCAATTCTTCATCGTACGAAACGCCGCCCAATTCTTCCTGAATGGTTTTTAACTGCTGATTTAAATAATATTCACGTTGTTGCTGATCCATATCAGAACGTGTTTTCGACTGAATATCATTGCGCAAAGCCAATCGCTGCAATTCAACATCCATCTTTTTTAAGGTCAGCAATGCCCTTTCTTTCAAGTTATCGGATTGCAATAATTCTTGCTTCTCCTCTACTTTCAAATTCATATTGGATGAAACAAAGTTGATTAAAAACGGATTGCTTTCAATATTTTTTATGGCAAAGGTGGCTTCTGAAGGCAAATTCGGATTTTCTTTAATGATGCGAATTGCCATTTCCTTGATGGAGTCAATAATAGCTTCAAATTCAGGCTCTTTTTCTTCGGAACGATCTTCAATGCGCTCTTTGGTGGTTGCCTGCATATAAGGTTTTTCCTGCACAAAGCTGTCAATTTCAAAACGCTTTTTGCCTTGAATAATGACCGTTGTGTTTCCGTCGGGCATTTTCAACATTCGTAAAATACGCGCAACAGTTCCCACTTTATAAATATCGTTGGTGGTTGGGTCTTCAATGCTTTCGTCTTTTTGCGCAACAACGCCAATGATTTTGTTTCCTTTATAGGCTTCTTCAATCAAACGAATCGATTTATCGCGCCCGGCGGTAATTGGAATTACAACACCCGGAAACAACACCGTATTTCGCAAAGGCAATATGGGCAATACAGACGGAATGTCCTCATTATTAATTTCTTCTTCATCTTCTGGAGTCATCAACGGTATCAAATCAGCATCCTCATCTAACATATGTTGTAATGACAGATTGTCCAGTTTAAAAAATTTCGATTTACTCATAGTATTTTATTGGGTCATTTTGTCATTAATAATTTCTTGACTTAAAAAATGATTTATGCAAAATTAATTTATTTTTCTGGTTATCAATAATTTATACAGATAACAATGCTATTATCCATTAATAATTGCCAATTGTTATGCCAAAAAACCCTTTCAACCTGATTATTTTTTTAGTAATTTTAAATAAATTACAATTCATAGAATTTTTAGTAAATATTGGTCATTGGCATGAATGTTAAACAAGGCAAAAGCACCAGCATAAATGGTTAAAAATGTGCCAGAGGCACAAAATAATGGTAGAAAATAATTCAAATATGTTTTTTTGTGTGCCGTAGGTACACAATATTATCTGTTTTATTGCGTACCTACGGCACGCTATTTTTATTATTAACGATATTGCTACCAATATTTAGTGCTTACAGCACAATAAAAAATTGGTGACTTTGCCATGCAGCGTTAAAGGATTTGTGTTAGGGATTGCAGTGAAAATCCTTTTTTTGAGGTTTTTTCCTCAAAAAAAGATTGTAACGAAAAGCCCGACCCGCCAGCTGGCGGGTAACACCCAAATTTTTACCTAATTTTAAATAAAAGTGTAACACTTTAAAAATAACGCAGTCTTTTTAATAGAAATCAGTTTTGAACGTGGCGAATCAAGATATTAACCAACTTATAGAAGGATGTAAAAAGGGCGATGCCAAAGCCCAATTTACGATGTATAAACTATACTATAAAGCGATGTATAATACGGCTTTCAGAATATTAAATGATTCTTTTGAAGCGGAAGATGTGATGCAGGAATCGTTTTTATCGGCTTTCACAAAATTGGATTCCTTTAGTGAACAGGTAACTTTTGGCGCCTGGCTGAAAAAAATAGTGATCAACAACAGCATTACCGCATTAAGAAAGAATCATAAATTTGAAACGGTTTCGCATGAAAAAGTTGCCATAAAGGATGTTGAAGATGACAGTGCAGATTACCCCGAAGTGAATGTAAGCGGGATTTTAAATAAACTGTCGACGCTAAAAAGCAACTATAAAGTGGCCTTGACCTTAAATTTAATTGAAGGGTACGACTGTGAAGAAATTGCCCAGATTATGGACATTAGTTATGAAAATACACGAACGACCATTTCAAGGGCGAAAAATAAATTAAGACAACTTTTATCTGAGAGTTATGCAAGATAATCTGGAAAAAATATTTAAAGAATTGGAAAATCAGTTTGATGTGGAAGAGCCAAATATGGGCCATTTCAACCGATTTGAAGCAAAATTGAACAAAGGCAAAAAGCCTAATATTCTTTTGAAGCTGTGGCCTTTTATTGCTGTTGCGGCATCTGTTATTTTAATTTTTGGCATTTGGCTTGGCGCCTCATTTTCAAAACAGGGAATGGAACTGGCAAAAGTTTCTACGGAAATGGGCGAAACCCAAAATTACTTTGTTGCCACCATTGAAAAGGAACTTGCAAGCATTGAAAAAGAAAGAAATCCTGATACTGAAAAAATAATTAATGACGGATTACAACAATTAAACAAACTTGAAAAACAGTATGAGACACTCACTTTTGAGCTCAAAGAAAGTACCGAAGACAAAAGAATTATATACGCAATGATCTCAAATTTTCAACAGCGCATTGAAATTTTACAAAGCTTATTGATTCAAATAGAAGATGTTAAACAATTAAAAATACAAAATAATGAAAAATTCAGCTAAACTATTGCTTCTTTTTTTACTGATTCCGTTGGCTATTTTTGCTTCAGAAAAAAAAGGAAAATACACCAAAAACAAAACGATCACCAAAGAGTTTAAAGTAAACAAAGATGCCACTTTAAACGTATCAAACAAATATGGAAATATTGATATTGTCACTTGGAACGAAAACCACATTGAAGTCATCGTGAAAATTACGACCAACGGCGATGATGAAGACAAAGTTAAAAAGCGTTTGGAGGAAATTACGGTTGAATTCAATGCAAATTCCTCCAATGTTTCGGCAAAAACAATGATTGATAAAACTGCAACAACCTGGAATTTTTGGGGAAACAAAAATAATGTGAATATGGAAATCAATTACCAAATTAAAATGCCCATCACCAACAATGTAAATTTAAGCAATGATTACGGCGGAATTAACCTGAACAAACTGGAAGGAAAAGCGACTATTAATTGTGATTACGGTAAATTAAATATTGGTGAATTGTTAAATGCCTCAAACAGCATAAATATCGATTACACCAACAATTCCACTATTTCTTATATGAAAAACGGTACCGTAAACGCCGATTATTCCACATTAAGAATTGAAAAAGCAGGGAATATTGAGTTAAATGCCGACTATTCCCAAATCTCTTTCGGAAAAGTTGAACGCTTAAATTATTCCTGCGATTACGGCAGCCTAAAAATTGGGAATGCCGAAAATATGGTTGGAACAAGTGATTATATGAATTTAACCGTTGATAAATTGCTTGAATCCGGCACATTTAATTTGGATTATGGTTCTTTAAAAGTTCAAGAATTAGGTCAACATTTGAAAAAATTAAGCATTCAATCGTCCTATACCCACGTAAAACTTGGATTGCATCCAAATGCATCATTTGACATTACGGCAGCCTTAAGTTATACCGGATTTAAACGCGGAGCTGGTTTTACCTTCAATAAGGAAATTGAAAAACCCACTTCAAAATATTACGAGGGTTATTACAATTCACCAAATTCAGGCAAGCAAATTTCAATAAAATCGAGTTACGGAAGCATTTCTTTTAACAACAACTAAAAACAAAACGATGAAAACACTGATCAGCATTTTAACATTATTAATTGTCAGCGTTAACCTTAACGCGCAAGTATTTACAAAAAATATTAAAGGCAATGCTAATATAAAAACGGAAAAAAGAAGCGTTTCTGATTACGATAAAATAAGTGTTGCCGGTTCATTTGACGTAAAATTGGTCAAAGGAAAAGAAGGCGCTATTTCCATTATTGCCGATGAAAATTTAATGGAATATATTGAAACGGAAGTTGAAAATGGCCATTTAAAAATTCAGCCAAAAAAAGGTTATCAATTAAAAGCAACCAAAACAATTTTAATTACGGTTCCTTTTGAGATGATAGATGCCATATCGTTGGCTGGATCAGGAAATGTAAGGTCAACTGATGTGTTAAACGCTGCGGATTTAAATTTAAATCTGGCAGGATCCGGCGGAATGGATTTACCGGTTTCCATCAAAAATTTAAAAGCACAAATTGCGGGATCAGGCAATATAAAATTATCAGGAAATGCTGAAGTGCTTCGTTGCGAAATTGCAGGTTCGGGAAACTTAAATGGCGATGGTCTAAAAGCAACGGCTTCCCATATAAATATTGCCGGATCGGGCAATGTGAATATTCACGCGGTTTCTGAAATTCACGCGAAAATTGTTGGATCAGGCGATGTTATTTACACCGGAAATCCTGGGATTGAAAAATTAAAATCTGTGGGATCAGGATCGATTAAAAAGAAAAGTTAATTTAGATTAAAATCGTTACCTAAAAAGTTTTGAAGACCGTCATTCTGGATTTGGTTCAGAATCACATCATGCTGATTTCCAATTATTATGAGAACCTGAAATGAATATTCACGAGTTCCTTAAAAACAAATAATAAAGGAAATGAGTAAACAAGTTCAGGTTGACGAAAAAAAAACGTCGCAATAGCGACGTTTTTTATTAAATTATTCAACTTCTATCTGATATTTCCCTAACAAACCAACAATGCCCTGCAAAGAAAATTTGGCCTTTTTTATACGATTTATTTCCGGGTCGATGCTGTAATTATAGGACGTTCTAAAATCTGCTTTCTCTAAAATTGTCGACTTGAATACGGATCCGATTAAATCACAATTGTTAAATGATGCATTGGATAAATCGGTTTCCGTAAAATCAACTTCCTGAAGTTTGCATTTGTTGAATTTCGTGTTTTTGAGTTTCAGTTTATAAAAAGAAACGATGTTTAAATGACATTCCTCAAAGTGAAGTGCTAATAAAAAAGCATTGCAATGGTTAAATTGAAGTCCCAATAATTTGCAATTTTTGAAAATTACGGATCTAAAAGAGGTGTTTTTAAAATCGCTATTGCTGAAATTGCAATCTATAAATTCGCATTCCATAAAAGTACAATTAGAAATGTCGGAGTTTATAAACAAACAATTTGCAAAAGTACAATTGTCATATTCTCCTTTTGCCAATTTAACTGTTGAATAATCTTCTTTTTCGAAAACTTCATTTTCAACAAATACACTCATCGAATTATTGAACTTTAACCTTATTTATTTTCAGATTTTGTTTTTCGAAACATAAAATACAAACCGATCAAAATTAGCGGAATGCTTAAAACCTGTCCGGTATTGAGTCCTAACATCCAATTTTCGCCGCCTTCAACCTGTTTTTCCTTGAAAAATTCAACAAAAAACCGAACCGACCAAAGCAATGCAAAAAACAATCCGAAAAGGTAGCCTGATTTCTTCATTTTATCGGTTTTCCAATACACGAACCAAAGCAGGATAAATACCAAAAGATACCCAAATGCTTCATACAATTGTGTTGGGTGGCGCGGAAAATCTTCCCCCAATTTTCTAAAAATAAAACCGTAATCCGAATTTGTAGGTTTTCCTATAATTTCAGAATTCATCAAATTTCCCAATCTGATAAAAACGCCCGCTATGGCAACAGGGATGACAATTCTGTCCAGAATAAACAGAATTGGTTTTTTCAACACATTTTTACTGTAAAAGTACATCGCGGCAATAATCCCGATCGCCGCGCCGTGACTGGCCAGGCCAGCGTAACCGGTAAATTCAAATTTTGGCGAGAAACGGAAAGGAAGCAAGACTTCCAAAGGTTTTTTAAAGAAAAATTCAGGTTCATAGAACAGAAAATGCCCGATTCTTGCGCCCAGAAGCGTTGCAACAATGGTGTAAATAAACAATGAATCCAATTTTTCAATAGGAATTTTGTCATTGATAAATATCTTTTTCATCAAAAATAACCCTAACATAAAGGCAATTACAAACATTAAACTGTAGTACCTGACAGCAAATGAGCCAATTTTAAAAATTTCAGGTGAAGGATTCCAATCAATTTGTAGCAGTATCATAGTTGTTTTGTTGTTTATGAGTTTCCCTTCGACTCCGCTCAGGGTGACAATTTGTTTACTTATTTCCTATCCCCAACCTCCCGTACTAATCCCGATAGCTATCGGGACGGGACAGGCTTTTCCCTCCCGATAGCTATCGGGAGAAAGGGAGTTTGTTTCTAATGAAATTATAAATTTTCAATTTCTAACTTTTAATGCCATCGCACCAGCCGACCCTATCGCTAAAAATATTCCCTGAACATTTTCTTTACGCTCTGTCCCCCCTTCGGGGGTTAGGGGGCTTTACGGAACCGGATCGTGTCCATGACCGCCCCAAGGATTACAACTGGCAATTCTTTTCAAAGATAACCATCCTCCTTTAAAAATTCCATGCTTTTTTAAGGCTTCCACGGTGTATTGCGAACAGGTTGGTGAATATCGGCAACTTGAAGGCAAATATGGCGAAATGGCTGCCTGGTAAAACCGCACCAGCCAAATAAATGGAATCGCCAATATTTTGGTAATTGCACTCAAATTAATTTACAGAAAATGTGGTTCCTTCTTTCCCGTCTTTAAGCTGAATTCCCAACACAGCGAGTTCATCGCGTATTTTATCGGAAAGTGCCCAATCCCTGTTGTCACGCGCCTCTTTACGCATTTTGATCAGCATTTCAACAACGCCATTTAATTTATCGCAGGCATTTTCTTCCGAATTGTTTTGCAAACCCAAAACATCATAAACAAAAATGTTCATCGTATTTTTAAGTGTTTCAAAATCTGCCGCCGAAATGGTTTCCTTTTTTTCAAGCAATAAATTCACGTATTTTACGGCTTCAAATAAATTGGCAATCAACACCGGACTGTTAAAATCATCGTTCATTGCATCGTAACAACGTTGTTTCCATTCGCCAATATTGATGGAGGAAACTAAGCCTAATTCAATGTTTTCAAGGTTATTTAAAGCTTCCATCAGTTTCATATAACCTTTTTCAGCAGCTTCCAAGGCATCATTGGAAAAATCCAACACGCTGCGGTAATGCGCCTGCATCATAAAAAATCGTGTGGCACTTGGCGAAAAAGCCTTGCTTAAAATCTTGTTTTCCCCAGTAAAAATTTCATTGGGCAAAATATAATTCCCTGTTGATTTTGCCATTTTTTGTCCGTTCAAAATCAGCATATTCGCGTGCATCCAATAATTCACCGGATTTACCTTGTTTTTTACTTTAGACTGCGCAATCTCACATTCGTGATGCGGAAATTTTAAGTCCATTCCACCGCCATGAATGTCGAATGTTTCGCCCAAATATTTTGTGCTCATAGCGGTACATTCCAAATGCCAGCCGGGAAAGCCTTCTCCCCAAGGCGAAGGCCAGCGCATAATATGTTTTTCTTCCGCTCTTTTCCAAAGCGCAAAATCCTGCGGATTCTTCTTTTCCGATTGTCCGTCCAACTCTCGTGTATTGTGAACGGAATCTTCTATGTTTCTGCCTGAAAGAATTCCGTAATGTTCTGTTTCATTGTACTTTAACACATCAAAATATACAGATCCATTTACTTCATAAGCCATTCCTTTGGCTAAAATATCTTTAATAATTTCAATTTGCTCCACAATATGTCCGGTAGCGGTTGGCTCAATGCTTGGCGGCAAATTGTTGATTTTTTGCAGTGTTTCGTGAAAATCGACCGTATAGCGCTGCACCACTTCCATCGGCTCAATTTTTTCTATGCGCGCTTTTTTGGCAATTCGGTCTTCGCCTTCATCGGCATCATTTTCCAAATGCCCGGCATCGGTAATATTTCGCACGTAACGCACTTTAAAACCCAATTGTTTTAAATAACGGAACACCAAATCAAACGACATAAAAGTCCGCACATTTCCCAAATGCACATTGCTGTAAACTGTTGGTCCGCACACATACATGCCAACATTTCCTTCAACAATGGGTTTGAAAATTTCTTTAGATTTACTTAAAGAATTGTATATTTTGAGCTGATTTGTTTTGTATAATTCCATTAAAATTCCCTTAATTTAAAAGCGTAAATATACTAAAAATCCTGAACTCAAATTGAATGGATGATGAATAATGGCTAAATTCCAATTTGAACCGCAAAATAAAATAATCACTATTTTGGCATTACCGCAAGGGTCAGGCTTTCCGCTCCAATCTTTTTAGCGATAAAAAATCGCTTAAAAGGATTTTCGCTGCAATCCTTAATGCAAAAGGCGACACTCCTCATAATTTTGCCAAACAATTAAGTAAAACATTATTTGCCACGCCATCATTTTATCAAGATAAATAATTTAAATTTACCGCGAATAATCGTTACAATTTATTAAGATTTCAACTAAGCAGAAAGCCTTCATGTACAATTTGTCCACCGTAAAAAATAATGTTTGCATCATCATTCCCTGCTATAATGAAGAAAAAGGGTTGGCGGTGCAGGAATACAGCCACTTTATTGAAGAAAATCCGGCGGTATTAATCTGTTTTGTCAATGACGGTTCTTCAGACAATACGCTTTCAATTCTCGAAGGTTTAAAAACGCAATTTCCAAAACAGGTCGTTGTTCATTCCTACATTAAAAATATGGGGAAAGCTGAAGCCATCAGAAGTGGTTTTCACTATTGCAATTATCATCATCATTTCGATTATGTTGCCTACTTGGATGCCGATTTGGCAACTTCGCCGGAAGAATGCTTGGCGATGACCAGCTTCTTAAATGCAAACATCAATTTTGTTTTTGGCTCGAGAATACAAAGAATCGGCGCTGTGATTGAGCGAAACACCTACCGATTTTTTATCGGCAGAATCATCGCCACCGTGATCTCCTATATTTTAAAGTTGAATGTTTACGACACGCAGTGCGGCTGTAAAATTTTCTCCAAAGAATTGGCTGAAGTTGTTTTTAAGGATGCTTTTGTATCCAAATGGCTGTTTGATGTGGAGATTTTTGACAGAATCATCAAGTTTTACGGACGAGACAAAGTCTTGGAAAAAATGCTGGAAGTGCCATTGTTAAGATGGGTAGACAGAGGGGATTCAAAAGTAAAAGCCAGTTATTTTATAAAATTATGGATTGATTTATTCAGAATCCATAAAATTGTCAATTCAAAACAATAATTCAGACCATTAACAAATACTTCTAAAAATGGACTTAAAAAAGGATAAAAACACTTCGTTTTATTTGTTTATTTCTGTGATTGTCATTGCGGTTTTCCGGTTGATCCTTACGGCTGCAATTCCATTACTCGACAAAACAGAATCACGCTACGGTGAAATTGCCAGAATGATGTACGAAACCAAAAATTGGGTGGTGTTGCAAATAGACTACGGAATTCCGTTTTGGGCAAAACCGCCGCTGTCAACATGGCTTTCTGCTTTAAGTTTTGAAACTTTTGGTGTGAGCGAATTTGCTGTACGGTTTCCTTCCTTTTTATTGGCTATTATTTTGCTGGTTGTTCTTGGGAAACTAGCAAAAAAAGAAGGCGTTTCCTTTTATTTGCCTGCTTTTATTTTGTTGACGATGCCCGAATTTCTGATTCACACCGGCGTTGTTTCCACCGATAGCGCATTGGCTTTTAGCATTGCGCTGATTATGATTTCCTTTTGGAAAGCGATGCAATATGAAAAATATTCCTTTTGGAATTATTTGTTTTTTATTGGACTCGGATTGGGTTTTTTGGCAAAAGGACCTATCATTTTGGTGTTAACGGTTCCTCCTATTTTTCTTTGGATATTGCTACAAAAAGTACCGCTTAAAACCATTTATTTGAAATTACCGTGGTTTACCGGAATTTTAATTACCGCATTCATTTCGATTCCCTGGTACATTTTGGCAGAAAACAGATCGCCAGGATTTTTGAATTATTTTATCGTAGGCGAACATTTTAACCGATTTCTGGTTCCGGGATGGAAAGGCGATTTATATGGCAGCGGGCATTCACAACCTCTTGGGATGATTTGGGTGTTTTTGATCGCTTTTGCGTTTCCCTGGATACAAATTGTGTTGTATAAAATTTGGAAAGAAAGAAAAACCGTTTTTAAGGACAACTATGTCTCCTATTTGGTTTTTTGGCTGTTTTGGACACCCTTATTTTTTACGATTTCAAAAAATATTTTACACACCTATATTCTTCCGGTTACCATTCCAATTGGGCTTTTAATGGTGCATTGGTGGAAAAATTATGAAAAGAAAAAAACGATGTTGGTCGTTGGTTCCATTTTCCCGGCAGTGGCCATTTTGCTGTTTTTTGGCGCTTTTTTAACCGGTAAAATGGATTTTTATATGAATTCCGACAGATATCTTATCGGAAATCAACAAATCGATTTCAACAAAAATGAAGCGCTTTATTATTGGAAAGACAAATCCTATTCCGGACAGTTTTATTCTAACGGAAAGGCAAAAGCCATTGCCGATACTAAGGAACTGGATTCAGTTTTGGGAATTACCGGCAAGTCCTTTTTGGTGGTTACCAACAAAAAAATAAAAGACATTCCATCAGAATACAAAGCGCAAATGAAACTTATGGATTCCAATTTTAAATCATCCATTTATTTATTGAAACCTGAATAAACATCATTTAACGACAAAATATCGTAAAATTTACATAATTTTATTTGAAATATTTTTTCCGATTAAATTTTTCAAATTTAAAACCGGATTTTGAACTTTAACTAAATGGGCAAAAAAAGTCATCCAAAAATTAAAAACAATACCATTTAAAGCTGCTGAAGAATTACTAAAATTGGCTCAAAAATAATGAAATACGAATTTACCATTATTGTCCCTGTTTACAACGAAGAGGACAATTTAAAACGCGTGGAACAGGAGCTTTCCTACTATCTGAAAATTGCGTCAAAAAAAACAAATATTCTATTTGTAAATGACGGTAGCAAGGACAATAGCCAACAATTAATTGAAGAAATTTGTGCCAAAAACCCCGATTTCTCTTATATTTCATTTGAACAAAATCGCGGATTAAGCGCAGCCATCGCTGCCGGATTTAAAAATGTGGAGGCTGAATTGGTTGGATATATCGATTCCGATTTGCAAACTGCCCCAGAGGATTTTAATTTATTACTGGCACATATTGGCGAATTCGATTTGGTTACGGGCGTCAGAACCGGAAGAAAAGATGCATTCGTAAAAAATATGTCGTCCACAATTGCCAACGGAATCAGGCGTGCTTTTACTGATGATGGAATGGATGATACCGGCTGTCCGCTCAAAGTCATCAAAACAGAATATGCCAAAAATATTCCGATGTTTAATGGCCTGCACCGTTTTTTGCCTGCGATGATTTTATTGCAAAACGGCAAAATAAAACAAATTCCTGTGCAACATTTTCCAAGAATTGCAGGTGTGGCAAAATATGGCTTGTGGAATCGGTTGGTCGGTCCGCTCATCGATTGTTTTGCGTATTTATGGATGAAGAAAAAATACTTGAATTATAAAATAGCTAAAAAAGGCTAATGAGCAACTGGATAATTTACGGTATCGGATTTTTGGCGCAGCTGATATTTTCGGGCAGACTTATATTGCAATGGATTTTATCAGAAAAAAGCAAAAAAGTGCTGACGCCTACCATTTTTTGGAAATTGAGTTTATTTGCCTCTTTTCTTTTATTTGTATACGGCTATTTGCGCGAGGATTTCGCGATTATGTTGGGACAGGCGCTCACCTATTTCATTTATATCCGAAATTTACAACTGCAGGGAGAATGGAAAAAAGCACCGATATGGATGCGATTTTTCTTGTGGATTTTTCCGTTGCTTATTGTGATTTACTATTTCAACAACAACACTTATGATTTGGCCAAGTTGCTGAAAAATGAAAACATTCCGCTTTGGTTGTTGGCTTTGGGAATAATTGCACAAACAGGCTTTGCCCTTCGTTTTGTGTACCAATGGATCTATTCAGAAAAAAATAAAGAATCATCTTTGCCTTTCGGATTTTGGCTGTTGAGTTTTATTGGCTCCATATTGATTTTAATTTATGCAATAATACGGAGAGATCCCGTTTTATTTATTGGCCATATGATGGGCTCGGTCATTTATTTCAGAAATCTTTTTTTATTAAAAAAGGAAAATATGACTAACCTTCAAAAGTTAAGAAATGATGATTAAAATCTTTGAAAAATATCCACTGGCCTTATTGTCGAGCGTTGTTTTGCTAATGCTCCTGATTCATTTGGAAGTGCCAAACATCACCATTATGGAAGCCCGTAATTTTATTACGGCACGCGAAATGGTTCAGGACAATCATTGGTTACTGACCACCATGAATGGTGAAGCACGCTATCAAAAACCGCCGCTGCCAACTTGGTTAACGGCAATTTCAGGGTTGATTTTTGGCATCAACAATGTTTGGGCCTTAAGGCTTCCGGCGGCATTGATGGTATTGTTTTCGGGTGTTTTCATTTATTATTTATCCTTAAAATTAATGCTTTCTAAAATTCAAAGCATCAATAACAGTTTGATTTTGGTGACTTCATTTTATATTTTCGCCATTATTATTGAAGCGCCCTGGGATATATTTGCGCACGGATTTATGCTTGCCGGACTCTATTTTTTGTTTCTCTTTTTTGAAGAAAAATTGTCGCTATGGAAAAACGCTTTATTGGCTGCTTTTTTTATTGGATTGTCTGTAATGAGTAAAGGGCCGGTTTCTTTGTTTGCCGTATTTTTGCCATTTTTGATTTCCTACGGAATTGTTTTTAAATTTAAAGATTTCAAAACAAAATTTCTGCCATTCATAGGTTTTGTACTATTATTATTAATTATTGGCGGCTGGTGGTTTGCGTATGTGCGATTGGCCGATCCCGAGGCCTTTTTGAAAATTGCCACAAAAGAAACCGAAAATTGGAGCAACTACAACATCAAACCATTTTATTACTATTGGAACTTTTTTCTTCAATCGGGTTTATGGGCAATTCCGGCATTCACAAGTTTGTTGTTTCCTTATTTGATCAAGCGCGTTGAACATAAAAAAGCCTATCAATTCTCTTTTTGGTGGACGATAGCCGCCGTTGTTTTACTTTCTCTGATTCCAGAAAAAAAGGCGCGCTATTTGGTTCCTGCCCTCATTCCGCTGGCAATCAACACTGGGTTTTATATTCATTATTTATTCAACAATTTTTCTGGATTAAAACGAAAAACAGAAACAATTCCGGTTTATTTCAATTTCGGATTGATTGCCGTTATGAGCCTCTCCGTTCCGTTTGCATTATTCTTAGTGTTGAAAGACGGGCTGCAAAACCAACTTTTTAGTTATGCATTAACTTCATTGGCAACACTTTTAACAGGAATTTTACTGATAAGAAATTTGTATTTAAAAAAATTTCAAAATATATTTTATTTAACCATTTTGTATGTGGTTTCGTTAGCGGTATTCGGATTGCCGCTGTCAAAAAGCATCACTAAAAATGAAGCTCATAAATCCATTAATGACTTGCATCAATTTGAAAAAAAAGAACACATTATTAGCTACTCCATAGGGGAAACGGCACCGGAAATGCTTTGGGAATACAATGGAATTATAAAAAATATTTATAATAATAAGTCTTTAGAAATACCTTTTGAGCCAAATTTTGGCCTGCTGCTAATGCCTAAAGATGTTGAAATTATGACCTCACAATTGGGTCCAGATTATCATTTAAAGCTTGTTGAAACTTATAATTTAAATTTTGGCTCAAAAAGCAAGGAACGATTGATCAGGGAATTTTATTTAGTGTCAAAAAAATAGTACTTTTAACCAATACAATAAACACAAAGAAAATCAAAATACAAGCATTTATGAAAACACTCACCACCATTGATAAAGTCGCCTATTTATTTTTAATCGTCATATTCGCATTGGGAATTTACTTTGCAAAAACAGATCTTACCTTTTTTGATGAAGTTTACACTCGTGAAGATGGACTCATTGAATTTGCATCCGCTTTATTTCTATTGGCTTCAAGTTTGCTTTTATTGTTTCGATTTTTCAAACTTTTTAAACAAAAAGCGTTTTTTTGGAAAGTTGGAATTTTAGCGATGGCCGTTGTTTTCTTTTTTGGCGCAGGTGAAGAAATTTCTTGGGGGCAACGCATTTTAAATATGGAATCTTCCCAATATTTTATAGAAAACAATGCGCAAGGAGAAACCAATTTACACAATTTGGTGGTTGGCGAAACCAAAATAAACAAGTTAATTTTTAGTCAGATTTTAACGGCTGTTTTAATTATTTATTTAATTATTGCGCCTTTTTTGTACAGAATGTTTGGGTGGTTTAAAAACTTGGCCAACAAATTTGCGGTGCCAATTGTGCAATGGCATCATACCATTGCGTTTTTAATTGGAACAGGATTGTTATTATTTATCACTTCAACCAGAAAGTGGGAAATTTATGAATTTGCTTTCAGTGTTATTTTCTTGCTGATATTTTTAAATCCTTTCAACAAAGAAATTTACAAGGCTAAACGATAAACTTTTTTAAAAATGCCTTAAAAAAAGTATAAAACAATATGCCATAAATAAGGCCGATGAGTATTCCCGTAACAACATCCAAAGGAAAATGAACACCTAAATAAATACGGCTATAGGAAACCGATATTGCCCACATTACGAGAATTGGAAATAAATAGTTTAATTTATTTCTGAAAAGGAACCCAAAAAACATCGCGATTGCCATTGAATTGGCGGCGTGCGCAGAAAAATAGCCATACAAACCGCCGCAACGGTTACCCACCAATCGAATTAAATCGGCAATATTTTCATTGTGGCAAGGACGCAATCGTTTAAATCCATATTTAAATAAATTGCTGGTTTGGTCTGATGCCGCAATCAGCAAAACCACAAAAATTACCGCAACAAAAGTTTTCTTGAATCCGAATTGTCTGTAGGTGAAATAAAGCAACAACACATACAACGGAATGGCACTGAACTTATTCGACATAAACAGCCAAAAGCCATCCCATTGGGTTGTTCCTAAATTGTTTAGGTAAATGAGCAATTCAATGTCTTTTTCAATAAGTTGGTCAATCATTGGATTGCGCTAATTATTTATACATTAATTGGCCATTTCAACCAATTCCAATTCAAACACCAAATTGGTATCTGGCGGAATCACATTCCCGGCACCTTGCGCGCCGTAACCCAAATGAAAAGGCACAAAAAGTATGGCTTTATCGCCTATTCTCATTTTTTGCAAACCTTCCTTAAATCCAGCTATTAAGCGTGCATCCGGTCCGTAAATGGTGGTAAAAGGCGCATAGCCGTTTTGTTTGTCTCGCGCTTCATCATAAGTTCCGTAAGCCATTGCTACTTCCTTAAAACTGGTGTCAAACAGACTTCCATCCGTAAAATAACCTGCATAATTCACCTTTACATTGCTTCCTTTTGGAGGGAAATCACCTTTTTTAGTTTCAGTAATCACCAATTTTAAACCGGAAGGCAATAAAGGTGCTTCATCTAAATACTTGGTTATTTTTGCCAATGTAGCCATTTTGGCTTGTTGAATTTTTTCTTCTTTCTCTTTTATAGCCTGCTGGTACTTTTCATAATACGAAGTAAAGGCCATTTGCGCATCAAATTTTTTGGCGACTTTTCCAATAGTGATAATTTCAATATTTCTGATGGTGTCATTTTGCATAATGGAATCAACCACCGACTGTCCTGCAACCACATTCCCAAATACGGTATGTTTGCCGTCTAACCAGGAAGTTTCTTTGTGTGTGATAAAAAACTGGCTTCCGTTTGTTGCCGGGCCCGAATTTGCCATCGATAAAATACCTGCTCTGTTGTGTTTCAACAAAAGATTTCCCAAGCTGTCTTTAGGAAACTCATCGCTAAATTTATAGCCTGGATCGCCTTCTCCCGTGCCCAAAGGATCACCGCTTTGAATCATAAAATCCTTAATGACCCTATGAAAAATAATGCCATTGTAATACTTTTTTCCTTTTTTTGCGCCAACAACATACGGATTTGTACCCATAGCCAACGAAACAAAATTAGCCACCGTTACCGGTGTTTTTTCAAATTCGAGTTTCAACAAAATATCCCCTTTATTGGTTTCCATATTTGCATATAAACCATCACCCAAGTCGGCATATTTAGTTGGCTTACAAGAAATTACAAATAATGACAATAAAATTATAATGATTTTGGCTTTCATTTGAGTTATATTTTTTTTATATGGGCGCACAATGTTTTAAATTTGTTTACAAGTTTCACTCCACCTAAGGTTTTTACAAACAGCTTTTTTTGTTTATTTTAAATGTAAATATAATTTGTTTGTTTATACAATCACCAAATTAATTTTATAATTTAAACTGTATGTTACAAATAATTAAAATGCCCTTTTAAACATATCGCTTTAAAAGGGCATTTTATTTGTTTATGTTTTACAAATCAACAATGCAAAACTTATAGGTTTTATTTTTTTATTTCCAACAATTCAACTTCAAAAATTAAAGTTGCAAATGGTTTAATTGGTCCGCCTTCACGTGGTGTTGCGCCGTATGCCAAATCTTGAGGAATAAAAAACTTGTATTTTGAACCAACACTCATTAATTGAAGTCCTTCAGTCCATCCTTTAATAACTCTGTTTACCGGAAATTCTGCTGGCTCTTTTCTCTCAACTGAACTATCGAATACAGTACCATCGATTAAAGTTCCGTGATAATGAACTTTTACGGTTGAAGTTTCTGAAGGCTTTTCACCTTTTCCTTCTTTTAGCACAATGTATTGCAAGCCGCTTGGAGTAACTTGAACGCCACTGGCTGTTTTATTTGCTTCTAAAAATTTAACACCTTCAGCTTTTACATCAGCAAATTCAGTTTCCATTCTTTTTTCCATCTCTTCTTGTTGTTTTTTCATAGCTTCTTCTTGCTTTTTTTGAAAAAACGCCCTTAAGATTGGTTCTGTATTTTCAACAGTTATAAGAATGTTTGTGGAATCCAATCCATTCATTACGCCTTGAATAAAAAGGTCTTTGCTGATTTCAGGAAAATTGGCCTTTAATTTACTTGAGATGTCTATTCCTAAGGCATAGCTCACTGTATCCACTTCGGTTTTTAACGATTTTTGTGTGGCTCCCTTATTGTTACAGGACACCATTGATAAAATTATTGTAATTACTGCTAAAATTTTAATTGCTTTCATTTTTTCTTATTGATTTTAATTAATTGAACTTTAAATATTAATGGTTGATTTATTGCTATTTTATTGTCATCTCCTAAGTATCCATAAACTTTATGAGATGGAAACAGAAAAGTTGCCTCATCTCCGGCGCCCATCAGTTTTAATCCGTTTCTCAAGCCTTCAATGATTTCTTGTTTGTCAATGATATAAGTTTTTTCCCCTATTTCTTCGGTACTGTAAATTTGGGTATTATGAATATCATAGACTGCAAATGTATAAAAAACTTGGTCTCCAATTTCAGGTAAATTTCTTATGGCGTTTTTTTGATTAAAGGTGTACCAAAATCCGTTTGGAGAAGCAAAATATTCCGTAAGAGAATCTTTTTCCATGAAAGCGGCAAAAGCTTTTTCTTCATTTTCGTTCATTGTTTTATTGAACATCACAGATTCCTTTAAAAAAGTGCTCGTTTTTCTTAAAACAGGTTTACGCGGAATGGGGTTTACGCATGAAACCATCAAAATTAGAAAAATATAAAGAAAATAATTATTCTTCATAAGAAGTTAGCAATTCATTTTTAAACTTAGGTATGATATTTAAAAACTTTGTAATGGTATCTTCCAGCGAAAGTTCCGATCTTCCTCCAGCAGCATTGTCGTGCCCGCCGCCATTAAAATGCTTTCTGGCAAATTTATTAACTGAAAAACTTCCTTTGGATCTAAAAGAAATCTTTATAATTTTTTGTTCAACATCTTCTATAAAAATAGCGGCAAAAATAACATCTTCAACCGATAGTCCATAATTTACAATGCCTTCTGTATCTCCTTTTTGAAAATCAAACTCATCCAATTCGGCCTGAGACAAAGCAATATAAGCGGTTTTCAGTTCGGGTAAAACCACCAAATTGGTTAAAGCTTTTCCTAAAAGCTGCAAACTGCCGTACGAATTGGTATCGTAAACATTGTTATAAATTTTGGCATTGTCTGCCCCTTTATCAATTAAATCGGCAACAATTCTGTGAGTTTCACTGGTGGTTGAAGGAAATCGAAACGATCCCGTGTCCGTCATAATTCCGGTGTAAATACAGGTTGCTATATCTTTATCAATCACTTCAACATCATCTAACTTTTCTAAATAATGATAAACCATTTGACAAGTCGAGCAAATAGAAGTGTCTGAAAATACGTATTTTGCAAAATCCTCAGGTTGTTGATGATGGTCTATCATCATAAAAAAGCCCTTAAATTCCTGCAAGGTATTTTGCATATCGTCTCCTACCCTGTTTAAGGCGTTAAAATCCAATATAAAAATAACAGAAGCTTCTTCAATGGCTTTTTTTGATTGCCTGTTTTGCGTATCAAATTTCAAGACTTCTTTTGAACCCGGCAGCCATTTTAAAAAATTAGGATAATCATTTGGTGACACAACAGTTGGGTGATGTCCCATTTTTTTCAGATAATGATACATCGCCAAACTGGCGCCAATGGCATCACCATCGGGGTTTTTATGCGGAACGATTACCACTTTTTGGGGTGTCGCAAACAACGCTTTTATTTCCTTGATATCACTTTTGTTCATAAGGGTGCAAATATACAAAATTATAGTATATTTCATTTCAATTACAAATGTACATTTGTTGGAATTGTATTTATGAAGATTTCAGTATTGCTTATTGGGTTTTCATACTGGTTTTTGCCTTATAAGTGTTTAAAAATAAATTCATTACCAAAATTATTGGTTGAAAAAATATAAATATTATTGCGTTGTTTAATTTTAAAATGTAAAAATGAACTATTTTAAATCGATTTTAATTCTGTTTTTACTTATTTCTTCTTGTAAAACGAATGAAAAACAAAATAACAATAAGCTTGTTTCAAACAAAACCAAAACTGATTTTGTGATTGCATTTGGTTCCTGCAACAACCAGACATTATCGAATCCGTTTTGGGCCGAAATTGAACAAAACAAACCGAATATATGGATTTGGGGTGGTGATATTATTTACACCGATACTTATGATATGGCCTATATGGCAGAAAACTATCGAATTCAAAAAAATAATGCTGATTATGCCGATTTTACTAAAAAAGTAGAAATTCTTGGCACTTGGGACGATCACGATTATGGTTTAAATGACGGCGGTGTTGAATATTCAAAAAAAGAAGAAGCGCAACAATTGTTTTTAGACTTTCTTGATGTTCCCAAAAATGATGTTCGCAGAAAACAGGAAGGTGTTTATTTCGCCAAAGATTATAGTGTGAACGACAAAACCATAAAGATCATTTTATTGGACACGCGCTATTTCAGAAGCGCATTAACTCCCGATAATGAAACCAAAAAACGGTTCAAACCAAATGAGTATGGTGAAGGAACCATGCTGGGTGAAATACAATGGGAATGGCTGAAAAATGAACTCCAAAACTCAAAAGCAGCTTACAATATTATTGTCAGCAGCATTCAGTTTTTATCGGATGAGCACGGATTTGAAGCTTGGGGAAATATGCCGCACGAAGTTGCTAAACTGGAAAATCTCATTAAATCAAGCGGCGTAAAAAATACGATTATTCTTTCCGGAGATCGGCATATTTCTGAAATTTCAAAAAAGGAAATCGATGGATTAGCTTATCCGCTCATCGATTTTACTTCGAGCGGACTTACGCATTCCTACACTGATTTTAAAGGAGAGCCAAACAAATACCGATTGGGAAATGTGGTTTCAAAAAAGAGTTTTGGGCTATTAAATTTCGATTTTAAAAACGACGCAATCACCTTTGAAATAAGAGGCGAAAACAATGATATTTATGAAACCTTCACGCAAATTTATTAGTAATTTGGTTGCTTTATTAAGAAAATAGTATCTTTGCGCCGATTTTATAAATTAAAGACAATTAAAAATGGCAACAAACAGAACGTTTACCATGTTGAAACCCGACTCCGTAGAAAAAGGATATATTGGGGCAATCTTGGAAAAAATTAATGCTGCAGGATTTAGGATTGCAGCCATGAAAATGACACAAATGACCGTTTCCGATGCGAAGGCATTTTATGCAGTTCACAGCGAACGTCCATTTTATGGCGAATTGGTTGAATTTATGTCGAGCGGGCCAATTGTAGCCGCTATTTTAGAAAAAAACAATGCGGTTGAAGATTTTCGCGTATTGATTGGCGCAACCAATCCTGCCGATGCTGCTGAAGGCACCATCCGTAAATTATACGCTTCTTCTATGGGAGAAAATGCAGTTCACGGTTCAGACAGTGATGAAAATGCAGCCATTGAAGGCGCTTTCCATTTTTCTGGCAGAGAAATATTTTAATCCTATCCCCCGACCCCTTCCGCGGCAGGTAAACTTTCCCAAGGAATAGGGAGTTTGAGTTGAAAGCAGTAAATTATTTTCAAAAAAGAACTTTTAACTTTTAACTTTATCTAAGCGTTGCCCCTGCGTTTTTTTCAAAAGTTTGCTGCAGTTTTTGCATAACCTTGTCTATTTGTACATCGGTCAGGGTTTTGGTTTCATCCTGTAATAGGAAGCTCACCGCATAGGATTTCTTTCCTGCTTCCAAATTTTCGCCTTCGTACACATCAAACAAATCCACTTCTTTCAAAAGGTTTTTTTCTGCCTGAAACGCCAGGTTGTACAATTCGCCAAAAGTAATTTCCTTATCAAGCAATAAAGCAAAATCTCTTTTTACCGATGGAAATTTAGGCAATTCCGATACTTTTATGGCCGATTTTCCTGCAAGTTTCAATACATTTTCCCAATTGAAATCGACAAACAACACTTCTTGTTTGATGCCAAATTCCTTTAAAACAGATCGTTTTACCAAGCCAAGTTCCGCTAGTTTAACTTTTCCGGAGTTTAAGGAAATTCCTTCAGAAAAGACATCGCTTTTCATCGGAGCTATTTTTATGTTTTGGATGCCCAATCGTTGCAATAATGCCGTGGAAACCCCTTTCAGATAAAAGAAATCCGAAGGTTTTTGGGCTACCTTCCAATGGGCGGCTGTTCTGTTTCCTGTCACAAACAAGGTCAGGTGTTTTTGCTCTTCATAGCCGCTTTCAAAGTGGTGGTACGATTTCCCGAATTCAAAGAACTTTAAGGCGTTGTTTTTTCTGTTGATATTGTAGATTACGGATTCTAATCCGCTGAATAACAACGACTGACGCATCACACCTAAATCGTTGCTTAAAGGGTTTAATATCGCCACATTGTGCTGTTCATTCAATGTTTCTGACAGCGTAACATAATCGGCTTTGGTCAAACTGTTTGCCATCGTTTCATTAAATCCGAGCGACACTAACTGATTGGCCACCACATTTTCAATTTTAACGCCTTCAAATTCTGAGAAAGAAATGGAAGTATTCAGTTTGTGGGAAAATTCGACATTGTTATAGCCGTACACCCGCAATATTTCTTCAATCACATCCGCTTCTCTGGTCACATCCACCCTGTAAGAAGGAATGGACAATCCCAATCCGGCTTCCGTAACGCTGTTAAATTTGATATCTAAAGAAGCCAATATGTTTTTTACCGTTTCTCTGGGGATTTTTGCGCCAATCAACCGATCCATTTTTTCATAGGACAAAAAGACTTGGAAATCTTCGATTTTTACAGGATATAAATCCACTATTTCAGAAGATACCTTTCCTCCGGCCACTTCAACAATTAAATTTACTGCACGTTTTAACGCATATTTGGTGATGTTTGGGTCGATTCCCCTTTCAAATCTGAACGAAGCATCGGTATTTAACAGATGTCTTTTTGCAGTTTTCCGAATGGCTACTGAATTAAAATAGGCACTCTCTAAAAATATGGACGTGGTGTTTTCCGATACTCCCGAATGCAATCCGCCAAAAACCCCTGCCATACACATTGGCTCTTCCAAGCCGTTGCAAATCATCAAATCTTCTTCGTGCAATTCGCGCTCTACCCCATCTAACGTTGTAAATTTAGTGCCTGTTGGCAATGTTTTTACAATGACTTTATTTCCTTTAACAGCTGCGGCATCAAAAGCGTGCAACGGTTGTCCCAATTCGTGCAGCACATAATTGGTCACATCCACCACATTGTTGATGGGTTTTATTCCTATGGCTTTCAATTTGTTTTGAAGCCAGGAAGGCGATTCCTTGATGACAATATCGGAAATGGTCACCCCAACATACCGTGGGGCTTTTTCAACATCTTCCACCACTACATCAAATTTCAATGTCCTGTCGTCTACCCTAAAATTGCTTACGGATGGCGAAATCAATTCCAACGGGATCTGACGGTGCATCAATCCGGCGCGTAAATCCCTTGCCGTTCCGTAATGGCTCATCGCATCTGCCCTGTTTGGTGTCAGACCAATTTCAAAAACCTGATCCGATTCCACTTTAAAAACACTGGCAGCTGAAGTACCAGGAATAAGCGCGTCATCCAATACCATAATTCCATCGTGATCGGTTCCCAGTCCCAATTCGTCTTCGGCGCAAATCATTCCGTGACTTTCTTCGCCCCTGATTTTTCCTTTGTTAATGGTAAAACCTTCCCCGTTTTTATCATACAACATCGTCCCTATGGTTGCTACAGGCACTGTTTGTCCGACCGCCACATTGGGTGCACCACAAACAATTTGCAACAATTCCCCGGTTCCTATATCTACGGTGGTGACTTTTAATCGGTCGGCATTCGGGTGTTGGATGCAGGTGATTACTTTACCTACCACCACACCGGCCAAACTTCCTTTGATGGATTCAACGGTTTCTATCCCTTCCACTTCAAGGCCTAAATCGGTTAACAATTCTCCTGTTTTTTCAGCTTCCCAGTCAACCTTCAAAAATTGTTTTAACCAATTATATGATATTTTCATTTTTATTTTCTTTTTAACGAAAGGCAAAGATAAAAAATACAATTCAGTTGTTTGGTTTCATCGTGGTTTTTTTGATTTACGAACTACGATTTTTGATTTATGATTGTTAGATAAGTTATGGATTTAAAATTTGTCCTGCAGTCATACGGTCGTTTGATTTACGATATACGAATTATGACTTCGGTTAGAATGGCGTTATACGGAAGCAGCCTAGGCAGTGAGGCAAGTTCAGTAAATATCTTTCATTTTACAACATATTTATTTTCAAGTTTTTAACTTTTAACTTTAGACAGAGAAAATTAATTTATAATTTCCTTAACAGTTACATCAAAAAGTATGTTGTATTATTGTTGAGTAGGCAATTAAAAAAATAACCAATGATTAAAAAGCGATTAAAATTGGTTTAAAATATAATATTGATTGATTGATTTGTTTTATTGTTCTTAAAGGGTTTCCGAAAAGTTAAACTAAGAAATGAAATTGTAGCTGTAGTTGGCAAAAGAATTCATCTCAAAAAAATTAACTTCTCAGAAACCCTTCTTAGTTAACTGATGTTTGCCCAAAGCGTGCTGTCTTTGCTCAATTCCTGATAAGCGACTCTTATAAACCTATTTTCCGGCAAATTTAAATCGGGATCTTTTTCCAACAACGCCATCGCCATCATTCTTGCGGTTTTTAACAGACCTGCATCTTTTACCAAATCGGCGATTTTCAGGTTCAGGATGCCGCTTTGCTGGGTGCCCATCAAATTTCCGGGTCCCCTCAGTTTTAAATCCACTTCCGCAATTTTGAATCCGTCACTGGTTTCCACCATGGTTTTTAACCGCACTTTCGCATCATCAGACAATTTAAAGCTCGACATTAATATGCAATAGCTCTGTTCTGCCCCACGACCAACCCTGCCGCGCAGCTGATGCAGTTGCGACAAGCCAAAACGCTCGGCACTTTCTATCACCATCACGCTCGAATTGGGAATGTCCACCCCCACTTCAATCACCGTAGTCGCCACCATAATTTGGGTTTCCCCTTTTTGGAAACGCTGCATTTCATATGCCTTGTCCTCCGCCTTCATTTGTCCGTGCAAAATGCTGATCTGGTATTGCGGCCTGGGAAATTCCCGCACAATACTTTCATAACCATCCATCAAATCTTTATAATCCATGGCTTCCGACTCATTGATCAACGGATACACCACATACACCTGTCGGCCTTTGGCAATTTCTTCCTTCAAAAATTTAAATACCGACAACCGGTTTGCATCGTATCGGTGCGCCGTTACCACTTCTTTTCGGTTTGGTGGCAACTCATCAATTACGGAAATGTCCAGATCGCCATACAAACTCATCGCCAAGGTGCGGGGAATTGGCGTTGCCGTCATTACCAAAATGTGCGGAGGCAGCACATTCTTTTTCCACATTTTTGAACGTTGTTCCACCCCAAAACGGTGCTGCTCGTCGATAATGGCTATGCCCAAATTATAAAATTTCACCTTGTCTTCAATCAGCGCGTGTGTTCCTATCAATATGTGCAGCTCTCCCGATTCCAGTTGCTGGTGAATCACTTTCCGTTCCTTTGCTTTGGTTGAACCTGTGAGCAGTTTTATGTTCACGTTCATTCCTTTCAGCAAATTGGTCAATGCATTATAATGTTGGTTGGCTAGGATTTCCGTAGGTGCCATAAAAGCGGCCTGAAATCCGTTATCCATCACAATCAAAATGGTGAGCAAGGCCACAATGGTTTTTCCTGATCCCACATCGCCCTGTAGCAAACGGTTCATTTGGGCGTTGGATCCCATATCTTTCCTGATTTCCTTCAACACCCGTTTTTGAGCGTTTGTAAGTTCAAAAGGAAGGTTGTTGTTGTAAAAATTGTTAAAATAATCACCCACTTTCAGAAAAGGATAGCCTTTAAACTTCGATTTTCTGATGAGTTTCTTCCGAAGCAATTGCAATTGGATAAAAAAGAACTCCTCAAATTTAAGACGGTTTTGTGCCTTGGTCAGCAATTCCTGATTTCTTGGAAAATGGATGTTCAGCAAGGCTTCGTTTTTTGAAATGAGTTTTAATTTTTCAATGACATCTGCAGAAAGTGTTTCTTTAAAATTGCCGTGAAACTCTTCAAACAAGCTTTGGATCATTTTGGAAATCACCCTGTTGGTGACACCTTTGTTCACCAGTTTTTCGGTGGATGGATACACTGGCTGCATAGCGGTGCGCAGACTTTTATGGTATTCGGTCAGCAATTCCATTTCAGGATGCGGCATAGAGAACAGGCCTTTAAAAAAATTCGTTTTTCCAAAAATCACATAAGGCGTGTTTATTTTAATCGCCTCTTTGATCCATTTCATGCCCCTGAACCACACCAATTCCATCGTGCCGGTTTCATCCGCAAAAGTGGCCACCAACCTGCTTCCTTTTGGCTGTTGCACGGTTCTCAATTCCGTTATTTTCCCCAGAATCTGAATTTCTGAGTTATTTTGCTGCAGCTGGCTGATTTTCATAAACTGGGAACGGTCGATATACCGGTTCGGAAAAAAATTCAGCAAATCACCAAACGTGCGGATGCCGAGTTCCGATTTCAACAAATCGGCCCTGCCCGGACCTACACCCTTTAAATAGGATATTGCAGTGTTTAGGTTATTAATTGACATTTGGCTTTTTGAAAACACGAAGATAAGGATTTGTGATTTACGATATACGATTTGTGATTTTGGATTTTCAAACCAAATAAACAGTTACACAACTAAACGATTCAACAATTTTTTATTTCCCCCTTTGGGAGCTAAGGTGCTTTATCAATGGTAATTGCCCTTACAACCGCCTTATCGCCATAACGTTCACGCATTTTATCCATTGCGTGGTACAAATTCACCATTTTGGCATTGTCTTCAAACAAATTAATCTGCTGTCCGCCACTCACCAAATCGCTAAACTTCACGCCTATCAATCTGACCAGCAACCGCCTTTGGTACAAGCTGTTGTAAAGTTCCATCACAATTGGCAAAATAGTGTGGTCGGCCGAACTGTAAGGTATTTTTTTCTGTTTTGTATACGTTTGAAAATCGGAATATCGGATTTTAAACGTAATGCACGCAGTTAATTTATTGCTTTTTCGCAATTGAAAAATCAAACTTTCTGTCATAGCAACAATAGTGCTTTTCAGTTTTTCAAGATCTGTGGTGTCTTTATCAAAAGTGTTTTCCGATGAAATGGATTTCCGTTCGTGGTATTTTACAACGGGCGAGTTGTCTATGCCGTTCGCTTTTTTCCAAATGCCGCTGCCGTGTTTTCCAAAAACTTTGGTCATCATCCCAATCGGCATTTCCTGAACGGTTTGAATGCGTTTTATGCCCAAGTCGCACAATATATTGTAGGTTTTTTCGCCCACCATCGGAATTTTACGGACAGATAGCGGTGACAGAAAAAACTTTTCGGTGCCGCTGTTTATTTTCATTTCGTTGTTGGGTTTCGCCTCTCCCGTGGCGATTTTTGAGACGGTTTTGTTAACGGACAAGCCAAAAGAAATGGGTAATCCGGTTTCTTTAATTATTTTTTTACGCAATTCCGAAGCCAATTGGTGACAGCCAAAAAATTTGTCCGTTCCCGTTAAATCGATATAAAATTCGTCTATGGAAGCTTTTTCATACAAAGGCACCGACTCGTTAATCACATCGGTCACCAATTTTGAAAATTTGGTATAAATTCCTGAATTGCCTCGCAATACAATGGCTTCCGGACATAATTGTTTCGCCATCCGCATAGGCATTGCAGAATGAACGCCATATTTACGGGCTTCATAACTGCACGAAGCCACCACGCCTCTATCCGAAATTCCGCCAATTAATATGGGTTTTCCTTCCAGTTTGCTGTCGATTACGCGCTCGCAGGACACAAAAAAAGTATCCAAATCCATATGTACAATAGAACGTTCCAAAGTGCTCATACCAGTAATTTTTTAGGAATATCGGCATATCTCGGATCCTGGATAATGGCCAGTTTTTCCATTTTTTCTATTTCAACCGTGATACAGTCAAATTCCTCCGTCACTTTTCCCGTTAATTCATACACGCCTCTTCCTTTAAACGGATATTTTTTTGCGGCTGGCGGAAAATGTACCGTATCAATATGTTCTCCTTTTACATCCGTAAAATTGCCAAAATACATCAAATCGCCTTTAGAAGTGCTGACTCTTTTTGCCGTTATGTAATAGCCGTAAACTGTTACGTTTTTGCCAATGTAATGTGCCATATCACTCGCAACCAATTGTTGATGAATGGGTTGTGTCAATAAATCAAACGGACTGCACAATGGGAAACCGAGGTATTGAATTTCATCAAACGCATCTTCAAAACTGCTGCAACTGAGTTTCGGCGTGTTGTACATAATTTTTTCCGATTTAAAAAGTGTGGAAACATGTTCTTCCAAACACACTTTATTCACTTTCATATAGGCTTCCCACAACAATTCGCGTTTATTTCTTCCCGTAAACTGAAAAGCATTTATTTTAATGAGAATGGAAAGCTGTTCCAATGAAATAGCAACACGTTCAATAAAATCGTCCAAATCCAAAAACAAGCCGTTTTTCTCCCGCTCGTTTACAATTTTTGTCGCATTTTTCAATTCAAAACTTTCCAGCATCATAAAACCTAAATAAATGTGGTTTCCTTCAATGCAATTCTGGTAACCAGACTTGTTAATGGTTGGCGGATGAATAACTGCACCGTTCATTCTTGCCTCGTGCACATAATATTCCGGCTGGTAAAATCCGCCGAAATTGTTAAGCGTTGCCACCAAATATTCCAGCGGATAATAGGCTTTTAAAAACAGACTTTGGTAGCTTTCAACCGCGTAGGAAGCCGAATGGCCTTTGGCAAAAGCGTAACCTGCAAAACTTTCAATTTGTCGCCAAATTTCTGAAGTCAGCTCATAACTATGCCCCTGATTTTTGCAATTTTCAAAAAACTGGGCCTGCACTTTTGAAAATTCTTCTCTTGATCTAAATTTTCCGCTCATTCCGCGCCGCAACATATCCGCTTCACCCAAAGTTAAACCGCCAAAATGATGCGCCACTTTAATCACATCTTCCTGATAAACCATCACGCCAAAAGTTTCGGGCATAATTTTAAGCAATATCGGATTCGCTTCTTTTCTGCGTTCGGGGTTTCTGTAGCGCAAAATATATTCCCGCATCATCCCCGATTTTGCAACGCCGGGACGAATTACCGAACTCGCGGCCACCAATCCCAAATAATTATCCACCTGCAATTTTTTCAGCAACATCCGCATCGCGGGAGATTCTACATAAAAGCAGCCAATGGCCTTCGCATTTTTCAGCAGGTATTTAATTTTTGAATCTTCTTTGAAGCGTTTGATGTCGTGAATGTCAATATCGGGATGCGCTGGATGGTTGTATTTCACAATGTCAACCGCTTCCCTAATTTTTCCCAACCCGCGCTGACTTAAAATATCAAATTTATACAAGCCAACATCTTCTGCCACAACCATATCAAACATCGTGGTTGAAAATCCTTTTGGCGGCAAATAAGTGGCGGTATAACAATCGATTGGCTTTTCTGAAATTAAAATTCCGCCGGGATGAATGCCCAAATAATTGGGAAATCCCTCAATATATTTGCTGTAAATCAACACCAGTTTCGACAAGTCGTCCAACTCATTCGGATTGAAATTCCGCATAGAAAGCTTGTCTATTTCTTCTTTCGGCAATCCAAAAACTTTTCCCAATTCCCTAACCGAAGCTCGGTATTTAAAGGTGTTGTAAACGGCAATCAACGACGTGTTTTTAAATCGGCCAAAAATAAAATTCATCACATCATCCCGGTCGCGCCAGGAAAAATCCAAATCGAAATCGGGCGGATTTATTCTGTATAAATTGATAAAACGTTCAAAATATAAATCCAGTTCTATGGGATCAACGTCGGTAATTCGCAGCAAATACGCCACAATGCTATTGGCGCCGCTTCCCCTGCCTACATAATAATATTTTTTGCTTCGGGCATATTTCAATATTTTCCAATTGATTAAAAAGTAGGAAACAAATTGTTTTTCCTGAATCATTTGAAGTTCTTTTTCCAATCGCACAAACACCCGTTTCCCCAATTTTTTATACCGATAATTTAATCCGTCATACGCCAGTTTTCTCAGCAGTTTAAAATCCAGTTCCTCATTGTTGCTGTAGGTTCTCTGATTTTTAGGCTCATTTTTAGAAAAATCAAAGCTGATGTGACAATGGTCCAACATCCGCTGTGTGTTTTCAATAATTTTCGGATATTCTTCAAACATATCTTTCAACGCTTTTTCAGAAATCATAACGTCCGATTCGGCTCCTTGTTCCGATTTTGGCAGTTTGCTCAGCAAAACATTGTTGTCGATGGCGCGCAACAATCGGTGCGTGTTAAATCCTTTTTTATGTTGAAATGAAACTGTTTGCAACACCACCAATTTATCCTGATGCAATCGCCATTCAGAAAACTTCAGCTGATTTAAATCGGAAGGTTTTACGCCCATAAACTCATTTTCTTGAAGCTCCATCACCGTATTTTGATACGGATAAATCACATACGTGTCCGCAATGTATTTTGCCCGTTTTGGAATCGTTATTTTATCCAAATGCAAAAATTCCGACAGGTATTTATTCAGTTGCCGCAAAGCCTCATTATTTTTTGCCAGCATCACAAATTGTTGCTGCGCACCATTTCTGAAATCGATGCCCAAAACTGGTCTTATGTTGTATTTTGGAGCCAAACGCACAAAATCCAAGTTGGCCGAAGTGCTGTTGATATCGGTCAACGCCATTACCGTAATATTGTGCTGAAATGCCTGCTGCAACAAGGCTTCCGGCGCTATTGTGCCATATTTTAAACTATAATATGTATGGGTGTTCAAATACATTTTTTCAAAAAAAATTAGGCGGTAAACTTTTTTTTGCTAAATTAGCTCAAAATATTAGCAATTGTTGCTCATAAATTTAGCATTATGAATTATTTGTCACAAAATATCAAACACATCAGGACCTTAAAAGGTTTGACGCAGGAGCAATTTGCGGAGGATTTAAAAGTCTCCCGCTCGCGCATAAGTTCTTATGAAGAAAACAGGGCCATTCCTCCTGTCGAATTTTTAATCGACTTGTCCGATTATTTTAAAATTCCCATCGATATTTTAATCAAAAATGATTTGTCAGGCGCAAAAGATGTTTCGTTTATTGAAATTGGAAACAGAAGGGTTTTATTTCCCATTACCGTTGATGGCGCTAACGAAGATTTGATAGAAATTATTCCGATTGAAGCTTCCGCAGGTTATTTAAGAGGCTACGCCGACCCGGAATATATTGAGCATTTGGAGAAAATTAAATTGCCGTTTTTGCCCACGGGAACGCACAGGGCATTTCCCATAAAAGGAGATTCTATGTTGCCGGTAAAAAGCGGTTCTTATATTGTGGCGCGTTTTGTTGAAGAAATAAGCAACCTAAAAGACGGTAAAACGTATATTGTGCTCACGTTAAACGACGGCATTGTTTACAAGCGGGTTTTTAGCAAAATAGCAGAACACAATATGTTGTTGCTGGTTTCCGACAACAAAAAATACGATGCTTATTATGTGCCTGTTGATGAAATACTGGAGTTGTGGGAATTTACCTGCAGCATCAACACGCAGGAATATGAGGAACACGAATTAAAAATAAGCAGCATTGCCGCTATGTTAAATCAGTTGGGAATTGAGTTAAAAGCACTTGAAAAATCGATTAAATAAATGTACACAATCATTGACATAGAAACCACCGGACACAGTTCAAAAATTACGGAAATCTCCATTTTTGTGTATGATGGCGAAAAAATAATTGACGAGTTTACGACCCTTGTGAATCCGGAATGCAGCATTCCTCCTTTTATCACCAATTTAACTGGAATTACCAATGCGATGGTGAGCAATGCGCCTAAATTTTATGAAATTGCCAAAAAAGTGGCCGAAATTACCAAAGACACCATTTTTGTGGCGCACAACGTAAACTTCGATTACAACATCATACAAAAGGAATTTAAGGATTTGGGATTTGAGTTCAAGCGAAAAAAACTGTGCACCGTTCGCTTATCGCGAAAATTAATTCCAAATTTAAGATCGTACAGTTTGGGTGCGCTTTGCGTTACGCAAAATATTGTGATTAAAGACCGTCATCGGGCAAAAGGAGATGCGGAAGCCACGGTGATTTTATTCGAAAAACTATTGTTTTTGGATAATGATCAAACAGTATTTAACACTTTTTTAAATCCGCGCTCAAAACAATCGACCTTGCCGCCTTTATTGCCGAAAAAAACGGTTGATGAACTTTCGGAAAATTCGGGTGTTTATTATTTCAAAAATGAGAAAAATGAAGTCATTTATGTTGGAAAAGCCAAAAATATAAAACAACGCGTGCTGAGTCATTTTTATGATAAATCAAAGAAAGAAATTACGATGTGTCTGGAAACAAGCAATGTTTCCTGTGTTGAAACCGGCAGTGAACTGTTGGCGTTGTTATTGGAATCTTCAGAAATAAAAAGCATCTATCCCAAATACAACCGGGCACAAAGAAGGGCTCAGGAAAGTGTCGGTTTATTTTCTTACGAAGACAGAGATGGCGTTATCCATCTGGCTTACAACCGATTGAAATTGGTTACTTCTCCTTTAATGAAGTTTTCCAATATTACGGAATGCCGGATTTTTCTGGAGAAATTATGCGAAGAATTTGAATTATGTCCGAAATATTGCCATCTGCAAACCAATGTTTCCACTTGTTTTCATTACCAGATAAAAAAATGCAAAGGCGTTTGCAAGGAAGAAGAACCCGTTGATTTGTACAATTTAAGAGTGCAAAAGGCTATTGATTCCTTAAAATTTAATACAGAAAATTTTATCATTAAAGAAACCGGCAGAACCACCAATGAATATGCTTATGTTTTAATTTTAAACGGAATTTACAAAGGATTTGGCTACGCCAGCAAAAAACAAAAAATCACTTCCGCTGAAGGTTATTTTGGAATGCTAAGCGCACAAAAAGAAAACAACGATGTTCGTCGGATTTTAAATGCCTATGTGGGCAAAAATAGCACGAGCATTGTTCCGATAGATTATGTCAGCACGCCGTTTGAACTTAATTTTTCTACAAACAGTTAGCTCCTACGGAGCTATTTTAGTCCCGGCGGGACGACCTGTTTTTAGAAAAAAAGAATTCCCTTGAAACTAGCCCCAGCGGGGCGAACTGTTTGTAAAACCCTATTAATATTGAAATTAATCAGTTTTGATAAATTTTTATCGGACAATAATAATTCCCTAAAATTACCTCGAGTAATTTGGAGATTCTTTTGTGATGGTTACATTGTGCGGATGGCTTTCGCGCATTCCGGCAGCGGTAATTTTAACAAACTTGGCACCTTTTTGGGCTTCAATGTCTTTAGCGCCGCAATAGCCCATTCCGGCACGCAAACCGCCAATAAATTGAATCATTGTTTCATTTAACTCCCCTTTGTAAGGCACTCGTCCCACAATTCCTTCAGGAACCAGTTTTTTAATATCATCTTCAACATCCTGAAAATAGCGGTCTTTTGAGCCATGTTCCATCGCTTCAATAGAACCCATTCCTCGATACGATTTAAATTTTCTTCCTTCGTAAATAATGGTTTCACCCGGCGATTCTTTTGTGCCGGCCAATAACGAACCCAACATTACGCAATCGGCTCCTGCAGCAATGGCTTTCGGAATATCTCCCGTATAACGAATACCTCCATCAGCAATTACGGGAACGCCCGAACCTTTAATGGCATTCGCCACTTCAATAATGGCTGAAAGTTGCGGAAAACCAACGCCCGCAATAATACGGGTTGTGCAAATAGAACCTGGGCCAATTCCAACTTTTACGGCATCAGCACCAGCTTCAACCAAATATTTGGCGGCTTCGCCTGTTGCAATATTGCCCACCACAACATCAATAGTAGGAAAAGCACCTTTAATTTGTTTTAAAACAGTCACCACACCTTTTGTATGTCCGTGTGCCGTATCAATAATTAACGCATCAACGCCGACAGTTATTAGTGCCGAAGCTCTTTCAAGCGCATCAGCGGTAACACCAATTGCCGCCGCAACGCGTAAACGGCCATATTGGTCTTTGTTCGCGTTCGGATTTTCCAAAACTTTGATAATATCTCTGTAGGTTATCAATCCGACCAATTTATAATTGGCATCAACAACCGGCAGTTTTTCAATTTTATTTTCCTGAAGAATCAATTCTGCCTGTTTTAAGGAAGTTCCGGCAGCCACGGTAATCAGGTTTTTGGAAGTCATCACTTCAGAAATTTTTCGTTTGTTGTCTCCTTCAAAACGCAAATCCCTGTTGGTAATGATGCCAATTAATTTTCCGTTTGGATCAATAACCGGAATTCCTCCAATGCCATATTCTTTCATCAAGCTTTTAGCCACAAAAACCGTTTCATCTTTGGTGATGGTGATGGGTTGTAAAATCATTCCTGATTCTGACCGTTTCACTTTTTTGACTTCTGCAGCCTGTTTTTCAATGGACATATTTTTGTGCAACACGCCAATTCCGCCTTCACGAGCCATAGCAATTGCCATATTCGATTCGGTAACGGTATCCATCGCTGCGGAAACGATTGGAACATTCAATGTAATGTTTTTTGTAAATTTTGTTTGGGTACTTACATCACGCGGCAAAACTTCTGAAAATGCCGGAACTAAAAGTACGTCATCGTAGGTTAAACCTTCACCTACGAATTTTGAAGAATCTGAAATCATAGTGCAATCAACTTAATAATTAATTGCGTGCAAATTTAGACTATTTAAATTAAATAGCGCTATTTATGGTTTTTTTGAAAAATAAAATTTGATATACTATGGCTATGGTGGCCGACACAAAACTAAAAGTCATTAATATTCCTGAAAATATCACCACATATTTAAACCAGGTGATGCCGCTCCAAAGCAAATAAATTCCGCCAAAAGTTAAAATGATGGAAAAAAATGGTTCTATCATTAAAAAATATTTAAACTTTTTATTGATGGATGTTGTGGCAAGAATTAAGGAAAGCAAAAAGAAAATAACTGATAAGGAAAGAATGTGGTTATGGACAACCGTAAGAATTTCTCCTTCACTTTTTTTGAATTTCATCACTTCGGCGGCTTCATCATTTTCATTTCCCAAGTAATGGCTCTCAATTTCTGAAGAACTCATTGAAGTTGTATTGTTCACAAAACTCAATCCACCATAAAAACCGATGCTAAGTACAATAATAAACACTAAAATAAGCGATTTTATTTCTTTAGGAAATTGATGTACGAGTCCGTGAATTTGCATTATAATTGTTTTTTATGATGTAAAATTGTGACTGTTTTCAGCAGTTTATTGACCTCGTTAGTCATCGATTTTGCAGAAATTGTTGCCCCTGAAATTGCTGCAATATCTTTTTGATAGGTTAAATTTTCATTTGTGGTTTTGCCATTAAATTGGTTCAGCCATCGTTTGCTTCCCACTTCTGAACCGTGATCTTCCCTATAAACCAAAACTTTCACTTTTGAAACGATGAGATCTTTGTCAAAAATAACCATAAAATCGAAATAATCAGCCTTTCCAAAAGCCTGTCCCAAATAATAATAGCCCACTAATTTCTCTCCAGTTTTGATTTTAAAGAAATTTGTGTCATCAATTTTTATTGGAAGTGTTTCATTGACTTCAGAAGAAACAGAAATTGGCTGTTTTGAATATTTTTCAAAATTAAAAGCCGTTTTTATTTCTTTTTCAATCAGGGCTTCTATTCTTTTATTTGATGTGAAGCTCGAAACTAAAAGCACTACAATTGTTAAAAGGGCTATTTTTTTCATTTTATAAATGTGATTAATAATCATTAAATGAGACCACCTTTAACAAACAAATGTAAAGGCAGCCTCATTGTAATTTAATTTTTAGAATGAAACAGCAACGCCGGCATTAAATACTTTTGAGGTATCACTTCCTGCTTTTGCGTTGTTCATTATCTGATAATCTATTTTAAAAGCCGCGCCATTCGCCACTTTATAATTCAGTCCAAAAATGATTTCATCTCTGTCAAAAGCATCATTTGCCACCAAATTTCCTTCGGTGTTTGCGTGGGTATTGTGTTTTTCATAACGTAAAAACGGTGTCAATTTTTCTACGCCCTTTAAATTAAAACTATAAGCCACTTCTCCATACATACCGTACATTTCAGAACCTAAGTCTTTATTAGTTAGTAGATTATACGCTTCCGTGTCGGTTAAATTTGTATGAATATATTGTCCTCTTAACTCTAAATTATTGTATTTATAGCGCGCATCAAACCCAATCATAGAAATACCGACTGTAGATGCTTCAATAGAAGAATCATCGGTTTGGGTTTTTCCAAAATAACCCGACAAACCTAGTCTAAGTCCAGAAATTCCATAGTAATCCAATTTGGCTGATAAATTTGGGGAATTCACTATAGACTCAGCTCCCTTTTGACGGCCTTTTCGGAATCCGTCTGTTCCGCGCAAAATTCCTGTACCTATCCCTGAATTTACAGCATAAGATTTAAATCCGTTAAATAAATACGCTTGATATTTTAGCGATGCATTGTCTATTTTTCCCGAAAAACCAATTCCTATTTCCCTCCAGGTTGTTGGCACAATATAATTATCCACATTCGGACGTTCAACGCCATAAAATGTTGTTGGCTCATGAAATTCGTTTATAATTCCCATTGGCACCAGCATTAAACCCGCCAATACATTGAAATTTTCGTTTACTTTGTACTTTAAATATGCTTGTTCAACATAAAGTTCTGAGACGTGTTCGTATTCTATTTCGGATAAAAAACTCACTTTTTCGTTGAATTTGTATCCTAAAAACATAATCATTCGGTGGACATCTAATTTTCCCGGTGCTGCGCCATCAGGTTCATTATAATCTATTTGGGCATAACCGCCAATTGACACACCTTCAGAAATTTTTGATCCAAAATTTTGGGTGTTTTCATTTGAATTTTCTTGTGCGAATCCAATGAAACCAATTAATAAAGCTACTGCTAATCTTATATTTTTCATTTTTTAATTTATGTTGATTAATTATTTTTATTTAGACTTGTTATAAATAACGCAACAAAAATATATAAGATTAAAGAAATAAAAAAACTTTATTTAGAATAATTATAAATAAGATGACTTATGTCATATTATTGAAAAACACAAAAATTTATATAATTGATTTTGAACAAATTAAGAATTATTTAAAAATCTTCAATGCCTCATTATAAGCGCTTTCAAAACTCATTGCACTGATATTTGTGGCTGTTTTTTGCTGATTAAAGTAAGAAACAAGCTTTTCCATAGGCATATTTCCGGTTAAATCGTCCTTCGCCATCGGGCAACCGCCAAAACCCATAATGGCGCCATCAAAACGATTGCAACCAGCTTTGTAAGCCGCATCCACTTTTTCAAACCAAGAAGTTGGTGTTGTATGCAGGTGCGCGCCAAATTCAATGATTGGATAGGCCGGAATTAAATTCGAAAAAAGATAATCGATAATTTCAGGGGTTGAACTTCCGACAGTATCGGACAAGGATAAAATTTTAACGCCCATTTTTGAGAGTTTATCCGTCCAGTTTGAGACAATTTCAACATTCCATGGATCTCCATACGGATTTCCGAATCCCATCGACAAATAAGCAACCACTTCTTTATTGGTTTTGGCGGCAATATTTAAAATTTCATTTAAAATTTCAATGGATTCAGCAATCGTTTTTCCGGTATTCCGCATTTGAAAATTCTCGGAAATTGAAAAAGGATAGCCCAAATAGGTGATTTCTTCAAATTGCGAGGCCTCCTCTGCCCCGCGAACATTGGCAACAATCGCCAATAATTTACTTTGGGTTTTACTCAAATCAAGTTTTGAAAGCACTTCTACGGTATCACGCATTTGCGGTATCGCTTTTGGTGAAACAAAACTCCCAAAATCTATGGTATCAAAACCAACCCGTAACAATGCATTTATATACTGCGCTTTGGCTTCCGTAGGAATAAAATGAGATTTAATGCCTTGCATAGCATCTCTCGGACATTCTATGAGTTTTACTTTTTTCATTGGTTTTCAAATATACAAAACCTATGAAGAAAAAAGGATAAAAACAGCAATCCCTGCAAACACAATAATTTTAAACCATTTTATTTTTGAATTGAAGGTTGGATGCGTTTTTAGGTAGGATGCAAAATTTCCGGACAGTAAAGAAACCAAGGAGAAAATAACCAATGCCTGAAGCATAAACAATCCGCCCAAAACATAAAATTGCACTACCGTACTTTGCGATGAACTGTATAAAAATCCGGGGAAAAATGCCAAAAAGAATATGGAAACCTTCGGATTTAAAACATTCATGATAAATCCTTGTTTAAAAAGTTTTAAGAGACTCTTTCGGTCGGCTTTCTCGTTCAACACCAATTCTTCATCCGATTTAAATGTTAAATAAGCCAGATACAATAAGTACAAGGCGCCAAACAATTTGATGGCAAAATAGATATTTTCCGACTGTTTTATGAGTGCCGAAACACCAAAAGCCACTAAAGAGGTATGAATAATTATGCCTGAAACCAAACCGAGAGAAGTTGCAATTCCGTATTTTTTGCCATTGGTCATACTTTGCACCAATACATAAATAATGTCGGGTCCCGGCATAATGGTGAGCAACATGGAAGCAACTAAAAACGACCCTAAAATTTCGTAATTCATTTAAATTTTTTACAATTTCAAAGTTATCATTTTTCACCAAACAAAAAAACTTGTTTCAGCATCTTAAAATAGTCAAGCCAACTATTAAAAACACCAAAACAAGTTTTGATTATTAACGCTTTTTTAAAAGACTTAATTAAAATTTAAAATTCATTCCCACTTTAAAGTTTCTGCCTTTGGTGGTGTATCCTATTGTTTCCACATAGTTTTCATTAAAAATATTATTTGCACTTATGAATACCAAAAATCGATCTTTTATCAATTGGTGGCTCGCAAATAAATCGACCAAACTATAGGCTTTTAAATTGATATTGTCTCCGGTTCCCCATTGGTCAAAATAAGTTCTTTTTGAAATATTTTTAAAACGCAGCGACAAATAGGTGTTTTTTAAGCTGTTGGTTTCAATCAATGCGGTGATTTTATGTTTTGGAATGTAGTCGGTATCCGTGTTTTTATAAATAAATGCATGGCCAAGTTTAACTGTGGCATCTTTAAGAATTTCATATTTTATTTCAGTCTCAACACCTCTTGCATATAATATTTCCTCGGAATTTGAGTAAGTCACCCAATCTGGTAAAATAATGGCATTTTCTTCTTCCCGGTAAAAGAAAACAGAATTAACTTCAACCTTGTTTTTTAAGGAATAGATAAATCCGAATTCCACACTTTTATCTTCTTCGGGCTTTAAAGCCAAATTTCCATATTCAGAAAACAACTGATATGTGCTTGGCGCAATAAATGCCGTGCTTAAAGAGGAAATAAGTCTAAATTGCTTTGAAAAATTATAAGAAGGATTCACATTATAAACCCAATGATTTCCATATTCACTGTGGTTATTTAGTCGCGCCCCAGCATTAATATTGAAGGCAGACAGCGAATTGTAAACTACCGTAAAATAAGGATCTATGGTATTATAATTTGCCAAACCTTCATCTATATTTCCGTACGGACTGTTGGTTTGGTTGCTTTGTTTTTGGTAATTTACCCCAGTAATCAACTGAAATTTATCAGAAAATTTATAATTATTGATAACATCTGCCACATAGGTTTTTCCCGTGTATTCAAAATGGTCGGTAGCATTTGACCAGCCATTGAAAATATCTAACATTCTGTCATTTTTATTGTAAGACGCACTTGCGGAAAAAATCCCTTTCTCATAATTAAAGTTTGAGGAAAAACCAAAACGAAGTTGCTCATTTTCGCCATTGTTAATATTAGAATCCGAAAATGCGCCTCCATCAAAATCGTAAATATCTTTGTCGTAATTGCTGAACAACTGAACGTTAACCTTTTCATTAAATTTGTAACCCAAACGTACAAAAGTGTTTGTAGCCTTAAACTGGTCGCTTTCAAATTTCACAGCGCTGTTTTCGTCACTGGCATCGGACAAACCATCAACATTAGAAAAATTTCCAGAAGCCAAATAACTGAATTTATTCAAAACCCCATTAATTGTAATATTCTGGTTAAAGTCGTTCAAATCCAATTTTGAATCTTTTTGCGAATTATTCGTTCCTGCCGAAATTTCATAATTCATTGAAATTGGTTTGTCTAAAGGTTGTTTCAATTTAATATTGATAACGCCGGTAGCAGCGCCAGTTCCATATAAAGTGCTGGCGGCACCGTTCATCACTTCAATGGATTCAATCTGGTTTAGCGAAAGCAAACGCAAATCGAACGTGGAATTTACGCCCGATGGATCACTTACCGAAACGCCATCAATAAGCACAATCACGTGACGGTCGCGCCCGCCTCTTATGTAAATACTTTTGTCTTTTCCGGCAGAACTGTTGCTGCAGTTAATGCTGATTCCGGCAATATTGTCCAATATCTCAGCAACAGTTTTCCCTTTTTGATTTTCAATTTCTTCAGGGGTAATTTGGTAAATAATTTTACCCACCAATTCCTTTTTAATGGCAAATTTTGTGGCGGTCACCACAACTTCGTTTAATTGCTCAATGCTGTCATTTTTTTGTTGAGCGGTTAAGGTCGTTATTGCAAAAAATAAGCATAACGCACTTAAATGAAATGAATTTTTTTTCATTTTTATGATTTAATAAATTAATAAATAAATCAGGTAAGTTTTTCAAGTACAGAAACAACCATACTCAAACAATTCTCCCGAAAGTTTGAACTATACAGATTTTGGCAGGTCTCCTGGCTTGCGTATTGTTATTTACCTTCCCGTCCTGAACGAACAGTGGCTTAAAGCTAATAACAACCGCCAATTTCTTGGCTAAGCTTACAGTTGCGGGAACAGCTTCGGATTTAAACCGAATTCCCTTTTCACTTGGTTATACAGAAGTATAAATAAGAACCATAATCTGTTGCAAAAGTAATTAATTCAACTCAACTGACACGATTAAATTTTGAAAATATTACCTTTGTGAAAATTTATTTTAATGAAATTGTCCATATCAAAAATTTTCGCCTTTACGCTCTTAACGCTGCTATTTTCCTGTAAAAATGATCAAAAGAATATGGAATCAGCAGAAGAAATAAATACCAAAAGCACCATTAAATACGCCAAAGGATTTGACATTCAGCATTTTAAAAATTACACAAAACTTTCCATAAAAGCGCCCTATCAAAATTCAACAGAGGTGTTTGAGTTTATACTTACACGCAATAAATCAAACAGTGAATTAAATACCATTCAAATTCCAATCAATTCAATTGTGGTCACCAGCACCACGCACATTCCAATGCTCGAATTGTTGCAGGTTGAAAATAAATTGGTTGGCTTTCCTAATACCGATTATGTTTCATCCCCAAAAACAAGAAATTTAATCGCAAATGGTTTTGTTAAAGAACTCGGACACGAAGAAAGCATCAACACCGAATTGTTGCTCGATTTAAAACCCGATTTGGTGGTTGGTTTCTCGCTGAACAGCAACAACAAAATGTTTTCTGTAATTGAAAAATTGGGAATCCCTGTACTTTTAAATGGCGACTGGCTGGAAGAAACGCCGCTAGGCCGTGCGGAATGGATTAAGTTTTTTGGTGTTTTATTTGATAAAGAAAAGATGGCAGACAGTATTTTTAATGACATTGAAAAAAATTATTTGGAAGCAAAAGATATTGCATCTAAAGCAACTGAAAAACCGACGGTAATTTCGGGCGGACTTTTTAAAGATGTTTGGAATTTGCCCGCAGGCGACAGTTTTGAAGCCGCTTTTTTGAAGGATGCCAACACCAATTATCTGTGGAAAGATTCTAAGGGAAAAGGAAGCCTTTCCTTAAATATTGAAAATGTGTTCGAAAAAGGAAAAGATGCCGATTTGTGGATTTCCCCGAGTTATTATAAAACTTTTGAACAGCTTAATAATGCCAATGTTATTTACTCTAAATTCGTTGCTTTTCAAAGCAATAACATATTTACCTATGTGAATAAACAAGGTGAAAAAGGCGGCATACTATATTTTGAGCTGGCTCCTGCCCGACCGGATTTGGTTTTAAAAGATTTGATTAAAATAGCGCATCCGAATTTGTTAAAAGACTATGAACTAAATTTTTATGAAAGGTTAAATTGAGAGTTTACAGTTAAATAAATCTGAATATTATGAGTTATTAGGTTGTTGATAAATCGCCTTAACTTTTAACTTTTCTCCCTTCGGGGGTTATAGTGGTCTATTTTGGGGTTAGGGAGCCTTTAAAACAACTTAATTTGTCCGGCATCATCGGCCAGATTGTCATTTTCAGAATCCGAATCATCATCAGAAGAATCCGTGCCGTCATCAATCACTTCTTCATCATTCACTTCAACATCTGCAATAACTGGAGGTTCGTAAGGCAGTGGCTCCAACATATTCACTTGCTTGATTTTATCGGCGGTTAATTGATTTCCTTGCGCTTTTATGCCTTTAATGGCGATAAATTCTTCAAAATTTAATTGAACAGGTTCCAAATTTCGTTTTGAAAACAATATTTCAGCCATTGGCCTAAAATCTGTGGCAACAATTTCCAATTGCGATTTTGGATGCTCCGAGATGAAAAGTTCTTCCTTATTCGGATTGTCAATCATAAATCGTTTCACAAAATATTTTTCCTTGTCGCCATCATAATAAATGACTGAAATCGGTTTTTCAGGAATCCATTTTTCCAGCACAATCATATCACTGTCGAAATGTGTGGTAAGTTCGGGTTTAATGGTTTTAATGATTCCTTTCTGGTTGATGATCAGCAATCGGTCTTCCGGCTTAAATTCGCCCAATAATTCCCCTCTTTTATCAGCATTTAAACGTTGCACGGTTTCATCAAACCAAATTTTTCGAGGTTTCAGTGTTGAAACACCTTCCGATTTCAATTCAATTTTTTTGATTGGGTGTTTTGTAACGATATTTCCCCTTGAACTTCGCCCTTTGATGGCCAAGTCTGAAAAATCAATATCCCATTTCAGCTTTTTCACGCTTCCGGTGGCACGTAAATTAATGGTGATTGTTTCCGCTTCCCCATTCGGATTTTCGGTAAAATAAAGCACTTGTGATCCTTTATTTCCTGCTGTTAAATCGTATTCTTTATCGCGCGTAATTCCGGTAACATTAAAGCGTTTTATATAACTCGGACCGTTTTTTCCGTCTCTGTATATCATATTGTAAACGGTGCGCGTATCGTTCTTTTTAAACACCGCAACGTGAATAATGTCTTTTCCCACAAAGGTTTTTGCATCAACTTTGGTGACCAGCATCGCTCCGTCTCTTCTAAAAACAATCACATCATCAATATCTGCGCAATCATCAACATATTCATCTTTTTTAAGCGAAGTGCCCACAAAACCTTCTTCTTTATTTACATAGAGTTTTGTGTTTCTCATCACCACTTTGCTGGCAATAATATCGTCAAACAACCTAATTTCAGTCAAACGTTCTTTTCCTTTCCCGTATTTGAGTTTTAAGTTTTTAAAATAGTCAATGGCAAATTCAATAATGTTGGCCAAATGTTTTTTGACTTCCTCAATTTTTTCTTCCAAACTTTCTATATACTGTTTGGCTTTATCGATATCAAATTTTGATATTTTCTTGATGCGGATTTCTGTAAGACGCACAATATCTTCCTCGGTAATCGGGCGTTTTAAATGTTTGATGTGCGGTTTTAATCCTTCATCAATCGCTTTAATTACACCTTCCCAAGTACTCTGATCCTCAATATCTCGGTAAATTCTGTTTTCAATAAAAATCCTTTCCAAAGAAGCGAAATGCCATTGCTCATCCAACTCATTTAGTTGAATTTCAAGCTCCAGCTTCAGCAATTCCACCGTGTGGTTTGTTGAACGAATTAAAATTTCTGAAACGCCTATAAAAACCGGTTTATTATCGTCGATCACACAACACAAAGGCGAAATCGGATTTTCACAGCTGGTAAAAGCGTAAAGCGCATCAATGGTTTTATCAGGTGAAATGCCGTTTGGCAAATGCACCAAAATTTCAACATTGGCGGCGGTATTGTCTTCTATTTGCCTGATTTTAATAGTGCCTTTTTCGTTTGCTTTTAAAATGGAATCGATTAAAGTGGATGTGGTAGTTCCGAAAGGAATTTCGGTAATCACCAATGTTTTTTTATCAAGTTGGCCAATTTTTGCCCGAACCCTTATTTTTCCGCCTCTTTTTCCATCGTGATAGTTAGAAACATCTGCAATTCCACCGGTTAAAAAATCTGGAATCAACGTAAAAGGTTTCCCTTTTAAATGTTTTATGGAAGCATCAATCAATTCATTAAAATTGTGCGGCAAAATTTTTGTTGAAAGTCCGACTGCAATTCCCTCTGCGCCTTGCGCCAATAACAACGGAAACTTTACGGGTAAATCTATCGGTTCTTTTTTTCTGCCATCGTAAGAAGATTGCCAATCTGTCGTTTTCGGATTGAAAACAACTTCCAAAGCAAATTTGGACAAACGCGCTTCAATATATCGCGCTGCTGCCGCTCGGTCGCCGGTTAAAATATTTCCCCAGTTTCCCTGCATGTCAATCAGCAATTCTTTTTGGCCTAACTGCACCAAAGCATCAGAAATTGACGCATCTCCGTGCGGATGATATTGCATGGTATGACCAACAACATTCGCCACTTTATTGTAACGGCCATCATCCAAATCCTTCATGGAATGCATGATTCTGCGCTGAACAGGTTTAAAACCATCTTTTAAGCCAGGAACCGCACGCTCTAAAATAACATAAGAAGCATAATCCAAAAACCAGTCTTTGTACATCCCTGTAACCTTGGTAATGGTTTCCTGGTTGCCAAATTCCTCGTTTAAATGTTCTTCTAAATGTTCGTTTTCGTTGTTGTCTTCTTCCATATTATTCAATCGCAAATCCTTATAAAAAAGTTAAATGTTATGTGTTAAATGTTAAATGTTATGTGTTAAAAAAATGATTAATAATCCAACAATAACCAATAACTTATAACCAATAACTAACAACCAATAACATATAACTTATAACCAATAACTAATAGCAATAACCAATAACTTATAACTATTCTTCAATAACATCCAATTCAAATTTCAAATTTTCTATGATAAACTTTTGGCGGTCGGGCGTATTTTTTCCCATATAAAATTCCAATAATTTATCGATAGACATTTCTTTATCAAGCATTACGGGATCCAAACGAATATCATCTCCAATAAAATTGGCAAATTCATCGGGTGAAATTTCACCCAATCCTTTAAATCGCGTAATCTCCGGTTTTCCTCTTAAAGTGTCAATGGCTTGTTGTTTTTCTTCCGGGGAATAGCAATAAAAAGTTTGTTTTTTATCCCTAACCCTGAACAATGGCGTATCTAAAATATATAAATGGCCTTCTTTGATCAGTTCTGGAAAAAACTGCAAAAAGAAAGTGATTAACAGCAAGCGAATATGCATCCCGTCCACATCGGCATCGGTTGCAATCACAATGTTGTTATACCTTAATTCTTCTATGGATTCTTCAATATTTAAAGCCGCCTGCAACAAGTTAAATTCTTCGTTTTCATACACAATTTTCTTGTTCATTCCGTACGAATTTAAAGGCTTTCCGCGCAAACTGAATACGGCTTGCGTATTTACGTTCCTTGATTTGGTGATGGAACCGCTGGCAGAATCTCCTTCGGTAATAAATAAGGTGCTTTCTAACCGATTTTCTTTCTTTAAATCGTTTAAATGAACCCGGCAATCACGTAATTTTTTATTGTGCAATCCAGCTGTTTTTGCGCGTTCACGGGCTAATTTTCTGATGCCCGATAAATCGTTTCGTTCTTTTTCGGCCTGTAATATTTTTTTTTGGATTCTTTCTGCAGCAATCGGATTTTTATGAAGGTAATTATCCAAATTGGTTTTCACAAAATCGGTGATATATGCCCTAACTGAAGGCAATCCGTCGCCCATTTCCGTAGAACCCAGTTTGGTTTTGGTCTGGCTTTCAAAAATTGGTTCCATAACTTTGATGCTGATGGCCGAAACAATTGATTTTCGAACATCCGCAGCGTCGTAGTTTTTGCCAAAAAACTCGCGTATGGTTTTCACGATGGCTTCCCTAAAAGCATTTTGATGGGTTCCGCCTTGCGTTGTGTGTTGTCCGTTTACAAAAGTGTGATATTCTTCACTGTATTGGGCTTTGCTGTAGGTAATTGCTACCTCAATGTCATTTCCTTTCAAATGAATTACCGGAAACAACATCGCCTCTTCAGTAATATTTTCTTCCAACAAATCTTTCAATCCGTTTTCAGAAAAATACTTTTCTCCGTTAAAAATGATAGTTAAACCTGTGTTTAAGTACACATAATTTTTAATCATTTTTTCAATATACTCGTTCCTGTATTTGAATTTTGTAAAGATGCTTTTATCGGGAACAAAGGTCACTTTAGTTCCTTTTCGATGCGCGGTTTCTTCAGGTTTTTCAACGTGGGTGATATTTCCCTTCTCAAATTCGGCAAACACCGTTTTCCCTTCCCTGAAAGACTGCACTTTAAAATAAGATGACAAAGCATTTACGGCCTTGGTTCCCACACCATTTAGTCCGACCGATTTTTTAAACGCCAAAGAATCATATTTTCCGCCGGTATTCATTTTAGAAACCACATCCACCACTTTTCCTAATGGAATACCACGACCATAATCTCGAACGGTCACCGTCTCTTCTTTCACCAAAACTTCAATTGTTTTGCCGGCGCCCATCACATATTCATCAATGGAATTGTCGATAACTTCTTTGATAAGAATATAAATACCGTCATCGGGAGATGAACCGTCGCCTAATTTTCCGATATACATTCCGGGGCGAAGACGAATATGTTCTTTCCAATCAAGCGATCGAATATTGTCCTCGGTATATGCTGTTTGATCTATCATTTATTCTGTATGGTTCTTGAAGCGTGGCTAAAGTACTATTTTGCTTTAAGAAAATAAAAAAAGTATGTCAAAATAATTATCAACACAATAAAGTTTTAAAAGTTCAAAAGTTTCAAGTTTCAAGTTTATGCCAGTGGAAAATTGGTTATTTATAGATTAAAAAAACGATTAAACGCTTTATCACCCTGAGCGCACCCGATAGCTATCGGGCCGAAGGGAAACGTTTAAACATTAAACCTAAAATGCATAATATCACCGTCTTGCACAATATATTCTTTGCCTTCAACGCGCATTTTCCCTGCTTCTTTCACTTTGGCTTCACTTCCGTATTTCACAAAATCATCATAAGCAATCACTTCTGCCCTGATAAATCCTTTTTCGAAATCGGTATGGATCACTCCGGCTGCTTGCGGTGCTGTGTCTCCAACATTAATAGTCCAGGCTCGCACTTCTTTAACTCCCGCAGTAAAATAGGTTTGCTGATTTAATAATTTATAGGCAGTTCTGATTAAAACAGACGCTCCCGGTTCTTTCAATCCTAAGTCTTCCAAAAAAAGCTGGCGTTCTTCAAAGGATTCCAACTCTGTGATATCCGCTTCTGTTCCAACGGCTAAAATGATTACTTCCGCATCTTCATTCTTTACGGCTTCTTTTACGATATTAACATACTCATTTCCGTTAACGGCCGATTTTTCATCAACATTACAAACGTATAATACGGGTTTATCCGTGATAAACTGCAATGGTTTTATATATTCTTCGCGTTCTTTTTCGGTTAAATCAATCGCCCTCACCGATTTGGCGGCTTCCAGTCCTTTTTTAACTTTTTCTAAAACCTCCAATTCTTTTTGGGCTTCCTTTACGCCTGTTCTTGCAGCTTTTTTAACCTTTTCAATTTTCTTTTCTAACGTTTCCAAATCTTTTAACTGAAGCTCAAAATCAATGGTTTCTTTATCTCTTAAAGGATCAATAGTGGTATCAACGTGGATAATATTGTCATTGTCGAAACAACGAATCACATGGATAATGGCATCCGTTTCTCTAATATTCGCTAAAAACTGATTTCCTAATCCTTCTCCTTTGCTTGCGCCGCGAACCAATCCTGCAATATCAACAATATCAACCGTTGCTGTTTGCACACGTACAGGTTTTACCAATTCTTCCAATTTTGCCAATCGGCTGTCCGGCACATTCACCACCCCAATATTTGGTTCGATGGTGCAAAACGGAAAGTTTGCGCTTTGCGCTTTTGCATTGGACAAACAATTAAATAAGGTCGATTTTCCTACATTTGGCAATCCTACTATCCCTGCTTTCATATGTTAATAATTATTTTATTTTTTAGGTCATATGTAATTCGCATATCTTTAAAGGAAATTATATTTTATTTCCGTTATGCTCATTTCATATTGATATTTTTATTAAATTTTACTGAAAAAGTGCTTTTTTACGAGCGTGCAAATATACTATTTTCAATGATATAAATTTAAGATTTTTTGGTTTATATATTGAACTAAAAATAGGTTAATATGTTTTCATTTTTTGATAATAATTGTATATTAGCCTTAAACATTAACCAAATTAACAATGAAAAAATTAAACATTCTATTAGTATTGCTCTGTTTCTTTGCAAATATTGCAGTTGCTCAGGAGCTTATTTCAGGAATTATCACAGATGCATCAGGCGATCCATTACCAGGCGCAAGTGTGGTTGAAAAAGGCACTTCAAATGGTGCTGTTGCCGATTTTAACGGGAATTATAAAATATCCGTGGCGAAAGGAAAAATACTCGTTTTTAGTTTTGTAGGATATCAATCCCAAGAAATTACGGTGACCAAAAACGTTATAAACGTAAAACTGGAAAGTGGTGAACAGTTGCGGGAAATTCAAATTGTGGGCTCAAGAAGCACGAAAAGAACTGCCGTAGACACGCCAGTTCCAGTTGATGTTATTGATGTAAGCCAACTGGCCACCAAAAACGGAAACGTTGAAATCACCCAAATTCTGCAATATGCAGCACCTTCATTTAATGCCACTAAACAATCGGGATCTGACGGTGCCGACCATATTGTTCCAGCTTCATTAAGAGGATTGGGTCCTGACCAAACACTGGTTTTGATCAACGGAAAAAGAAGACACCAATCATCGCTTGTCAATATTTTCGGAACGCGAGGCAGGGGAAACTCGGGAACAGATTTAAATGCAATTCCGGTTGCCGCAATCAAAAGAATTGAAGTCTTAAGAGACGGCGCTTCCGCTCAATATGGTTCTGATGCCATTGCCGGCGTTATCAATATTGTTTTAAAAGATAACACCGATGGCGTTACCGGAGGAATTACTTATGGCGCATACAGCACTACCATAGGTGAAGGCTGGGAAGAAGCAACCGGAGAGACTTTGCACAATGTTGAAGGAAAAAACAGAATGGACGGAAAAGACAAACGTTTTGATGGAGAAACCACAAAATTAGATTTGAATTATGGCGTAAAAGTTGGCGAAAAAGGATATATGAACTTTACCACTGAATTGTTTTCAAAAGAAAAAACACTGCGTCCTGGTTTTGATTGGAGAAAAGGATACGGGAGCGCCGCTGTTGATGCTTTTAACTTTATGGTTAACGCAATGATTCCTGTTTCTGACAATACAGAAATTTACGCTTTTGGCGGCAAAAATTATCGGGATACAAATGCAAATGCTTTTTCAAGAGGCAGTTTTGATGATGATCCTGATGGTGAGCTTAGAACTGTTCCAAGTTTATATCCAAACGGATTTACGCCGCAAATTACTTCAAATATTATAGACGCTTCTGTTTCTGCAGGCGTCAGACATAAAATGGAAAATGGATGGAATGTTGATTTTAACAACACTTATGGAAAAAACAGCTTCCATTATTTTATTAAAAACACCAACAACGCTTCTTTAAAAGATGCCTCTCCTACCGATTTTGATGCAGGCGGACATAGCCTTTCACAAAACACAACAGGGGTTGATTTCAATAAATATTTTGAAGATGCAGCAAGCGGAATCAACCTTGCTTTCGGAATGGAATACAGAACGGAAAATTTTATTATTTTTTCGGGTGAAGAAGCTTCTTATGCTTTGTATGATGAAGACGGTTTGCCAGTGACAAATCCGGCCACACAAACAGTTGCAATGTCTCCAAATGGAAATGACCTTCCGGGAGGCTCACAAGGATTTCCAGGTTACAGTCCGGATAATGAAGTAAACAGAAGCCGAAGCAATTTAGGGCTTTACGTCGATTCTGAATTTAACTTAAGTGATTCATTTTTGGTTGCGGTTGCTTTGCGTTATGAAAATTACAGCGATTTTGGCAATACCTTTAACTACAAATTGGCCAGCAGATTTAAAGTGAATGAAAATTTATCGTTACGCGGTTCCTTATCTACCGGTTTTAGAGCACCATCATTAGCGCAACTTTACTACAATTTAATATTCACAAATATCGTTGGCGGCGCATCATTGACCTCTTTGCTTTCCGCAAATAACAGTACAATTACCAAAGGGTTCGGCATCAATCAGTTGACTGAGGAAAAAGCATTGAATGGCAGTATTGGATTTACCTTTAATAAAGGCGGATTTACGGCAACAGTGGATGCCTATTCTATTAGTGTGGACGACAGAATTGTGTTAACCGACAATTTTGATGCTTCCGGACTAGGAATTCCGGGTGTTGAGGCCGCACAGTTTTTTGCGAATGGCGTTGACACAAGAACTCAAGGGCTTGATATGGTTTTTACCTACAGCGGTTCAATTGACAGCGATAACTCTTTCAGTGTTGGTTTAACCGGAAATATTAACGACCTTAAAATTGAAAAAATTCACAATGGAAGCCTAAATGAATACACTTTCTTTAGTCCGTTTTCACGTGCCTATCTTGAAGCTGCGGCTCCAGATTATAAATTTGGGTTGAATTTGGGCTTTACCCATAAAAAATTCAACGCAAATATTAATTTGACACAATTCAGTGAAGTTAAATTACAAGATTTTCAATGGGTAGACACGCCTGCAACAACCCAAGCAGAAGCCAACGATTTGTATGCCGTGGCAACGGACACCTATAAAAAAGCGATGGTGGTGGATTTAAATCTCTCGTATGAAATTTCCAAATCATTTACTTTCACCGTTGGCGGAAATAATATTTTCAACAAATATGCAACGCCTCAATTTGATGGCTGGACCGATCAGGGCGGATTGATGGATTCTGTTCAAATGGGTTCTGATGGGGCTTATTTCTTTGGAAGAATTGGTTTTAAATTATAAGATAGAAATTCTATTTAATAAGAAAGAAGGTGTATTTTTCAAAATACACCTTCTTTTTTTAGCTAAATAAACCCTTGAACTGTGGCAAGGGGTTTTAACCCCTTGTTGAAAAAAGTGATGATTTTAAAGTAATAATTTTCATTCAAACAAATCTAAGAATGCAACTCTAAATATTTATCCACAAATATTTTAATGCCATCTTCAATATTTGTCTCAGGTTTAAAATCGATATAATTAAATAAACTTTCAACATTGGCATACGTGCTTTGAACATCGCCTGGCTGCATCGGTTTAAAGACCATTTTTCCTTTTTTGCCCAAGGCTTTTTCAATAGCTTTTATAAAATCCATTAAAGCAACCGGACTGTTATTTCCGATATTAAAAATCTGATAAGGCTTTGTGCTTTTGGAAGAAGTTGGCTTTTTTGGGTTAAACGCAGGATTATTTTCTTTTGGCGCCAAAGGAATCAATCGTTTAATGCTTTCAACAATATCGCCCACATAGGTAAAATCGCGACTCATATTTCCGTTGTTGAACACTTCAAATTCTATATCTTCCACAATGGCTTTCGTAAAAATATGCAGCGCCATATCTGGTCTGCCCCAAGGTCCGTACACCGTAAAAAAACGCAAACCTGTTGAAGGAATGTTGTATAAATTGGCATAGGAATGCGCCATCATTTCATTGGCTTTTTTGCTTACGGCATACATTGCAAGCGGATGGTCGGTACAATTGTCTTCCTGAAAAGGAATATCTTCGCTTAAACCATAAACGGAACTTGAAGAAGCAAACAATAAATGTTCCACCGGAAAAGCCCTGCAACTTTCCAAAATATTTAAAAATCCGGTAATATTGCTGTCCACATAAGCGTGCGGATTTTCCAATGAATACCTCACGCCTGCCTGCGCCGCCAAATTGACAACGTAATCAAATTGCTGTTCTTTGAAGAGATTTTTCAGAGGTTGTAAGTCCGTTAAATCCAATTTTATAAAGGAAATCGAAGCTAATTTTTGCAATTTATTATATTCAATCTTACCCGTTTCAAAACCAAGGTCTTTTAACCGCGCATATTTTAATTGAGGATCATAATAATCGTTAATATTGTCCAATCCAACCACTTCATAATTCGATTTCACTAACAGTTTTGCCAAATGATGGCCAATAAAACCAGCCATTCCGGTAATTAATATTTTCTTCATTTAAAAGAGTTTGGATTTATATTTCAAACAAAAATAAAACTAATTAGCCAAACCGATTAAATGTGCGCTATTTATTTCAGAAAGAATTCAAAAAATTGAAATATACTGCCTAAATTTGACCTGTAAATTGAAAAAAAAATGAACAAACAATTAATAGAATGCGTACCAAATATCAGTGAAGGGCGCGATATTGCCAAAATAAACGCCATTGCTGCCGTTGTTGAAACTGTTGAAGGCGTTAAATTATTAGATGTTGATCCAGGAAAAGCAACCAACAGAACGGTCATTACTTTTGTAGGCGAACCGGCAAATGTGATTGAAGCCGCGTTTAGACTGATTAAAAAAGCTGCGGAATTGATTGATATGAGCAAACATACAGGCGAACATCCTCGTTTTGGCGCCACCGATGTTTGTCCGCTCGTGCCAATCTCCGGAATCACTTTAGAAGAAGCGGCCGTTTATGCCCATAAATTGGGGGAACGCGTTGGCAAAGAATTGGGAATTCCCGGTTATTATTATGAAAATGCCGCAACTAGCGAAACACGTAAAAACTTGGCAAACTGTCGTGCCGGTGAATACGAAGGATTGAAAGAAAAATTGGTAAATCCGACTTGGAAACCCGATTTCGGTCCAGCCGAATTCAACGAAAAAGTTGTAAAATCTGGCGCTATCGCAATTTCTGCACGCGATTTTTTAATCGCCTACAACGTCAATTTAAATACCACATCAACACGACGAGCTAATGCCATTGCTTTCGACATTCGTGAAGCCGGAAGGGTAAAATATGAAAATGGCGTTTCAGGAAAAATGTTGTTGGATAAAGATGGCGAGCCAATTCGCATTCCGGGAAAATTAAAAGCGGTAAAAGGAATTGGCTGGTATATTGAAGAGTACGGAATTGCCCAAATTTCCTATAATTTAACCAATATCAACATCACGCCTATGCACATCGCTTTTGACGAAAGCGAAAAATCGGCGATTGAAAGAGGATTGCGCGTTACAGGATCAGAATTGATTGGATTGATTCCGCTAAAAGCAATGTTGGATGCCGGAGACTATTTTTTACGCAAACAACAACGTTCTTTAGGAATTTCAGAAGCTGAGAAAATTAAAATCGTCGTAAAATCTTTGGGATTGGATGATTTAAAACCCTTTAACCCAAATGAAAAAATCATTGAGTATTTGCTTAAAGACGATACTAAAAAACTGATCGATTTAACAGTGACTGGTTTTGCCGAAGAAACTGCCGCAGAATCCATCGCGCCAGGAGGCGGATCCATTTCGGCCTATGTTGGCGCTTTAGGCGTTTCATTGGGAACGATGGTTGCCAATTTATCGGCGCACAAAGCCGGTTGGGACGACAAATGGGAATTCTATTCCGATTGGGCAGTAAAAGGCCAGACATACAAAAATAAATTATTGCAGTTGGTGGATGAAGACACCAACGCTTTTAATAAAATTATCGAAGGATTCAGAATGCCGAAATCGACCGACGAGGAAAAAGAAGTCCGCAAACAAGCGATAGAAAAAGCAACTATTTATGCCACTGAAATTCCGTTTCAGGTGATGGAAACTGCTTTTAATTCTATGGAAGTGATGCAGGCGATGTTGAAAGAAGGCATGCAAAGTTCCATTTCCGATGCCGGTGTTGGCGCCTTGTGCGCAAGAACTGCCGTTGTTGGCGCTTATTTCAATGTTCGCATCAATGCAAAAGACATCAAAGACCGGGTTTTTGCCGAAGACATTTTGGCAAAAAGTGAAGTCATTTATAAAAAAGCGCTTGACATTGAAAAGGAGGTGGTGGATTTTATTATGTCGAAAGTTTAATCCCCCTAACCCCCGAAGGGGGGACGGAGCGTAAAGAAAACAGCCAGTGGCTGTTTTTAGCGAACGGGCCAGCTGGCGCAAGGGCAATCAAAAGTAAAAGGTTAAAATTAAACTACTGGTGTTTAATTTTAACCTTTTTTATGTCACTTTTCTATCTTCTTATTTCCTGTAGAATTACAAACTTGCCAAACTCGCTTTCAACGTTTCAATTTTGGCCAAAGCATCGGCTTCTTTGTTGCGCTCGTTTGCGATAACCTGTTCCGGGGCGCTGCTCACAAAACGTTCGTTGCTCAATTTCTTTTGAACCGATTGCAAAAAACCTTCTGTATATTTTAGTTCTTCCAATAATTTGACTTTTTCTTCTTCCACATTGATGTCAGCTTCCATCGGAATAAAATACTCATTCGATTTTACGCGGTAACTCAAAGCACCTTCCACTTTTTCTGACACATAAGTCAGAGAAGCTATATTTCCCAGTTTTTCAATAACAGCATCAAAATAATTTGATGTGTTTTCATTGTTAATCACCAAAAGATCAATCGTAAATTTAAAGGCAATATTCCGATCTTTTCTGATGGTTCTGATTCCTGAAATTACTTCAGATGCAAATTTAAAGTCATTGATCAAATCTTCATTTACATCTGTAAATTTTGGATATTCCCCAATGATCAAAGCTTCATCAGGGGTTCTTTCAGTAATATCCTGCCAAATTTCTTCTGATAAAAATGGCATAAAAGGATGCAATATTTTTAAATTATCTTCTAAGAAACCGACAACCGAACTGTATGTTTTGGCATCAATTGGCTGCAGATATTCTGGTTTTACCATTTCTAAAAACCAAGAAGAAAAATCGTCCCAAATAAGTTTGTAAGTAATCATTAAAGCTTCGCTGATGCGATATTGTTCAAATGATTTTTCAAGTTCGCTCAATGCCTGCTGAAATTTTGCTTGGTACCATTCAATGGCAACTTTGGCAGATTTTGGTTGTTCAATAGTTTCTGAAACTTCCCATCCTTTAATCAAACGGTAAGAATTCCAAATTTTATTGGAAAAGTTACGCCCTTGCGCCACCAAATCTTCATCAAACAGCAAATCGTTTCCTGCTGCCGAACACAACAACATTCCCACACGAACGCCATCTGCGCCAAAATTTTCAATCAACTCGATGGGATCAGGAGAATTCCCAAGGGATTTCGACATTTTCCTGCCTTGTTTATCGCGCACAATTCCCGTAAAATAAACATTGGTGAATGGTTTTTCATTTCTGAATTCATAACCTGCAAAAATCATGCGGGCAACCCAAAAGAAAATAATATCCGGGCCGGTCACCAAATCATTGGTCGGATAATAATAGTTAATGTCTTTATTGTCAGGATTTCTAATTCCGTCGAAAACCGAAATTGGCCACAACCAAGACGAAAACCAAGTGTCTAAAGCATCTGGATCCTGTTTAATATCTGTGGACGTTAAATTTTTTCCAACAATTTCAGAAGCCAGTTTCACAGCTTCATCCATCGTTGAAGCCACCACAAAATCGTTTACGCCATCGCCATAAAAATAAGCCGGAATGCGGTGTCCCCACCATAGCTGGCGCGAGATGTTCCAATCCCTGATATTTTCCAGCCAATGTCTGTAAGTATTGTTATAATGTTTCGGGAAAAAGTGAATTTCTTCATCTTCCAGAACCGCTTTTAATGCCGGTTTCACAATGGTATCCATTTTTAAAAACCACTGTGCAGAAATTTTTGGCTCAATCACTTCTTTGGTTCTTTCAGAAGTTCCAACTTTATGAACATAGGATTCAATTTTAGCCAAACTGCCTGAATTTTCCAATTCTTTGGTGATTTCTTTACGGACAACAAATCGGTCTTTTCCTTCATAATGCAAGCCATAAGAATTCAACGTGGCATCATCATTAAAAATATCCACCACTTCCAACTGGTGTTTTTCACCCAATACTTTATCATTTGGATCGTGAGCAGGTGTCACTTTTAAACAGCCCGTTCCAAATTCAATATCCACATAGTCATCTTCAATAATGGGAATTACCCTGTTGGCAATTGGAACAATGGCTTTTTTTCCTTTTAAATGCGAAAAACGCGGATCATTCGGATTGATACAAATGGCGGTATCGCCAAAAATTGTTTCCGGACGCGTGGTTGCAATGGTTAAAAATTCGTTACTGCCTTCAATTTTGTATTTAAGATAGTATAAATTGCCTGCTTTTTCTTCATAAATTACTTCTTCATCAGACAAGGTTGTTTTTGCTGAAGGATCCCAATTTACCATTCTGTAACCACGATAAATCAGCCCTTTTTTATACAAATCAATAAAAACTTTTACTACGGATTCGCTTAAATCTTCATCCATCGTAAACTTTGTGCGTTCCCAATCGCAGGAAGCGCCCAGTTTCTTAAGCTGTTCCAAAATAATGCCACCGTGTTCATCTGTCCATTCCCAAGCGTGCTTCAAAAATTCTTCACGTGTTAAGTCCGATTTCTGAATTCCCTGTTCTTTCAATTTAGCGACAACTTTGGCTTCGGTTGCAATGGATGCGTGATCAGTTCCCGGAACCCAACAAGCGTTAAAGCCTTTTAGTCTGGCCCTTCTGATCAATACATCTTGAATGGTATTGTTCAGCATATGCCCCATATGTAAAACGCCCGTTACGTTTGGAGGCGGAATTACAATGGTGTATGGCTCTTTTTCATTGGGTGTTGAATGAAAATAATTGTTCTTCATCCAGTAATCATACCATTTATTTTCTATTTCTTTGGGACTATATTTTGTTGCTAAACTCATTTTGGTATATTATTTGTAATACGATTCGCAAATGTACAATTATAAGACATAAAATATTTTTGAAAACTTAAAAAAAATACTAACTTTACCTATTAAATATAAAATTATGAGAAAAATAATCACCTTATTCGTTTTGGGATTTTTAACATTCACAATGAATGCCCAAGAAAAACAAGTAACAGATAAACCTAAAGACCCAAATGCCCCTGTTTTTGAGTTTGTTACAGAAGTTATTGATTACGGAAAAATCGCTTTGAATGCTGATGGCGTTCGCACATTTAAATTTAAAAATGTTGGCAAATCTCCATTGGTGATTAACGACATTAAGTCAAGTTGCGGTTGTACCGTTCCGAAAAAACCAGCCGGACCAATATTGCCTGGTGACAATGGTGAAATTGAAGTGAAATATGACACCAATAGAGCGGGCGGTTTTTCAAAATCGATTACCGTTGCTTCAAATGCTGATGAACCTGTTAAAATGCTACAGATTAAAGGCATTGTATTAAAAGAGTAATTTCAAATTAGTTATATTATAAATGACCTTCAGCAATGAGGGTCATTTTAATTTTAGCATATCTTTCAAGTAAAAATGGTATTCATAATCTTTTCCATTTCGTTCCACAACCAATGATATCCTGCTGTTTTCCTTCTGGAAAAATTTCCCGATTATTTCATCCAACGGCAATTCATAGGTAAACTTTCCGTTAATTTTTATCACAATATCTCCAGCCAACAAACCTGCATTGTAGGCGGGAGAACCATCTTGTATACTTTGAATTTTATAGGACGGTTTAAAAGTATATTTATAGTTATAGTCCAAAATAACGGTATTTTTCTCATTGACATTGCCGTCTGCCAGTCCAATTGAAGCAAAATTTTGTTCTTTTACCAAAAGTTTTCCGTTATAAACCAGCTCAATGCCACTCATATTGTAATTGAATGGTTCCTTAAAATAACTTCCCTTTTTCAAGGAAATTTTCTTGTTTCTATAATCAAATGTCACATTAAATCGTTTCAAAACCGAAGCGCCCAAACTGCCGTTTCTTTCATCAAACTGGCGCGCATAAGAAATGGAAGCCGAGTCTGGAAATGAGACTGTCGGATTTTTTAATTCAAATTTCCCAATAACCAAGGCCTCAATTTTTGATCTTTTACCATAAACTGCACCGCTTAACCCTTCTCCCAATAAATCATTGAAATACTTTTTTGGCGGTAAAATATCGGGATGGCTATTTTCAAACAACCACAATGCATCACTTCCGCCTGAATCGATCAACATTTTTACAGGAATCGTTTTTACTGAAGCCGAGTCTAATTTTACGCCCACATTGATATAGGGTTTTAACTTAAAAAATTCCAAATCAAACGTTTCGCATTTTTTGCAAATTTTGGGTTTGTATGTATCGGGTTTGTAAAAATTGATGCGTTTTGTGCCATAATTTATATCCACCACAAAATCTTTTAAAATTTCATAACCAATAATTCCGTGAACCGTAATTCCGAGCTTTGAGGATAAATCGAAACTGTCATCCAAAATCAGGTATAAACTTTGATTGAAACCTTTTATATTGCCAAAAGTAAATAAGTTGCCTTTAGACAATACCGCTTCAACCGATTCTTCACTGCCCAAACCCTGTAATTTTACTTTCTCCTTGTTATTGAGCATCACAGAATCCTTGGCGTATAAATTAAACAAAAGTGTTGTGCCTACCCCTGAATCCAAAATAAAGTTCAATGGCCTTCCGTTGACTTCAATAGGAAGTACAATCAAGTTATTTGAAAGTTTAAACGAAACAGACTGCCTTTCTGAAGCATTTTCAAATTGAAACCTGCCTTGAGAAATCACATCGGATACGGAAAATAGGAGTATAATTGAAAAAAGAATCGTTACTATATTGGATTTCAATGTTTTTTGCCTTTAATTTTTGTGTTAAGTTACAAAAACACTTCACTATTACATAACTTTTATAAAAATTTTAACCTTTAACAAATGCACGCAAAAGGCAAGAATTTCAAAAATAATTTCGCAATTTTGCAGGTAACTATTATTAAATAAAATTCAATGCCTAAAATCTCATTTAAAGGTGCAACTATGCCCGAATCTCCAATCAGAAAATTGGTTCCTTATGCTGAAGATGCTAAAAAAAGGGGTATTAAAGTTTTTCATTTGAATATTGGGCAGCCTGATATAAAAACACCAAAAGTGGCATTGGATGCCGTAAAAAATAACACTGTTGAAGTGCTTGCTTACAGCCGTTCAGAAGGCTCTGAAGATTATCGAAAAAAGCTCGCAAACTATTATATTAAAAGGAATATTCCCGTAACTGCGGATGAAATTATTGTCACAACCGGAGGTTCTGAAGCCTTATTGTTTGCAATGGGAAGCATTACAGATCCTGGAGATGAAATTATTATTCCTGAACCATTTTATGCAAATTACCTCGGATTTTCAACAGCATCGGGCGTGAAAATTGTTCCGGTGATTTCAAAAATTGAAGATAATTTTGCCTTGCCTCAAATTGCCGAATTTGAAAAGCTGATTTCTTCAAAAACCAAAGCCATTTTAATTTGCAATCCCAATAATCCGACCGGCTATTTGTATTCCAAAGAAGAAATTCAAAAACTGGCCGATATTGTAAAAAAACACGATTTATTTTTGATTGCAGATGAGGTTTACAGGGAATTTATCTACGACAATGAAGAATACCAATCTGTTTTAAGCAGTTTTGGATTGGACGATCACGCCATCATTATTGATTCCGTTTCAAAACGTTACAGCATGTGCGGCGCAAGAATTGGTTGTTTGGTAAGTAAAAACAAGGAAGTTATCGGCACTGTTTTAAAATTCGCGCAGGCAAGATTAAGTCCGCCAACATTTGAACAAATCGCCAGTGAAGCTGCTTTGGAAACTCCACAATCTTATTTTGATGAGGTGATTGTTGAATATAAAGCCCGAAGAGATATTTTAATTGCTGAAATGAATAAAATTGAAGGCGTAAAAGTGGCCACACCGAAAGGCGCTTTCTATTGTGTTGCCGAACTTCCTGTGGATGATGCCGATAAATTTGCGCAATGGTTGTTGGAAGATTTTAATTTGGAAAATCAAACGGTTATGGTGGCTCCTGCGGCAGGATTTTATTCCACCAAAGGATTTGGCACCAAACAAGTTCGGATTGCTTATGTGCTCAAAAAAGAAGATCTTGTTCGTTCCGTAGAAATATTGAAAGCTGCCATCAAAAAATACAACCAAAAATAGTTGGAAATTCAACAAAACATACCGTTAAAACCTTACAATACGTTTGGCATTCAAGCAAATGCCAAGCGTTTTGTTACCGTGGATTCAGTCAATGAATTAAAAGAAATCATCGCTTTGGAAAAAGACTTGTTTTTGTTGGGCGGCGGAAGCAATATTTTGTTGATCAAAGATGTTGAAAAATTGGTAATTCATCTTAACACCAAAGGAATTATTATAAATGATTTTAATGAAGATGAAGTATTAGTCACTGCCGAAGCCGGTGAAAATTGGCACGAATTGGTGCTTTGGTGTGTTTCCCAAAACTATGGCGGCTTGGAAAATTTGGCATTGATTCCTGGAAATGTAGGCACTTCGCCCATTCAAAATATTGGCGCTTACGGCGTTGAAATTAAGGATGTTTTTCAGCAATTGGAAGCTATTGACATCGCATCAGGAAAAACAAAAATTTTCGAAAATGAGGATTGCGATTTTGGATACCGAAATTCTGTTTTCAAAAATGAGTTGAAGGGAAAATTCATTATTTTGAATGTTACCTTTAAACTCACCAAAAAAAATCACAACATCAATATTTCTTACGGAGCCATCAAAGATTTGTTGACAGACAAGGAAAATCCTTCCATCAAAGAAATTGCTGATGCGGTAATTGCCATCAGACAAAGCAAACTTCCTGATCCAAAGGAAATTGGGAACAGCGGCAGCTTTTTTAAAAATCCGATTATATCCTCCATTTTATTTGAAGAACTGTCGGAAAAACAACCTGAAATCCCTCACTATATCATTTCTGAAAACGAAATTAAAATTCCGGCCGGCTGGTTAATTGAACAATGCGGATTTAAAGGAAAACGATTTGGAGACGCCGGCGTTCACGAAAAACAGGCATTGGTTTTGGTGAATTACAGTAGCGCAAGCGGAAAAGAAATTTATGCTTTGGCGCAAAAAATTCAGCAAAAAGTGTTGGAAACATTCAAAATTTCCCTTGAAATTGAAGTGAATGTCATTTAAACGGTCACCTCTAACAACTTACAATTTTTTGAGGCGATAATCAGTTGTTCCGCAGTCGCGGGAATCAACACTGTTTCTCCATAATTAATGATTTCCGAATGTTCTTCCATTGAAATTGTGGCTTTTCCCTGAACACACATAAAAACAACAAAGGAATCTGTGTTCGTGTAGTCCAATTCTTTTTCTCCGACAACGTGTATAAAATTGGTTGTGAAATACGCGCATTTAACAACGGTATTCAATGAATTTATAAAAGTGGAATAGTTGTGCTTAGCCTTAATTTTGTCACTAAAATTAATGGCTTCAATGGCCAAATCGGTATGCAAAGCTCTCGGATTTCCTTGGTCGTCTACCCTGTCCCAATCGTAAATTCTATAGGTAATATCTGATGTTTGCTGAATTTCTGCAAGCAAAATGCCTGCGCCAATGGTATGAACTGTTCCCGGTTCAATAAAAAAAACATCGCCGGCTTTTACCTTTTCATAATTTAAGATGGATGGTATTTTCTTTTCGGCCACATAATTTAAATATTGATCAGGCGTAATTCCTTTGCTAAATCCCACAATAAGCTTTGAACCTGAATCAGCTTGCATAATGTACCACATTTCGGTTTTTCCAAAGGAATTGTGCAGTTTTTTTGCAAGTTCATCATTTGGATGCACCTGAACGGACAAATCTTCTTTTGCATCAATAAACTTTATCAGCAGCGGAAAATTGTTTCCAAAATGCGCATAATTATTTTCACCAACCAATTCCGATTTATAGGTTTCCAACAATTCCCGCAAGGATTTTCCTTTCAATTTTCCGTTTGAAACTATGGAAACATTATCTTCTACATCAGACAATTCCCAACTTTCACCAACATTTTTCAAGGTTGATTTTTTATGGAGTTTGGAGACTAATTTTGTTCCGCCCCAAATTTTTTCTTTTAATATGGGATAAAACTTAATTGGATAATTTAACATCTACTTGATCAATTTTATAAGTGTTTGAATTACGTAATCAATTTCTTCCTTCGTATTAAATTTACTGAAAGAAAAACGTACAGAAGTTTTTTCAGCTTCTTTTTCGGGTAAAATTGCGTGCAATACGTGTGAACCCATATTGCTTCCGCTTTGGCAGGCACTTCCGCCTGAAACCGCGATGCCTTTTAAATCCAAGTTAAAAAGCAACATCGCATAATTTTTTGGAAAACGAACATTTAAAATGATGTAACTGCTTTCCGTTTCATTTGCTGATTGTCCATTAAATTCAATTCCTTTAAAATTTTGCTTCAATTCTTCAATAAAATAATTTTTAAGTTGTTGAATACAAGCCGACTCTTCCTGCATATTTGTACAAGAAATTTCCAGTGCTTTTTCCATGCCCAAAATGCTGTGCACATTTTCTGTACCTGCTCTGGCACCTCGCTCCTGCTCTCCGCCGTGCAAAATTGGCTGAATACCAAATCCTCGCTTTATGTAAGCAAATCCAACCCCTTTTGGGCCGTGAAATTTATGGGCGCTTGCCACAAAAAAATCAATGGGCGTCTGTTTAATATCAATGTTAAAATGCCCAACGCCTTGAACTGCATCACAATGAAATAAAGCATTGTTGGCAAGACAAAATTGCGAAACCAATTTCAAATCTAAAATATTTCCTATTTCATTATTTACGTGCATCAAACTTACCAATTTCTTTTCGTCGGATTCTTGAAGCAGCTGTTCTAAATGCGAATAATTTACATTTCCGCTTTCATCCAAATCAACAAATTTAACGTTTATACCAAATTCTTTTTGCAAGTTTTCTACAGTATGCAAAACCGCGTGATGTTCAATTATGGATGAAATAATGGTGGTAACACCTAAATTGGTAACGGCATTTCTAAGTATTAAATTGTCCGCTTCACTCCCTCCAGCCGTAAAAACTATTTCCTGGGCTGAGGCATTAAAATGTTTGGCAATATTTTTACGGGCCGTTTCAACCATAGATTTTGCCTTACGCCCAACGTGATGAATTGACGAAGGATTCCCGTAAACATTGGCCATTGCGATTGATATGACATCAATAACTTGGGGCAATATTGGTGTTGTGGCAGCGTTATCTAGGTAAATTGTTTTCATTAAAAACAAAAGTAATTAAAATAGTTGGTTTCAATTGGTGCTGACTTGCCTAAAACTGTTATTTTTGCGTTGAAATTAAACCTTATGAAGAAAATATTGATACTCTTTTTGGCGTTCACCCTTAATGCTTGCAATGATGGTGATTTTGATGTTCCTGTCTTTGAATTTACCGAAAAAGTAAATGTGTGCGGTAAATATGTTTTATATATAGCAAGTACCAAGAACACAGAAGTTTTGGTTCTTACACTTCCTTCAACAGCTCTTGGAACCGCTCCAACAGTTGCGCTTCCAATTTCAACTACGGTGACAGCGACCTATCGAATTTTTGATAAAGGTATTACGGCAACTTATTTTTGTCAGGACATTCCACCATTGGAGCCAAAAATTATTAAGGAACTTAAAGCAGATGGAGGCACTATAAACATTGCTGCCACAGAAATGTTGACAAATAGTGTTGTCACTGGCTATTCTTATGAAATTACCATTTCAAAACTGTCGTTTAACGATGATAAAGAGCGCGTTTTCTTTGAAAGCTTTAATTTTGGAACGATAAAAATTAACAATTAATTTTTCGGATTTTGGTAAATGACCACTTCGGTTGCACCCAAACCATACTTTTGAAAGGAAGCATCATTCCAGTAAACGTTGTACTTTTTAAATAGAAATTCCAATTCTGTTTTTAAAACTCCGGCACCCATTCCGTGGATAAAAACTATTTTTGGAATCCGGTTTTTAATGGCAAATTCCAATTTGTGCTTGGCAGTTTCCAGCTGAAGGGTCAGCATATCATAATTGTCCATTCCTTTTGTTGAAGCAATGAGCTGATTGATATGCAGATCAACTTCCATAGGCGGTAACTTGTCGGGTTTCAAATTGGTCTTAAAATTTGGAGCTTGTTTTCTGGAAGAAGATTCATTGATTTTTTCAGACAAATATTCATTGTCGATATCGCTGAATTTAGAAAGTTCTTTCTGATTTTCTGTAATGATTACCAATTCTTTTGGCGCATATTCATAAGAAAATCCGTCCTCATCTTCAACCACAATTTTATTGGGATGCACGGCAATCACTTTTCCTTTTATAACATCGTCAATTACCGCAATTTTATCCCCAACTTTAAAATCCATATGCTTAAATTTAATTTAAATGAATAAACAAAGTTATGACAATAATTTGTTCAAAAACAGAATTAAGCCACAAACTGTCGAACCAAAAAGAAATTTGGATTCAATGACATCAATATATTAAAATTGGTGACTATTTGGACGCAAACATCAATAAATATTCATAAAAATCTTGTAAAATAGCAGGTAATTGTCTTTTTATACTTGCTGAATTACCTGTCAAGATTCCCTTTAACAGCATTTAAATCATTATAAAACAATCCTTTTTGATTTAGCCAAGTGCTAAAATATTTTTATAAAAAAAGCTTCTGCTATATAAACAATACTATATAATTTAGGCAATTTAGCGGCTCTAATTTTAACAGAATTTTAAAATTGAAATTCCCAATGGCGGCAAAACAAGAATGGCCGCATATTCATCAACTTTTTTCGGCTGTTTTTTTATGGTGATTTTTTCTGCGTTTACATGCCCGCTTCCTCCATATTTCTCAAGATTGCTGCTAAATACTTCCTGCAATTTTCCTTTTCTTGGAACACGGATTTTATAATTCTCTAATGTTTGCGGCGAAAAATTACAAATCACCAACACATCGTCTTTCGGATTATTCCCTTTTCTTAAATAAGAAATCACTGAATTCTCGGAATCATCGTAACTTACCCATTCAAAACCTTCATTACTGAAACCTTTTTCAAATAAAGCCGGCGTGGATTTATAAAATAGGTTTAAATCCTTAAAATAGTTTTGCGTGTTTTTATGCGGATAAAACTCCAATAAATTCCAGTCCAAACTTTTTTGAAAATTCCATTCTTCATAATGCCCAAATTCGCTTCCCATAAACAACAGCTTTGTGCCGGGATGCGTAAACATATAGCCATACAACAAACGAAGATTTGCAAAACGTTGCCATTCATCGCCCGGCATACGTCCCAAAATGGTTTTTTTTCCGTGCACTACTTCATCGTGAGAAAGCGGCAGCATAAAATTCTCGGTAAAAGCGTAGGTTAAACTGAAAGTGATTTCATTTTGATGGTATTTTCTGTAAATGGTGTCTTTAGAAAAATAATCCAAAGTATCGTGCATCCAGCCCATCATCCACTTCATTCCAAAACCCAATCCGCCCATAAAAGTTGGTTTGGAAACCATAGGAAAAGCTGTGGATTCTTCCGCAATAGTTTGCACATCGGGGAACGATTTATACACTTCTTCATTCAATTCCTTTAAAAACAAAACCGCATCCAGATTTTCATTTCCGCCATAAATATTTGGCTCCCATTCACCGTCTTCACGCGAATAATCTAAAAACAGCATTGAGGCTACAGCGTCAACGCGCAATCCGTCGGCGTGATATTGTTCAAGCCAAAATATAGCGTTGCTGATTAAAAAAGAACGGACTTCATTTCTTCCGTAATTAAAAATAAGGCTTTTCCAATCCTGGTGATATCCTTTTCTTTTATCTGGATGTTCATATAAATTTGAACCATCAAAATAGCCAAGACCGTGTGCATCTTCAGGAAAATGTGAAGGCACCCAATCCAAAATAATTCCTATATCGCTTTGGTGCAATTTATCGACCAAATATTTTAATTCTTCCGGATAACCAAAACGAGACGTTGGCGCAAAATATCCGGTAACCTGATAGCCCCAAGAAGGATCGTACGGATATTCCATAATCGGCATAAATTCTACGTGGGTAAAATTCATTTCTTTCACATAAGTCACCAATTCATCGGCCAATTCAAAGTAAGACAAAGATCTGTTTTCCTTGCCTTTTTTTCTCCAAGAACCCAAATGCACTTCGTAAACAGAATAAGGCGCATCTAACGCATTGTTTTTTTTGCGTGTCTGCATCCAGCTTTTATCTTCCCATTTGTAGGAATCTTCCCAAACTACCGAAGCGGTTTTGGGCGGATGTTCACACCTGCGTGCATATGGATCGGCTTTTTCGGATACGTAATTGTTAATATTTGAATGAATTTTATATTTATAAACATTCCCTTTTCCTACGGATGGAATAAATCCTTCCCAAATACCTGAGGAATCCCAACGAACATTCAAATTAAATTCTCCATCAACCCAATGATTAAAATCACCAATTACGGAAACCTGTTTGGCGCTGGGAGCCCAAACCGCAAAATAAGTGCCTTTAACACCATTTACCGTAATACTGTGAGAACCAAATTTATCGTACAAACGATAATGCTTTCCGCTTTTAAATAAATCAATGTCGAAATCTGTAAAAAGGCTGTGTGTTATTACATTGGTCATAAATTATATGCTAAAACCATTAGGAATTAAAGCGTTTTTTTTGACCACAACAATACCATCTCTCACCACATAAGTGTCTGTTTCTATATCCTTTAAATGCTTTCCGCCGTTAATTCTAACATCATTGCCAATACAACAATTCTTATCTAAAATGGCATTTTTGATGAAACAGCGCTTGCCGATTCCCATAGAAACAATTTTTTCATCAACAATATGTTCAAGAGGCTGGTAAAAATCGGAACCCATCATATAAGTATTGATAATGGTTGATTCGGTATCAATCCTTGAACGAACCCCAATCACAGAATGTTCAATTTTCCCTGCGTTTATGATGCAGCCATCCGCAATTACCGTTCTGTCCATTGCGGTTCCTGAAATTTTTGTGGTAGGCAACATTCGGGCATGCGTATAAATTCTTTTTTGCGTGCTGTACAAATCAAACTTCGGAAAATCATCTGTCAATCCTAAATTGGCTTCAAAAAACGAGTCTATATTTCCAATGTCGGTCCAATAGCCTTCATATTGAAAACTTACAATTTTATGTTTATCGATGGCCTGCGGAATAATTTCTTTGCCAAAATCATTTGTGTCAGGATTGGCCATCAATTCAACCAAAAGATCTCTGTTAAAAATATAAATTCCCATAGAAGCCAAGTAATTACGGCCTGCCCTTTTCATTTCATCACTAACTTCTGAAGTCCAATCCGGCAACAAATCAGCGGCAGGTTTTTCAATAAAAGAAGTGATTTCATCCTGATCGTTTGTTTTTAAAATCCCAAATGATGTGGCATCTTTTGCATTCACAGGAATGGTTGCAATGGAAATGGCCGCTTTCATTCTTACGTGTTTTTCAACCATTTCCTCAAAATCCATCTGATACAATTGATCACCAGACAAAATCAAGGCATAATCAAAATCGTGATTTAAAAAGTGGTGCATACTTTGTCGTACCGCATCGGCAGTTCCCTGAAACCACGTGCTGTTTCCGGGTGTTTGCTCGGCTGCCAAAACATCAACAAATGCGGAGCTGAAAAAACTAAAATGATAGGTATTTTTAATATGCCTGTTTAATGATGCCGAATTAAATTGCGTTAACACAAAAATGCGTTTGATGTCCGAATTAATGCAGTTTGAAATCGGAATGTCCACCAACCTGTATTTACCCGCAATTGGCACTGCAGGTTTAGAACGCGTTTGTGTTAACGGGTGTAACCTTGATCCCTGGCCTCCGCCTAAAATTATTGATAAAACTCTATTCCCAACCATAACTTACTGATTTAATGATTTATACAAATTGATATATGCCAATGCCGATGCATCCCAAGAGTGGTTGATGCCCATTATTTTTTTTCTTATTTTTTGATATTTTTCTTTATTTTCAAACAAATTAGCCCCTCTTTCGATCGCTTCAGTGATTTCTGAAACCGAAACTTCTTTATGGCAAATTCCAAATCCGTCCTTTTCTGAAATATCTATAACCGTATCTTTTAAACCGCCAATACTTCTCACAATCGGAATGGCACCGTAGCGCAAAGCGTACATTTGGTTCAATCCGCAAGGTTCAACCCTTGAAGGCATCAAAATAAAATCGGCTCCTGCGTAAACAATATGCGCCAATTTTTCATCATATCCAATAAAAGCATTGTAAGTTCCTTCAAAATTTTTTTTAAGCGCAATCAATTGTGATTCAACAACATCATTTCCCGAACCCAATAAAAATATGGATATATTTTCATTTTGAAGCGCTTTTTCAAAGGTTTCCGGAAATAAATCGGCTCCTTTTTCTCCCACCAATCGCCCAATAAATGCAAAAAGCGGTTTTTCAAAATTCAAATTATACCGACTGCAAAGCCATTTTTTATTGACTTCCCTTCCACTTTCAACAGTATTTATGCTGTAATTTTCCACCAAATAAGCATCCGTTTCCGGATTCCATACTTCCCAATCAATCCCGTTCAAAATCCCTACACATTTTGCGCTTTCAGCACTTAACAAACCTTCCAAACCGTTGGCTGCGTTCTTCAATTCTTCCATATAACTAGGAGAAACCGTGGTCACTTTCCAAGCGCATTTTATGGCTGACGCCAACGGATTGATGTTTCCAAACCAATCTAACAGCCCAACATTGGCAAAATTAAATTCAGGTATCAAACCCACTTTGCTGTGTGAAAACCAACCCTGATATTGCGCATTGTGAATGGTAAGCACAGTCGGAATATTTTTCAATGCCGCATAATCGCTGCATTGTGTCATCATAAAAGGAATCAGTCCGGTATGGTGATCGTGAATATGCACCGTTGTTGGCTTTTCATCCCAAGTCAACATCCAATTTAAAGCAGCAATCTGAAATGCCAAAAACCGATCGGTATCATCCATCGAATACACATAATCTTTAAACAGCAATTCAGGAACATCCACCAAATAAAGGTTAAAACCAATATTGCTGTGATTCCAAGTTTTTATTTCAAAGGGAAATTCTTGTTTCCCAAGCCTTAATTTCGATTTAAAAATAACAGAAAACGCTTCACTTTTAGTGAATTTATTGTCATAAAAAGGCATAATTGCTTCCGCAGTAAAACCCGAATCATTTTGGTATTTTGGCAACGCTCCAACCACATCGGCCAAACCGCCAACTTTTGCAACCGGATAACATTCTGCGCTCAAATGCGTTATTTTCATAATTGCTGCTTATTTAATACTTTATCGTTCAGGAAATTAAAAAACATTTTAAAAATTTGGGCGTTCCCTGCCAGCTGGCAGGTCGGGCTTTCCATTACAATCTTTTTTACTTCGCCAAAAGGCGAATTAAAAAAGTATTTTCATTTCAATCCCTAACGCGCATAGAACAAAACAATAAAATGATTACAAAATTCGGCTATAAAAATGTCGGTAATCATTGAATTTATTCATAAATACGAAAAATGAAATTACAAAAAAATCTTTAATAAGTAAAGTTTTTAAAATATATATTTAATCATTGTTGTCCAGTAAAAATTCTTTGCAATTCAATAATCACAATCTAAATGGGGCTTAACAAACAGGTCGCCCCGATGGGGCTTTAAATACTGAATTTTTCTATTTTTCTACAAACATTTCGCTCCTATGGAGCTTTTTTAGTCCCAGAGGGACGGCCTGCCAGTAGAAAAATAGATTTTCAAAAAACAAGCCCCATCGGGGCGACCTGTAAGTTTTGCAAAATTTAATCGGACAATAATGATATTTAATAAAAACAGCAGAAAAACAAAAGAGGAAAATTTTTCAATTTTCCTCTTAAAATTATAAATTACAAACAGTTTGTTTTAACTATTTAACTTGTGCTGCTTGTTCTTTTTTGATCAAGTTTAACGCGGATCCTTCTTTAAACCATTCAATCTGACTCTGATTGTAGGTGTGGTTCAATTGAATAACATCTTTGCTTCCATCAGCGTGAACAAGTTCCAAAGCCAGTGTTTTTCCAGGAGCAAATTTATCCAAATCCAAAAAGTTAAACGTATCATCTTCCTGAATCAAATCGTAATCCGCTTCATTGGCAAAAGTCAACCCCAACATTCCCTGTTTTTTAAGGTTTGTTTCGTGAATACGCGCAAAAGATTTCACAATAACCGCCGCAACGCCCAAATGACGAGGTTCCATAGCCGCATGTTCACGTGACGAACCTTCACCGTAATTATGGTCGCCCACAACAATCGAATAAACGCCCGCTGCTTTGTAAGCTCTTCCGGTATCAGGCACAGCACCAAATTCACCTGTCAGCTGATTTTTAACTTTATTGGTTTCTTTCCCAAAAGCATTTACCGCACCAATTAAACAGTTGTTTGAAATATTGTCTAAATGTCCGCGAAAACGCAACCAAGGTCCTGCCATTGAAATATGATCAGTGGTGCATTTTCCATAAGCTTTTATCAATAATTTAGCACCTTTTACGTTGGTTCCAATCGGTTGAAATGGCTCTAACAATTGCAATCTTTCTGATGTTGGGCTCACCAAAACCTCAATTTTGCTTCCGTCTTCAAATGGCGCCACAAATCCGGCATCATTTACATCGAAACCATTTGGCGGCAATTCAAAACCTGTTGGCTCAGCAAATTTCACTTCCACCCCATCTTCATTGATTAACGTATCGGTCATCGGATTAAAATCCAATCTTCCTGATATTGCTATGGCAGCCACCATTTCCGGTGAAGCCACAAAAGCGTGTGTATTCGGATTCCCGTCAGCTCTTTTTGAAAAGTTCCTGTTAAAAGAGTGAATAATCGTATTTTTTTCTTGTTTTTCAGCACCTTCCCTCGCCCACTGGCCAATACATGGTCCACAGGCATTGGTGAATATTTTAGCGTTCAAATCTTCAAAAATGGTTAACAAACCATCTCGTTCAGCCGTAAAACGCACTTGCTCTGATCCCGGATTGATTCCAAATTCGGCTTTTGAAACAATATTATTGTCTACTGCCTGTTTTGCCACTGAAGCTGCTCTCGACAAATCTTCATAAGATGAATTTGTGCAAGAACCGATTAATCCCCATTCCACTTTTAATGGCCAATCATTTTTTAATGCTTTTTCAGTCATTTCACCAACTGGCGTAGCCAAATCTGGCGTAAACGGGCCGTTTAAATGAGGTTTAAGTTCAGATAAATTAATTTCAATGACTTGGTCGAAATATTTTTCCGGATTTGCATATACTTCATCATCGCCTGTTAAATAAGCAGCTATTTTATTGGCCTCATCAGCCACTTCATTACGGTCGGTTGCGCGCAAATAACGTTCTATGGAGGCATCATAACCAAAAGTGGAAGTTGTGGCGCCAATTTCAGCACCCATATTGCAAATGGTTCCTTTTCCTGTTGCAGACATTGCTTTTGCGCCTTCACCAAAATATTCTACAATGGCGCCGGTACCTCCTTTTACAGTCAAAATACCAGCAACTTTTAAAATCACATCTTTAGGCGCAGTCCAACCCGATAATTTTCCGGTTAACTTCACACCAATCAATTTTGGAAATTTTAATTCCCAAGCCATTCCGGCCATTACATCTACCGCATCCGCACCACCTACACCAATTGCAATCATTCCCAATCCGCCGGCATTTACGGTATGTGAATCTGTTCCAATCATCATTCCTCCCGGAAATGCATAATTTTCTAACACCACTTGATGGATAATTCCAGCACCCGGTTTCCAAAAACCAATGCCGTATTTGTTAGAAACAGATGCCAAGAAGTTAAATACTTCACTGCTGTTGTTTAGGGCCGACTGTAAATCTTTATCAGCGCCAATTTTAGCCTGAATTAAGTGATCACAATGAACTGTTGTTGGCACAGCCACTTTTGTTTTACCGGCCTGCATAAATTGAAGCAATGCCATTTGTGCGGTTGCATCCTGGCAAGCAATTCTGTCGGGCGCAAAATCCACATAATCTTTTCCGCGAACAAAAGCCGTTTTCGCTTTACCGTCCCAAAGGTGGTTGTATAATATTTTTTCAGCTAAAGTTAAAGGTTTTCCAACTACAGTTTTAGCGGCATCAACACGTTCTGCCATTCTGCTGTAAACACCTTTAATCATATCAATATCAAAAGCCATATCTATAATTTTAATTAAGTTATTTTAATTTTGCGAAGGTACGAAAAATGATTGCTTTAATTAACAAAATGGCAGTAACAAGCGCATTTTTATAGATATAAATATTTACAAACCCTATTTTTTTTAAAACGGTAAAAAAGGATCTCGAAAACGTTGTAATTATTAAAATATGATAAAAGATAATTGATAAAATTTACAGTTTGACAGCTCAAAAATCAACTTTCTGCTTATTAAAAATTCAATTTTACTCATTTATACTTTCTGTCTCTGAACTTTAAAATAGGCAATTCAAAATAGCGATAAATAATATTTGAAAAAATAATGGTGATACTCAAAAATAAAAATATTAAACCCACTTTTTGTGAAATAGATTTTGTGGATACTTCAAATATCTCCTGCATTCCAAGTAAAACTATGGAGTAATTCACCAAATAAATGGCATAGGAATTTACGCTTATAAATTTAATGGCTCCAGAAAACAATCCTGAATAATTCAACGTTGAAAAATAAGGAAATAATAATGCCAAGCTTAAAATTACTGTTTGCAAGTAAACAAAAACATAAAAACCCAAATTGGTTTCGGGCAATAAATTAAAAACATAAATAAACAAATGAAGCAACGTAAAAATAAGCACGCCAGCAATTAAAAGATGCAATTTGTATTTTTTCATAATTTCTGGGTATTTTCGGGTCACAAATACAACTAAAAAACCCATATAAATTGAGTCAATTCTATAAATAACCACTTTTCTGAAAGATGAACTCCAATCACCTAATGAAGTTATTTCAGCAGAAAAATAATACAATGATTTTAAGCATGTCAATCCTAAAATAGTTACCAAAGTAATCCAAAGAAATAATTTTTCCTTATTACTGTTTTTTAGCAACTTAAAACTAAAAAAAAGCAAGAAAGGCAATAACAAATAGGCATATTCTTCGATGGACAAACTCCAAGCTTCTGTAAAAAAATCGGGATGCGGTGTTGAAAAATTTTGCAAAAAAGGAATATATAAACCAATGGTTTTTGGCAAATCTTTCCCTAAAAACAAAAAAATTGAAACATTTAATATTAGCACCAAAAAGTAATTGGGAAGGGTTCTAAACCATCTGCGCTTCCAGAAACTTAACAAATCTTTAGTGCTTGTTTTGTGAAGTTCTATGTGTTTTAAAAGAATTCCCCCTATTAAAAAACCGCTTAAAACAAAAAACAAATCAACGCCAATGGCACCTAAAATTTTTATTCCGGTAAAAATGGGAGTTACTGAATTTGGAAATACCAACAATGTTGCGTGTGACATTACCACCAAACAAATAGCAACGGACCTAAGAAAATCCAATCCGAAAACCCTATTGCTTTGCGAAGTGTTCATTTTTTAAAATTTGAATAAATGTAACCTTTTTATTCAAATTACGGGTTTTCAAAATCTTCTTAAAAAGAAAAAATAGCAGGTCTGTAAGCCGGATTTTGTACTTCGAAAAGTTCTTATCATTTATCTAGACCATAAATTACTTTATAGCTCAAGCTGCCTACCCCTTGAAATAATGCGAGTCACACTAAAATTTCAATATACATGGCATTTCACCGCATAGAGTTTACCTGGTTTCACTACAGCCGAACTGTACTTGCTTTCTGTTGCACTTGTCCTCGGCTTACGCCGGATGGATGTTATCCACTATGCTACTCTTTGGTGTCCGGACTTTCCTCTCCAATAAATTGAAGCGATAAGACGACCTACTAATTTTTTGCAAAAATAAACTAAAAATTGAACATAAAAAAACCCACTCAAAGATTGAGTGGGAAAATTGCTATGAAAAAGAAAAAGTGTTGTCAGATATTTCGCCAACAACTTTTCAAATATAAATTATTTTTAAAATATTATAAAATTTTTTAACATTTATTTTTTACGAAAACATATCTTTTACTTTTTCAAAAAATGATTTGTCTAATTTTGAAGGATTGGGTTTAAAATTTTCATCCTTTTTATTGGCTTCAAAAAAAGCTTCTTGTTCCGTTGATAGGATTTGGGGAGTCCACACATTGATATGGATCAACAAATCGCCATTTCCATAATTGTCTATGCTTGGCAATCCTTTTCCGCGCAAACGCAAAATTTTTCCGGATTGTGTTCCCGGCTCAATTTTAATTTTTACTTTTCCTGTCACGGTATCAATATTTTTTGAAATTCCCAATACGGCTTCAGAAAAATTAATATACAAATCGAAGTGCAGATTTGTTCCTTCTCTTTTTAAGGTTTCGTGGGCAATTTCTTCAATAACCACAATTAAATCCCCATCAATTGCATTGTTGCCCGGAGCCGCATTTCCTTTTCCGTTTACTTTTAACTGAACGCCTTCCGTAACACCGGCAGGAATTTTTATGGAAACGGTTTCTTCTTTAAATTCTAATCCGTCGCTGTCTGCATTTTTTGGTCTTTTATCCAAAATTTCACCTGCTCCGTGACAAGTCGGACAAGTAGATGCCGATTGCATACGTCCTAAAATAGTGTTGGTTACGCGCATCACCTGACCGGCTCCATTACACGTGGTACAAGTTTTATAGGTGGCACCTTCGGCCATTACTTTTCTGCGAACTTTTACCTTTTTTTCTACGCCGTTGGCTATTTCCTCTAATGTTAATTTAACCCTAATGCGCAAGTTGCTTCCTTTCACCCGTGCTCTTCCACGACTTTGGCCACCAAAACTGCCGCCACCAAAACCACCACCAAAAATATCTCCAAACTGACTGAAAATATCCTCCATGTTCATTCCGCCTCCGCCATAGCCTCCTCCGCCACCGCCATTTTCAAATGCCGCATGGCCATATTGGTCATAACGCGCTTTCTTATTTTCGTCGCTTAAAATTTCGTATGCCTCCGCAGCTTTTTTAAATTTTTCTTCGGCTGCTTTATTTCCCGGATTTTTATCAGGATGAAATTCTACCGCTTTTTGTCGATACGCTTTTTTGATTTCTGCAGGGGTTGCCTTTTTGGAAATACCCAGTATTTCGTAATAATCTTGCTTCATTTTTTTATTTATTGTCCTATTACAACTCTTGGAAATCTGATCACTTTTTCACCTAATTTGTATCCTTGCTCAAGGACATCAATAATTTTTCCTTTTAAATCATCGCTTGGTGCAGGAATTTGAGTAATGGCTTCGTGCAATTCAACATCAAAAATATCGCCTGCATTTACATCAATAACACTTAAGCCTTTTTGGGCTAATGAGTTGCGTAATTTATTGTTAATCAGCTCTATTCCTTTTAATAGTTCGTTATTTTCATCGCTGGCTTTTTTAATTTCATTTAAGGCCCTGTCAAAATCATCCAAAATGGGCAATAAAACTGTCATTAATTCCTCATTGGCAGTTTTAAATAACTCAATTCGCTCACGTGAAGTGCGTTTTTTATAGTTTTCAAACTCAGCAAATAATCGTAAAAATTTGTCTTTTTCCTGAATAAGATCTAGTTTCATCTGCTCCTCAACACTAACTTCCTGAGTTTCTTGCTGATTAACTTCTTGTTCATTTATTTCTTTTGGCTCCTTATTGTCTTTCTTTTTACCCATAATTTTTGCATAAAATAATTATCCTTTATTCGCTTGCAAAAGTATTGCCATTTTTTGAGATATGCCAATATGACACTTGATAATTGATAATTAAAAAGACGGAAGTCAGAAGTCGGAAGTCGGAAGTCGGAAGACCGATGACGGAAGACCGATGACGGAAGTCAGAAGTCGGAAGACGGAAGACGGAAGACCTAAGACAGAAGACGGAAGACGGACGGAATAAGCATCCCGATAACTTTATCGGGACGGAAGTTAGAATTTTGAAGCAGAAATAAAGGTCACTGAGCGCAGTCGAAGTGAAACGATTAAACGCATCAACAAATTAACAATTTTTAATCTACCCTAATTATTCTAGCGCCGATAGCCTGTAAACGTTCGTCAATATTTTGGTAACCTCTGTCTATTTGTTCAATATTTTGGATGGTGCTGGTGCCTTCTGCAGAAAGTGCGGCGATCAATAATGAAATTCCCGCTCTAATATCAGGTGAAGCCATGGTTGTGGCTTTTAAGCTCGATTCATGGTTCATTCCTATAACAGTAGCTCTGTGCGGATCGCAAAGAATTACTTTAGCGCCCATATCAATCAATTTATCAACGAAGAACAAACGGCTCTCAAACATTTTTTGATGAATGAGCACGCTGCCTTTTGCCTGTGTGGCAACAACTAAAATAATGCTCAATAAATCGGGTGTAAAACCTGGCCAAGGCGCATCGGAAATCGTTAAAATTGAACCATCAATATAATTTTGTATTTCGTAACTTTCTTGTTCCGGTATGAAAATATCATCGCCTCTTTTTTCTAAATTAATTCCGATTTTCTGAAAAACACGCGGTATCACGCCCAAATCGTTCCAACTCACATCTTTAATGGTAATGGAAGATCTTGTCATGGCCGCCATTCCAATCCAGCTGCCGATTTCAATCATGTCGGGTAAAATTCGATGAGAACAACCTTTTAATTTTTTAACGCCTTTTATATGCAATAGATTTGAGCCTATGCCTTCAATTTTTGCGCCCATACTGTTCAACATTTTACACAATTGCTGAATATAAGGTTCACAAGCGGCATTGTAAATTGAGGTAATTCCTTTGGCCATAACGGCCGCCATTACAATATTTGCGGTTCCGGTTACTGAAGCTTCATCCAACAACATATCGGTTCCGATAAGTTGTTTTGCTTCAACACCATAAAAACGCTCATCTTTATTGTATCTGAAAGTGGCACCTAATTGAATGAATCCTTCAAAATGGGTGTCTAATCGGCGTCTGCCAATTTTATCGCCGCCGGGACGTGGAATATATCCTTTTCCAAATCGTGCCAATAGCGGACCAACAATCATAATTGAACCGCGCAAAGCACTTCCTTCGACTTTAAATTTTTCTGATTCTAAGTATTCTAAATCTAGTTCATCTGCCTGAAAAGCGTACGTATCCGGACTCATTTTATCCACTTTTACGCCCAATTCGCTTAAAATATAGATCAATTTGTTCACATCTCTAATATCTGGAATGTTGCTGATAATCACTTTTTCTGGAGTCAGCAAAACTGCGCAAATTACTTGAAGCGCTTCATTTTTAGCACCTTGAGGCGTGATGCTTCCGCTTAATTTATGACCTCCTTCTATAACAAATGTTCCCATTATATTGGTTGATGAATTGGTTTATTGTTTCTTTTTCAGTATTTTAACTTTTCCTGCCGGCTTTCTCTTCTTCATCAATTCTTTAACTTCCGACAAGGTTTCATTTTTACCTTCCAAATCAATTTTTCCTTTTGACAAATCGAGTAAATGATTGTAAATGATATGATCATCCACCGTATCTTTATTCCAGTTTAAATAACATTTTTTCATGTGGTTGGCAATGGCAAAATACAATGCTTCTCGCGCTTCACCTTCTTCCCAAGTTAAGGCCACATCAATCATTGTTTGAATGTTATTGCCATAAAATCGGTATTTTGAATCATATTTTGGATAGGCCAAACTTTCTGGTTTTGCCGCCAATTCTTCTCTTTCTGGCTTTGGATAAGGTGATTCAGCTTCCAATTTAAAATCGGACATAATAAACAGCTGATCCCATAATTTGTGCTTAAAGTCGGGCACATCGCGCAAATGCGGCTGCAAATTCCCCATTACATCAACAATGGCTCTTGCCATTCTGTTGCGTTCTTCATCATCTTCAATGGCCACACAATTGTCTATTAATTTTTGGACGTGTCTGCCGTATTCCGGGATAATTAAATGGGGCCTTTCTGAATTGTATTCTAAATCAAATTCCATGAGTCTGTTCTTTCTATAATATTTTTTGCAAATTACAATATAAAAATTGGTTTTACAATGTGTATTTAGCCTATAATTACAAGCTTTGCGAATTGTAACAATAATTTTTTAACGCCATCTGAAGCAAATCTTATCTCTGCTTTTTGGTTCGCGCCGAAACCGTCTAAACTAATCACTTCACCTTTTCCAAATTTTGCGTGTTCAACTATGGTTCCTACAATTATATTGTCGTCAAATAAATTTGCGGATGAAGCCATTGAAGCATCCACTTTTTTAAAGTTTTTTGGACTTGACAATTCTATTGGCGGCTGCATTGGTTTTTTTAACGGCGCACGCTGAATCGGTTTTTTAAAACGGATTCTGTCTTGCGGAATGTCATCAAAAATATCTCCATCAATAAAAGAATTCTGTTTTGGCGGTGGCATTTTTGGTGTTAAATGTTCTAAAAAAACCTCGTCAATTTCTTCTAAAAAACGACTTGGCTCGCAATCCACCAATTTTCCCCACCGGTATCTTGTTTGTGCATAAGTTAAATACGCCTGTTTTTCTGCCCGGGTTAAGGCCACATAAAATAATCGGCGTTCTTCTTCCAATTCACTTCGGGTATTCATACTCATTGCGGATGGAAATAAATTTTCTTCCAAACCAACAATGTAAACAAACGGAAATTCCAATCCTTTTGCCAAATGGATTGTCATAAGGGAAACGCGCGGCTTATCATCTTTATTTTTGGTGTCTAAATCTGTCGCCAAAGCAACATCTTCCAGGAAAAAAGCCAAAGAATCATCTGCTTCATTTTCTTTTTGTTCTTCAATAAAATCTTTTAATCCATTTAATAATTCCTGGATATTTTCAACCCTGCTAACGCCTTCTGGGGTGCCTTCACTTTCCAGATCCTGAATTAACCGTGTTTTTTGAATCACAAATTCTGCAATTTCAAAAGCATTTTTAGTTTGCGATTCAATTTGAAAATGCTGCATCATCGTCACAAAATTCAACAATTTTGTTTTGATGCCCGAGTTTAGGTTTAAATCAAAAGTGTTTAGATTCAGCAACAACTCAAAAATCGATATTTTATAGTGATTTGCCGCTACCGAAAGTTTATCAATGGTAGTGTCTCCAATGCCTCTGGCCGGATAATTGATGATTCTTTTTAGCGCTTCTTCATCGGTTGGGTTCACAAGCAACCGCAAATATGCCAAAGAATCTTTTATTTCTTTGCGCTGGTAAAATGACAATCCGCCATAAATTCTATAGGCAATGTCTTTCTTCCGAAGTGCATCTTCCAAAGCACGTGATTGCGCATTGGTACGATACAAAATAGCAAAATCAGAGTTTTTCATCTGCAAATTCATCGCATTGTCGAAAATTGAATTTGCGATAAACCGGCCTTCATCTGCTTCCGTGAAAGTACGCAAGACTTTTATTTTTGCGCCATCACCGTTATCGGTCCAAATTTGTTTGTCGAGTTTGGTTTTATTTTTTTCAATGACGCTATTGGCAGCTTCAACAATATTTTTTGTGGAACGGTAATTTTGCTCCAATTTAAAAATAGCCACATTATCGTAATCTCGCTGAAAATTCATGATATTTTTAATGTTTGCGCCACGAAAAGCATAAATACTTTGCGAATCGTCGCCCACCACACAAATATTCTGAAATCTGTCGGCCAAAGCTTTTACAATTAAATATTGCGAATGGTTTGTATCCTGATACTCATCGACCAAAATATACCTAAACCTGTCTTGATATTTTGCCAAAACCACCGGAAAACGAGTCAGTAATTCATTGGTTCTCAGCAATAAATCATCAAAATCCATAGCGCCTGCCTTAAAACAACGATCCACATATTCTTGATAAATTTTACCCATTTCCGGACGTTGGGTCATTTTATCGGCTTCCAATAAATCGGGATCATTGTAATACGCTTTTACGGTAATTAAACTGTTTTTGAAGGAGGAAATCCGACCCAACACCTGTTTTGGTTTGTAGCGGTCTTTATCCAGTTCCATTTCTTTGATTACTGACGAAAGCAATCTTACGGAATCCTGAGTATCGTAAATGGTAAAATTAGAAGGAAATCCCAATCTGTCTGCTTCAGAACGTAAAATTCGCGCAAAAACAGAGTGAAAAGTTCCCATCCATAAATTTTTGGCTTCAGAAACGCCCACAACCGTTGCAATACGGTTTTTCATTTCACGCGCTGCTTTGTTGGTAAATGTCAACGCCAAAATATTGAAAGGATCAACATTCTGACTCATCAAATGAGCGATTCTATAGGTTAAAACACGCGTTTTACCTGAGCCTGCACCAGCAATAATTATCATTGCGCCTTCTTTGTGCAATACGGCGGCTTTTTGCGATTCGTTAAGATTTTCTAAGTAGTTGGTCACGGGAATTCTTTAGAAATCAAAAGTAATACTCCAAATTTAGTTTGGCAATAAATTTATCACAATGTTTTTTTTTAATTAACCATATTTAGAGACCGAAGACGGAAGTATAAATTTCTCTTTTAATGAATGCTTATTCCCCAATTTCAAATATTCGCCTTCAAATTAATGTGTATTCATTTTTTTTGAAAACTGATTTACATAAACCACCATTAAACCAATAACTATCAAAAAACTAAAAATCAATAAAATCAAAGAGTAATTTTTTAGGGCATTAAACTGTATAAGAAATAAAAATCCCTGCAAAAACAAAAGCGCTTCCGTGATAAAAACACCTGACAAAAACAGCAATATTCCAACTTTTGAAGTTGGTTTTTGAAGGTTTATTTTATCCATTTGGTCCAAAATCAAAAATAACAATACGCTTAAAAATCCCAAAGTAAATAAATGTAAATAGCCAATGATAAAAAAAGGTTTTAAGGCCAAGGATTTCTCAACTATATAAGGAAAAGCCGATAAAATTTGGCTGATAATTTTTATGCTGTAAGAAATCACGGCAAATTTGAGCAGCAATTTTGAGATAAAACTCCAATTAATCTGCAAAAATGCCTGTTGCAGTATTTTTAACAAAAATACCAGTGAAATGAATTGCAACACCGAAGACACAAAACCGATGACATTAAATAACAGAACATCGGTGCTCCATAAAACCGACAAAGCGTAAGCCGGGACACAAGCGATATTCAAATACAAGAAAAAGCGCTTTTGCAGTTTTTCTGAAATGATAATTTGCTGGGTTTCGAAAATTTTAAACAACAATCCGAACAAGGCAAAAACGAAAAATCCATTGTATAAAAAATGTAAATAAAAATAGACCGTGTTGTAATATAAATCGGTTTTTCCCTGAGTTACAATCACAAAGGCCAAAAACCAGGTGGCCAAACTCGACAACAAATAATAATAAATCCCGTATTTAATTAATTTGGCTGAAGTATTATTTCCCTGTACATCTTTTAAAATCCGAAAGGACAATACATAAGAAGTCAGTCCAAAAACAGCGAGCAACACAATGGAAAATACTTTATAACCACCTAATGGAAAGCTAATTAACATCAACGGTATCACCACCAACAAAATTCCTAAAGTAGCTTTATATACTTTATGCTGTTTAGCGGCATCAGAAACAAAATAAAACAAAATAGCACCTATAACAACAAGGTAACCCCAACCCAAAAACGCCACGTGGGAATGGCTTTGCAATAAATTTTGATAAGGAATAAATTTTGTGGGAAACGCAAAATTCCATCGCATTAACAATCCGTACAACGCAGACAAAATAAACAAGGCAAATGCGTATAAATATAGAAACTTGCTTTTTTGGTTCACCATCATTTAAATGCTTTAAACTACAAATAAACAAGAAATTTATCAAACCGCTTACATCATAAAACAAAAAAAAGACTGCCTTTTCAGGACAGCCTCTTTTAAACAAATTAACCAATAATTTATTTACTGAAAGTATAAGTAAGGCCTAACATAACCATACTTGTAGTCATTTCATATCCAACTTTTGTTCCCGGTACTGCGCCATAAGGATTTGATGCAGATGCCATCATTGGATTTAACATTTCACCTTCAGTTTTATCTCCGCTGGTGCCATAATGATATACACCATTTATTGTGAAGTTATCGTTGAAAGGGTGACTGAATCCAAATTGGAAAGCATTTTCAATCACTGCAGTTGCAGGAATTGAGAAAAATGCCAATTCACTGTCGATTGGATTGCTGCTATACGTATAACCAACTCTTAAAGGGAATTTTTCAAATCCTTTGTATTGCAGTCCAACAGATAAAATGTTGATGTTTTTCCATCCAAAACCTTTTACTGAACCTGTTGGATTCCAACCTTTTTCTGAAAAACCGTTGGTATTTTCATAATCCACATATCTATAGTCAACGGCCAAATCAACATCTCCGGTAGAATAACCCAAACCAAAAGATAAAATTGCTGGGTAATCCATATTGAAAGCATTCGCTGAAGTTGAATTATTTAAATAGGTATTTTCGAATTCTAAATCTTCAAATTTTTGTGTTGTTTTGTAAGAAGCACCCGCTTTAAATCCGCTTGGAGAATTGTAAAACAAGCCGAATTGTGCTCCGTAACCTATCGCTGAAGCTTTATCGCTTACCGGATAACCTGATGCATTTGGGTTTGCTGTTGGGTTTGGCGCCAATTCCAATGCAGCATAATTAACTGTTGGCTGAACCCCAATGGACAATTCATTGGTTAGTTCATAAGCCCAGGCAATTCCTACTTGCAATAACATATAATCTGATTCAATATGTCCAAATCCACCTGCTTGTTGCGGATAATTAATAGGATTAGAATTTACGGTAGGATTAAAACTAGGACTCATAGGGTTATTCGCTTCTTCAGGAAAAGTTACCCCAAAACCGCTGATACCAAAAGCAGAAACACCAAATGTATGTTTGCTTGCTTCTTTTCCCCAAACCATAGCCAAAGCTGGCATAGGTGAAACACCTCTGTCATCTTTTGTTACACCGGATACTGCAGGAGAACCTGGGCCCATCATTCCAGCCGGTAAGCTAGAACTTAATTCAGGTGATGAAAAGAAAGCACCAATGTCAAAGTTTATTATTTTACTGTCAAATACAGAAATTGCTGCAGGATTCCATTGTAGGGCACCGCTAATATCGAGAGGTTGTGCAGTTGCAGCACCACCCATAGACATATTGACTGATCCCACGCCTTGCATTATATGCCCGGCTTGCGCAAAAAGGGAAGTTGTTAAAAGTAATACTGCTAATCTTAAAATGTTTTTCATAAATGTTAATTTTATTTTATAAAATAGATTGTTTTTTACGTTGTGTAACAATTGTTACTTACTGAATAACAAATACTTACTACGAATTTTCAACAAAATTATATGGTTAAAAACATATTAATAGTGACAATTATCAGTTAAAGCTATGAAATTAATGTTACTTAAGATAAATTTGAACAATATTTATATAATTTATGGAAAATATCAAAATTATGGAATTGTTGAGTTACACAATTCCTTCTGTTGTTACTGGTGCTGTCGCCTATTATTTTTTTCTTGCCCATACCACAAATGAAGAAAGAAAACTCAGATTATCGCTATTAAGGGAAAATCAAAAACAGTCATTGCCAATCAGGCTTCAAGCTTATGAAAGAATGGCTTTATTTTTAGAACGCATAAATCCTTCAAAATTGGTTTTGAGAATTACTTCTGTCAATAATGACATCAATGCTTATTCCCAAAGTTTAATCAACACTATTGAACAGGAATTTGAACATAACCTTGCGCAACAAATCTACATTTCAGATCAATGTTGGAGTGTAATTTTGGCCGCAAAAAATGCCACAATCCTTATCATCCAAAAAACAGCGGAAGAAGAAACGGTAACCACCGCCCAAGAATTAAGGGAAGCCATTATTAAAAGAATCCTAAATAGTTCGGCACCCTCAACAACAGCATTGGCTTTTATTAAAGACGAAGTCCGAAATTTTATCTAAAAATATTTAGTTTTCATCCTTATAAAATCATTAATGAAACCAAAAACAAATTTTCACAAATTCTTTTTAAATGCACTTTTAATCATATTTCTACTAAATTTCACCCCTTTTTTTGGACAATATAAAGCGCCAAAAGGCGATGTGTTTGTCGATAAAAACGGGGTGATGAGATGGAAATTATCCAACAAAGAAGTGCAAGGATTTGGCGTAAATTATACCGTTCCTTTTGCCCACGCTTATCGTTCCGCAAAAAAAATGGGCATCGACCCAAAAAAAGCCATTGAAAATGATGTGTATCATTTTTCCCGATTGGGATTCGATTTGTTTCGTATTCACGTTTGGGATACCGAAATAAGCGACACTTTGGGAAACCTCATTTCAAATGAGCATTTGGACACTTTTGATTTTTTGATGAAAAAATTAGCGGAAAAAGGCATTCGATCAGTTATTACACCTATTGCTTTTTGGGGAAACGGTTGGCCGGAACCTGATGAAAATACGACTGGATTTTCCAATAAATACGGCAAAAACAAAAGTCTCACAAATCCTGATGCCATTAAAGCACAACAAAATTATTTGTTTCAGTTTTTAAATCATATGAATCCATACACCGGTTTGGCCTACAAAAATGATCCAAATATCATTGCCTTTGAAATTAGCAACGAACCGCATCACAAAGGAAGTGAAATAGAGGTGACCAATTTTATAAAAGGAATGGTAAAAGCTATGCGAAAAAGCGGCACTAAAAAACCTATTTTATACAATATCAGCCATTCCGTTCATTTGGCTGAAGCCTATTTTAAAGCGGGAATTCAAGGAGGAACTTTTCAATGGTACGCCACTGGTTTAGGCTATCAGCGTGAAATTCCGGGAAATTTACTACCTAATACCGACGATTATAACATTCCTTTTGATGATATCATCAAAAAATACCACGGTGCAAAATACGTATACGAGTTTGATGCCGCCGATGTGGGAAAATCTTATATTTATCCGGCAATGGCCAGAAGTTTTAGGGAAGCCGGCATTCAATTGGCAACCCATTTTTCTTATGATCCTACTTTTTTAGCTTCCACAAATACCGAATACAACACGCATTATATGAACTTGGCTTACACGCCACAAAAAGCTTTGAGCTTGATGATCGCATCGGAAGTTTTTCATCAAATACCAATGAATAAAGCCTTTGGAAAATATCCTCAAAATCTGACTTTTGACAATTTTAATGTGAATTACCAAAATGATTTGGCCGAATACAATGCCAAAACCAAGTTTATTTACACAAATAATACCAGTGCAAATCCGGTGAATGAAGCCAGTTTAAACAAGATTGCCGGATTTGGAAATTCTAATTTGATAAAATATGATGGTTTAGGCGTTTATTTTTTGGATAAAGTTGAAGACGGAGTTTGGCGGTTGGAAGTGATGCCAGATGCCATTTGGGTGGACAATCCTTTCGGAAGAAACAGTCCGGAAAAAACAATAGCCGTTATTAACTGGAAAAACCATCTTATGGAAATTAATCTTCAAAACTTGGGTTCACAATTTAGTTTGGAAGCTGTAAATGAAGGAATTTCGGTTTCCAAAATAGTTGAAAACGGCAGTTTTTCAATCACGCCAGGAACTTATATTCTAAGTAAAAAAGGAGTTTCTAAAAATTGGTCGGCCAATGATCACTTTGGTTTTGGCAAGCTAAGTGATTTTTATGCGCCCGAAACAACGGTTACAAAACCTTGGTTTAATCATACGCCCGAAAATGAAGTTTCTGAAAACAAACCATTAAAAATTAACGTAAATTATATTGCGCCAAATACACCACAAGCACTACAATTGGTGGTTTATGCTGGCAATAAAAGTGAATTTTATGAGATGGAAAATACCGACGCATATTCATATTCAGCAATGATTCCTGCAGAAATTATGAAATCCGGATTTTTGTCATACCATATTATTGTAAAACATCAGGAAGAAAGTTTCACCACTTATCCAGCTGAAAAGAAAGGCCGTCCGTTTGATTGGGACTTTTACGACAGAAGCACTTTTGAAGTGCGTGTGGTTCCAAATTCAAATCCAATTCATCTGTTCAACGCGGCAAAAGATACTGATTTACTGGTAAGAGAATGGCGAAAATCATTTCAATTGATACCCACAAAAAATGAGGGCGAAGCAGAATACCAAATGAATCTTGAAAAATTGTTTGAAGTTGATGTTGAAAATCTGAATGCAAAACCAATCTACGATTATAGCTTTAAACATTTTGTTTTGGATAAAATTGAAGGCCGAAAAAACGATCTGTCTTCTATGAAAAATTTCATTTTTAAAGGAAGATCGTTGAATGATAAACCTTGTAAATTACAGATTGCTTTTGTGATGAATGATGGCTCTTCTTTTGGAAATATCATAGAAATTGGTACGGAAAGCACCGATTATAAAATGTCTTTGGCTGATTTAAAACCCTTAAAAACGGTTACTTTGCCAAGACCTTATCCGAGCTTTTTGCCATATTATTTGGATCATAACCTGTCGTCAGAATTTGACATATACAAAGTTGAAAGCATCCAATTCTCTATTGGTCCCGGTATTCCGGCAAATGAGTTGACAAACAAACACGGAATTGCGATCATAAGCCTGCGACTTGAATAAATAAAAGCCCCCTAACCTGCAGGGGAAATTATTAACAAATCAAAATCAATAGGAATTAGTCAACAACAATAAATGGAAGTACAACTTTCAACTTTTAAAAAAGCAAATTGAATAGAAATAAAAAAACCGTCCCAAGATTTAATACTTGGACGGTTTATTAAAATACATAAAAGACATCTTATTTTGCAAACAATGGCAAACCCGACATCATATCATTCACTCTTTCTGCAACACTTTCCAACACGGTTTCATCTTCAAAATTCATAATAACTTCATCAATCAAGTCAACAATTCCGGCCATATCATTTTCTTTTAAGCCTCTAGTTGTTACTGCGGCAGCACCAATTCTGATACCGGATGTCACAAAAGGAGACTTGTCATCAAAAGGAACCATATTTTTATTTACGGTAATATCGGCTTTCACCAAGGCCTGTTCGGCATCTTTTCCGCTAATATTTTTATTTCTTAAATCAATAAGCATCATATGGTTATCTGTTCCTCCAGAAATAATTTCATACCCTTTTTTCATAAAAGCAGCAGCCATAGTCGCTGCATTTTTCTTTACTTGAATTTGATAATGTAAAAATTCATCGGTTAAAGCTTCTCCAAATGCAATGGCTTTTGCCGCAATAACGTGCTCTAATGGTCCGCCCTGATTTCCTGGAAAAACTGCTGAATCAATTAAAGCGGACATTTTTTTAAGCGATCCGTTTTTTAATGTTTGTCCAAACGGATTGTCGAAATCCTTGCCAATCATAATAATTCCGCCACGTGGTCCGCGTAAAGTTTTATGCGTTGTAGTTGTTACAAAATGACAATGTGGAATTGGATCATTTAATATTCCTTTGGCAATTAAGCCGGCAGGATGAGAAATATCGGCCATTAGCAAAGCGCCCACAGAATCTGCTATTTCTCTGAATCTTTTAAAATCTATATCTCTTGAATACGCCGAAGCGCCTGCAATAATTAAATTTGGTTTTTCTTTGGTGGCAGTTTCCTGAATTTTATCATAATTTAAAACACCTGTTTCTTTTTCAACGCCGTAAAATGAGGTTTTATACAATTTTCCGGAAAAATTTACCGGAGAACCGTGCGTTAAATGTCCGCCGTGCGACAAATCGAAACCTAAAATTTTATCTCCCGGATTTAAAACAGCGTGATAAACCGCGGCATTTGCCTGTGAACCAGAATGAGGTTGCACATTTACATATTCTGCGCCAAAAAGTTGTTTTGCACGGTCAATGGCAATTTGCTCAACAACATCAACCACTTCACAACCGCCATAATAACGTTTGTTAGGGTATCCTTCTGCATATTTGTTGGTTAAAACTGAACCTGTAGCTTCCATAACTTGTTCACTTACAAAGTTTTCCGAAGCAATTAATTCCAAGCCATTGGTTTGTCTCTCTTTTTCGTCCTGAATTAAATCGAAGATAATTTGATCACGTTGCATTAAAATTGATTTTAAAAGTTAAAATTTCCGCAAAAATAGGAATTTCATTTTGCTTTTAACAATAAACTTCTATATTTGAATAGAAAAAAATACTACTAATAAATTAGAGATATGCAAATAGCAGCAAACAATCCAAACAGAAAATCTTGGTTAAATGTAGCAGAAAACTGCGATTTTCCCATTCAAAATATACCTTTTGGCGTTTTTATCACCAAAGATGACATTATAACTATTGGAACTCGAATTGGTGAATACGCCATTGATTTGGGCGCTTTCCATCAATTGGGTTATTTTGAAGGAATTCCATTGACCGATGATATGTTTATGCAAGATTCCTTAAACGATTTTATTTCTGACGGAAGAAAAACCTGGCGATTGGTCAGAAACAGAATTGCAGAAGTATTTGATGCAAAAAACGCGAGTTTAAGAGACAATTTAAAACATCGGGAAGTCATTATTTTCGATGTCAATGAGGTTGAAATGTTGTTGCCGATACACGTTGGCGATTATACCGACTTTTATTCGAGCAAAGAACACGCCACCAATGTTGGAGTGATGTTTAGAGGCGCAGACAATGCGTTAATGCCTAATTGGTTGCATATGCCTATTGGTTATCACGGACGTTCTTCCTCTATTGTTATTTCGGGTACAAAAATTAGACGGCCATACGGACAAACACTTCCAAACGGAGAAACGCAACCGGTTTTCGGACCTACAAAAGCATTGGATATGGAGCTTGAAACCGCTTTTATTACCACAGATGTAAATAATTTTGGAGAACCTATTTCAGTTGATGAGGCCCACGACTATATTTTCGGAATGGTTTTGTTTAACGACTGGAGTGCCCGTGACATTCAAAAATGGGAATACGTGCCGCTCGGACCTTTTTTAGGTAAAAGTTTTGCTTCCACATTGTCTCCTTGGATTATTACGATGGATGCCTTGGAACCTTTTAAATGCAAAGGACCAACACAGGAAACTGGGCTACTGCCCTATTTACAGCAAAAAAATACTGAAAACAGTTTCGACATAAAACTTAAAGCAACCCTTGAAACAGAAAATGGCGATTTAAATTTATTGACTGAGTCAAATTTCAAGTATTTATACTGGTCTATGTCACAGCAATTGGCGCATCATACCAGTAATGGATGCAATGTGAGAGCCGGTGATTTAATGGGAAGCGGCACCATTTCTGGTCCGACAAAAAATAGTTATGGTTCTATGCTTGAACTCACTTGGGGCGGAAAAGAACCAATTGTTTTAAAAGACAAAACCACAAGAACGTTTTTCAACGATGGCGACAATGTCATTATTCGAGGTTATTGCAAAAATGATACAATTAGAATTGGTTTTGGTAAATGTACCGGTAAAATAATGCCGGCAATGGTGCCGAAACATTTAAAATAACCATTTATCATACAGATTTAATAAAAAAACGGCTGTTCGATTAATTTCAGACAGCCCTTTTTTTGTAACTATAAAATTGGTTTTTAACTCCACAAAACCTTTTTTATGGCTTTTATTGATATGGAATAATGGGAATCGTCATAAATGACATCTTCGTTTTTAATCAGCAAAACTTGCGGCGATTGATGCGGAACACCAAATTTCTCCGCAATAGCATTGGACAAAGTTCTGTAGCTCAGTAAATCCAAAAAATACAATGCAATTTCGTTTTCAGAAAAATCGAAGTCGCGTTCAAAATTTTTTAGCGCCATTCTGCTGATGCCGCAACCGGTGCTGTGTTTGAAAATTAAAACCGGTTTTGAAGCAGAAATAGAAATTATATCATTTAATTGGATTTCTTCTGTTAAAGCAACCCAATTCATTTTTGAAATATTTTCAGCTTCAGCAGTACTTTTAAATAAATTATCGAATAATCCCATTACAAATGTTTTATCTTTAAGACGGCAAATGTATACGATAACTTACATAAAAAGACAATATGTCGTTACAATTTAAATTTGATAAGACAAAATGACTTATTTAAACGCCATTATTTAAGTGGAATATTCTTTGAGAGTTCACCAAATAGACCATTAAATTAAAAGTTATGGATTTCAATAAATTTACCATAAAAACTCAGGAAGCCGTGCAACAAGCGCAACAAATAGCGCAAAGTTTTGGGCATCAACAAATAGAAAATTCGCACATTTTAAAGGCCATTTTTGAAGTGGATGAAAATGTGGCTCCTTTCATTTTTAAAAAGATAGGATTGAATATAGACTTGCTTAAAAATTTGATTGACAAGACTTTGGAAACTTATTCAAAAGTAACCGGCGGCGAAATTTCACTTTCCGGCAATGCTTCTAAAATGCTGAATACCGCAACTATTGAAGCAAAAAATATGAAAGATGAATATGTTTCCACAGAACATTTATTGTTGGCCATTCTAAATACAAAAGACACCACATCGCAAATTTTAAAAGATATGGGCGTCAATGAAATAAATTTAAAATCGGCCATTTCAGAATTACGGAAAGGCAGTACGGTAACATCCCAAAGCGCTGAAGAAACCTACAATTCGTTGAATAAATATGCACGAAATTTAAATCAACTGGCAAATGACGGAAAATTAGACCCTGTTATTGGCCGTGATGAAGAAATTAGAAGAATCTTGCAAATTTTATCTCGCAGAACCAAAAACAATCCAATGCTCGTTGGCGAACCCGGAACCGGAAAAACCGCTATTGCTGAAGGTTTGGCACACAGAATTGTGAAAGGCGACATTCCAGAAAATCTAAAGGACAAACAAGTTTATTCTTTAGATATGGGAGCACTTATCGCCGGTGCAAAATATAAAGGTGAATTTGAAGAACGCTTAAAATCCGTTATCAAGGAAGTTACTTCAGCCAATGGAGAAATCATTTTGTTTATTGATGAAATTCACACCTTGGTTGGCGCTGGTGGCGGTCAAGGCGCAATGGATGCGGCAAATATTTTAAAACCTGCTTTGGCAAGAGGCGAATTGCGGGCAATTGGCGCCACTACTTTAGACGAATATCAAAAATATTTTGAAAAAGACAAAGCGCTGGAACGCAGGTTTCAAAAGGTAACTGTTGATGAGCCCGATACAGAAAGCGCCATTTCAATTTTACGCGGCATCAAGGAAAAATACGAAAATCACCATAAAGTGCAGATTAAAGATGACGCCATTATCGCCGCCGTAGAACTTTCACAGCGTTATATCACCAATCGGTTTTTACCCGACAAAGCCATCGATTTAATGGATGAAGCTGCTGCAAAACTGCGGATGGAAATCAATTCAAAACCAGAAGAATTGGATGTTTTGGATCGAAAAATTATGCAGATTGAAATTGAAATTGAAGCCATTAAACGCGAAAAAGATGAAAAAAAACTGGCATTTTTAAAAGAAGAAGTCGCCAATTTAAAAGAAAAACGCAACGAAATAAATGCGAAATGGGTCAGCGAAAAAGAACTGGTTGAAAACGCCCAAGCAAGCAAAGAAGCCATTGAAAATTATAAATTGGAAGCCGAACGCGCCGAACGCGATGGAGACTATGGAAAAGTGGCCGAAATTCGCTACGGAAAAATTAAAGAGGAACAGGATAAATTGGTGAAACTTCAAAAGGAATTGGCTGAAAATCAGGATTCCGCTTTAATAAAAGAGGAAGTTACCCGAGATGACATTGCTGAAATTGTGGCAAAATGGACTGGGATTCCAGTGACTAAAATGTTGCAAAGCGAGCGTGAAAAACTCTTGCTTTTAGAAGATGAATTGCATCAAAGAGTGGTCGGACAGAATGAAGCCATAAGCGCTGTGGCAGATGCTGTTAGACGGTCAAGAGCCGGATTGCAAGATGTTAAAAAACCACTGGGAACTTTCTTGTTTTTGGGAACCACCGGCGTAGGTAAAACGGAATTGGCAAAAGCGTTGGCTGAATATTTATTTGATTCAGAAAATTCATTAACACGCATTGATATGAGCGAATATCAGGAACGCCATGCAGTGAGTCGATTGGTTGGAGCGCCTCCTGGATACGTTGGTTACGAAGAAGGCGGACAATTGACCGAAGCTGTTCGTAGAAAACCTTATTCCGTTATTTTATTGGATGAAATTGAAAAAGCACATCCCGATACGTTCAATATTTTATTGCAGGTTTTGGATGAAGGAAGGTTAACGGACAATAAAGGACGGGTAGCCGATTTTAAGAACACCATTATTATTATGACTTCCAATATGGGATCAACAATTATTCAAGAAAGATTTGAAAATATGGATATGAACAAACGCGACAGCATTACCGAAGCCACTAAAGCGGAAGTTTTGGTTTTGCTGAAAGAAACAATCAGGCCCGAATTTTTGAACAGAATTGATGAAATTATTATGTTTACGCCGTTGAATAAAGCCGAAATTCATCAAATTGTTAAAATACAATTGGATTTATTGGCTAAAATGTTGCTGACAAAAGACATCCATATCGATTTTTCTGAAGATGTAATTGAAGCTTTGGCAAATAAAGGATTTGATCCGCAATTTGGGGCAAGACCCGTAAAACGTGTGATTCAAAAAGAAGTGCTCAATGAATTGTCCAAAGAAATTTTGGCCGGCAGGATAACTTCCGACAGCCATATTTTACTGGATGCCTTTGACGATAAAATAGTATTTAGAAACAAAAATAATGAATAATAAAAAACTGCCTTTTGGCAGTTTTTTTGTTTCTTTATAAAAATTTATCAGATGCGGAAAACTATTTTATTTGGACTATTATTATTTACAATGGCAATTTTGCAAGCACAAGAATCGGTTAAAAAAACAACTACTTACTTTTTAATCAGACATGCCGAAAAAGTAAGGGAAAATCCTGCCGATAAAAATCCGGATTTAAATGAAAGAGGTTTTCTGAGAGCTGAAAATTGGAAAAAGGTTTTGCAACACGTTTCATTTGATGTCATTTATTCAACAAATTTAAAAAGAACGCTCAAAACCGCTGAACCCATTGCAAAAAAGTGCAATTTAGAACCCATCATTTACAACCCTTCAAAAGTAGATTTTGATCTTTTTCAACTTGAAAATGAAGGCAAAAAAGTGTTAATTGTCGGTCATAGCAACACCGTTCCGCAGTTTGTGAACGGATTGATCAAACAACAAAAATATCCCGAAATGGATGATGACGAATTCTCACATTTGTACATTGTCACGGTTAAAGGAAATCAAATTACAGATCTGCTGTTGACCTGTGATTTTTGATTACGATTAATTAAAAGAAATCATTTTAAATAACAAAACGCCTTATGAAAATTTCATAAGGCGTTTTTAATTCAAATATTTTAAATGATATTACTCAATATTTTTTACTGTTTTATAGTAACTATTTAAAATTGCACTAAAATTGGGTTCTTGTAATTGATTATAATCATTTTTAATCGCTTTGAAATGGATTAAATTTATAGATTAAATAATTTAAAAATCTTATAAGATGAAAAATTTAGCAATGTTTTTAATCTTTACAGTTCTCGGAACTTTAGGATTGGTGGCACAAATAAAAGATCAGGACAAAGACCGTGATCGTATCGTATTGATTGACGGCGAAGTTTTACAAATTAGGGACCGCGACCAGATTCGATTGAAAGACAAAATCACCTTAAACGATGGCACTATAGTCAATCCGGACGGTACTTACATTACAAGGGACAAAGAAAAATTTCGTCTTCGTAATGGTTCCAGCATAGATATGGATGGTGTTTTATATCGTAATGAATACCAGTATCACTATAAAATAAAAAATGAAAATAAAGGTTTGTCCGAAGCCCAAATTCAAGAACGCACCCAAAACAGGTATCATATTATAAATATTGATGGCCAGCTTTATCAAATTAAAAATCAGTCTCAAAACAAGTTAAAACAACAACTTAAACTAAATAACAGGGTTGTTGTAAATCCAGACGGAACCTACAATAACCGTGATGGGCAACAAGTACATCTTCGCGATGGTGAATGTTTGAATATGGAAGGCCAAATGTTTAAAAATAGCTATATGCACCGAAAAATGGTTGTCCAAAAAAACATGAACGCCAACAAAACTATGACACAGAAAAAAGTTAAAACAAAAGTAACTACACCTGTTCAGAAAAAAAATATGAAAAAAGGTTCAGGAAATTAATTTTGAGTAAAAATTGGAAGATATAGAAGAAATCTTTTATTGTATGGTGAGTATTACTTATCGGTTTAATTGACTTAAAATATTATTGTACCAAAAAAAACCACTATATAAGTGGTTTTTTCGTTTTAAAACTTTCACTTTAAATTGTTTTTGTGGTATTAGAAATAATGACATTGGCTAGGGTAAAAGATTATTTTGAGCAAGGAATATAAGGTTAAATTATAGTATATTTGCAACTGTTATGCAGAAAAACATCAACATAAAAAACAAGAAAGCGCGCTTTGAATATGAGATTCTGGACAAATATATTGCCGGAATTCAGCTTACAGGAACCGAAATAAAATCGATTCGCGAAAGCAAAGCCCGAATTACCGAAAGTTTTTGCGAGTTTAATGAAAAAGGTGAATTGTTTGCGATCAATATGTTTATTGAAGAATATATTTACGGACATGCATTTAACCACAATCCGAAAAGCGAACGAAAACTGTTGTTGAACAAACGCGAATTGAAAAAATTGTTGAAAGAAGTTCAAAATGCAGGGTTAACCATTGTTCCGTTACGTTTATTTTTAACGGATAAAGGATGGGCAAAGCTGGAAATTGCGCTTGCCAAAGGAAAGAAAAACTACGACAAACGCGAAGCCATCAAAACCCGAGACAGCAAAATACATTTGGACCGAATTAAAAAAGACTTCAATTAGTAAAGATGAACCGAGCCATCACAAATTTTGATACACACAGAAATGATTAATGGCGACTGCATCTGTACCAATAAAAAATCAAATATAAACAGATGAAATTGGCAGCATTTTTTAGATTAATCAGATGGAAAAATTTACTGCTCCTCATTTACCTTCAAATCTTACTGAAATTTTCGCTGTTTTCATCATTTGAAATTACAACCAATTTGTCTGTTTTTCAATTTGTTACCTTATTATTTTCAATCATTTTTATTACCGCTGCCGGTTATATCATCAATGATATTTTCGATTTAAAATCCGATTTAATCAACAAACCGCAAAAAGTAATTGTCAACAACTATTTTTCTGTCGAAAGCGCACAGCATTTTTATTTAATCGTCAATACCTTGGGAATTGTTTCGGGAATCGGCCTGTCGCTTTCCATGCAAAAACCAACTTATTCATTCATTTTTATCGGTCCTTCACTCCTGCTCTATTTCTATTCAAAAACATTAAAATCGAAACCCTTAATTGGCAATATTGCCGTATCGTTTTTAGTGGCATTCAGTATCATCACCTTGTGTTTATTTGATTTAAATTTTGAAATTCATAGTGAAGATCAGCAGTTGGTGATATACGTAATGATGCTGTTGTCAGTTTTTGCTTTTTTAATAAATCTGGTTCGCGAAGTAGTTAAAGATATTGAAGATATAAATGGTGATTACAGCTTAAAGATGAATACATTACCTATTTTATTAGGCGTTGCAAGAACAAAAAAAATCGCATCATTTTTGTGTGTTTTCCCGTTGGGTTTGTTGTTGTTTATTGTGGTAAAATATGCAGCAATATACAAATTCACCATAATATATTTGTTGCTGTTTGCATTGGTTCCGCTGCTTTATGTTGCGCTAAAATTACTTTCGGCAAAAACAAAAAAAGATTTTATAAAATTAAGTATGTTCCTAAAACTCATTATGTTTTTGGGAATTAATTCACTGCTCATTTTCTCCCTAAACTCCCACTAATGCTTTCAGAAAAATTAAAACATAAAAACATCATTTTGGCAACGGGATCTCCACGGCGTCAGGAATTATTTAAAGAATTGGGATTGGATTTTTCCATTCAGGTAAAAGCTGTTGAAGAAATTTATCCTTCAGCATTAAAATTGGCAGAAATCACCAATTATCTGGCTGAACTGAAAGCCGCGGCTTTTACTGATTTGGCTGAAAATGATATTGTAATCACTTCCGATACCATTGTTTGGCACAACAACAAAGCCATTGAAAAACCAAAAGACAAACAGCACGCCATTGAAATGTTGCAGGAACTTTCGGGCACAGGCCATCAGGTAATTACCTCAATTTGCATTAAAACACAGACTTCACAAAAGGTGTTTTACGACGAAACGATGGTTTATTTCAAACCATTGTTGATGGAAGAAATCACTTATTATGTTGAAAAATACCATCCTTTTGATAAAGCCGGCGCTTATGGAATTCAGGAATGGATCGGTTTTATAGGCGTCACCAAAATTGAAGGAAGTTATTTTAATGTGATGGGATTGCCTGTTCATAAATTGTATGAAGAATTAATGAAATTGTAATATCGTATCGTTTAATAGTATTATTTTTGAGCGATTTTTAATAAATAAGAAATGAAAAAATACACGTTTACAGAAAAAAAAGACACAAGATCGGGATTTGGTGCAGGATTGGCTGAATTGGGCGATACAAATGAAAATGTAGTGGCGCTTTGTGCAGACTTGGTGGGCTCGTTAAAAATGGAAAAATTTATTGAAAATCATCCCGAAAGATTTTTTCAAATTGGAATTGCAGAAGCAAATATGATGGGAATTGCCGCGGGTTTAACTATTGGTGGTAAAATTCCGTTTACGGGCACTTTTGCAAATTTCTCTACAGGTAGGGTTTACGACCAAATACGCCAATCCATTGCCTATTCTGAAAAAAATGTAAAAATTTGTGCTTCACACGCAGGTTTGACTTTGGGTGAAGACGGTGCGACACATCAAATTTTGGAAGATATTGGTTTAATGAAAATGTTACCGAATATGACCGTAATCAACACTTGCGATTACAACCAAACAAAAGCCGCAACCATTGCTATTGCAGAACATGTTGGTCCGGTTTACTTGCGTTTTGGGCGTCCGGTTGTCCCTGTGTTTATGCCGGCTAACGAAAAATTCATCATTGGAAAAGCGATTCAACTAACCGAAGGAACAGACGTGACCATTGTGGCTACCGGACATTTGGTTTGGGAAGCATTGCAAGCATCCGAAAAACTGGAAGCGATGGGAATTAGCGCCGAAGTTATTAACATTCATACCATAAAACCTTTAGACGACGAAGCCATTTTAAAATCTGTCGCAAAAACAGGTTGTGTTGTAACGGCCGAAGAACACAATATTTTAGGCGGTTTGGGCGAAAGTGTTGCGCGTATTTTAGTTCAAAATAACCCGGTTCCTCAAGAATTTGTGGCGGTTAACGACAGTTTTGGGGAATCTGGAACTCCAGAACAACTGATGGAGAAATACGGTTTAACAAACACTGCGATTGTTGAAGCTGTTAAAAAAGTGATCGCCAGAAAATAATGGCGCCTTTATTGCGTTTATAACTCAGGCAATGCTTTTTTTAGCGTTGCTGGTTTGAAAATTTGTGATGATCCCCACTTTAAATAATAGTGAACCATCGTCTATTTTCAAATTAATTTAATTAACCTGTGAATTTTGCAACTTATATATGGAATTATATAATTTTTTATGATTTATATTTTTCAACTTTGCAGGATTAATATCAGTGGCAAAAAATCTCAGGTTATAAAATATGTATTATAAACCCTAAATTTAAAAATTATGAACAAAAGAATTTTAGTGCTATCATTGGCTTTACTGTTAACGGCATTTTATGCGAATGCACAAAGCGGATTTGGTATCAAAGGCGGATTAAGTTACAACTCAAATGGTAAAATAAGCGATGATTCAGATACCTTTATTGAAAATGAAGGAAAAGGTAAATCCGGATACAATGTCGGTATTTACGGCAAAATAGGATTGGGTCCAATTTATTTAAGACCAGAGCTTGTTTATACAAAAACAACCAGTGAATATGAACTAAATACTGGTGGAACTGAAGATTATAAGATTGCGAGATTGGATATGCCCGTTTTAGTTGGCTTAAAATTGATTGGCCCATTAAGCATCTTTGCAGGACCTGCATTTCAATATACTTTGGAGAATGATTTTAAAGATATCGAATATGACAGAATTGACAATGATTTTACAATAGGTTTTAATTTTGGAGCCGGACTTGAACTTGGAAGATTGGGATTGGATGTTAGATATGAAAGAGGTTTTAACAAAAATGAGTCTACATTCATTGAAAACAATCTCGGAGGAAGTAATAACGAGTACCGATTGGATTCAAGGCCTGAACAAGTTATTTTAAGTTTGTCTTATAGATTGTCTGGCGGTAAAAAATAATTTTTTAGTACAGAAATTTAAGATTAATAAATTTTAATATCCCTAAAAGCCCGCAATTTGTGGGCTTTTATATTATTAATTCTTGTTAGATTATAAAATAAATTATTAAATCTAAATTTAAATTTATACATTTATCACTTTATGATCTAAAATTATAATTATAAAACTATGAAAGTAAAACCCCTATTTATAGTTATATTGCTAACTTCTTTCACATTGGTACGCGCCCAAGAATACACTTTTGGCATAAAAGGCGGTATTAATAATAACAATATCGGCGAATTGTATCATTATGGCAATGCCAGTGGATTAGGTATCAATGTTACCCCAAATGACGATACTGTATTTTCGGCAGAAAAAGAAATGGGAATTCAATTTGGTGCCTTTGCAATGATTGCTTTCGATAAGTTTTTTATCAGGCCCGAAGTGAATTTTGTGTCTTCAAAAAACAATTATCCACTGGCTCTAAAAACAGCTTATTGGACTTCAGCAAAAATAGATATTCCTATACTTTTTGGGTACAAAATTTATGATCCAGTTTCACTTTATTTAGGACCTAGTTTTAGCAGTATTTCTGATATGAAATTAGACGCTGTGGAACAAGGTTCTAATTATCCTTATGTTTACAAAAAATCTTCAACAAGCATTAATGCTGGTCTTTTAGTGGAAGTCGGCAGATTTGGATTGGACTTACGTTACCAATACGGCATTACAAAAGTAGAAGAGCTTCGGGTAGATATCAATAGAGGCATTTACGGAACAAATATCGCCGACTTGCTGGAATACAATCCAAGCCAAATTCAATTAAGCGTGCATATAAACATTCTAAAAATAAATGCTGATGATCGTGGCCACAAAATAAAAAGTGGCTGGAGAGGCAGCGGTCGAGGTTGTCAAAACTAAAAAAAAACTTTCCGAAAATCGGAAAGCTTTTTTTTGACTTTATTTTATTGGTTATTTAACTGTCTTTATCTAAGAAATCAGGTATTCCGTCGCCATCAGCGTCATCATCAAACCAATTTCCATTATTATTGGTATCTTCAATTCTGGTTAATTTTCCGTCGCCATCATCATCGGCATCCAAATAATTTGGAATTCCGTCCTTGTCTGTATCAAAAGTTTTATAATCATCACTGCCAATCGGAAATTCTAAGTAGGTTGCAACACCATCATTGTCGTGATCCGCAATATTCACATCCAGTAAATTGATTTGAAAAACCAAAGGTGAATTTGGAGGAATTACGCTTTGTCCGCTATTGCCATAAGCCAAGCCAGAAGGAATAAATAAATATCCTTTTCCGGTATTTTCATAATAAAAAGATTCATCAGAATTTAAAATCTTTGTTCCGCCTTTAAAATTGGTGAAACCATAAGCCCAACCATCAATTACGCCAGTAAGCGGCATCCATAACATTGTTGAACGTGAATCGAAAACCGTGCTGTCCAATAACATTCCGGTATAGGTTGTCAATACAGAATCGACTCTTTTTGGTGCAATGGAAACTCCTTCAGTCAGTTTTAAAAAGTACAATTTATAGGAAATTTCATTTTTCGTGATGTTCTGCACTTCAACTTGCTCCATCAAAGGTATTTCGCCATTTTTGATGGTCCAGATTCCACCATCAGATTCCTTTAAATAATGTGTTTGCAAATATTTAATCAATGCTACATCGTCTTCTAAAGCTTGTTTGGCTGCATCAAATGAGGCATTGTCATCATCTTTTTTACAAGAAAATATCACAGCGCTTACTGCGAGTATAAAAAATAAATTTTTAAATTTCATTCAGGTTAATTTTTAAGGGCGCAATGTACAATTTTACTACCTTTGTTTAAAGAGAAATTTAGATTTTAACGTAATTATATGAGAATTGACAAGTATTTGTGGTGCATACGTATTTATAAAACCCGAAGTCTGGCCACAGAAGCCTGCAGAAAAGGCCATATTAAACTCAATGGCGACAATGTAAAAGCTTCGAAAATAGTTTTTAAAGGTGAAAAACTGATTGTTAAAAAAAACCAGATCAACTATGAAATACAAGTCATTGATACACCTGCAAACCGTGTTGGCGCTAAATTGGTCGATTTATACCGAATAGATTTAACGCCTAAAGAAGAATTTGAAAAATTAGACTTGCTAAAATATTCCAAAGATTATTATCGCAAAAAAGGTGTTGGAAGACCCACTAAAAAGGACCGACGTGATATAGATGATTTACACGAAGAAAGCGTTGATCATGAAGATTAATTTAGAAGGCAAAAAGGCGCTTGTTGGGGCAAGTACGCAAGGGTTGGGTAAAGCAATCGCTTTGCAATTAGCCAGTTGTGGCGCAACAGTTACTTTAATGGCTAGAAATGAGGAAAAACTGAAAACCACCATTGAAGAACTTGACACCAATTTTAACCAAAAACACGACTATATTGTAGTTGATTTTTACGATTTTAAGGAGTTTGAAACTATAACTTCAGCTTATTTTAAGCAGCATACTATTGATATTTTGGTAAATAACACCAACGGACCGGAAGCTGGCGGCGTTTTTGAAAAAAACACACACGATTACCAAAAAGCCTTCGATTTGTTATTTAAAACAACTTGTCATCTAACCTTATTGGCTGTTGAAAATATGAAGAAAAACAATTATGGACGCATTATCAACACCGCTTCATTAACCGTTAAAGAACCTTTACCGAATCTTGTTTTATCAAATACCATAAGGGCTGCCGTGGCCATTTGGGCAAAAACACTTGCAAAAGAAGTCGCGCCTTTCGGCATTACCGTCAACACTATTTTAACAGGTTTATTTGATACGGAAAGAATACAGCAGCTCAATAAAATTCAGGCAACTGCCAAAGGAATTTCTTTGGATGAAAATTTAAAGCAGATGACCCAGGAAATTCCCGCAGGAAGATTGGGCAAACCCGAAGAATTTGGCTATTTGGTGGCGTTTTTAGCTTCCAACTATTCCTCCTATATTACAGGAAGCAATATTGCTATTGATGGCGGATTGATAAAATCGTTGTAAAGATTATGAAAACAAGATTTGACAAAACCTATTGGGAAAATAAATATCATGAGAATGCTACAGGCTGGGATATTGGCTATGCTTCTGCCCCACTCACTGATTATTTTAACCAACTAAGAGACAAAAAATTAAAAATTTTAATTCCAGGCGGAGGAAATTGTTATGAAGCCGAATATTTATTTGAACAGGGTTTTGAAAACATTTTTGTGATTGATATTGCGGAACAGCCATTGAAAAATTTAAAAGCAAGATTTCCAAATTTTCCTGATCATCAGTTAATTCACGATGATTTTTTCAATCATCAAGGAACCTATGATTTAATTGTGGAACAAACTTTTTTTTGCGCTTTGGATCCAGTTTTGAGACAAAAATATGTCGATAAAATGGCTGGTTTACTTGCTGAAAAAGGCAAATTGGCCGGACTTTTATTCGATTTTGAGCTTACGGAGGATGGTCCGCCGTTTGGCGGTTCTACGGCAGAATATTTACCGCTGTTTTCCCAAAAATTCACTATAAAAAAACTGGAAAGATGCTATAATTCCATTAAACCAAGAAACGGGAGGGAATTGTTTTTTATCTTTGAAAAAAAATAAACACATGGAAAGTTCAATTATTTTAACAAACGAGCAAATTCAAAACAAAACGCGTCGAATTGCCTATCAGATCTACGAAGTAAATTTCAATGAAAAAGAAATTATTATTGCCGGAATTACTGGAAATGGTTATTTGTTTGCAAAAAAAATTGAAGAAGTTTTATCCAAAATCTCCGATTTAAAAGTGGTTTTGTGCGAAGTTAAAATTGATAAAAAAAATCCGCTAAATGAGATCACAACTTCCATAAGTGCAAGTGAATATAAAAATAAATCGTTGGTTTTGGTTGATGATGTTTTAAACTCAGGAACTACCTTAATTTATGGCATCAAGCATTTTTTGGAAGTGCCTTTAAAACGTTTCAATACGGCAGTATTAATTAACAGAAACCATAAAAAATATCCGGTAAAAGCCGATTTTAAAGGAATTTCATTGTCAACTTCTTTAAAAGAGCATATCTCTGTGGTGTTTGAAAACAACAATTCACACGCAAGTTTAGCGTAATAAAAGTATTTCATCAACAATTTGAGACAAATTTTTATCATTTACCCAAACGGTATGGTGGGCTCTTTCATAATAAGGAGATCGTTCAAATAAATGTTTGGCAATATATTCTTTTAGGTTTTCGGTTCCAATGGCAGCAACCAAAGGCCGTTGTGAAGTTTCGTTTTTTAATCGTTCAAAAATGGTGTCTATAGATGCTTTTAAGTAAAATGAGATAGATTTATTTTCAATAAAATTCATATTTTTTCCATAACAAGGTGTTCCGCCGCCCAAAGAAATTACAAAACTTTCCTTTGAATTAAGTAATTCCTGTAAGTGGATGCCTTCTATTTTTCTGAAGTAAATCTCCCCTTTTGTTTGGAAGATTTGGGCAATTGACAATTTTTCGCGTTCTTCAATAAAATTGTCTAAATCAACAAATTGAACATTTAAATTTACTGCCAAAATTTTGCCGACAGCAGATTTTCCGCTGGCCATATAACCGAGTAAAACAATTTTCATAAACTAAGAATGAGTGTGTAACATTTAAAAACAAATATCGTTTAAAAAAGGACATAAAAAAACTTGTGAGGTACAACTAATGATGGTATATTTGCACTCGCGTTGAGAAAGTGGAGTATTGACCTGGTAGCTCAGTTGGTAGAGCACCTCCCTTTTAAGGAGGTGGTCCTGGGTTCGAGCCCCAGCCCGGTCACAAAAAGTTAAGTTTAACCGCTTGACTTTTTTTGTTTAAAGCAATGCGCGTATGGCGGAATTGGTAGACGCGCCAGCTTGAGGGGCTGGTGTTCGCTTAGAATGTGCAAGTTCGAATCTTGTTACGCGCACAAAAAAATTGATCCAGATAAAAGAACGGACAACTCGAGATCTGTCCGTTCTTTTTATCATTCAAAAATAACAAAGTACATAACTTAATCCAAGTTGCGTTAGGGATTGCCCTTCGACCCGATAACTATCGGGTCCACTCAGGGTAAACCCATCCTTTTTAGCGGTTTTTCTCCGATAAAAAGATTGGAACGAAAAGTCCGACCTGCCTGTCGGCAGGCAGGCCTGCCAGTTGGGCGGGAAACGCCTACCGAAATGGCAGGCAGGCCCTCCAAAAAAAAGGCAGACAGTCCAAAATAAACTTTTATTTCTTTTATAATTTTCTCAAAAAATACACAAGAATCAAAAAAAACAGTTACAAAAAATATTGTAATATTGTAACGAACCTATTTTTAATTTATACCGATTGAAATTCTTTAGAAAATCGATACAATTCTTACTATTCTTGGCCGCTATTTTTGTGGAGGCTCAAGAATTGCCGCCTGTTGAAAATTATGCTCCGGAAATTTACGGCGCTGAAAATCAGAACTGGTCCATTTCACAATCGGCAGACAATTATATTTATGTTGCCAACAGTAGCGGATTGTTAGAGTTTAATGGTTCTAAATGGAAATTGTATCCAACACCCAACAAATCGAGTATGCGCTCGGTAAATGTTATTGGCAATAGAATATATACGGGTTGCTATATGGAATTTGGGTATTGGGAGAAAAATGATTTTGGAAATTTAATTTACTTTTCCCTTAGTAAAAAATTGAAAGAACCTTTACTTGAAGAAGAATTTTGGAATATTGTGAAATTTGACAATTGGGTGCTGTTTCAATCTTTGCATCGTATCTATATATACAACACGGTTGATGAATCTTTTAACAGCATAAATTCTAAAACCAACCTTCCGAAAGTATTTAAAGTGGATGAAAGCATTTATTTTCAAAAAATGAATGATGGTCTTTACAAAATTGAAAACGGAAATCCGGTGTTGATTTCAAATCATCCTATTTTACAAAATAATATTTTAGTCAATATTTTTTCTGTCAATAAAAAAATGTTGCTTCAAACCCAAGAAAAGGGATTTTATTTTTTTGAAGATGAAAAACTTTCAAAATGGGATTTTCCTTCGAATGACGAAATTTCGTCGATGAGCGTTTACAGCAGTTTGCAACTTGCAGACGGCAGTTTTATTTTAGGAACCATTTCTAATGGCATTTATCACATTGACAGCAAAGGAAACCTTATTAACAACATCAATCAGAAAAGTGGTTTAAACAATAACACTGTTTTATCTATGTTTGAAGATCGCAGCCACAATGTTTGGCTTGGTTTGGACAATGGCATCAGTGTTGTCAATTTAAATTCACCTTTTAGCATTTACAATGACATTTACGGAAAATTGGGAACAGTTTACGCTTCGGTAATTTTCAAAAACAACCTCTATCTTGGCACCAATCAGGGTTTGTTTTATAAAAACATTAATTCTAATGAAGATTTTAAGTTTGTTAAAGGCACTAACGGCCAGGTTTGGTGTTTAAAAGTGATTGATGACACGCTTTTTTGCGGACATAATATAGGTACATTTATTGTTGACGACAACAACGTAAACCTCATTTCAGACAAAATGGGAACCTGGGACATCAAATATATCAATAACAATAAAAATTTGTTGTTGCAGGGAAATTATGATGGACTTTTTGTGTTAGAAAAAGTTAATAACACTTGGAAAATAAGAAATAAAGTTGAAGGGTTTGATATTTCGAGCCGGCATTTTGAATTAATTGATAACAATCAATTGTTTGTGAGCCACGAATATAAAGGTGTTTTTAAATTAAAAATAAACAGTGATTTCACAAAGGTTTTGCAGTATTCTACTGAAACAAGTGTTCCCAAAGGGCTGAAATCGAGCTTAATAAAATATAATGGTGACATTATTTATACTATAGATGAAGGGATTTTTAGGTATCACGATAAAAAGGAAAAATTCATTAAAGACTCGTTAATGTCGGCCAATTTTTTAGCTGACGATACTTATTTTTCAGGGAATTTGGTTGTCGATCCCAAAACTAACACCCTTTGGGGATTTACGAATAAAAACATCGTTTATTTTACGCCAGGCAAATTAAATAACATTCCAAAAGCCATTAAAATTTACCTGCCGGCATCACTAAGAAGAGACATTGCCGGATTTGAAAGTATGACAAATCTAACTGGCCGCCAATACTTATTTGGAACATCCAGAGGTTATATTATATTGAATTTGGATAAAACAAACCATGAAAAGTCTTTTAAAATAGGGATAAATTCGATTAGCAAAAGTATCCTTAGCGCACAAAGCACGCCGGTTTCATTAGAAAATAACAATACTTTTGAATATAGAAACAACAATTTGGTTTTTACTTTCAGTGTTCCCGAATTTGATAAATACTCCGAGGTAAATTACCAATATCAGTTAAAAGGAATGTATGATGAATGGAGTGAATGGTCCACAAATTCTGAAGTTTTCTTTAAAAATTTACCTGCCGGAAATTACACTTTCAATGTGAGAGCAAAAATAGGCAATGTGCTTTCAAATAATGTGGCATCTTATTCTTTCAGAATTGACAGACCTTGGATGCTGTCGACACCACTGCTTTTAATTTATTTTATATTGTTTAGCGCACTGCTATTTTTAATACACAACCTTTACAAAAATTATTACGCCAAACAGAAACAAAAGTTAATGGAAAGAAAACAGCGTGATTTTGCTTTGTCGCAATTGGAAAACGAAAAAGTGATTATGCGGTTGAAAAATGAAAAACTGCAAAGCGAAATTTATAGCAAAACACGAGAGTTATCCGTATCAACCATGAACATCATCAATAAGAACGAACTCTTAAGAACCATTAAAGATGAGCTGACCTCGGTTAAGGATGAGACCAATATAAAACCGGTGATTAAAATCATCAATAAAAACATTGCCAACACCAGTGACTGGGAAATGTTTCAGGAAGCTTTTAACAATGCCGACAGCGATTTTTTAAAGAAAGTGAAATCATTGCATCCTTCTTTAAGTCCGAATGATTTACGCTTGTGCGCCTATTTGCGATTAAACCTTTCTTCCAAAGAAATTGCGCCGCTATTAAACATTTCTGTGCGAAGCGTGGAGATAAAAAGATATCGTTTGCGTAAAAAAATGGACTTACCGCACGAAGATAGTCTTGTTGAGTACATTTTAAAAATTTAGTTTACTGCTACATTAATAATAATCACTACAACATTACCACATCATTTAAAGAACTACAAGGTTATAGCTGGCGACATTTTAATATTTTATTAACAATATTTTTACGGTTGTTAAGCACTTTTTTTCTAATAAACATCTCATAATAATTAAGAATAGGACATTCTTAAAAATCATTTATATTTCTTAAAAACCAACCTGTATATTTTTTGTATAGGTTGGTTTTATTTATCCTTCTTCTTTTTAACTTAATTTTATGAAAACTTAATTAAACAAAAAATATGAAATCACTACTAGTATCATTTTTTCTATGTTTTGCAAGTATATCAATTTACGCGCAAAACTATGAAATTAAAGGAACCGTCTCTGACGCAAGCGGATCTCCTTTGCCTGGAGTTTCTGTTGTTGTAAAAAACACAGCTAAAGGCGCATCAACTGATTTTGACGGTAAATTTACACTGTCTAATGTTCAAAAAGGAGAAACACTGGTGTTCTCTTTTATTGGTTACACAACTAAAGAAGTTGCTGTAAGCAGTTCCAATTATTTGAACGTAACCCTTAATGAAGACACCCAAAGTTTAGAGGAAGTTGTTGTTGTTGGGTATGGAACTCAAAAGAAAAGTGTTGTAACAGGAGCTATTTCTAGCGTTAAAGCAAAAGACATTGAGAACATTCCAAATGGTAGAATTGAGCAAGCGCTTCAAGGAAGAGTTTCTGGGGTGACTATTGCTGCAAATTCTGGGCAACCTGGTTCTGCCTCTACAGTTAGGGTTCGGGGATTAACAACTTTTGACACTTATGGTGGTAACCAACCACTTTGGGTTGTTGACGGTATAATTGTGGATTCAGGAGGAATTGGTTTTGTTAATCAATCTGATATTGAATCTGTTGAAGTTTTAAAAGATGCTGCCTCATTGGCCATTTATGGTTCCAGATCTGCATCTGGGGTAATTTTGATTACTACCAAGAAAGGTAAATCAGGAAAAATTGGGGTTAATTATACTGGATTTACTGGTGTTTCTTCACCTGCAAAAACATTAAATTTGCTTAATGCATCTCAATATGGAGCTTTAATTAACGAACAATCAGTAGCAACTGGCGGTAATGTTATTTTTCCAGATTTGTCTGCTTTGGGATTGGGTACAGATTGGCAAAAAGCTATTTTTAGTGATAATGCAATGCGATCTTCCCACGAAGTAAGCTTTAGCGGCGGTAACGATGTTTCTACCTTTTTTGCATCATTTGGTATTCAGGATACAGAAGGAATTGTTGCTAAAGACATTTCTAACTATAACAAAAAGAATCTTCGTTTAAATTCAACTCACAAGTTGTCTAAACTATTTACTATTGGTCAAACCTTAGGATATTCTCACCAAAAAGTATTATCTGTTGGTAATACTAATAGTGAATTTGGTGGTCCTTTAAGTTCAGCAATAAACTTAGATCCTACTACTCCATTAGTTGAAACAGATCCTACTATAGCAAATGGACCTCTATATGCAAATCCAAATGTTATGAGGGATGAAAATGGAAATCCTTATGGTATTTCATTACTTGTGGGGCAAGAAATGACGAATCCTTTGGCTTATATTAAAACTAGATTGGGGAATTACTCTTGGTCAGATGACTTTGTTGGTAATGCCTATTTAGAATTTAATCCAATTGAAGGCTTAAAATTTAAAACATCTGTTGGCGGAAAAATAGCCTATTGGGGAAATGAAGACTTCACACCGGTATTTCATCTAAATGCAACCAATACTAATTTAAAAAACCGTATTAGCAGAGGGTTGAATAAAGGTTTTGGTTGGAATATTGAGAATGTTGTTTCCTATTCAAAAGTTATTAATGATCACGACTTTACTTTATTAGTTGGACAAGGAGCTTATGTTGATGGTGATTCTAGAGGTACTTATGTTACATATTCAGATATCCCAACATCAAATTATCAAGATGCTACATTCACTTTTGGTGCTACTTCAGAAAACATTACCGGAAGTGCTTATACTGCACCTCTTCACAAACTAACTTCTCTTTTCTCAAGATTAAATTACAACTATAAAGAAAAATATTTGTTAACTGGCGTAATTCGTCGTGATGGATCTTCAAGATTTGGATCAAATTATTCTTTTGGTTATTTTCCATCTTTCTCTGCAGGTTGGGTACTGTCTAAGGAAGGTTTTTGGAAGGATAATAACATCGTTAATACTTTAAAATTAAGAACAGGATATGGTATTACAGGTAATGATGCAATAAAAAACTGGGGGTTTTTGGCGACTATTGGACCAGGCAGAAATTATCCTATCGGTAATGCTGGGACTATTACCATTGGAAATAGTCCAAATGCACCTTCAAATCCAGACTTAAAGTGGGAAGAAACAACCCAAACAAATATTGCTTTTGATGCAAGATTATTTTCCAATTTTAATTTAGTGGTAGATTTTTATAAGAAAATTACCACTGGTATTTTACAAGATGTTGCTTTACCTGGTTATGTAGGTTCGACTGGAAGTCCTGTTGGAAATGTGGCAGATATGGAGAACCGTGGTATTGAAATAGAATTAGGATACAATAAAAAGTTTGGAAAACTTAATTTTTCAGCCAATGGAAATTATTCATATTTAGAAAATGAAGTTACTTATTTAGGTCTTGGTAAAACTTTTATTCCTGGTTCTGCCGGTTATCAGTCTATGGGTACTATTACAAGAACAGCGGTAGGACAATCATATAACTCATTTTATGGATTTCAAACAGCTGGAATTTTTCAAAATATGGCAGAAGTTAATGCTTATACCAATAGTACAGGTGGTTTAATTCAGCCATTAGCAAGACCAGGCGATTTCCGTTGGGTTGATACTGATGGGAATGGTTCAATAACCGATTTAGACAAACAATATTTAGGTAGTCCAATTCCAAAACATACTTTCGGATTCACAATGAATCTTGATTATGAAGGATTTGATTTTATGGCTTCAGCACAGGGAGTTGCCGGAAACAAAATTTTTCAAGGTTTGCGAAGATTAGATGTTGGGCTTTCTAACTATCAAACTGAAGCGTTAGATCGTTGGCACGGTGAAGGAACTTCTAATACCTATCCTCGTCTTATTTCAACAGACCCTAATTTCAATTTTACAAGACCTTCTAACTTTTATTTAGAAAATGGAGATTATTTGCGCCTTAAAATAGTTCAATTAGGATACTCATTACCAAGTGAATTAATCAGTAAAATAGGGGCTCAAAAATTGAGACTTTATGTAACAGGCGAAAATTTGTTAACACTGACTAAATATACAGGTTACGATCCAGAAATTGGAGGAAATGTATTAGGAATAGACAGAGGATATTACCCTCAAGCCAAATCTTTTATGTTTGGAGTTAACTTACAATTTTAATTTAAAGGAATTATGAAAACAAAAAATATAACGAATTTATTTATTGCTTTAGCAATAATAATGACAACGGTGTCCTGTACAAAGGATTTTTTAGAGGTACCACCTAAAGGATTGGATCTTGAAACAAATTATTATAAAAACCAACAACAAGCATATGCTGGTCTTGTTGCAGCATACGATCCAATTGCAATAAATTCAGGTGGCTTTGACAATATGGTTACCTTTATGAACGCAGGTTCTGATGACGCCTTTGGTGGCGGTGGATTAACTGAAACCAATAATGCAATCCACTTTTTTGCATCGCACACAGTTACTCCTGTTAGTATGCCTGGAACTTTTTGGACTCGTAATTATCAAGGCATTTTTAGAGCCAATACTTTATTGCTAAAGTTGCCTGGTGTTGATATGGATGCAACATTGAAAGCGAGATATACTGCTGAAACAAAAGCATTACGTGCCTATTATTATTTCAATTTAGTTAGAATGTTCAAAAACATTCCTTTGATAACCGTTCCTTTGAACCCATCTGAGTATTACACAATTACCCAGGCTGATCCTTCTGCTGTTTATGATCAAATACAAAAAGATCTTAAGGAAGCCAAAGCCGATTTACCAAATACGCTTAATCTTGCTACAGAAGCCGGTCGTTTTACTAAAGGATCAGCTCAAGCATTACTTGGAAAAGTTTATTTATATGATTCCAGAGACAAAAAAGCCCTTGCGGCAGCGGAATTGGCAGAAGTGAATGGAACACCAGGTGGAACAAGTCAATATGGGTATAAATTACTGTCTAATTACAGTGATTTATGGATCGTCAGCAATAAATTTAATTCTGAATCTATTCTTGAAATAACGCACAGCAGTGCGGGTAAATCAAGCTGGGGAGGAGCTTCATTTGGAACAGAAGGAAATATTGTAAATATTATGGTTGGCCCTAGGTCCTATGTTAGGAGCGACGCATCGGCTCCAGATGTTGCTACAGGATGGAGTTTTAACCCAATTACCCAAGGCTTGTATGATGTTTTAAAAACTGATCCTCGTTTTGCTGCCACAATTTTAGATGTTAAAGCTTTAAAAGATGCTGGGAAAGTAACTTATACTCCTGGACTTAATGATACGGGATATTTTCTGAACAAATTCAGTCCAAGAAATTCTGACGTATTCTCAGGTGGTGGAAATTTTGAATTAAATTATGCCCAAGACACTTATGCAATTAGGTTAGCAGACACCTATCTTATGGAAGCTGAAGCGTTGGGTGGCAATGGTGCAAGAGCACAAGCTCTACTTGATGCCGTAAGAGCAAGAGTAGGTTTGGCAAGCACTCCTGTTTCACTTAATGCAATTACCCAAGAGCGCAGATTAGAATTGGCTGGTGAAGGTCACCGTTGGTTTGATTTGGTAAGAACTGGAAAAGCAGCCACTGTATTGGCATCTAGAGGGTTTATTGCAGGGAAAAATGAAGTTTTACCAATTCCTTTGGCTGAAACACAAAATACTGCGATTATACAAAATCCAGGGTATTAATTAATAAAATTTAGTAATTATGAAAAACATAAAATTAATTTTCAGCATTGTATTTTTACTGGCTGTAACAATAAGTTGTACGGTAGATGCAGGTATTGATGATGATTTATCATTTTTGGATTCCGCTTCTTCTGGAAACGTAGATAAAATTTTTGACATTAGCACTGATAATTCAGGGATTGTAAAAATAACTCCATTGGGAACCGGCGTAACATCTTACAAGGTTTCTTACGGTCACGGTGCAGGTGATTTAGCATCTGCTGTTGTTTCTCCTGGTGCAAGCACTTCACACGCTTATCCTGAAGGAACCTATACTGTTTCAATTGAAGCTTCTGATATTGCAGGAAAGAAAACAACAACAACCTATCCGTTGGCAGTAACTTATAGAGCTCCAGAAAATTTGACTGTAAATGCTACTGTTAGCGTTTATACTGTTAAGGTTGCAGCAACTGCACTCTATGCAAAATCGTTTTTAGTGTATTTTGGAGATGTTGCCAACGAAGTTGGAACGCCGTTGGCTATTGGTGAAACTACACCTTTGCATACCTATGCTGTCGGTGGTGCTTATAATATAAAAGTTGTAGCCTTGAGTGGAGGAATTGCAAAAACGGAAAGTATAACACCTATTGTTATTTTTGATCCACTTGCACTTCCTTATACTTGTGAATTGGCTTCTCAAAATTATTTGGCAGGAGGAACATTCGGCGGTGTCAATTACTCAATTGTGGCAAACCCTTTTCCAACAGGTTTGAATACAACTTCAAAAGTAGTTAAGTTTGAAAAACCAGTTAATGCCGAAGAATGGGCAGGTACATGGAAACCATTGGATATTCCAATTAATTTAAGTAATGGCACAAAAATAAAAATGTTGGTTTATGCAACCGAAGTAGGAAAAAGAGTAGGTTTAGAATTGCAAGCTTCTACAAACGGAGCGCCAAACACCGCAATTTTTGTTGCTACAACTGTGGCGAACCAATGGGAAGAACTTGTTTTTGACACTACAACTATTCCTGCCATTCCTGTTGGCGCAACTTATAAACAATTCAATATAAATTACAACAGACCAAATAAAGGTTTAGGAGAGGTAATTTATATTGATAATATCAGATTAACAAATTAAAATATAAATATGAAAACAAATATAAAATATATTTTAGGCGTTTTCTTCGTGCTAATTTTAACCATTATAGGTTGCACAGAAGAAACCTACTTGCTTGGAGATTTAACAGCTCCTTCAAACGTCGTTATTACCGCAGAAATTGCCGGTAAAAGCACAGCACTCCCTAATGGAGATGGTTCAGGAGATGTAACATTTACCATAACAGGAGATGGTATTCTTGGGACTAAAATAGACTTCAATGCAAATGATGCTGTAAATTTTATTAATATTCCAACAGGCAAGGTAACTAATAAATATACTACCCTTGGGTTGAACACTTATAGGGTTACTGTTTTGGCTTATGGCGCAGGAGGTACTTCAACAAACGTCACTAAAGACATCTCTGTTAGAAGTGATTTTACTCCAGATCCTGTAGTTATTACCAATATTACTAACAACGCTTCTAAAACTTGGGTTGTAGACAAAAGTGTAGCTGGTCATTTTGGAGTTGGTCCGTGGAACCCTACTTCTATTACCCCAGAATGGTGGGCAGGCGGTATAAACGAAAAAGTTAATTGTTGTAATTGTTTTTATACATCAACTTTTACATTTTCAAAAATAGCTATTTCAAGCACTTATCAACTAACTGTTGCAAGTCCTGATGGTGCATTTACAAAAACTGGAGCGTTGGCTGGTGGTCTTCCTGGTATTCCGGCATCTGGTGCAGAAGGTTGTTATGCTTATGCAGGCGGAACTTCTTCCTTTTCTTTTGTTCCTTCAAGTTCTGGAGTTGCTAATTCTGCATCCACTAAAGTTGGTATTCAATTAGATGGTGTTAATACTTTTATTGGATATGGAGCTGTACAAAAAGAATACGAAATTTTGGTATCTACACCAACTTATATGTATCTAAGAGTACGAGGGACTGAAACAGGAAATGCTTGGTATTTGAAAATGATACCAAAACCATAATACAATTCTAAATTAAATACCCAGAGCAGTTTTTGTTCTGGGTATTTTTAAAATATCATTAAAAAAACAATATGCTTATCCCTTTCAAATTGCACAAGTTTATTCTTAATGTTTTAATATTTTCAACACTGTTATTTTCTTGTGGCGGAGGAAGCGATGATAGCGACCCAATTGACACAAGTACCCCTTCTAATCTTACGATCACTGCAAATCTTATTGGCGCAAACACCAGCAATCCTAATGGAGATGGCAGCGGCAAAGTTATTTTCAACTTTTCAGCCGACAATGCCTCTTCTTATAAAATTAATTTTGGAAACGGCGATGTTATTGAAACATCTGCTAAATCAATATCTTATACCTATACCGGTGCAGGTATTACCAATTATAATGTATTTATTTCGGCTTATAAGGCCGATAAATTTATTTCGAAAAGCATCACAATAACCATAAAAGTAAATACTAGTTTGTTATGGTCTGATGAGTTTAATGGGGCTGGAACTCCAGATGGTAACAAATGGACTTATGACCTTGGTACAGGTGCAGGCGGATGGGGAAATAATGAATCACAATATTATACCAACAGAACCGACAATGTTGTGATTGCCAATGGCATCTTAAAAATTACGGCAAAAAAAGAAAGTTACCAAGGTGCTGCCTACACTTCAACACGTATAAAAACTCAAGGTAAATTTGATTTTAAATTTGGCAAAGTTGAAGTAAGGGCAAAACTTCCACAAGGTAGAGGCACCTGGCCCGCTATATGGATGTTGGGCTCAAATATTTCAACCGTAGGTTGGCCGGCTTGTGGAGAAGTTGACATTATGGAACATGCAGGAAACAGACAAGGAATTGTCTCAAGCGCTATGCACACACCTTCCAGTTTTGGCAACACTTCAAATACCGGATCGCAAACTTTGGCCGATGTATCAACGGCTTTTCACGTTTATGCAGTTGAATGGACAAGTCAAAGTATGGTTTTTTCTGTTGATGGCGTGGTTCATTATACGTACAATCCTGTCACCAAAAATAGCAGTACTTGGCCTTTTGATGCCAATCAATTCCTGATTTTAAATGTGGCGATGGGCGGAACTTTTGGCGGTGGAATTGATGCTGCTTTTACAGAATCAAGCATGGAAATTGATTATGTAAGGGTTTACCAATAATATTATTTAATTCTTAATTACCTGTTTCTTTTTTATTTGAACGGAAACAATCAAAAAAAATAAAATTTAAAGATGAGTGTTCTTAAAAAATATAACAGTCTAAGCCTTCCAGTTATTGCATGTGAAATAATGTATCAAAAAATCAATAATAAAAATTAACATGAAAAAATTAACTATTATACCGATTTTTATGCTGATAAGTATGCTTTCAAATGCACAGTCGTTGGAAGTTATGACCTACAATATTCGATTGGATGTAGCGGTTGACGGCGAAAATGCCTGGCCGCTTAGGAAAGATTTCCTTGCCTCACAAATTCAATTTTACGAACCTGATATTTTTGGAATCCAGGAAGCAAAACCAAATCAAGTTGTTGATATCTCAACAATGCTCCCTAAATACGATCAGGTTGGTATTGGACGGGAAGGAAAAGGAAAAGGGGAATCTTCCAATATTTATTACAAAAAAGACCGATTTCTGCTTAAAGAATCCAGTACTTTTTGGCTATCGGAAACTCCCGATAAAATTTCAAAAGGTTGGGACGCCGCATTTAACAGGGTTTGCACCTATGCCCTGCTTAAAGATAAAAAAACCAGGAAAAATATTTGGGTTTTTAATACGCATTTAGACCATAAGGGTGATGCAGCCAGAACTAAAGGCCTTGAATTGATACTTTCAAAAATTGCGGAAGTAAACACTAAAAATTACGACGTGATATTTATGGGTGATTTTAATTCTGAACCCCATGAAGATCGAATCATTTTACTAAAAAATTATATGAATGACAGCAGGGATATTTCTGAAGAAAAACCCTTTGGCCCTGCAGGAACTTTTAATGGATTTAACCATCATGAACCAGTGACTTTATTGATTGATTATATATTTATCTCTAAAGTCAGTGATTTAAAAGTTAATAAATATGCGATTTTAAGCGATTCAAAAGATTTGAAATATCCTTCGGACCATTTGCCTGTCTATGTTAAACTAAGTTACAATAATGAAAAATAAAATATTTATGATGATGAAATCTCTAATTTTAATGTTTGCTCTTATTGCCTTAAACAATTGCGGTAAACAAAATAATGAGGACAATAATCCTTTGCCTGAACCACCTGTTATTACCAATGAAGTGGATTTTTGGCTCACAAAAGCTGACCAATCCGTGAAACTTCAAAAACAATCGGGCATATTGGCATTTAAAGATTCCTATAACATTTACCCGAACATTGAAGTAGACGATTCCCAAACTTTTCAAACTGTTGACGGATTTGGATTTTCGCTTACCGGCGGAAGCGCTCAAGTAATCAATTCGTTAAATGCCGATAAAAAACAAGCTTTGTTGCAAGAATTATTTGGTGTAAATGAAAATGCGATTTCCATTAATTATTTAAGAATCAGCATAGGCGCATCAGATTTGGATGCCTCCGTTTTTTCTTACAACGATTTGCCTGCTGGACAAACCGACATGAACTTGACACAATTTAGTTTGGCTCCGGATATGGTGAACTTAATTCCGCTATTGAAAGAAATTTTGGCAATCAATCCGTCCATAAAAATTATGGGAAGCCCTTGGTCTCCGCCGGTTTGGATGAAAGATAACAACAGCAGCATTGGTGGCAGTTTACAACCAAAATATTATGGTGTTTATGCACAATATATTGTGAAATATATCCAAAAAATGAAAGCTGAAGGCATTACTATTGATGCCATAACCATACAAAATGAACCTTTGCATCCGGGAAACAATCCAAGTTTGTTAATGCTCGCCCCACAGCAAGCCGATTTTATCAAAAACCATCTTGGCCCTGCGTTTCAATCGGCAAATATCAACACAAAAATCATTATTTACGACCACAATTGCGACAAACCTGATTATCCTATTAATGTTTTAAATGATCCAGCCGCCAAACAATATATTGCAGGCTCAGCATTTCATTTATATGCCGGCGATATCAGCGCTTTATCAACAGTTAAAAATGCGCATCCCGACAAAGATTTATATTTTACGGAGCAGTATACGCCAAGCAACGGGGATTTCAGCGGCGATTTAAAATGGCACTTAAAGAATGTGGTTATTGGTTCTATGAGAAATTGGAGTAAAACAGCCCTTGAATGGAATTTAGCGAATAATGCTTCTTTTGGTCCTCATACACCGGGCGGATGCACCACTTGTAAAGGCGGCATAACCATCAACAGCAGTACTTCCTACATCCAAAATGTGGGATACTATATTGTTGGCCATGCATCTAAATTTGTGCCAACAGGTTCAGTGAGAATTGGAAGCAATATCACCGGAAATTTACACAATGTCGCTTTCAAAACTCCCGCAGGAAAAAAAGTATTAATTGTTTTAAATGATGGAAATACAGCCACATTGTTTAACATTAAATACCATGGTAAATGGATCACAACCTCCTTAGATGGCGGTTCTGCCGGAACCTATGTTTGGTAAAAAAAATGATCAATAAATAATATAAATATGAAAAATATAACAACAATCTTCCTTTTGCTCATTGCATTTATAGGATGTACACCAAAAGAAAAAGTCATTACAAAAGCTGATGAACCTATTGCAGCCAAAAATAATACTGCAATGGTTTATACATCTGCGCACAGCACAAATTTGAAACTTACACTTACCGATTCATTGGTATTCAACGATTTTAAACAACCTTTGGAAACGGAATCCGCTATTTTAGTTGATCCAAGCAAAGAATTTCAAACATTTATGGGTATTGGTGCAGCCTTAACGGATGCTTCCGCAGAAACTTTTTACAAGTTATCAAAAGAAAATCAAGACCGTTTTATGGAAGCTTATTTCAACGTTGATAAAGGAATTGGCTATACTTTGGCCAGAACCATTATTCACAGCTGCGATTTTTCAAGTGCAAGTTATACTTATATTGAAGAAGGAGATGCTGCCTTAAAAACTTTCAGTATTGATCACGACAAGCAATTTAGATTGCCATTCACAAAATTGGCCATTGCCGCTGCCAGAGGAAAATTAACCATGTACGCAAGTCCTTGGAGTCCGCCAGCTTTTATGAAAACAAACAACAATATGTTGCAAGGCGGAAAATTAAAAGCCGAATTCTACCAGCCTTGGGCAAATTATTACGCAAAATTCATCAAAGCCTATGAAAAGGAAGGAATTCCAATTTGGGGATTAACCATTCAAAATGAACCAATGGCTACCCAAACTTGGGAATCTTGTATTTATACTGCCGAAGAAGAACGCGATTTCTTGAAAAATTACTTAGGGCCAACCCTGGAAAAAGAAGGCTTGGGTGATAAAAAAATTATAGTTTGGGACCACAATCGCGATTTAATGTTTGAACGGGCCAGTGTGATTTTAAATGATCCTGAAGCTTCAAAATATGTTTGGGGAATTGGTTTCCATTGGTATGAAGACTGGAAAGACGGCGTTCCAATGTTTAACAATGTAAAAGCGGTAAACGAGGCATATCCTGACAAGAACTTAATTTTTACGGAAGGCACCAATGAAAAATATGACTTAGCCCGAATTGTGTCTGAAGATCCAAAATTGGCAGAACGTTACGGAAAATCGATGATCAACGATTTTAACAATGGCACGGTTGCCTGGACAGACTGGAATATTTTGTTGGATGAGACCGGCGGTCCAAACCATGTGGGTAATTTATGTTTTGCTCCTGTTATTGGTGACACAAAAACAAATGAACTGATGTTCACAAATTCTTATTACTATATTGGGCATTTTTCAAAATTTATTCGTCCGGGCGCAAAAAGAATTTCAAGTGTTTCGAGTGCAAACAATTTGATAACCACTGCATTTAAAAATGTTGACGGAAGTATCATTGTTGTGGTGATGAACCAAGGAGACACTGAAATAAATTATAGTGTAACGATGAATTTAAAAACGGCGGATTTAAAATCTCCAGCCCACTCTATTCAAACAATTGTATTATAGTTTAACTTAAAAATAACCTTTACCCTGAGCGGAGCCGAAGGGAATAATAAATTAACCAACCAAACCAACTAACAACTTATAAAATGAAAAAATCATACACCATTTCCATCAGTCTCATAGTCGCAATGGGCGGATTCCTTCTTGGTTTCGACAGTGCTGTAATTTCAGGGGCTGTTAACGGAATCAGAACTTATTTTGAAATGTCCGACTGGGAACTTGGATTCGCAGTGGGCTGTGTTATTTTCGGAGCCATGGCGGGAAACATTACTGCCGGACCTTTAAGTGACAAATTCGGAAGAAAAAAAATATTGATTGTAACCGCAATGCTGTTTACAATATCCGCATTATGGTCTGCAATGGCAACAGATTACATCTCATTTGTCATCGCCAGAATTATTGGAGGCGTTGGTATTGGAGGCGCTATCTTAATTGCGCCCATTTACATTGCAGAAATTGCACCGCCTAAATTAAGGGGAAGTTTGGTTTCATTAAACCAGTTGAACATTGTATTGGGTATTTCTGTGGCTTATTTTTCAAATTATTTTTTGAAGGATTTACCTGGAGAAAGCTGGAGATGGATGTTGGGTGTGGAAGCAATTCCTGCACTTATTTACTTTTTCGCCCTTTTCTTGGTGCCTAGAAGTCCGAGATGGTTAATCCAACGTTTAAATGAAGTTGTGCTTGCTAAAAAAATATTGGTAAAAATTGGCGGTGAAGAATTTGCAGATACCACTATTGGAGAAATTCAAAGAGGAATTGCTAAAAAAGAAGCCAAAGGAACTTATGCGGATTTCTTCAGCAAAAGAATGAGCGTTATTGTGATTATTGCCTTCGGATTGGCATTTTTTCAACAAATTACTGGAATAAATGCCATATTTTATTACGCACCAACCATTTTTGAACAAGCCGGCGGAAGCACAGATGCTTCCTTTTTGCAGGCGATAGTTGTTGGACTTACCAATTTGGTGTTCACCTTTGTTGCCATTTGGTTTATTGATAAACTAGGCAGAAAACCTTTGTTAATTATTGGAACTTCAGCGATGGCGATTGCATTGACTATGGCAACTTTGGCCTTTAACAATGCCACTTACAGCTTTAATGAAACAACCATCGCAAAGATTGGCAATGCAGATATTAAATCGTCTTTAACAACCTTAAACGGATCAACTTTTTCTTCTCAAGGAGATTTATTTACCAATGTAGCGCCTTTGTTAAGTGAGGAACAATTACTTGAATTTAAGCAAAACGAAGTCAAAAACTTTATTAGCATCAACGCCAGTTTGGTATTGATCGCCATTTTGTTATATGTAGCGGCATTTGCCATTTCATTAGGTCCGGTAATGTGGACAATGTTGTCTGAAATTTTCCCACAAAACGTAAAAGGAATTGCCATTTCTGTTGTTGGATTTTTCAATTCTCTGGTAAGCTATACCGTAACCCAATTTTTCCCCTGGGAACTTACCAATTTAGGGCCAACAGGAACTTTTGCCATTTATGCGGGTATGGCTGTTTTATCGGTGCTGTTTGTGTATAAATATGTGATAGAAACAAAAGGAAAAACTTTGGAAGAAGTTGAAGAATTATTAATTAGATCATAACCTTAAAATGAAAATTATCCCTACTCTAATCGTTTGTTTATTTTGTTTGTTTGCGTGTGCAGAAGCGCCACAAAAAACAACTGCTGATATGCCTCAGGATAAACCGGCAAAAGTAACCTTGACAAATACCGATGGAAAATTCCAGCTATTTGTTGACGGAAAACCATTTTACATTAAAGGTGCCGGATTGGAATTCGGCGATATTGCCTCAGTTGCCAAACACAACGGAAATTCTTTCAGAACCTGGAGAACCGAAAACGGGGAGAAAAGCGGCAAAGAAATTTTAGACGAAGCACACAAAAACGGATTGATGGTGACGATGGGCATTGAAGTGGAAAGAGAACGCCACGGATTTGATTATAACGACACTGTCGCCGTAAAAAAACAATTGGAACGCATTAAAGGTGAAGTTATGGCCCTAAAAGACCATCCGGCTTTATTGATTTGGGGAATTGGAAACGAATTGAATTTGCGTTATACAAATCCAAAAGTTTGGGATGCCGTAAATGACATTTCAAAAATGATTCACGAAGTTGATCCCAATCATCTAACCACCACAATGTTAGCAGGAATTTCTAAAAATGAAATTTCACTGATCAAAGAAAGATGTTCCGATATTGATATTTTATCTGTTCAAATGTATGGCGACTTGCCAAATTTACCTAAGTTAATCCGGGAATTCGGCTGGGAAGGTGCCTATATGGTAACCGAATGGGGTTCAACCGGACATTGGGAAGTTCCTAAAACATCTTGGGGAGCCCCAATTGAAGAAAACAGTACGCTAAAAGCCGCTAATTATTTAAAAAGATACAAGGCGGGTATTGAAGCAGATTCTTTGCAGTGCATTGGTTCCTATGTTTTTCTTTGGGGAAATAAACAGGAAAGGACACCAACTTGGTATGGCGTTTATTTGGAAGATGGCAAGGAAACAGAATCTGTGGATGTGATGCATTTTGTATGGAACGGAAAATGGCCGGAAAACAGAACGCCTCAAATAGTTTCTTATACCATCAACGGTAAAACTGCTTACGAAAATGTGATGGCGGAAGCAGGAAAATCATATACTGCATCTTTAAAAATATCAGATTTTGAAATTGACCCAATCAAATATACCTGGGAAATTTTGCCTGAAAGTGTTGAAGTAAGTGATGGAGGCGATCTTGAAGTACGTCCAAAAAGTGTTGATTTTGAAATAGTTAACCAAAAAGACGGGGAGCTTACATTTAAAGCACCTGCTGCAGGAAACTATCGTTTGTTTGTTTATGCTGATGATGGCCACGGACACGCCGCAACTGCGAATATTCCTTTTATGGTGAAATAGAAAAACAGGAATTGTAAACCAAGCCTGCGTTAGGGATTGCCCTTCTACCCGATAGCTATCTGGTACGCTCAGGGTTAAAGCGGAATGTTTGAGCTCTTTTACTGTTGTTTTTCACAACGGTAAAAAGCGAGTAATGAAAGCCCAGCCCGCCAGCTGTCGGGGAACGCCCATCATACCTATTTACCTAAAAATATATTCTTAAAAATAAAAAATATCAAAAAAAACCTCCTTAAATTTATTTCAAATTTTAACGGAGGTTTTTTATTAAATTCAAATTAGCACAAAAAATATGGACCCTAACCAATCATATATAGGCAACACTAAATTATTCACCAATAACAATAAAGTTGAAGGAAACATTGTAAATATTGAGGGCGAAAGCTTCTATAAAATTTCGAACAGTCACAAAATGCGCCCTTTTTTTATGAGTATGGTGAGCGATTCAAATCATTGGATGTTCATTTCAAGCAATGGTGGATTAACGGCTGGCAGAAAAGATTGCGACACAGCGCTTTTCCCCTATTATACCGATGATAAAATTACAGAATCTGTTGATATTACAGGCAGCAAAACCATATTTCAAATACATAAAGAGGACAAAAATTTATTATGGGAACCGTTTTGTGATAAATATGAAAGTGTTTATGCCATTACCCGAAATCTTTATAAAAACAATTATGGCAATAAAATTATTTTTGAAGAAATAAATCACGATTTGGGCCTGACGTTTCAATATGAGTGGAATAACAGCAACAATTTTGGGTTTGTCAAAAAATCGACGCTGATCAACAATAGTGTGGAAGATTTGGAGATTGGTGTTTTGGACGGAATTCAGAATATCCTTCCGTTCGGATTATCGGCCGATTTGCAAAACAGCAAAAGCAATTTGGTTGATGCCTACAAAAAAAACGAATTAGAAGCGGAAATTGGATTGGGAATTTTTGTCTTAAGTGCCATTATTGTTGACAAAGCAGAACCTAGTGAAGCACTAAAAGCAACCATTGTTTGGTCTGTTGGTTTAAAAAATCCAACTTATTTAATTTCATCTTTACAATTAAATAATTTCAGAATAGGATTTAAAATTGAACTAGAAACAGACATAAGAGCCGAAAAAGGGGCTTATTTTATTTGCGCTGAAATCAACCTTGAAGCCAACGCGAAAAAAACTTGGACAATAGTCGCCAATGTGAATCAGGGTCCGGCAGCCATTGTAAATATTTCGGAAAAATTAAAATCGCCTAAAAACTTGGAGCAAGAAGTTTTGGCAGATATTGCATTGGGCACAAAAAACTTGATTCAGTTAACGGGAAATTCCGACGGATTTCAGGTTACCAACGATGAACTTCGCACAACACGCCACTACGCAAACACGCTTTTTAACATTATGCGCGGCGGTATTTTTGATGAAAACTATCAGATAAACAAGGACGATTTTACAAAATACCTTGAAAAAGCAAATATAAATGTGTTCAGGAAGTATGAAAAAGAATTGGCACTATTACCGGAAATATTTTTATTAAAAAATCTTAAAAAACTTGCGCAACAAAATAAAGACTCCAATTTTAAACGGCTTTGTTTTGAATATATGCCTCTGAAATTCAGCAGAAGACATGGCGATCCCAGCAGGCCTTGGAATAAATTTTCCATCAATACCCGCAGTGAAATAGACGGCTCAAAAATTTTGGATTATCAGGGAAACTGGCGTGATATTTTCCAGAATTGGGAAGCACTGGCGCACTCCTACCCAGAATTTATTGAAAGTATGATTCACAAATTTTTGAATGCCACCACTTTTGACGGTTACAATCCGTACCGCGTTACCAAAGACGGTTTCGATTGGGAAGTGATTGAACCAGATGATCCTTGGTCGTTTATTGGCTATTGGGGCGATCATCAAATTGTCTATTTGTTGAAATTTTTAGAATTTGCCGAAAACCACTATCCGAACAAATTGGCTGATTATTTTAATCAGGAATTGTTTGTGTATGCGAATGTTCCGTATAAAATAAAAAATTATTCAGAAATTCTGAAAAACCCAAAAGACACCATCGATTTTGACCATCAATTGGATCAGAAAATCAATGAACAAAAAGCAATATTGGGTGCCGATGGCGCTTTACTCCTATCTCAAACCCAAGAAATTTACAAAGTCGGTTTGACAGAGAAATTGCTGGCAACGGTGTTGGCCAAGCTTTCCAATTTTATTCCGGAAGCCGGTATTTGGCTCAACACGCAAAGACCCGAATGGAACGACGCAAACAACGCCTTGGTGGGCAACGGCGTTTCTATGGTTACTTTGTATTATTTGAAACGATTTTTAAATTTCTTTGAAGAAATTGTTGAAAATGCTTCGGTTGAAAACGTTTCAATTTCAAATGAATTGGCCGTATTTTTTAAAGAAATTGTCGCCACATTTGATAAAAATCAACACCTGTTATCTGGTAAAATTTCCGATGCGGACCGTAAAAATGTGGTGGACGGACTTGGATTGGCGGGAAGCCATTTCAGAACCTCGATTTATGAAAAAGGATTTTCTAGCCATAAATCGGTACTGAGCAAAAAGGAATTGTCACAGTTTTTTGTGTTGACCAAAAAATTTATAGACCACACCATCCATGCCAATAAACGTGCAGATAATTTGTACCACGCGTATAATTTAATGACCATCGAAAATACCCAGGAAATTTCCATTTCCTATTTGCCGGAGATGCTGGAAGGACAAGTTTCTGTGCTAAGTTCGGGACATCTTTCACCGGCAGAATCTTTGGCCTTGCTGAACAGTTTAAGAAAAAGCGCTTTGTACCGGGCAGATCAAAACAGTTATGTTTTATATCCGAACAAACAGCTTAAAAGATTTGTTGACAAAAATAATATTCCTTTATCAGCCATAGAAAAATCGGATTTAGCGAAAGAATTACTGAAAAACGGAAATTCACAAATCATTGAAAAAGATGTGTTGGGAAATTGCCATTTCAATGGCAATTTTAACAATGCCAACAGCCTTAAAACTGCCTTGGAAACATTGCCTAAAGCTTATCAAAAACTCGTTGAAAAAGACCGAGAATTGCTGTTGACAACATTTGAAAATATTTTCAGCCACAAATCATTTACTGGTCGTTCAGGCACATTTTTCGGTTATGAAGGACTTGGTTCCATTTATTGGCATATGGTTTCAAAACTGGCATTGGCCGTTCAGGAAACTTGCGTAAATGCGATTGAATCTGGTGCTGAAAATGAAATTATTGCCGGATTGGAAAATCATTACCACGAAATAACCGACGGCATTGGTGTTCACAAATCACCTGAAGTGTATGGCGCATTTCCAACCGATCCGTATTCGCACACACCGGCAGGAAAAGGTGCGCAACAGCCTGGAATGACTGGCCAGGTTAAGGAAGATGTTTTGGCAAGAATGGGCGAATTGGGTGCTTTCGTAAAAAATGGCATCCTTAAATTTCAGCCTGATTTGTTGAAAAAAGAAGAATTTCTTAAAGAAGAAAAAACAGTTTATTTTACCGATGTGAACCTTCGGGAAAAAGAATTGATGCTTGAAAAAAATTCACTTTTCTTTACTTATTGCCAAGTTCCCGTTGTTTATAAATTGGCGGATAAAAATGCAATTCAGGTTATTTATTCCGATGATAAATCAGTGGAAATTGATGGATTGAATTTAAACCCTGAAATAAGCGAACAAATTTTTGAGAGAACCAGAGCAGTTTCAACGATTTTGGTGTATCTGAAAGAAAGCAATTTTTAATAAAAACAAAACCATCCCAAATAAATTTAAATCGGCATGAAAAAATATCAGAATATTGTAATCGCCCTAGCCATTATTTCCGCAGTCAGTTCGTGTAAAGTCACGGAAAATAAATCGGAAAAAACAACTGTAAATACCTTGAGTTTTGTAAAAACAAAAGGAACACAATTGGTTGACGCAAATGGCAATTCCATCATTTTAAAAGGAACAAATTTGGGTCACTGGCTTGTTCCTGAAGGCTATATGTTTAAAATGAATCAGGTAAATGCGCCCCGAAAAATTGATGAAATGTTGTATGAATTGGTTGGGCCAGACAGTTTACAGGTTTTTTGGCAAGGATTTTTGAACAATTACATCACCCATGACGACATTAAATATTTAAAAAACATCGGCAGTAACCATATTCGCCTGCCTTTTCATTATAAAATGTTTACGGACGATTTGTATATGGGCGAAAGAAATGCAGGTTTTAAATATTTTGACCGATTGCTGGATTGGTGCCGACAAGAAAAAATGTATGTTTTATTGGATATGCATGGTGCGCCGGGCGGACAAACGGGTGACAATATAGACGACAGTTATGGCTATCCTTTTCTTTTTAAAAGCAAATCGTCCCAGGATTTAATGACAGAAATTTGGGTGAAAATTGCTGAAAAATATAAAAACGAACCCTTAATTATCGGTTATGATATTGTAAATGAACCGATTGCGCATTATTTTAACGATGAACTTCCCTATTTAAACCATCAGTTGTTTTTGCTTTATAAACGCATTGTCGCAGAAATTAGAAAAGTGGATAAAGAACATACCATTTTTCTGAATGGCTCAAACTGGAGCGGAAATTTTGATGTGTTCGAAGAAATTATTGATGATAATGTGGTGTATGAGTTTCATAAATATTGGTTTGAAGTAAATCAGGGAGCCATACAGCAATATCTCGATTTTAGGGACAAACACCAAGTTCCGATTTATATTGGAGAAACTGGCGAAAATACCGATGAATGGGTAAACGATTTTAGAATTTTGCTGGACAAACACGAAATTAGCTGGGCTTTTTGGCCCTATAAAAAAATGAATAATCTTGCCGGCATTATGAATTTTAAAGAACCTGAAGATTATCATTTAATCACTAAATATGCCGACAGCGATCGTTCTTCTTTTGCTAAAATGAGAGAAAACAGACCCGATATTTTAAAAATTCAAAAAGCGCTGAATGACTATTTAGAAAATAGCCTTTACAAAAATAACTTTCCCAATAAAGGATATGTAAAGGCCTTAAATTTTAAAACAGACTAAAAAATATATAATACAATACCATTTTCCCAAAATAAATAAACACACCAATGAAACAGCTTTTTTTATCCATTTTACTTGTTATTTCTATAATAATTGTTGGCTGTAAAAGCCAAAATAATCTTGCCAATTCCACACAAAATTCCTCCATTGACCAAAAAGTTGATTCCATTTTGGCTTTAATGACGCTTAAGGAAAAAGCGGGACAAATGTTGAATATTGGCTTGCCGGCAGTTTTGACAGGCGATTATTGGGATGCACGGGATAAGGTTGATTATAATTCAGAAAAATTTAAACAGTTAATAATCGATTATGCCGTTGGTTCCATTCATAATACGCCCGGTTATCCGGCAGAAAAAGAAGATTGGTACCAAATCCTTAAAAAAATTCAGGATTCCGCTATGCAAAAAACCCGCTTGGGAATTCCGGTTTTGTATGGAATTGACAATATTCACGGAGCCAATTATGTGAATGGATCTGTGATGTTTCCGCATCAAATAGCGATGGCGGCCACTTGGAACACCGAACTCACTAAAATATCGGCAGAAATCACATCTTATGAATCGAGAGCCGCCTCCCTTCCCTGGAATTTCAATCCGAATGCCGATGTGGCTTTGAATCCGCTTTGGGGAAGAATTGGCGAAAGTTTTGGCGAAGATCCTTATTTAATTTCAGAAATGAGTCTGGCGTATTTACAAGGTCCACAAGAAAAAGGCTTACAGGATTCCACCAGCACCGCGGTTTGCTTAAAACATTTCATAGGATATGGCGCAGGAAAAAATGGAAAAGACCGTGCAAATGCACTGATTCCAGAAAACAGTTTGCGACAATATTTTTTGCCGCCTTTTGAAAAAGCCATACAAAATGGCGCAAAGGGCGTGATGATCAGTTCCAATGCAGTGAATGGAATTCCGTGTCATATCAACAGTTATTATATCAATGATATTTTAAAAGGCGAACTCGGATTTAAAGGCGTGGTGATTTCCGATTTTAGTGATGTTGAATTTCTGATTACAGCGCATCTATCGGCAAAAGACAAGCGCGAAGCGACAAAAATGGCCGTAAATGCCGGTTTGGATATGATTATGAATCCTTTTGAGGCCGATATTGTTGAGATTATTGTTGATTTGGCGGAAAAAGGAGAAATTCCGTTAAGCAGAATAAACGATGCCGTAACAAGAATTTTGCGATTAAAATATGAACTGAATTTATTTAAAGTTCCCTATAACAATCCGAAAGGCTACACCAAATTTGCCAGCCAGGAACATATTGACGCCAATTATAAAGCAGCCAGCGAAGCAATAACATTGCTAAAAAACAACAACCATATTTTACCGCTTACATCAACAAAAAAAGTGTTGGTAACGGGATATTCGGCGAATTCCATCAATATTTTGAACGGCGCCTGGTCGCGGTCTTTTTTAGGAAGAGACACCATTTATAACGATCCAAGCAAATTAACCATTTTAGGCGCCATAAAAAAACAAGCGGGCGAAGCCAATGTTGAATTTGTGGAAGGAACCGATTATTTGGAAGACATCAATTCGGACAAAGCTGTAGAGATGGCTAAAAACGTAGATTATATTGTGGTTTGCGTTGGAGAAATTCCGGCTTCAGAAAAACCTTCCGACATTAATGAACTTGATTTGCCTTTGGTTCAGCAGGAATTGATCAAAATGCTTTCAGTCTTAAAAAAACCAATCATTTTAGTGATGGTGCAAGGACGACCAAGAATTATCAGAGAAATTGAACCTTTGGTTGAAGCCATTGTTATGGCATATTTACCCGGAGATGAAGGAGGTCGCGCAGTTTCAGATGTGATTTTCGGAAACGTAAATCCGAGCGGAAAGCTCCCTTACACCTATCCGAAATATTCAGGAAACATTTTGCCGTATTACTACAAAAGAGCCGATATCAGGGATATCAATTGGGGATATGACGGTTTTTATCCGCAGTTTGAATTTGGTTTCGGATTGTCGTACACCACTTTCGGCTATTCCAATTTAAAAATGAGTGCCGACACCGTAAAAGCTTCGGAAGAACTAAAAATCAGCGTTGATGTAAAAAACACCGGAAACAGAAAAGGAAAAGAAGTTGTGGAAATTTTTCTCAAAGATTTGGTGGCTACCCTTTCACCCGATTCCAAAAAATTGGTGCGATTTGAAAAAATTGAGCTCAATCCGGGCGAAACTAAAACGTTAAATTTTGTGCTGCATTCAAAGAATTTGGCCAATATTGGGATTCATAACAAATGGATTATTGAGGAAGGCGAATTTGAAATTCAGATTGGCGGCAATCCGCAAAATTTACTGAAAAAAACGTTTTATTATCAGGAATAATTAAAAAAAACGGAACCCAAAAGTTTTTATGTTTGACCAAACCCATTAGATCTTGCCAATTATGAAGCTAAAATTAATCAACTAAAATTGTGATATTCCCAAAGAATGAATTGGTTGGAAACGGCTTTTAACAATTTGTAAAAAATCAAAGATTCATAAAAATTCACAAATTAATTTTGCCAAGGCATTATTTACTTCATTTCTGATTTTAGTTTATGCAAAACAGGAGAATTTAATGAAATCTTGAATAAACAATTTATGGAATCTACATAAAATTTCATAAATTGCCAAAATTCTTTCAAAATTATGACTATTGAATTAATTCAATGAAATATTTTTTTAACATATTCATAGGTTTCTTTTTTTTGTTAGTCATAACAGGCAGTTTAAATGCTCAGGAATTGCCGCCTATCAATAAATTTACCCCTGAAGATTACGGTGGCGGAAATCAGAATTGGATGATTTCCCAAACGCCAAACAAAATTATTTATGCCGCTAATAATGAAGGGCTTTTAGAATATAACGGTGCCGACTGGATAATTTATCCTTCACCAAATAACACAATTATTAGGGCTATAAAGGTTGTTGGGAGTCGAATTTACAGCGGATGCTACATGGAATTCGGTTATTGGCAAAAAGACAATTTTGGGTCTTTAAAATACCATTCTTTGGTGCCATTGCTTGATGTTAAAATGATTGATGATGAGAATTTCTGGAATCTTGTAACCTATGATGATTGGGTACTTTTCCAATCGTTTAACAGAATATATTTTTACAATACCGTTAAAAAAAAGTTTAATATCATCAATTCCAATAATCAAATTTCAAAAGTATTCAATATTGACAATGTTATTTATTATCAAGTTTTAAATGAGGGATTGTACACCATTGAGGGAGGAGCGTCTAAATTAATTTCAAACAATTCGGTATTTACCAATGAGTTAATTATTAGTGTTTTTTCCATAGATGACGGATTGCTCATTCAAACCCGTAACTCCGGCTTTTATGTTTTCAAAAATAATATGGTTTCAAAATGGGATATTCAGGCAAATAAAACCCTAAATGAAATTAAAGTTTTTAACAGTATCCAGCTAAAAGACAAGAGTTTTGTTTTAGGAACCATTTCAAACGGAATATTTTACTTAACTAAGGAAGGTGCTATAAATTATCAAATCAATCAAAATAATGGTTTAAGCAACAATACGGCCTTATCACTTTTTGAAGATGAGGATAATAATATTTGGGCAGGATTGGATAATGGCATTAATTGTATCAATATAAAATCGCCTGTTGGAATTTTTAACGATGACAGGGGCGCAATTGGCACCGTATATGCTTCAGCAATATTTAAAAATTATATTTATTTAGGCACCAATCAAGGATTATTCTATAAAAAAATTGACGGGATTGAGCCTTATACAATGATTCGCAACACTGCAGGACAAGTTTGGAGTTTGTTTGTTTTTAACAATGAACTGTTTTGCGGTCATCATGTTGGTACATTTATTATTGAAAAAAATAGAGCCATAAAAATATCCGACAAGTCTGGAACGTGGGATTTTAAACCTATTCCGTCTATAAAAAATGCGCTTCTGCAAGGTAATTATAACGGCCTCAATGTTTTAATTAAGCAAGATGGTGTATGGAAAGCCAGAAATAAAATTGATGGATTTGATAGCTCTGCAAGACACTTTGAATTTTTAAACAATCATGAAATATTTGTAAGCCACGGTTATAAAGGGGTTTTTAAACTTACAATCGACAATAATTTTAATTTTGTTGTCGATATTTCAAAGCAAACGGAACTTCCTATTGAAAAGAATTCCAGTTTGGTGAAATTTAAAAATACAATATTATATGGATTTAATGAAGGCGTTTTTAAATATGATTTAAAGAAGAATAAATTTTTAAAAGATTCCTTATTAGGTTCAATAATTACTGAAGAAACATATTTATCGGGGAAATTGACAGTTGATAAAACCCAAAAATTATGGGGATTCTCAAAAGAAAACATAAGTTATGTTTCTGTGAATGATTTAACAAATGAATTAGAAATCCATACAATTTCTATTCCAGCTTATTTAAGAAAAGGAATTATAGGATTTGAAAATATTACACATATTAAAAACAATAAGTACTTATTGGGAACAACGAGCGGCTATATTACTATAGACCTTTCCCAATTTAATTTAAAAAACAATAACCGTGTTTTATTAAATAAAATCTCTTTAAAAAATTCACAATTGTCAAATTATGAAATTGATCTTAAAAATGATGGTGCGTTTAAGTATGAACAAAATTCTATTATATTTAATTTTAGCGTGCCAGTTTACGATAAATATCAAGCGGTAAAATACCAATATAAACTCGATGGTTATTACGATGAATGGAGTGACTGGACAAACAAAACAGAATTGATATTTGACACCCTGCCATTTGGCGAATATAATTTGAATGTTCGAGCTAAAGTTGGGAACAAACTTACCGAAAATATTGCCAGTTATAATTTTATAATTATGAAACCTTGGTATGTGTCCACTCTTGCCATTATTGCTTATTTTTTAACGTTTATTAGTATTTCTTTTTTAATTCATAAAGCCTATAAAAAATATTATGAAAAGCAACTCAAGCATAAACAACGTGAAAACGAGCAACTAATTACACAAATAAAAAACGAAAAACTAATTCAGGACATAGAAAACAAAAATAGGGAGTTGGCGATTTCCACCATGAGTTTAATCAAAAAAAATAAAGTGCTTAACACCATTAAAAAAGAATTGATAAATAATGAAGTTGAATCAAACAATATGCAAGTTTTGAAATTAATTGAAGGAAATTTAAATAACACAAAAGATTGGAAGTTTTTTGAAGAAGCATTTAACAATGCCGATAAATATTTCTTGGATAAAATAAAAAAAGCACACCCTAATTTAACTCCCAATGATTTACGCTTTTGTGCCTACTTGCGTTTAAATTTAACTTCAAAGGAAATTTCACCTTTGCTCAACATTACGGTAAGAAGCGTTGAGACTAAACGTTACAGATTAAGAAAACAAATGGGTTTAAGCCGAGATTCGAGTTTGGTTAACTACATTTTAGAAATTTAATTATACAACATCAATCTATTTTACTACGACATTACCACAACGAAAACATTTTAAAACCTTTATTTAAGAATTTGCCTATGTTACAAAAAAATAATTTGTGGCGATAAACATCATATTTATCACACCTCAGAAGAAATTTCTTAAATTAATTTAGTTTGTCTGTTTTTTGTCGTGGTAGATTTTTCGCTTTCATCTGTTTATTAAGGTAATTTTATCAAAATTTAATTAATCAAAAAATATGAAAACATTACTATTATCACTTTTTCTATGTTTTGCGGGGATTTCAATTTATGCGCAAAATTATGAAATTAAAGGAGCCGTTTCCGACGCAAGCGGCACGCCTTTACCCGGAGTTTCTTTGGTTGTAAAAAACACAACTAAAGGTGTAACAACAGATTTTGACGGTAAATTTACGCTGTCCAATGTTCAAAAAGGAGAAACACTGGTGTTCTCTTATATTGGATACACCACAAAGGAAATTGTAATCAGCAATGCCAATTACCTGAACATTACCCTAAATGAAGACACTCAAAGTTTAGAAGAAGTTGTAGTTGTTGGGTATGGAACACTAAAAAGAACTGATGTTACAGGAGCTGTCTCAAAAGTTGAAATAGACAAGGCTTTGGCAATTCCAACATCGAATGTTTCAGAGATGCTGCGAGGACAAGCTGCGGGTGTGCAAATTACGTTAGGTTCAGCCAGACCGGGAGGAACTTCAAATATTTTAATAAGGGGAAGAAATTCCATTCGCGGTGGAAATGATCCGCTGATTGTATTGGATGGTTTTCCTATTGAAAATATCAATGATATTAACCCAGATGACATTGCTTCAATTGAAGTTTTAAAAGATGCTTCCGCACAAGCTATTTACGGCGCAAGAGCTTCAAATGGTGTTATACTTGTTACCACTTTAAAAGGTAAAGAGGGCAAAATGAAAGTTACATTTGGTTCTTATACAACTTCACAAAAATTAACCAAAAACTTTGATTTGTACAATGCTGAAGAGTTTGCGCAATTGAGAAGAGAAGCAAAAAGAACAGACAATACGCCAAGCCAAGCTTATTTATCTGATGAATTAAGTTTTAACGGCGCTACATCACCAGAATATTTGAATTATTTGGCAGGCAATTACACAAATTGGGAAGATGAAGTGCTAAGAACTGGTTTAATCACCAGCAATACCGTAAGTCTGTCAGGCGGTACAGAAAGCACAAAAATATTTACAAGTTTTAATTATTTCGACCAATCAGGATTGATCCCTTCTTCTGAATATAACAGAGGATCTTTCAGGCTAAATATCAATCAAAAAATAAATGAAAGAGCAAGTGTTGAAGCCAATATCAATTTAGCTACCGACAAACAAGAAAAGGAAACTTCAAATTTAGATTTTATCACCATTTCCCCATTTACCGGACCTTATGATGAATCAGGAAATCTCGTTAAACTTTTGGCCGGCGCCAATGCGAGCAGTTCTGCGGTAAATCCTTTGTGGAACATCAGGGAATCCCAAAATGAAATTAAAAATAATTTTTACAATGTAAATTTAGTGGGGAATTACAAACTGGCAAAAAATTTCTCTTACAAATTAAACACACTGATCAGCAGAAAATTTATTGATGAAGGAAGTTATATTTCAAAACTTCATTCAGCTGGTGTTAATCTGAACGGAATTGCCAATGTTGCCAATACCTTGAGAGAAGAATATTTGATTGAAAATATTTTAAATTATAATGCAAGTATTGGAGAAGACCATAAATTTGATTTCACGGCTGTACAATCTGCCAATCAAATCAACACTTCAAAAACAATTTCAAACGGAACTGGTTTTGGGAATGATTTACTTGGATACGATGGAATCAGTTCTGCTTTAAATTTTAAAGTAACCCGACTTGAGGAGCAAAAAAGAATCTTGTCATTTTTAGGAAGGGCAAGATATACTTTAATGGATAAATATCTTTTTACTTTTACGGCTCGTAGAGACGGCGCATCTGTTTTTTCTGAAAATAAAAAATGGGGATTCTTTCCTGCCGCTTCTGTAGCTTGGCAAATCCATAAAGAAAATTTCTTGATCGGTTCAGAAACTGTAAGCCAATTAAAAGCAAGGGTAAGTCATGGTTCTGTAGGAAATCAATCGTTGGATCCATATACGACCTTAGGTGTGGTGGGTAACTTCCCATACATTTTTGGAGGAGCCATTGTTGGGGGCAGTTTACCGGGAACGGTTTTGCCTAACCCAAATTTAACATGGGAAACCTCAACAACCACAAATGCGGGGATTGACTTTGGGTTTCTTAAAAACAGAATCACAGGTACGGTAGATTATTACAACACAAACACAACCGATTTGTTAACTGATATTACGCTTGGAGGAACATCTGGTTTTAGTTCAACAATAACCAATGGCGGTGAATCAAAAAATAGCGGTGTTGAGGTGTTGTTAACTGGGCATATTGTACGAAATGACAATTTTAACTGGAGAGTAAGTGCTTCATTCACAAAAAACAAAAACGAATTAATCAAATCGGGTATTGTGGATATTGACGGTGCCCCTAAAGATGATGAAGCCAGAGGCCGTTATATAGGGAAATCAATCAATAATATCCGCACATTGGTGTTTGACGGGATTTTCCAAACAGATGCGGAAGCATTGGCTTCACCGCAAGCACAGCCGGGAAGCACCACCAACTCAAATCTTACCTTGTTGAAAGCGGGATCTATTCGCGTAAAAGATGTAAACGGTAACGGAATTGTCAATAATGATGACAATATTATTATCAATACAGACCCTGAATGGTTTGGCTCTTTTTCTTCCGTTTTTGCGTTTAAAAACTTTGAAGTGTTGGCCGATTTTTACATCGTGGAAGGAGCTACAAAATACAATCCGTTTTTAGCGAATTTTAATGAAGGAGGAACGCTTCAATCAGTAAGAAATGGCATAAAAGTGGACTATTGGACACCGGAAAGCCCATCAACAACATATCCTCGTCCAAGTTATCTTAGTGCACCGGCAAATATTGGAACTATGGCAGTGGCAGACGCATCTTATGTTAGATTGAGAACACTGACCATGGCGTATAACTTACCTGCTGCGGTTTTAAGTAAATTGAAAATGAGCAATGCCAAATTTTATGTAACTGGCACCAACTTACTTACTTGGACAGATTATAAATCATATAGCCCGGAAAACAATCCAAATGATTTCCCCGACACTAAGTCAATCACTCTTGGATTAAATATTGGTCTTTAATGTTAACTAATTTAAAAAATACAACAATGAAAAACAGTAATAAATTTACGAAATGGGGCATTGCACTACTTGCAATCTTTGTTTCCTTGCTTTCATGTAATGAAGATTACTTGCTTGAAGAACCTACATCAGAGTTTACCGCTGATTTTGTATACAATACTCCAGAAGGACTAGAGTCGGGAGTGGTAGCACTGTATAACATCCAAAGGTCATTTTGGGAAAATTTGGCAAACAATGGATCAAATCCGATTGTTTTAGACGCTAAAGATGACTTAAATGTTCCTCGTGGTGGAGAAATTTCTAACTGGGGAAAACTGAACAATGGCAGATTCCCTACCAACAGTAATGTACATGGTGATTATTGGAAATTGTATTACAGAATTTTAGACCGGTCTAATGCTTTAATAAAAGCAGCCGAATCTGTGACAATGCCCGACGCAAGAAAAGCGCAAATTGTTTCTGAAGCTAAATTTTTTAGAGCAAATTCGATATTTACATTATTCAAATTGTTTAACAATATTTATGTAACAACCGAGCCTACTACACCAGAAAATGCACTGAACATTATTGATGCAAAAACTCCGGAAGCAGATATTTACAAGCTTATTAACGAAGATTTAACCTATGCCATCAGTAATTTAAGTTGGACACCAACCGCTACAGGAAGAATAGCCCAAGGAGCGGCAAGACACCTTAAAGCCGAAGTGGCATTATGGCAAAACAACTGGTTGGAAGCTAAAACACAATCAGAAGCCGTAATTGCACAAGTTGCAAACCATAAATTGGTAGCGTCAACAGATTTAGTGTTTAAAGGCGATATGAACACTACTGAGGCATTGTGGGTTTTACAATTCAAAAAAGCGGTTAATGGAAATCCGAATAAAATAAACTTCAACTTAATGCCAAATTATGCTGAGCAAACTCCAGGATCAAAGTACACGGTTGAACAAGGAGGCCGTGGATTTGGATGGTTGACATTGAACAATTACATTCGTAATTTGCTGGCCCAAGATCCTAATGATACCAGAATCAAAGGTTCATACTATGTTAAAGATTATTTATATAATGATCCTGCAACATTGCCGGCAGGCCAAACTTTAGGAACCATCATTAGAGACAACCCAGCAGCGCCTTGGAAAGAATTTGGTAATCAGGCCAGCAGAAATGGGTTCTTTATTCGTCAAAATGCGGGCTGCAAAAAATACTTCCCAGATGATGGCATTCCTACTGAAGACACGCAAGTTAAAAATATTATGATGGCTCGGTTGGCTGAAACGTATCTTTATGCAGCAGAAGCAAATTTAATGCTTGGAAATAATTCAGGCGCTTTAACCAACCTTAATGCAGTAAGAACCAGAGCAAAAACAGCCGCCTTAACAGGTGCTGTATCCATAGAAGATATTCTTGATGAACAAGCAAGAGAATTGGCTTTTGAAGGTCGTCGTTGGTATATGTTAAAAAGAACCGGAAAACTGTATGAATATGTTGTGAATCACGCTGGATATGGCAAACCTGGAGATTTAAGTTTGCAAAACACAGGAACTAAAGCCAATACCCCTGAAGATCCTTTCACATTTGCGAATGATGCCAGACGCAATATGCAACCTTGGATGGTAAATTGGGTAATTCCACAAAGTGAATTGAATTTATTGGGGCCTAATTATCCTCAAAACACAGGGTATTAACATTATATAAAGTATTTAAAAAATTGCTCTTTGTTTTAATTTAAGTTTTATTTTCTCTAAAGTTCACAGCCAATTTTAGGGGAGATAAAACTTAAATTTCTAGTATTGAATGAATTTTTCTAATTTCTAGAGAAGTTCTTTTATTTAAATTATGGAAAGATAACACGACAAAAATTTTCCAAAATAAATTTTTGCGTAAAAGTTTTTGATTACTATTTAATTTAGTTTTTATCAGTTGCTTCTGTTATTCTCAGGAATTGCAGAAGCAACATTAAAAAAGAAAAAATGAATAAAATAAGAAAAATTAACATTGGAATTACAGGAATTGTTCTTTTGATTTTTTCCGCTTGTGTTTCAACAAAACCAACTCTCATAAACAAAATTTCATTTGCAAAAAACAGTGTAGTGGCCCATCGCGGGGCATGGAAGAAAAATGGTCTGCCGGAAAATTCCATCGCTTCGCTAAAACAAGCAATTGAATTAAAATGCACAGGCTCAGAATTTGATGTAAGAATGACAGCAGATAATGTGTTGATTGTAACGCATGACCCAACTTATAACAATCTTGAAATAGAAAAAACCAACTATTCGGATTTGGCTGCATTAAAACTTTTCAATGGAGAAAAGCTTCCTACTTTAAAAGAATATTTATTGGCAGGAAGTGAAAACAACAATTCAACCAGGTTATTTTGTGAAATTAAACCTTCAAAAGTAAGTAAGGAAAGAGGAATTGTTATTGCAACAAAAGTCGTTCAACTGGTACGTGATCTCAATTTGCAGCATATGGTGACTTACATAAGCTTTGACATCGATATTTTGAAGAAAATTGCTGTTCTTGAGCCAAATTCTTCAACCCAATATTTAGAAGGCAATAAACCTCCCGAATACTTAAAAATAGCTGGCATTAAAGGAGCCGATTATCATTATTTCAATTACAAAAAACATCCTGAATGGATAGAAAACGCGAAAAAAAATGACATTATTTTAAATGCTTGGACGGTAAATGAAGCGTCAGATTTAGAATGGCTTCTTGCAAATAATTTTGATTTTATAACCACTGATGAACCCGAACTTTTATTGAAACTAACAAAAGAAAGGAAAATCTTATATAAAGATTATCAATTAGTTTGGGCTGATGAATTTAACACAGCAGGTTTACCCGATTCAACAAAATGGAATTATAATGTTGGCGGTGATGGTTATGGCAACAATGAAAAGCAATTTTATTTGGAAAAAACTCTTGAAAATTCGTTTGTAAAAGATGGAAAATTGCATATTGTTGCTTTGAAAAAAGAACATCAGAATTCGCAATACACCTCTGCCCGATTAACAACTTACGGAAAATATAGCTTACAATACGGTAAAATTGAAGTGATGGCAAAGTTACCTGAAGGAAAAGGCACTTGGCCTGCCATTTGGATGCTTCCCGAAAGTCTGAGAAAAAAAGAGGAAACTTGGCCCACGTGTGGAGAAATTGACATTATGGAACACGTGGGAAATGATCCAAATATGGTTCATACAACACTGCATACCCAATTGTACAACCATATGCATAATACGCAAATTTCTCATTTTGAGAGATTGACAGATGTTTTTAACACCTCTCATTTATACAGCGTTGAATGGGAACCTGATACCATCAAATTTTTTATTGACAATAAGTTGTTTTTTGAAGCTTTTAAAGGACAAGACGGAAAAGACACTTCCAATGAAGGCTGGCCATTTGACAAACCGTATTTTTTAATTTTAAATCTTGCCATCGGCGGAAATTGGGGCGGTGAAATTGATGACACCATTTTTCCTGCCCAAATGCAAATAGATTACGTTAGAATCTATCAAAAACCAACACTTTAAATTTTTTGTAAAAATAATGATTTAAGTTAAACTGAAATAAACCTGTCTGAATCGACAGGTTCAGTTTGGCAATTGAATGCTTTAAAGAAAATCAATGTTGTCCGATAAAAATCCATAACATTTAATAAATCTCAATATGAATGGGACTTGACAAACGGGTCGCCCCGATGGGGCTTGTTTTTAATGAAAATCTATTTTCTACAAGCAGGTCGTCCCGATGGGACTAAAAACAGCTCCGTAGGAGCGAAATGTTTGTAGAATATTGTAAAAAGTCAGGTTTAAAGCCACATCGGGGCGACCTGTTTATTTTGAAAAATTTAACCGGACAATAATGAAAGAAAATATAATTTTCATCGTTTGTTTAATAAATTTGTGTACCTAATTTTGTTGAGGTAAAAATTAACACATTGCCAATAATTATCAATACCTTTAGCCTTTATGCTATTTATATTAGCAGAACTTAAAAAATTAAACCCTTAAATTTATTGTAACAACCATGAAAATTCAAAAAAATATTTTAATCCTGCTTTTATTAATTTCAACAAATACGTTTGCGCAAGAGTATCAAAAAATATGGCAAACAGAAATTGACGCTTTCGACAAATTAAATGGAGATAATCTTATGCAAGAAGGCATTCTTTTTACAGGAAGTTCGTCCATTAGAATGTGGAAAGATCCCGCCAAAGATTTCAACAATCCGAAAATTCTGAACAGAGGTTTCGGAGGCTCCCAAATCTTAGATTTAATAGAAAATTTTGATCAAATAATTTTAAAATATCATCCCAAAAAAATCGTTATTTATTCAGGAGACAACGATATTCAGGAAGGGAAATCGGCCGAAATTGTTTTTGGGGATTTCTGTACATTATATGGCATGATTAAAGCCAAATTGCCAAATGCCGAGGTGTATTATATCGCTATCAAACCAAGTTTAAACCGTTGGGCAAAAGTAATAGAAATGCAAAAAGCAAATACCATGATTAATGAGTATTTAAACACCAAATCAAATGCCTCTTTTGTGGATATATTTTCACCTATGATTGATATAAGCGGTAAACCAAGCGAAAAATGGTTTATGGAAGACGGCTTGCATATGACTGATGAAGGCTATCAATTATGGACAAAGATTTTGGCGCCGTATATTAAATAGCGATAATTTTCAGGATTTTTAGGCAATAATACCAGTAAAAAGCATTTTTTGCAAACATCTTTATTTAAAAGGATGATTGGTTTTTTAACGTATTTTCTACCTTATTTCTGATTGTGATTTTTTTTAAGAAGTTCATTTAAGGGAATATTTGTCAATCTACTTTCAATAAAAGAAAGAAAATCGAAGTATTTTAAATATCTTTTCTCATAGTTTTCTTCTCTAATCGCCTTAATTTTTTTTGTGTAGTAATTCCAAATTTTTTCTCTTGATTTTTGATATTGCGGCAGCGGATAAGATCCGACAAATTTGAATACAATTTTTTCGGTTTTACTGAGCCTTCCTGAAGTTAAATTTCTCTTCAATGCAATGCTTTCATTTTCAACATAATCCATATCGCCCAATTCGGCTTTTATCATCAGATTTATGAGTCGAACAACTCTAAATAAAGGCAATGGTTGAAATATTTTACCTTCCAAAAGAATAATTTTAATCATTTTATGAGCTTCAGCAAATTTGTATTGTGAAAAAAGCAAAATGGTATTGATAAGGTGAAATTGCAACTGTTTGTCAAGTGGCAATAACGTGACTTTTTTTAGTAAGGATTCTCTAAACCCATCTTGTATTGCAATTGTTTTCTCAAAATCGCCTTTATGGATTATCACAATAATCTGATAATAATAATCTAACCAAATCACTTTTAACAGGAAATCTTCCGGATAATCCTTTTTGTTCAATAACCTTAATTTTTGCTGAAAATGCAGCATTTCATTATAGATTCCACTGGTAATAAGGCTTTCTAAAATACCTTCAATAGCATTTAAGTAATAAATTGGAGGGTTCTGTTTAATTTTGGGATTTTCTCCAAACAATAAAATAAGCTGTTTATAATTTCTTATGGCTGAAGCATAATTTCCTGTCTCTAAATAGTAAGTTGATTGAAATAATAAGTGGAATTTTTCAATTTGTTTGTTAGAAGTAGGATTGTTAGAAATTAAATTTAATTCACTCAATACTAAATCATTTAATTCTTCCCTTTTTTCTTTTGCGCTAGCCATACTTTTATGTAAAATACGATAATTTAAAATGTCACTTAAAAAGTAAGATTGATTTATAATTCTGGAATATTTCATCAACTCCTGCAATTTTACCTGCTTGCCTATGAGTTGTTTTTCTGATAAATTTGGAAATCCCAAAGTACCCAAAAAATACATTTCAGTTTTAGCAATTATAATTTGCAGATTCTCTGCATTAAAAAGCGAAGCATAGTTATCAGCTTGGTTTAAAGTATGAAAAGCTTCGTCTATAAGTTTCCGCTCAAATAGAATATTGGCTTTTTCAATCATCATAAATATTTGTGATTGCATATCCTTTTTCGATCGTTTGTGAACCAGAAAGTCAAGCAACTGATTATACAAGTATCCTGCTGCTATTTCCACGTTTTTGTTTCTACTGATATCCAAAAATTCATTCTCCAATTTTTCAAATCGGCCATTTGGTAAATTGTCTATAATATCAAATAGTTGTAAATAGGCTTTTTCACCACTTTGTGTTGAACAGTAGATTTTGAAACTTCGTTTTTCCGACTTTCCCATTGAAGCAATAACCACTCGACTTCTTTCAATATTTTTCATATTTTATTATTGTTAGATAACTGAAATACAACATTTTAATACATATATATATGCAAATATAATGATTTGGGATTATATTTTTGAGTGGTTTTTGTATATTTTATTTTGAAATTAGTAATTAAATTTGCTTTATTACTTAAACCAACCAAAAAATTATATCAATCTTTAATGAAAAAGTCCAAAACTAACACCAAAGCAAGCAAGCAAATTCTTGTTGTAGGCAGCTCAAATACTGACATGGTAATAAATTCAAAATCTATCCCTCGAGTTGGTGAAACGGTTTTAGGCGGTGTTTTTTTTATGAACCCAGGGGGAAAAGGAGCCAATCAAGCAGTTACTTGTGCTCGATTGGGAGGCAATGTTACTTTTGTTTGTAAAACAGGAAATGATATTTTTGGACATCAGGCGCAACAACAATTTGAAGAAGAAGAAATTAACACTTCGTATATTTTTTCGGATCTTAAAAAACCTTCTGGCGTTGCATTAATTTTTGTTGATGAAAATGGTGAAAATTCCATCTCAGTAGCTTCTGGTTCAAACAGCAGTTTATTACCTTCAGATATTTTATTGGCGGAAGCAGCGATAGACAAAGCAGATTTGGTTTTAATTCAACTTGAAATTCCGATGGAAAGTGTAGAATTTGCAGCAAAATTAGCCAAAGAAAAAGGAAAATTGGTAATTCTAAATCCAGCTCCAGCCCCAAACACACCGCTATCCTCTGATTTATTGAAAAATATTTATTTGATCAACCCTAATGAAATAGAAGCCGAAATTATTTCAGGCATTAAAGTAATAGATACAGAAACGGCTATTTTGGCAGCAAAAAAAATAAACGAAATGGGCGTTGCCAATGTAATTATTACCCTTGGCGGTAAAGGTGCTTTATTATTTGATGGAATTAATGCCGAATTTATTCCCGGACATAAAGTTAAAGCAATGGATTCCACCGGTGCCGGCGACTGTTTTAGCGGCGCATTGGTGATCGCAATATCCGAAGGACTTTCATTGCCTGATGCTGTGCAATTTGCAAATAAGGTTGCAGCCATTTCGGTAACAAAACAAGGTGCTCAATCTTCAGTGCCATATAGAGCTGAAGTTGATATATATAATTTTAATTAATAGGTTTATGCTCACTAAAATATTTTATAACATTTTTAAACTTGAAAAACACAGCTTTTTTTTAAATTCTATTTCAAACGATTTCGTAGGATAAAATGATTTTACCATTCAATCGAAAGGCATTAAAAATAATTTTGCAACTATATATTAACCAATTTAACAAACCAAATTAACATGAAATTCACAAAATCACTTATTTTTTGTTTTTTTACTATTCTTTTCTCAGTTTATGGGCAAGCACAACAGGCTTCCATAAGCGGAAAAGTAATAGATGAAAACGGACAGCCTATACCAGGTGCCACCATTTTAGTAAAAGGAACCACTGTTGGTACCACTTCTGATTTTAATGGGAATTATGAAATAAAGGCCGCATCAAACGGTACTTTAGTGTTTAGTTTTTTAGGGTACAAATCTCTTCAAGAAGCTATAAAAGGAAGAACTCAAATTGATGTTGCACTTGCTCCTGATACTGAAGAGTTAAAAGAGGTGGTTGTTACGGCCTTGGGTATAAAACGAGAGGAAAAAGCTCTTGGATATGCAGTTCAAAAGGTCTCTGGGAAAATCTTGCAAAAAGTTTCCGGTGTTGATGTTGCTTCCTCTCTAACAGGTAAAGTTTCCGGACTTTTAGTTAGAAACACACCCGATTTTAATGCTGCTCCCGTAATTACAATTCGAGGTGAGATGCCGTTATTGGTAATAGACGGAGTTCCATATCAAAATAAGACGCTTTCCGACATATCTTCAGAAGATATAGAAACAATCAATGTCTTGAAAGGGGCAACAGCTTCATCACTTTATGGTTTTCGTGGCGCAAGTGGCGCTATATTAATTACAACCAAAAATGGTTCTACTAATTTAACTGGATTGTCTGTTGATTATGCAAATAACACAATGTTTAGTGCAGGATTTATAGCTTTACCTGAAAAACAAGGCGTTTATGGACGCGGTAGCAGTAATATTTATGATAGAAACTCTGATGCTTCATGGGGAACAGTGATGGACGGAACAATCCGCAATCAATGGGATCCTGTGTTAAAGGCTTATGCAGATTATCCATATTTAGCTACAGGTAAAGACAACTTTGCTAATTTCCTAGAACAAGGTTATATAACCAATAATAATTTTAGTGTTGGCTATAGAGGCGACATTGCGTCAATAAGAAGTTCCGTTAACTGGACTCAAAATAAAGGAGTTTATCCTAATCAGAAAGCAGATCATTTTACTTATACCCTTGGTGGAGATGTTAATTTAGACAAATTAAAGTTGAGTTCAAACGTATCCTATTCTAAAAAATCAACCCCAAATCAGTCATCAAACAGCTATACTGGTTATGATCCAATGTATGCTTTGCTAATTTGGTCACCAACAGATTTCAATATTTTGGACTACAAGGATTATTGGATTAAACCAAATGAGACTCAAAACTACACGTTAAAAAATCATAACAATCCATATTTTAACTCTTGGGAAAGAACAAATGAGGTTAATAGGGATATTTTTAATGCGGATTTAACCGTGAGTTATCAATTAGCCGATTGGTTAAAAGCCAGTCTTCGTTCAGGGGTTGATTTTTATAAAGATAAAGGACAGTTGAGAGTTTCATGGGGATCACAAACTTCTACCGGTAATACAGGTATACCTGGGAATCCATACACTTGGATTGGCGGTAATACTGGAGGTTATGGTTTAGGTCAAACTCAAGGACAAAGTATCAATACTGATTTTCTGCTTTCAGGAGATCGATCCGTTGATAAATTTAAGGTTGAATACCTAGCAGGAGGAACAATATTTAGAAAAACAGATGATAATATTCAGGCTTGGACTAATGGCGGTCTTTCTGTACCTGGCTTTTTCTCATTAAAAGCATCTGTAAATCCTGCTGGAACTTCAACAACCCATTTTTCCCAACAAGTAAATTCGTTATATGGTCGTGCCGTTTTTTCCTATGATAACTTTATTTATTTAGAGGCAGCTGGTCGTAATGACTGGAGTTCAACAATGGTAAATACCCAATCCGAATCTTATTTTTATCCATCTGTATCAGCAAGTATTTTGATTTCTGAACTTTTGCCGGAATCTACAAAAAGTTGGTTGGATTTATTGAAAGTTAGAAATTCTTGGGCAATGTCAAAAACGCCAGCCGGAATTTATGAATCAACTGTAAATAGTGCTTTTGGTATAAATAGTGCTACTTGGGGTACTGCCAATGGCGCTTATGCTCCTGCTAATTTATATGGATTGGACCTTCTTCCTGCAAGCGCTACCACGTTTGAGGTTGGTTTGCAAGCGATACTATTTAAAAATCGTTTGAATTTGGATGTTTCCTATTATTCTAAACACCTGTATGATTTTGTAAAATCAGCACCACTATCTCCAGCTTCTGGATATACTGGGAGATTCATTAATACTGATGAGGAACAATCTCGTCGTGGATGGGAGGTTTCACTTAGTGGCGCAGTTGTTAAAACGCAAGATCTTCAATGGGACTTAGGTCTTAACTGGTCTAAATTTGCGCGTTATTATACCAAGTTAGATGAGACATATTCCCCAAAAAATAAATGGACCGCAGTTGGGGAGCGTGTTGATGCTATGTATAGCAGAGATTACATGCGCGATCCTGCAACCGGAAAAATAGTATACTCTAATGGAAATATTCAATTTAATCCTTATGACACTAGATTTGGCTACACTGATCCTGATTTTATCTGGGGTTTAACTTCTACGTTAAGATATAAAGATTTTAGTTTATTTGCTTCTCTAGATGGTGTAAATGGTGGGTTAATGAACTCAAGAACTGAAAGTTATATGTGGCAATCCGGAGTACATCCTGATTCTGTTACACCAGAGAGAGCATTAGACGTTGCAACTCCTGGTTCAAGTAACTATCTTGGAGATGGTGTAAAAGTTGTTTCTGGTACGTTCACTTATGATGCGCTTGGTAATATTACCAGTGACACTCGTGTTTTTGCACCCAATGATGTGAAATCTACCTATAAAACTTATGCTACAAGAGTTCACGGCAGCAGTGCTTGGGGAGGTAATGGAACACCAGCAGACACTTATGAGAAGACTTTCTTTAAACTTCGTGAGATAGCGATAACTTATACTGTTCCAAAAATATATTTAAATAGCTGGGCTAAGGCTGCATCTATTAGTTTTGTGGGACAAAACGTGTTTTTGAAAGCGAAAGATTTCAAATATTCTGATCCTGATGGAAGCGGGTATAACGCTTATGGAACTGGCACAAATGCTACTGGTAGTGTTGAAGATTTCTCAGATCCAGCATTAAGATACCTTGGAGGTAATATTAAAATAACATTTTAATCAAATAGAACAATGAAAAATTTAAAATTTATATTTTTAACTGTATTTTCTCTTTTGGTTGCAGGTTCTTGCAGCGATTTTGAGGATTTAAATACGAACCCGGATACAGCGGCAACTGTCCCTTCAGATATGATCGCCACACAGGTAATGAAAGATACCTGGAGATTTTTTAATCCAAATCCAACGGATTGGTCTAATAACAATGTATGGTTGAAGCATACGGCACGTCTTGACAATAGCGGTAACATTGGCGGTCAATATTATAATCCTTACCCTTATAGTGGATTTGGGGCCTTTAAAAGGCTAACTGATCTTAAAAAAATGGTTGAATTTTCTGTGGGACTTCCAACGGAACCTTCCTATAAAGGTTTAGCCTTGTTTATGAAAGCATATTGGGGATTTAATTCTACCATAGAATTGGGTGATATTCCATATTCTGAAGCAGGAATGGCCGAAGATGGAATTACGCAGCCTAAATATGACAAGCAAGCCGATGTAATAATTTCAATACTAAAAGATTTTGAAGCTGCTGAGGCCTCTTTTGCCGCAGGAGTTAATTTTACTGGAGACATTATGTATGGTGGTGATGTCGCTAAATGGCGCAGACTTTGTAATACAATGCAGTTAAAAGTAATACAAACAATCAGTAAAAAAGCCACTGATGCTCAAAAATCTCGTTTTGCCGCGATAGTTGCCGCAAATAATTTAATGACTGGTTATGCCAACGATTTAAAATTATCATATCTTGATAATCCAAATGCCACGAATGCCATGTATGGCGGAGAAACCAATCGAATTTATTCTGCAGGTTCAAAATTATTGGTTGATAATTTAAAGTTATTGAATGACCGTAGATTGTTTTATTTCTTAGAGCCTGCACTATCTGAAATTGCTCCTTTGGGAAGTAAATTACCTTCTGATTTCAATGCTTATGTGGGAGCTCCTACAGAATTAGCCCCTGATGTTTTAGCCCTTAATAGAGCTTCTCATATGTATTCTTTGGTAAACATTCGTTATACTGTCAGCAGAATTGGTGATCCTTGGCTTAAAGTTACTTATTCAGAACAGTGTTTCATCATTGCTGAAGCGATAGAAGAAGGTTGGCTATCAGGAGACTCAAAGAGTTATTACGAAAATGGTGTAAAGGCACAACTTGCTTATTATTCGAATTTACCTTATCATCTTAGCACAGGTAAACCAGGAGAGGTTCAGCCTCCATTCACCGGACAAGCAGGTATTGCTCACGGAATGCCTATTGACCAAGCTTATATAGATGGTTATTTTACAGGTGCTGCTGCTTATGCTGCTGCTAAAGCTGACCGTTTGAAACAAATATGGATGCAAAGATGGTTTATTGATTTCTTCCAAGCCGGCGGAAGTTATTATCCTACATTTCTACGAACAGGTTATCCTGTCTTTCCTCTAGACCCTGCCACCAGCCAGAATCCTGAAGATAAAACAAAATATCCTCAACGCTCGAAGTATGACACTGGTGAACAAGTTACCAATCCTGTAAATTATAAAGCTGCGATAGACAGCCAGTATGGTGGATTTGATGGAATCAACAAAATTCCTTGGTACTTACAATAATTAAAAAGACGATTGCATCAGTAGCTAATTTTAATGAATCTCTACTGATTATTAAAAGATTATAGTGCTATTTTGATTAATTAGTTTTTCATTGCTTCGCTTCTGTTCTAACCAAACAGAAGCAAGTCGTGGAATTTTAAAAGTTAAAAAACAAAACGTTCGTTATACAAATATCCATATAACATTTCGTAAATTTTAAAACACATAGAATCGTAGATTAAAATTGTAAGAAGCATTTCTTTTGTTTAAATTTCATTAACTATGATAACCGATACCAAAAATTTATCGGCTAACAAAAAGAAATTTTTATAAACTTCTATTTCTATGTTTCTGTGTGTTTTTTTTTTAAAATTTTAGTAAACCGTTAAAATACAAAAAAGTGACTATAGAGTTTGAATACTTCTGTTGCTGCCTGTTTTAAATAAATAATCATTCTTAATCAACCAAAATTCAAAATTCAAATTTTTTTAAGCATTAATTTGATTTTTAATGATTAAATTATTCAGCCATACAAATTATAAATACTGTTAGAAAAATAAGATTGATTTTAAATATTGACATTAAACAACATGGTAAAAAAAATAGTACTTAGTTTTCTTTTATTAATAAACATATCTTTAGTTTTTTCACAACAAAAAACCATCAGCCAAAAGGTTGATGCTTTATTGAAACAAATGACTATTGAGGAAAAAATTGGCCAGCTTACCCAATATTCTTTCGATTGGAGAGCAACTGGCCCTATTACAGTAAAGAGAGATCAGGAAGAAGCTATCAAAAATGGAAAAGTTGGCGCAATGCTCAATGTTTTGGGGTCTAAATACACTAGACAATACCAAGAAATTGCAATGCAATCAAGACTTAAAATTCCTTTATTGTTTGGTCAGGATGTTATTCACGGATACAAAACCACATTTCCAATTCCGCTAGCTGAAGCCGCAAGTTGGGATTTGGAAGCGATGGAACTTTCGGCACGAATTGCCGCTACAGAAGCTTCCGCTTCAGGAATTAATTGGATTTTTGCACCTATGGTTGATATTGCCCGTGATCCTCGTTGGGGAAGAGTTATGGAAGGTGCTGGAGAAGACACTTATTTAGGTTCAAAAATTGCTTATGCAAGAGTCAAAGGTTTTCAAGGAAAATCTGGCGACATAAATGCTGTAATAGCTTGCGCCAAACATTTTGCCGCTTATGGAGCAGCCATTGGCGGACGTGATTATAACTCCGCGGATATGAGTGACCGAATGCTTTGGGAAACATACCTCCCTCCTTTCAAAGCCGCTGTAGATGCAGGCGCAGCCACTTTTATGAATTCATTTAACGATATTAATGGAATTCCCGCAAGCGGAAACAAATATATATTATCTGACATTTTGAAAGGAAAATGGAAATTTAAAGGCTTTGTGGTTTCAGATTGGGGTTCAATAGGCGAAATGGTTGCCCACGGTTATGCAAAAGACAGTAAAGAAGCTGCACTTGCTGCCATAACTGCAGGAACCGATATGGATATGGAAAGCAATGCTTATCGCAATAATTTAGCCCAATTGGTTAAAGAAAAAAAAGTTTCCATAAAATTAGTAAATGATGCAGTAAGAAAAATTCTTCAAAAGAAATTTGAATTGGGATTATTCGACGATCCTTTTAAATATTCTAATTCAGAAAGAGAACAACAAGAATTAAACAATCCGGAGCACACTAAAATTGCCAGAGAAATTGCAGGTAAAAGCATTGTGCTGTTAAAAAATACCCCGCCTTTTGCAAAGGTTGGTGCAGGTGTTTTGCCTCTTTCCAAAGATATAAAAACCATTGCCTTTATTGGTCCAATGGTTAAGCCATTGAGAGCCAACCACGGCGCTTGGGCAATCAATTTACCAGAAATAGATTCAACTTATATTGTTTCGCAATGGAAAGGTTTAGAAAATAAACTGGGTAAAAATACTCAATTGCTTTATGCAAAAGGATGTGAAATAGACGGCCAAAATAAAGATGGTTTTGCCGAGGCTATTGCCATTGCCAACCAAGCCGATGCAGTAATTTTAAGCATTGGAGAAAGATGGGATATGAGTGGTGAAGCCAAAAGCAGAAGCAACATTCATTTGCCTGGCGTTCAAGAAGATTTGGTGAAAGCTATTATGGCTACAGGAAAACCCTTAGTTGTATTAATAAATGCCGGGAGACCACTCATTTTTAATTGGACTGCCGATAATGTTCCTGCCATACTTTATACTTGGTGGTTGGGCAGCGAAGCAGGCAATGCCATTGCAGATGTGCTTTTTGGAGATGTGAATCCTAGTGCAAAATTACCTATTTCTTTTCCTAGAGAGGAAGGTCAAATACCTATTTATTACAATAAATTCAACACAGGAAGACCGTTTGACAACAATCAACATTCACCTTATAGATCTGCTTATATTGATTTGCCGGGCAGTCCAAAATACCCGTTTGGATTCGGATTAAGCTACACCACTTTCGAATATTCAGAGTTGAAATTATCTAAAAAGAAAATAAAAAACACTGAAAATATTGAAGTTTCCATAAATATCACAAATACAGGAAAAGTTTTTGGAGAAGAAATTGTTCAGCTGTATTTGAGGGATAAAGTTGGCTCAGTCGTTAGGCCAATAATGGAACTGAAAGATTTCCAAAAAATAAAATTAAATGTTGGCGAAACCAAAACTGTAAAATTCATCATTGACAATCAGAAATTGTCTTTCTACAACGAAAAATTAGAATTTAAATCGGAACCGGGAGATTTTGATTTGATGATTGGTGCTTCATCTTCAGATATTAGATTAAGAGATACCTTTGAATTGATAAAATGAAAAAATATTTAATAACACAGCCATTGCTATTTGCAATACAAATTTTTTCGCAATCCATAAGCCTTCTAAAAGAAGCCAAGTATAAAATTGGTGATGATTTGGCTTGGGAAAATCCTTTTTTTAATGATTTTGATTGGGTAAAAATTGCAGACAATAAATATCTAAATTTAGTTCCTCTTGCAATAGCTGGTCAAACAGATGGCGCAATAACGATTCAGTTTCCTTTAAATGATTAAAATAATATGAAAAAAATAAGCACCTTAATTTTATTACTTGCAATCAGTAGCATTTCTTATGCCCAGATTAAGCAAGAAAGCCGGTACTTTATTCAAGAAAGCAAAACAAGTCATGGTTCGGTCTATTATATCAGCCATTCTGAAAATATGCCAAAAATAAAAGATGCAAAGTTGATTTTTTCTTCAACTTCGAGTGACATATTGCAACAAATAAAACCGAAGTCTGGAGATCAAATTCTGTTTGAATCTGGAGATTTTTTTCAGGGCAGTTTGAATATAGAAGCACAGGGAAAACTAAACGCTCCAATTAAGATTAGCCGTTTTGGAAAAGGAAACCGCCCAGTGCTAGATGGCAATGGAGCGAAAGCCGTTATTTCGTTGTTGAATCCTGCTTACTTCGTTATTGAAAACTTGGAAATCATGAACGAGAAAGGGGATTATGGGATTCTAATAGAAGCAAAAAATAGTGGAGAATTAAAAAACATCACGATTCAGGATTGTGAAATTCATAGTGTCTTTTTAGCTTCGAAAAAGAAAGAAGTAGCCACAAATGACGACAATAAATATCATGGCGGAATCAAGGTGATTATTTATAAAGGTGAACAACCCTCTTGGTGGAATGGTTTTGTGGTTCAAAGAAACTATATTCATAATCTGGGTCTTTGCGGGTTCAGCATCAGAAGTGAATATTTATTGCACAAAAATGCACGAGGAAACGAAGCGCCTTTTCCTTCCTTCAATGTATTGATGGAAAATAACAGCATCAAAAATATTATACGGGATGGTGTTATTATGGCCGAAGTTGATGGCGCAATTATGCAATACAATGAATTATGTAGAATTGGGCAAATGGGATTAGCCAATGGAATTTGGTTTTGGGACGCCCAAAATTCTGTTATCCAACGAAATATTGGTTATGAATGCCATTCTTTCCAAAACGACGGAGGTCCTTTTAGCATAGATTATTACAGTACAAATTGTGCAATACAATATAATTATAGCTATAACAATGACGGACCGGGTATGATGGCATTTGGAAACCACGAATCGGGAAAAGGAAATCTAATAAAAGGAAATGTGAGTTATAATGACAATCGAATGAACCAAGATGACGGATTTGCGGCAATTACTATTCTTAGCGCGGCAACCGAAGTGATTGTTGAGGACAATACCGTTATTGCTGGTTCGGGAACTAACTATCTGGTTGATCATCTTGATTGGGAAGGAAAACCACTTGATGTATTGTATAGAAATAATAAATTTTATGGAAATAATAATGCACAGTTTGGCAGGTTTTTGAACACAGGAGCCAAATTTGAAGGCAATATTTTTACCAATGTCCCTAATTTACCTGAAAATATAATTGGAGAAAAAAATCAAACGATTTTCGACAAGAAGTTTGCTGATAAATTGGCAAAAAAACTTAATGTGGGGGTTCAAAAATCTGATTTTTTAGTAAAATAGAAACCTATCCTTTTTTGATGAAATGAATATGAAATCAATTAAATAATTACAGAAATGAAAAAATATATAATAATCACAGCCTTATTATTTATAGTACAGTCTTGTTCACCGGAAAAGTCTAAAAAAGAAACAACAAAACAGCAAACTGTTACACTTTCAAAAGAAGTTTTAAAAGACAAAATTGCCGGCGGATGGGCTGGAAAAATGATAGGGGTTACTTATGGTGCGCCTACCGAGTTCAAGGCTCAAGGCAAGACTTTTGAGGATCCAATTAATTGGGTTCCTGCCGATGTGAAAGGCTCTATTTGGCAAGATGACATTTATGTGCAACTTACTTTTATGGAAACTATGGATCAATATGGTGTTGATGCTCCCGCTGCAAAATTCCAAGAGTTGTTTGCAAAATCGGGTTATATGTTATGGCATGCAAATGTTCAAGGAAGAAAGAATTATTTCGACGGGATTTATCCACCTTTATCTGGAAACCCCGAATTTAATCTTCATGCCGATGATATTGATTTTCAAATTGAAGCCGATTATATTGGTTTTATATGTCCTGGAATGCCTCAGTCTGCCAATAAAATTGCCTATAAAATAGGACATATTATGAATTATGGCGACGGCGTTTATGGAGGCGTTTTTGTGGCCGCTTTATACTCTGAAGCTTTTTTGGAAAACGACATCAATAAAATTGTTGATAAAGCATTGTTATCTATTCCATCTAAAAGTGATTATGCAAAAATCATTAATGATGTTATTGTATTGCACAAACATTATCCAACTAACTGGCGCAAAGCTTGGCAAGAATTAGAAAATAAATGGGGTAAAGTAAATATTTGCGAAGCTGGTAAAACTTTTAATATTGATGCAAAACTAAATGGAGCCTATGTTATTATGGGTCTTCTTTACGGAGATGGTGATGTTGATAAAACGATGGAAATTGCTACCCGTTCTGGCCAGGATTCCGATTGTAATCCGTCAACTGCTGTTGCCGTTTTGGGAGTCATTAAAGGATTTAGCGGTTTCCCAATTGCCTATCAAAAAGCTGTTGAAGCAATGGGAGATTCGCTGTTTGACAACACTTCTTATTCGTTCAATAAAGCAGTAAATAGCACTGTAAAATATGCACAAGAGATGATTGTCAAAAATAGAGGGAAAGTTGGAGAAAAAGATTTGACCATCAACGTTCAAAATCCTGTTGCTTTTCCATTGGAAGATGCTTTTCCAAAACTTGTTTTTGACAAAAGAGTCAATATTTTTGCTTCGTCAACTGATGCATGGAAAACCAAAGGAATATGGGAAGACAGCAATGATAAAAAATCTAAATACAGCAATAAAGCAGGTGATGAAATAAGTTTCACTTTTGAAGGAACAGGAGTTTCTATTGAAGGAAACTGGGTAAAAGATGGAGGAATGGCAGATGTTTTTGTAGATGGAATATTCAAACGCACTATCGATTGTTATTTCGATTATGCAAAGCAAGAACATCGAGGCATAAATATCTTTCACATACTCAATCTTCCCGATGGAAAGCACACCCTAAAACTCGTTGTCAAGGGCACAAAAAATCCTATATCTGCGGATGCAAATATTTATGTTTCAGAAGCAGTTATTTATAAAACAGCAACTAAAACCAATGAAAATTTTAAGTTTACTTTCCAATAAAACGGTTTTAATTAAAAATAATATTTAATGAAAACAATCAGCACTTTAATTTTAGCAATAGCTATTGGATGTTCTGCTTACTCACAATCAAAAAAGGAAAAAAACTTAACTTTTTTGCACACTTCTGGCCAGGATATTGTTAACGAATCGGGCAATAAAGTATATTTAAAAGGAGTTGGGCTTGGAAATTGGATGTTACCAGAAGGCTATATGTGGCTTTTTGGTGGAGCTGGAGATAGACCCAGAAAAATTGAAAAAGTTATTTCTGATTTAATTGGAGACGAAAAAGCCAATGAATTTTGGAAAAACTATCGCAGAGATTACATTACCGAAGCTGACATTAAACGAATTGCTGAATTGGGTTTTAACTCCGTACGTCCTGCCTTAAATTCAAGATTATTTCTCACGGAAAGCGAAAATCCGGTGTATGTAGATGAAGGATTTCAACTCTTGGATAACTTAATTCAATGGTGCAAAAAATATAAAATTTATGTTATTATTGATATGCACGGAGCTCCGGGCGGACAGACTGGGCAAAATATTGACGATAGCCCTAATAATTTGCCAGAATTATTTATAGAACCCAAATATCAAGATCAATTAGTAAATCTTTGGTTAAAAATTGTAGATAAATATAAAGATGAACCTGTGGTTGCAGCTTACGATTTACTGAATGAACCTTTGCCTAAAAACACAGGTGCTGCTGATAAATACAAGCATTTATTAGTGCCTTTGTATCAAAGATTAACTGCCGAAATCAGAAAAATAGATAGCAAACACATGATTACTCTGGAAGGTTTTGATTGGAGTAATGATTGGTCGTTATTTGACAAACCTTTTGACAATAATACCTTTTATCAATTCCATTATTACTGCTGGGCAAATCCTGATAATTTAGGCTCAATTGATGAGTATCTGATTAAACGAAAACAACTCAATACACCTATTTGGGTAGGCGAAACTGGGGAACAAGACAACACCATTTATTGGGCAACTTCACAATTATTAAAGCATAACAATATTGGCTATTCCTTTTGGCCTTACAAACGAATGAGCACAAAAAAGCCTTCGCTAATTACTATAAAAAAGCCTATCGATTGGGATTTGATTGTTGCTTACACTGAAGGCAAAGACAAGCCTTCAGCTGATATTTCAGAAAAAATATTGAATGAATTTTTAGAGAATATTAAACTGGAGAATTGCGAATTTTTTGAAGACGTTTGCAACGCCATTAACACTAGAATCCCAGGAAAAATTGAAGCAGAGAATTATGGATTTGAAGGATATAATAAATCTTATTTTGTTATAGACACACTAAGTAAATCTGAATTTTATAGAAAAAGTGAACCGGTAAAAATAAAATTAGACAGCAAAGTTAAAGATCAGTTTTGGTCTGATCAATCTGTCGAACTTCAAAAATCAGAATGGCTGGTTTATAATTTTGACTGTTTAAACAATAAGAAACATAAATTAACGATGGGTGCATCAGCCAATGATTTACCTACGGAATTAGAAATTTGGATTAACAATAAAAAAGTAAATTTTACGGTAAGCAATAAAAACTTCAGCGAAGTGAAGGTTGGTAATTTTAAATTAAAAAAAGGAGAAAACAAAATTAAAATTTTGGTCAAATCTAATAGTCTGAAATTAGATTGGTTTAAATTCGATTAAGATTAGAAAATGCTTGGTATATTTAAAATTCATACAATAATTAGACTGCATACCCAATAAAATAAGAAGATTTACCAAAATATAAATTGTAAAAGCATCCGAATTATGAAAAATATAAAATTGAAAAATTAAACTAACAAGCGAAATGAAAAAAATGATTATCAAATCTATTTATCACAATCAAAAATATATATCATGAAAAAAGACAACTTTCAATCTCTGGGATACACCCTTGCTGTGTTTGGCGTGGCAATTATATTGTTATGGATTGGCATTTTTAAATTTACTCCAACAGAAGCCAAAGCCATTGAAGGATTGGTAAAAAATAGTTTTATAGTTAGTTGGTTATATAAAATAACCACAGTACAGGGTGCTTCAAACATTATTGGCAGCATTGAAATTGTTGCGGCTGTTTGTCTGCTGCTTTCATTTTTCTGGAAAAAGGCTGGAGTATTGGGCGGTATATTATCCATAATAACCTTTCTTGTTACGCTGAGCTTTTTATTTACAACTCCAGGCGTCTTTTCAATCGTTGATGGAGTGCCTGTTACCGAATTCTTTATTTTAAAAGATATAATGGCGCTGGGTATATCAATGATGGTTCTGGGTAAAAGTATCCAACATGCCAGCGATGAATAGAAATCAATTACAAAGGATAAGAAATAAAAATTGAAAAATTAAATTAAAAATTATGAAACAACTATTTTTTACAGTATTGCTAATCTTTTCAATAAGTATGAGTGCCCAAAAGTTTGAAGGTTTGGCCAAAACGCCTCCAATGGGTTGGAACAGCTGGAATAAGTTCGCTTGCAACGTAGATGAAAAATTAATTAGGGAAACAGCAGATGCGATGGCTTCAAGCGGTATGAAAGACGCCGGTTATGAGTACATTGTAATTGATGATTGCTGGCAAGTTTCCCGAGATGAAAACGGAAATATTGTGCCTGATCCGGAACGATTTCCCTCCGGTATGAAAGCCCTTGCCGATTATATTCACTCTAAAGGGTTGAAGTTTGGTTTGTACTCCTGTGCCGGCAGCAAGACCTGCGAAGGCAGACCCGGCGGTCGTGGACACGAATATCAAGATGCCAGAGCCTATGCTGCTTGGGGTGTTGATTATTTAAAATATGATTTTTGTAACACCGATGCCCAAAAAGCAGAAGGATCCTATAAAGTGATGCGTGACGCATTGTTTGCTGCTAAACGTCCCATTGTTTTCAGCATTTGCGAATGGGGTACCACTGAACCTTGGACTTGGGCAAAAAACGTAGGACATCTTTGGAGAACTACCAGTGATATTATGAATTGCTGGGATTGTAAAGTAAATTGGGGCGGAATGGGCTGGACATTAGTTATGGATAAAAATGAACCACTCGGAAAATATGCCGGTTCCGGAGGTTGGAACGACCCTGATATGCTCCAAGTTGGAAACGGAGTTTTGACTGATGTGGAATCCCGTTCTCATTTTACAATGTGGGCTATGATGGCGGCACCATTGATTACCGGAAACGATATTCGATCAATGACTCCTGCAATTAAAGAAATATTGACAAACAAAGAAATTATTGCTTTGAATCAGGATTCCCTTGGGAAACAAGGTTATAGATGGTGGACGCTGGATGGCAATATTGAGCTTTGGATCAAATCGCTTTCAAACGGTGAAATTGCCTTGTGTTTTTTTAACAGAAGCGGTGAAGTTAAAAATATTGATATTGACTGGAAAAAATATTTTGGCAAACTTGACGGTAAGTCACAAGGGATTACTGACAAGACAATCATCCGTGATTTATGGCTCAAAAAAAATATTGGAACAACAGGTAAAAATATGAAAGCCACCATACAAGCTCATGATGTATTGACTATCAAATTGAGTAAATAATTTAGAGTTTTCTTTTAAACTTCCTATAGTTTTTAGCCTAAAATAAATAAAGTAAAAAGATGAAATTTTCAAGAAGACATTTTATAAAAACAACAGCTATCTCTGCTACAAGCTTGGTATTTTTGCCATCTTGTAAGTCATTTTTTTTACAAGAAGACACTCAAAACTATGATGTTCCTGAATCTTTACAAAAAGAAATGTATCAAAAAGCAATTGCTATTGCGAAAAGCAAAATAAGAGGAGGAATTAACGACCCCGTTTTTAAAAAACCGTATGTAGATGCGGCTTTTAGCAGTAATATTTTTTATTGGGACACTTGTTTTATTTCTTGTTATGCCAAATATCATCAAGACGAACTTCCTATCATCAATGCGTTAGATAATTTTTATAATTTGATGGATACGGATGGTTTTATCTGTCGTGAATTTACCAAAGATGGAAAACCTTTTTGGCCCAAAGAGCATCCTGTAAGTGCAAATCCACCACTTTTGGCTTTTGCTGAATTGGAATTATATTCCATTAATAAAGATAAAAATCGGCTAAAAAAAGTATATCCTTTTTTAGTAAAACATTTTGAATTTTGGGTCAAAAATTATCGAGGCGATGACAACCTTTTCTTTGGAGATGGTTTAGCAACAGGAATGGATAATATTGACCGTTTTCCAGAAGGTTGGCAAGATGACCACAAGGGAATTCCGCTGAAACTTATATATCCAGAAATATTTGATTATAATTGGCCAAGTAAGAATTGGAACGTTCAAGGAAGAATGGTGGACACTTCCTGTCAAATGGCTCTTTTTGCGAAAAATCTTGTGGAAATGGCAACGATAATAAATAAAAAAGAAGATATTAAATATTATACTAATTTTTATAAAGAAACCAAAGATGCCATTAATAATCTTTGTTGGAATGAGCAAGACAGTTTTTATTACGATTTAGGTTATTCAAAACAAATAAAACGCAAACATATTGGAATGTTTTGGGTGTTAATTGCCGAAGTTATCCCAAAAGAAAAACTGTCTAAATTTTTAGCACATCTTACCAATCCCGATGAATTTTGGCGAAAAATCCCAATTGCAACCACACCTGCTGACGAAAAAGGATTTAATCCAAAAGGCGAATATTGGAAAGGTAGCGTTTGGGCACCAACAAATTATATGATTTTACTAGGATTAAAAAAATACAAACAAGATAAAATTGCAACCGATTTAGCCAAACAATATTATTGGGCTGTAGCCGAAGTCTATAAAAAAACAGGAACATTTTGGGAAAATTACGCTCCCGATTTTATAGAGCCGGGAAATAGTTCTCGACCAAATTTTTGTGGCTGGACAGGAATTGTTCCCATAGCAGTTTACAATGAGTACGTAAAAAAATAAAAAGTAAATTTCACAGTAAGCAATAAAGACTTGAGCGAAGTAACAGTTGGTGATTTTAAATTAATAAATGGGAAAATAAAATTAAAATTATAGTCAAATCAAACAGTTTGAAATTAGATTGGTTTAAATTTAATTAAGTGGAATTAGATTAAAAACACATTTGAATTATTAAAATAGAAACAAGTAAAATGAAAAAGCAGTATTTAATCTTATTAATTATCATCAGTATTTCAATTAATGCACAAGTTACAGTGTCAAAAATCTTTGCCGATAATATGGTCTTGCAACGCAATACACTTATTCCTATTTGGGGAACTGCTAAAGCCAATGAAATAATTGAAGTCCGTTTCAATAAACAAATCAAAAAAACCAAAGCCGACAAAAACGGTAAATGGATAGTTCGTTTGGATAACGAAACCGCTGGCGGACCATATAATTTGATTATAAAAGGTAGCAACATTTTCGAAATAAAAAATATTTTGGTTGGAGAAGTTTGGCTTTGCAGCGGCCAATCTAATATGGAAATGCCAGTAGGAAAGTCCAAAGGATGGGGCGTAAGCAATTTTGAAGAGGTAACGGCTGACGCAAATTATCCGATGATTCGACACATCAAAATTGACAGAGAAATTAATTCAATACCTCAAACCAATGTGAATTCAAGTAATAGTTGGCAAGTTTGCAGCCCATCCACAGTGGGTGAATTTACTGCTGTTGGCTATTTTTTTGCAAAAAGTATTCACGAAAAATTAAAAATACCAATTGGAATCATCAATTCAAGTTGGGGCGGAACCAACATTGAAACTTGGATTAGTCGTGAAGGATTTGAAAGCAGTGACGAATTTGAGGAAATGGTCGCCCAAATGCCAAAGATAAGTTTAGATTCAATTGCTAAATTAAGAATTGGAGGTTCTGCCAAAAGAATTGAAGATTTACAAGGTTCAGTGTTAGACAACCCTAATTTAGGTTCTTTCAAAGAGTCGTCTTTTGACGATTCGAAATGGCCGGAAATGAACGAACCCGAAGTTTGGGAAAAACAAAGTTTAGGCGAATTTGACGGCGTGGTTTGGCTTCGAAAATCCATCACATTATCAGCGGATGATAGTAAAAAAGAGGCCGTATTGGAACTTTCGAAAGTAGATGACGAAGACGTAACTTATGTTAATGGTGTGAAAGTTGGAGGTTTGAATTATTGGGATGTAAAAAGAAAATATACAATTCCGGCAGGAATTTTAAAAGAAGGAACTAATGTTATTGCTGTTAGAGTTGTTGATAATGGTGGCGGTGGCGGAATTTATGGGGAAGCAACCGATTTGAAATTAACTTTAGACAAAACAATAATTCCGTTAAGCGGAAAATGGAAATTTCAGGTAGAATCCATAAAAAAATCAACTAACGAAAACTCGCTTCCTTCGTTATGCTATAATGCAATGATACATCCATTGATTCCCTTCGCTTTTCAAGGTGTTTTGTGGTATCAAGGCGAATCGAATGCGCCAAGAGCATACCAATATCGAACTGCTTTTCCGTTATTGATAAACGACTGGAGACAAAAATTCCTGCCTGCAGGAAAGGCAGGGAACAAGCCAAATTTTCCTTTTTATTTCGTGCAATTAGCAACTTATAAAACAACTGGGAACAGTAATGAAGGTTGCGATTGGGCTGAACTTCAAGAAGCTCAAACATTGACTTTGAAAGTCCCAAATACTGGAATGGCTGTTACTACTGATATTGGAAATCCCAACGATATTCATCCAGGAAACAAGCAAGATGTAGGGAAACGATTGGCAGTTTTGGCTTTGAATAGCACTTATAATATTCCAATGGTTTGCAACGGTCCAAACTATAAATCAATGGAAATCATTGGTAATAAAATCGTTGTTTCCTTTGATAATATTGGAACAGGTTTGTCAACGCCAGATAAATATGGTTATATCAAAGGATTTGAAATTGCAGGAAAAGACGAAGTTTTTCATTATGCTAAGGCTTTTATCCAAGACAATAAAGTGGTGCTTTCAAGTGAAGAAGTAGCCAGCCCAATTGCAGTTCATTTCAGCTGGATTGGTGATGCATCTGAAAGCAATTTATTTAATAAAGAAGGTTTTCCTGCAGTTCCTTTTAGAACGGATGAATGGAAAACAATTACCAAAGAGATAAAATATAAAATAGCTAATTAAAATAAAATGAAGATGAAATTTTTTAAAGCAAAAACTCTAATTACACTTTTTTTAGTGCTAGTTGGCACCTCAATTTCTCACGCACAAGAAATTACCTTGCCCAATGAAGTGAGATTCAATATTGGAGATAATCCAGAATGGGCTAATCCAAATTTCGATGATTCGCATTGGGGAACACAATTTTTAGGTAAAAGTTGGCAAATTCTTGATGTATATGCCTGGTATCGAATTAAAATCATCATTCCGGAAAATCTGAAAAAAGCAGCCACAAAACGAAATGGACTTCTTCTAAATTTAGGAAAAATTGACGATGTTGACCAAACTTTTTTCAACGGAAAATTAGTGGGGGAAACAGGAAGTTTCCCGCCAAATGTAGAAACAAAATGGCAAGAAAACAGAAGTTACACCATTCCGTTAGATGTAGTAAAATGGGGAAAAGAAAATGTGATTGCTGTGCGAATGTACAGTAATATAGGCGGTGCCGGAATGTACGAAGGTCCTTATGTTCTTTCCCCAATACAATGGTCGAATTTTATTTCGGTTGAAAAATCTTTTATGGAAACCGAAAACAATGGCTTTCAACGCAAATTGATTTTCAAAAATAATGGTGATTTACCGCTTGATGCAACCATCAATTATTGGATTAAAAACCAGAAAGGAGAACTGCTTTTTTCTGAAATAAAATCAATTCAATTGGATGGAAACAAGAATTCAACGGCTGAATTTATCTCTTCAAATTATGTTCCTGCAAATGAAAAAATGTTCAATGTGGGTTATGAAATTATTGAGAATGAAACACTCGCTTCCATTAAAATCGAACAGTTGTATTTGTCTGACAGAGACGTTGAAATTCCTGTTTTTGGAGAAGTGAAACCAGTTATTAAAGACAAAATAGCTCCTAATTTCATTTCCCTTCCTTTCGAAAATCAAAAATATAGTGGCTATTTAGGCACCAGATTTACGCATAATTTAGAACAAAGATTGTTAAATGTTGATGAAGAAGGATTGATAGGTTCTTATTTATTGCGACCGGGAATTCATCCTTGGGCAGGCGAACACGTGGGAAAATATCTTGAAACAGCCATAAATGTTTGGAAACTGACAAAAAATTCTGCATTGAAAAAGCAAATGGACAGAATGATGTTTGAACTGATAAACACCCAAAAAGAAGATGGTTATTTAGGCACTTACACGCCAGATCAATATTGGACAAGTTGGGATGTGTGGTCACATAAATACAATTTACACGGGTTATTGACTTATTATGTTGCTACAGGTTACCAACCAGCGCTGGAAACGTCAAAAAAAATGGGAGATTTATTATGCCAAACTTTCGGTAAAAAAGCAGGACAAAGAGATATTTTAACTGCAGGTGAACATATGGGAATGGCCGCAACCAGTGTTTTGGACGCAATGGTCGATTTGTACAGATTCACCGGTAACAAAAAATACTTAGATTTTTGTTATTATATTTTAGATGCTTGGGAACAGGATAATGGTCCACACGTAATAAGTGCGATTTTAGAAACAGGAAAAGTAACCGACGTTGGCAATAGAAAAGCCTACGAAATGTTGTCAAATTATGTTGGTTTGATAAAATTATATCAAGTAACTGGTGATCCAAAATTCTTAAAAGCGGTAGAACTGGCTTGGCAAGATGTCGATAAAAATCGGTTATACATTACTGGAACAGCTAGTGAACACGAGCATTTTCAAGAAGACGGCGTATTACCTGCTGAAGCAACTTCAAATATGGGTGAAGGTTGCGTAACCACAACTTGGGTTCAATTAAATCAAAATTTATTTGCCGTAACAGGTGATGTGAAATATTTAAATAATTTAGAAAAAACAGTTTATAATCAATTATTGGGAGCTGAAAATCCGCTTACAGGGTGCGTAAGTTATTACACGCCCTTGATGAACAAAAAGCCCTATACTTGCTACATAACTTGTTGTCAATCCAGCGTTCCAAGAGGAATTGCATTGGTTCCAAATTTTACTTTTGGAAATATTAAAAATGTGCCAACGGTACTTTTTTACGAACCAGCAGTTTATAAAGAAAGCATTGTAACTTCAAATAATAAAAAGATTGATGCCACTTTTAAAATCGATGGGGATTTTCCAGAAAGCGGAAGTGTAACAATTACAGTTGAAACGTCAAAATCTGCTGAATTTCCAGTGGCATTACGAGTGCCGGCTTGGTGTACAAATTTTGTGGCAAAAGTTGGAAACAAAAAGTATAAAGGCAGCCCAAATGAGTTTGTGACCATTACTAAAACTTGGAAATCAGGAGAAAAAATCAACGTCAAATTTGATATGCCAATTCAAGTAATTTCTGGCGGAAAATCGTACCCAAATAAAATTGCTTTTCAAAAAGGTCCACAAATATTGGCTTTAGACAAATCTTTAAATTCTGAAAAAGTATTCGATTTATTGGCAAATTCAATAGAAAGAGTGGCAGTTAAAAATCCAAATACTGCAAATGAATCGAAAATCCTGCCTAAAAACTGGATTGGAAATCAAGCCTATTCCGTGGACATTTTAAACAAAAACGAAAAAATTTATTTAGTTCCTTTTGCTGAAGCCAGTCAAACGGAAGGCGATATGAGAGTTTGGTTGCCAATAAATGTTACCAATAAATCAAATAAATAAAATTGAAATTTAGTTGTTCAAAAGTTTTGGACTTTCAACTTCAAAAACTTTTAACAATTAACTTTAAATTAGAATTAACTAACCTTTAAAACTTTACTTATGTTCATTGTAGAAAATTACGAATTGGCTATTTTACTGTGTGTAGTTACCATGATTTGCTGGGGCTCTTGGGCAAATACAACAAAACTAACCACCAAAACCTGGCGTTTTGAGCTATTTTACTGGGATTATGGAGTAGGTATTCTTCTTGCCACACTCCTACTTGCTTTCACTTTGGGAAGTAATGGAATTGAAGGCCGACCTTTCATTGAAGATATTTCACAAGCAAATACTGATAGCCTAACTTCTGCTTTTATTGGAGGAATAATATTTAATGCCGCCAATATTTTGTTAGTCGCAGCTATTGCCATTGCAGGAATGTCGGTTGCATTTCCGGTTGCAATTGGCATTGCATTGGTTCTTGGAGTGCTTGTAAATTATATTTCAAATCCTCAAGGCGATCCAACTTTAATTTTTGCGGGTGTTGCCTTAATAACTTTGGCAATTATACTCAATGCCAGAGCATATCAAAAATTACAATCCAAACTTGCTGAAAAAGTATCCAAAAAAGGACTGATTTTATCAGTTGTAAGTGGTTGTTTAATGGGATTATTTTACAAATACGTTGCAGGTTCTATGGTAACCGATTTTAATATGCCGGAAGCAGGAAAATTAACGCCATACTCCGCTTTGGTAGTTTTCGCAATTGGTGTTGTGGTAAGTAGTTTTCTTTTTAATACAATTCAAATGAAACGCCCGTTTGTGGGTGCTGCAGTTTCTTTTGGCGATTATTTTAAAGGCAAAGCAAAAGATCATCTGGTTGGTATTCTTGGTGGCGTAATTTGGAGTATTGGTATGTCTTTAAGCATTGTTGCATCAGGAAAAGCTGGTCCCGCTATTTCTTATGGATTGGGCCAAGGCGCGACTGTAGTAGCAGCAATTTGGGGTATTTATGTATGGAAAGAGTTCGACCAAGCGCCAAAAGGAACCAAATCATTGTTAAATATTATGCTACTTTTGTATATTGCAGGATTGGCGTTGATTATTATCTCAAAGTAAATTGATTCTCAATAAAATATTATGAAACTATTTAATTACATTTTCCTAATTTTTCCGTTTTTGGGCTTTTCACAAGAATTGATTACCAATGTTCCCAATAGAGTAACTACCTCTTTAAACGGAGAATGGAATTACATTGTAGATCAATATGAAACGGGTTATTACAGTTTTCATCGTGATGCTTATGACCAACAAAAAGGGTTTCAAAAATCGGCTTTTTACAGCAATTATCACGCCCAAAATAAACAGGAATTGGTGGAATATGATTTTGATAAATCGCCAACAATGACCATTCCGGGCGATTGGAATTCGCAAAAGGAAAATCTTTTTTATTATGAAGGCAATATTTGGTTCAAAAAATCTTTCGACTATGATTTAAAAGAAAACAAACGCCTTTTCGCTTATTTTGGAGCTATTAACTACAAAGCTGAAGTTTACCTAAACGGAATAAAACTCGGTATTCACGAAGGCGGTTTCACGCCATTCAATTTTGAAGTCACTTCGATTATAAAAGAAAAAGATAATTTCTTAGTTGTAAAAGTTGACAATACACGACGCAAAGAAGCTGTGCCAACACTCAACACGGATTGGTTTAATTATGGCGGAATCACACGCGATGTTTTGCTTATTGAAGAACCAAAATCATTTATTCAAGATTACACCATTCAACTTAAAAAAGGAGAAAAAAATACGATTTCCGGATTTGTTAAAATTAACAATTTTGATAAAAGCGCAGATTTTGTTACAGTCAAAATCCCGGAACTGAAAATTAATTACAAAGGAAAAATTGATGCAGATGGAATAATAAATTTTGAAATTACCAACAAAAAAATAGAATATTGGTCGCCTGAGTCGCCAAAATTATACGATGTTTCCGTAGCATATAATAACCAAGTTCTCAAAGAAAATATTGGCTTTAGAACTATAGAAACCAAGAATGCCCAAATTGTTTTGAATGGCAAACCTGTATTCTTGAGAGGAATTTCCATTCACGAAGAAAACGCCAAAGGCGGAAGAGCCTACACTGAGCAAGACGCTGTTCGATTGCTTACTTGGGCGAAAGAATTGGGTTGTAACTATGTTCGGCTCGCCCATTATCCGCATAATGAAAATATGGTGAGGTTGGCCGACAAAATTGGATTGATGGTTTGGGAAGAAATTCCCGTTTATTGGACAGTTGATTTCACCAGTTTGGAAACCTACAAAAATGCCGAAAATCAGTTGGTCGAAATGATTACCCGCGACAAAAACAGATGCTCTACCATTATTTGGTCAATGGCAAACGAAACGCCAATTTCTGATGCGCGCAATACTTTTATCAATAATTTGAATGCCAAAGCAAGATCTTTAGACAATACCCGATTGATAAGTGCCGCTTTGCTGACCAAAAGCGATGGTTTGAATAGTTATGTTGATGATGCCATTGCCGAAAATCTTGACATTGTTGCTTTCAATGAATATTTAGGTTGGTATGGCGGAAACCTTGATGATGCCGAAAAGATACAATGGACCTCAAAATACAACAAACCGGTGGTGGTTTCTGAATTTGGCGGAGGTGCCAAACAAGGATTGCACGGAGAAAAAAACGAGCGTTGGACTGAGGAATACCTTGAATATTTATACATCCAAAATTTGAAAATGATTGATAAAATTCCTAATATTAGCGGTTTAAGTCCGTGGATTTTGGTAGATTTTCGTTCCCCAAGAAGATTGCTGCCCGGCATTCAAGATGGGTACAACCGCAAGGGATTGATTTCAAACGACGGCAATAAAAAGAAAGCGTTTTTTGTGTTAAAGGAATTTTACAATCAAAAAACCAAGCCGCATTAAATACCAATTTCTATAAATTTAATGCCCAATTCTTTCTGAATTTCGTGAATTCTTTGCACTTCATTAGGAACAATTAAGGCGATTGAAAATCCGGTTTTTCCCGCTCTTGCAGTTCTTCCGCTTCTGTGTGTGTAATATTCCAATTGTTCAGGCAATTGGTGATGAATGATAAAAGCCAAATTGTCCACATCAATGCCACGTGCAGAAACATCGGTGGAAATTAAAACTTGCAGACTCCCATTTTTAAAGGCGCGCATCACTTTATCTCGTTCTTTTTGTTGCATATCGCCTTCCAAAGCTTCAACTGAAAATCCTTCTTCTTTCAATTGTGCTGTTAAATTTTGCACGCCAGCTTTGGTTCTGCAAAAAATAATTCCGCGATCTGTGCTCCTTCTTTCCAATATTTTAATGAGCAGGTTCACCTTATCTTTTACTTCCGTTTTAATGTATTGGTGCGTGATGTTTACATTCACCAAATCATTTTTGTTAACGGCAACTTTAGGCGTATTTGCCGCCATATACGTTTTTATGATTTTCAGAATTTCTTCTGGCATTGTTGCTGAAAATAACCACGTATTTCTAGAACCACTCGTAAATTTTAAAATTCTGTTTAAATCCTGTTTAAAGCCCATACTCAACATTTCATCTGCTTCATCCAAAACTAGGGTTGAAATTTTCTTCAAATCAACTTCTCCCCTTTCAATTAAATCCAACAATCTTCCCGGAGTCGCCACAATAATATGCGTGGTTCTTTTTAGGGATTTCATTTGAATATCTATTTTTTCACCGCCATAAACACCTTCAACAAAAATTTTATCGTCGGAATATTTGGTAAATTTAAAAAGCTGTTTTTTTATTTGCTGCACCAATTCGCGCGTTGGCGCCAAAATTAAAGCCTGGGTATAAGGCAAAGCCGCATTAATATTGTGCAAAATGGGCAACCCGAAAGCCGCTGTTTTACCGGTTCCGGTTTGCGCCAATCCAATAAAATCGGTTTTTGAGCTCAACAAAATTGGAATCGTTTTCTCCTGAATTTCTGTAGGATTTTTTATTCCCAATTCTTTTAATGCTTCAATATATTCTTTGCGAATCCCTAATGCTGAAAATGTGGCCATAATTTTATTTTTTGAAAGGTGCAAATATACGCTTATTTATAAGGCTTTAACTATTTATTATTTGAGCAAAAAATGAGTCTTTAAGCGTTTTAAAATCTGTAAAAAAAAGGATTCAATCAAAAGCAAAAAAGTGAAATATTTTAAAAAAAATCATAAAAAAACCGCTTAAAAAAGCGGCTTTTAATATAAATTTATGTTTATGTCAACTTATACTTTCTTAACCCTAACGGCATTCATCCCTTTCAATCCGCGTTCCAGTTCAAAACTCACTTTGTCGTTTTCCTTAATTTCATCCAACAATCCGCTTACGTGGACAAAATATTTTTCTTGTGAATGGGTTTCGATAATAAAACCAAAACCTTTTGAAGAGTCATAAAAGGAAACTTTACCTTGTTTCACGGCAACTTCTTCTTCGCCTCTGTCTTCTTTTTTAGGAATGCCAATTTCAATAGTTGAGGCATCCACTTTTATTTTTCTTGATGGATCCATTGGTGTATCAGTAAGTTGTCCAAACTCATCCACATAAATAAACTCACTTTCCTGTCCGCCAGCTTTACGCTCTTCTTTTTTAATAAGTTTATCTTGCTTCTTTTTTAGACGCTTTTTTTCTCTTTCTTTTTTACCAAAGGTTTCCTGTGATCCGGCCATTAATTAATGATGTTTTATTTTTTATTATTTGATCTGTTTTCCCCCAAACAGTTAAGGTTGTCATTTAAATTTGAAACGAAATATTGGAAAATGGCAATTTTTAAGATTGATTTACACAATGATTTATTCAGTTATTGCAATGACTTATCTCCTAATGAACTAAATATAGCTATTTAATTTTTACTGAAACTTTTGCAAATATAACCTTTCCATTTTAATTTTCACGAAAGTTTTTTTAATTTAATTTTGAGTTTCAATCAATTACATAGGCTTACTTATATCAGTAATGGCATTTATGAAGCAATTTTAGTGAAATAATTGTAAATAAACAATGGTTATTTACAAATTGAGTTATTCTACGATCATTATCAATTAAATTGTAAAAAAATTAAATTTTCAAACTCCGCATCATTTATTATTGTTCACTCTGAAAGGCTTGTAATGGCTAATTTTTAACAATTTGCTTATATTCAATAAATTACTTAATTTTAATTTATTATTTCGAAACCAAAAACCAATATTAACCAACACTTTAAATTATGACAAAAAAAAACGACAAACCCACAAGCGCTTTTTGGATTATTAGCGTTTTAGCATTACTATGGAATATTATGGGCGTTGCAGCCTATTTAGGTCAGGCATATATGACCGATGAAGTTTTAAAAGCGTTGTCTGAAGGCGAGCAAGCTTATTATGAAAATGTTCCTGCGTGGGTAACCGCCGCTTTCGCAATTGCCGTTTTTGCTGGCGCTTTTGGATGCGTTGGACTTTTGATGCGCAAAAAATGGGCAACTATTCTTTTTGTTATATCGATCATTGCCGTAATTGCCCAGGCAACTTACAACCTAATTATTCAAAAATTTATGGAAGTGCCGCTTCAACATATGATTTGGTCGATAGTGGTTATTGTTATTGCCATTTTCTTGGTTTGGTTTTCAAGTAATGCAACCAAAAAGGGTTGGATTTCTTAAAATATGATTCCAAAAAAAATTGAAAGCCTGAAAAATATGATTCAGGCTTTTTTTATGTCCGTTTTTACGGAATTAAATCAATAAATCGCTATTTTTGGTTTATATGAAACGAGCCATGACAAATTTTGATACACACAGAAATGATTAATGGCGACTGCATCTGTACCAATAAAAAATAAATAATAAACAGATGAAATGAGCCATGACAAATTTTGATACACACAGAAATGATTAATGGCGACTGCATCTGTACCAATAAAAAATAAATAATAAACAGATGAAAAACCTTTTAATTATCGGATTTGTTTGGCCTGAACCCAATTCAACGGCCGCCGGAAGCAGAATGCTGCAATTGATTGAATTATTTCAAAAAAATGCTTTTACCATTACTTTTATTTGCGCTGCCTCAAAATCAGATAAATCACTTGATTTAGAAACACTAAATATTCAAACGTTTGATATTCAATTAAATGATTCGAGTTTTGATGCCCTGGTTAAAGAAATAAATCCGGACATTGTTTTGTTTGACCGTTTTTTGACAGAAGAACAGTTTGGTTGGAGAGTTGCCGAAAATTGTCCGGAAGCCATCAGAATTCTGGACACGGAAGATTTGCATTTTTTACGAAGTGCAAGGCAAATTGCTTATCAAAATAATGAAAAAATTACTTTAAAACACCTGAATAACGATTTGGCAAAACGAGAAATTGCGAGCATTTATCGTTGTGATTTTTCGCTGATCATTTCAAAATATGAAAAGAAATTATTAAAAAAGACTTTTAAAATTGATAAATCATTGCTGCTTTATGTGCCTTTTTTATTGAACAAGATAGATTTAGAAACCTTTTGCTCCTATCCTGCTTTCGAAGATCGAAATCACTTTATTTCCATCGGAAATTTTAAACATGAACCCAATTGGAATTCAGTTCAGTATTTAAAAACAGTTATTTGGCCATTAATCCGCGAAAAATTACCGGAAGCCCAATTGCATGTGTATGGCGCATATGCAACGGAAAAAGTACTGCAATTACACAACAAAAAGGAAGGATTTATTATAAAAGGATGGGCTGAAAATACAGAAGATGTTTTCACAAATGCAAGAGTTTGTTTGGCTCCGCTTCAGTTTGGTGCTGGTTTAAAAGGAAAATTGATTGATGCCATGAAATTTGGAACGCCAAGCGTTACCACAAACATTGGCGCCGAGGCGATCCACCGTAAATTACCCTGGAATGGATTTATTGCCGACGATCCAATTGAATTTGCGCTAAAATCGGTTGAATTGTATACGGATGAAAAACTGTGGAAGAATGCACAGCAAAACGGAGGTGAAATCATTAATTCCTGCTTTTCAAAAGAAAAATATGAAAATAAACTGCTGAAGAAAATTAAAAATATTACAAAAAATATGGTGGAACACCGATTGAAAAACTTTTTGGGAGCCCTATTGCAGCATCACACTTTAAAAAGCACAAAATATATGTCGAAATGGATTGAAGAAAAAAACAAGCCATTGTAAACAAAACTTAGATTATGCCTTTTTTCGACTGAAGAATACCCATTATTTCATTTGGAACTTTAACAGGTTTCATCGTATTTTTATCGAGCAAACACCAAATTGTTTTTGCTTTTGCCAATAATTTACCAGCCTTTTTAATTTCCACAATACGTTCCGATTTAATGCCGTAAGAATCTCCTATATAAGTAGTTACCGTAATTTCGTCATGCAGCATTGCCGGTAAAAAATAATCGATTTCGTGCCTGATGACCACCCAAACATAATGCGCGTCAATCTCAGTATTGCAAATCGCGCTCCAATGTTTTTCTGCCACATTTTGTACCCATTGCAAATAAGTGACATTGTTTACGTGATTTAGTGCATCAAGATCGTTTTGGTTTACAATTAACGTATGGCTGAAGCTGTTTTTGATCATTGTATCATTTTAAAAACCCTTAAAAATAACTAAATTTATTAATATTTAAAGGTAAATTAGTCCTAAAATTAATTCAAAAAATAATTGGATTAATAAATGTTATATTTTACATTTACCGCGTCAAAAGAAAGTTCATAAATTTACAGTCGTGATGCTTGCAGTAAAAAAATTTTCGTGGGGACGACAGTTTTTTTCGAGATTTTCGCGGCTGTTTTTAAGAAATAAAATTTTCAAAAAGCAGTTGTAACATCGATATCTTTATATACTACCGTTGTGGGGACGACAATTAAAAGATAGTTACAACTGTTTTTTTCTATTTGTGGGGACAACAGTTTTTCTCAATTTATAATGCAATACAGCACTTTTTAGGAGTTATTAAACTTCCTTTGCAATTTCTAAATTTAAAATACGGGATCAATGTATTTATGTAAATACGCTTTAATTTTTCCCGATTGCTCTTGGTATTATTCTTTTCTAGTAAAACCATAATTCAAAAATTTTAATTTATATTTTATAACTAGTTCTTTAAAACCATTAAAGAAAACGTAATTTCAATTTTTAGTAAATCTAAAAACAGTGTTATTTTTTTAACACTTTTAAAGATAATACTCATTTCAAAAAAAATGCAGCCGCAATATTTATCTTCCAGTTACCGTTGTGGGAAAGGTGGCTTTTGGATAAATGTGTTGCGGCTGATTTATTTAAACATAAATATTTATCTGATTTCAGCAAATTAAATTGCTTAAAATCAGATAAATATTTAATAATTGGATGTTTCAAAGGCGTGGGATTTATAATTTCGCTTTGAAACTCACTGATACGAAATGTAACAGCCAGAGAAATTACTATTAATAAAATTAATAATATTGTACTCATTTTTTAGGGGTTTTGGGGGTTGGGGGGTTGATTTATTTTCCTAACGCTTATTTAATAAAAAAAGAGGTAGCATCAAGGTTCTTACTAACCATCTAACTTTGTAAAAACATTTTCGGATTGCTTTTTTAAGTATGTGACTACAGTGATACTACCTCAAGGGGTTGTTTACTTTTTCATAAATTCTTTAAGGTTTTAAAGGTTCTTAATTTTTACTTCCAATTAATTTCTTACTATTAATTCTTATTCTTACTTTTTAATTAATTCTTACTACGTAATTAATTCTTAAATTTATTTTAGGTTATTTTTTATAACTGATTGGGGGTAACAACCCATTATTTTTGAAAATAACCCATTTTTTTCGGGGTTGATTTATTTATTCCTAATTTTTTCCAATAATTGATTCAAAGTCAGAATTTCTTCTTCTGTTAGGCCTGCCACAACATCATTCTTAAATTCTGCATGAACTGCGTCAATTTCAGTTAACAAATTTAAACCGTTCTCGGTGATTCTAATTTCTACCATCCTCCTATTCTCTTCACTCTGAATTCTGCTTATCAAACCTTTTAACCGTAATTTTTCAACCAAACGCGTTGTATTACTATTTTTGCTCACCATTTCGGCTTGCAATGTCAAAAGATTTGCTGGTTCTCCTTTCAACTCTCTTAAAGAACTTAATACTTGATATTGTTGAATTGATATTGCATATTCTTTTAAATGATCTGAAAACTTTTCATTCATCCAATTACCTGTATGCAATATATTCTCAATTGTATAATCAGGTAAGCTTGACGCATCCTTTTTATCATTTTTATTCAACTTCGGGGGACAACAATTATCTATACTACTATTGTATATACATCAAATGTATGTACAAAAATTAAAACCACCAAATATTTTTGTTAAAAACTTTCATTTTATTTTCATAAATCCATATTAAAATTTAAAATAATAGTGTCTAATTGTTTGATTTTACGTCCTTTAATTAAATGACACTTCACTCCTAACCTCAATGTTTACGGCATATTTGTGCTAACTTATCTTATTTCTGAGGTTTTTATTAAACTTGTGGCCAGATGTTTAATTAGGCAGAAAAAAAGAGACATTTTTTAAAACAACTATTTAAAATTGTTGATAACTATGATTATTTAACCCTGTAAAACGCTAAAAATTAGCCTCTATACCTACGCTATTGCTGTTAATAAACGAGACATTTATAAGATAGAAAACCATAAAATGGTGGGAATTACCTAAAATTCTTTGATTATGTTCCAAAAAAAACGCTTTCAAATGAATGAAAGCGCTTCTAAATATTTAAGTAAAAGTTTATTTGAAATTAATTTTTCGCATACGCAAACTTTGTGGCGTAACTTCTAAATATTCATCATCCTTAATGTACTCCATACATTCTTCCAAAGAAAATTCTTTTTTAGGCGCAATGTTTACGGCCGTATCTGTTCCGGATTTACGAACGTTTGTTAATTTTTTACCTTTTATAAGGTTAATCGCCATATCATCTTGTCGGTTATTTTCGCCAACAACTTGTCCTTTATAAATTTCCTGGTTGATATCTATAAAGAAAATACCTCTATCTCCCAATTTATCAATTGCATAAGCAGTTGCTTTTCCTGCTTCCGCAGATATTAATGCACCATTCACCACTTCATTAAAATCGCCTTTGTAAGGGCTAAACTCCACAAAATTATGGTTGATGATGGCAGTGCCGGCAGTTGCGGTCAATAATTTATTACGCAAACCAATTAACCCTCTTGAAGGAATGGAAAACTCTAAATGCTGTAAATCGCCTTTAGGTTCCATAATTAATAAGTCTCCTTTTTTCAAGGATACCAAATTAATTACTTTGCTTGAAGATTCTTCAGGAACATCGATCACAAGTGTTTCATACGGTTCACATTTAACGCCATCGATTTCTTTCATAATTACTTGCGGTCTTCCCACTTGTAATTCGTAACCTTCTCTTCGCATTGTTTCAATCAATACAGATAAATGTAAAATTCCGCGTCCGTAAACATTAAATCGGTCTTCACTCTCTGTATCTTCTACTCTAAGTGCTAAATTCTTTTCAATTTCTTTGTACAATCTGTCACGTAAATGACGAGAAGTCACAAATTTTCCTTCTTTTCCATAAAAAGGTGAATTGTTAATGGTGAACAACATACTCATTGTAGGCTGATCCACTTTTAACCTTGTTAAAGGTTCAGGATTTTCAAGATCTGCTATGGTATCACCAATTTCAAATCCTTCAATACCTGTTATGGCGCAAATATCACCGCTTCTTACAGTAGCTGCCCTGTCTTTGCCCATCCCCTCAAAAGTATGAAGTTCTTTGATACGTACTTTTTTAAAAGTACCATCTGCTTTACAAATCGCATAATCCTTACCTTCAACCAAATCGCCTCTAAATACACGTCCGATAGCAATACGGCCAACAAACGACGTAAAATCTAAAGAAGTAATTTGCATTTGAGGTGTTCCTTCATAATAAGGAGCCTCAGGAATATTTTCTAAAATAGCGTCTAATAAAGGAACAATATTATCAGTTTGTTCTCTCCAATCCGTATTCATCCAGTTATGTTTGGCTGAACCATAAATTGTGGCAAAATGAAGTTGGTCTTCAGTTGCATCTAAAGCACACATTAAATCGAATACTTTTTCGTGCACTATATCTGGTGTACAATTTTCTTTATCAACTTTATTCACCACCAAAATTGGCGTTAAACCCAATTCTAGTGCTTTACCTAAAACAAAACGTGTTTGTGGCATTGGACCTTCAAAAGCATCTACCAACAATAAAACACCGTCGGCCATATTTAAAACCCTTTCAACTTCACCACCAAAATCGGCGTGACCAGGAGTGTCAATAATATTGATTTTTACGCCTTTATAAATGATAGACACGTTTTTCGACAAGATGGTTATTCCTCTTTCTCTTTCTAAATCATTACTGTCCAATAATAATTCGGTACGAACTTTACGTTCATCTAAAATGTGGGCTTGATCAATAATTTTATCAACCAAAGTCGTTTTACCGTGGTCAACGTGGGCTATAATAGCGATGTTTCTGATAGATTGCATGTTCTAATTTTTTTAGGCGATGCAAAAGTAGTTGTTTTATTTTGTTTTATCTCACAAAAGTTTCACAATGATTTTCCTTCTTTAATATTCTTAACTAACTGTTAATGTATATCTTAAGTATGACCCAATTGCGTTATTATAAAATCCAATTTTATCAAATACTTGGAAATATGGATTATTGGCAGACTTCAAGAGCTATTTTTAGTGTTTTTAGGTGAATTTTGATCTTTAAAAAAAGCAGAAAAAAAACTGCCGGAAATGACAGTTTTTTTTTTAAATTATTATAAAAATATCTTAAATTTTACGTCTTTCACGTTCCCTTTTCAGTAATTCTAGTTCCCTATTTGTTTGTCCGGCCACTGAAGTATTTTCTTCTGCACGTCTAATTAAGTAAGGCATTACGTCGCGAACAGGGCCAAATGGTAAATATTTAGCCACATTATATCCGGCTTCAGCTAAATTATAGCTTATATGATCGCTCATTCCATACAATTGGCCAAACCAAATTCTCTTATCGTTTTTATCGAAATTATATTTTTCAATCAAATCCATACATAAATAAGAACTGTCTTCGTTATGCGTTCCTGCAAAAATGGCCATATCCTCAATGTTTTCCATCATATAGACCAAAACATCATTGTACATTTTATCAGTGGCAGGTTTGTTTTCGCAAATTGGATCTTTGTATCCATATTCGTCGGCGCGTTCGCGTTCTTTTTCCATATAAGCCCCACGCACCAATTTCTGTCCTATTTTAAATTCTTTTTCTTTGGCGCGGCTGTGCAATTTCTTAAGGTAATCCAGTCTATCCCAACGATATAATTGCAGGGTGCCAAATACAATCACTTTTTCCTTGTTGTATTTTTCCATCATCTCCTCAATTAAATCGTCAGCGGCAAGTTGCATCCAACTTTCCTCAGCATCAATCAGTAAAGGAATATTTGCTTTGTGTGCTGCTTTGCTGACAATGTCATATCTTTCTTTGATACGCTTCCACTCTACCAATTCATGTCCATCCAATTTGACACCTTCGGTTACTTTTTGGTAAATTTCAAAACGGCCAAATCCTGATGGTTTAAAAACCGCAAATGGAATACTTGGTTTTTCAAGACCAAATTTAATAGTGTTTAATGTTTTTTCCATCGCCAGGTCAAATTGTTCTTCAACTTCTTTGCCTTCAGCAGAATAATCCAATACAGAATACACATTTTTTTTGTACATTTTATCGATTGTTGACATACAATCGGTTTCCGTAACGCCGCCACAAAAATGATCGAAAACGGTAGCCCTGATGATACCTTCAACAGGCAAATGCGTTTTAAGGGCAAACTTGGTAACGGCTGTACCAATTTTAACCAATGGCTCACGCTTTATCATTTCAAACAAATAATAAGCTCTTTCAAGCTCGGAATTTGATTTTAAAGCGAAGGCAACTTCAGTATTGTCAAATATTTTTTCCATTGTAGATTCTATTTGTACAAAGATACCCACAAAGTGTTTATTTTTTGATTTTTTTACCTTTAATTTGCACAAAATATTATCCGAAATGACACCTATTTTATCCAATAATTACTTTGTAAACTTTAATGAAGACGCCTACAGAAAACTTAATATTTATATTTCTGAATACAAGCCTTCTGCTATTTTTGTTTTGGTTGATGAAAACACCAATAACCATTGTTTGCCTATTCTTTTGCAGGAACTTGAAACGGAAGCTGAAATTGAAATTATTGAGATTGAAGCCGGTGAAATAAATAAAAACTTGGATACCTGCTCTGGCGTTTGGCATGCATTGACAGAATTGGGCACCGACAGAAAAAGCCTGATGATTAACCTGGGCGGTGGTGTTATTACAGATTTGGGCGGATTTGTGGCTTCCACTTTTAAACGCGGAATTGCTTTTGTGAATATCCCAACCACCCTTTTAAGTATGGTTGATGCGTCGGTTGGCGGTAAAACCGGCGTGGATTTGGGTGTTTTAAAAAACCAGATCGGGTTATTTTCAGATCCCGAAATGGTGTTGATAGATCCTCGTTATTTAGAAACCATTTCCGACCGTGAATTGCGTTCCGGATTGGCGGAAATTATAAAATACGGAATCACTTATGATATTAAACTTTGGAATGAGATATGTAACTTTAAAGAATTAACTATCAGCAATATATCAAATTTGATACATCGTTCCATTGAAATTAAAAATGAAGTGGTCACCAAAGATCCAAAAGAAAAGGGATTGCGCAAAATTTTGAACTTCGGACACACACTGGGTCACGCCATTGAATCTTATTTTTTGGAATCGGAAGACAAAGAAAATCTAACTCACGGAGAAGCCATTGCCATTGGCATGGTTACTGAAGCTTTTATCTCCCAAAAATTGTTAAATTTTCCATCAGAACACTTAAAAGCCATCAAAGAAGTAATTTTAAAAATTTATGGAAAAGCGGAAATTGATGTTCTTGATTATGATGGAATTATCGATCTTTTAATTCACGACAAAAAGAATGTGGGCGGACAAGTGAATTTTGTATTATTAACTGATTTTGAACAGTTTCAATTAGATTGTAACGTCGAAAAAGATCTGCTTATTGAGGCATTAAATTATTACAAAGCCTAACAACAATCAACAAGCACTTCCTTATAAACCTCTTTATACTTTGGCAAAACATTTTCTAAACTGAATCTTTTTGCCTGAGCTAAAGCGTTTAGTTTGAATTGTTGCAATCGGTCTGTATCCTCCAAAATATAAATTCCGTTTTTTGCCATATCATCAGTATCGCCAACATTACTTAAAAATCCGGTAACACCTTGGATATTAACTTCTGGCAAACCACCTGCATTCGTTGAAATCACAGGCGTTCTAGCCGCCATAGCTTCCAATGCCGCCAATCCAAAACTTTCGGTTTCTGAAGGCAATAAAAACAAATCGGAGTAACATAGCAACTTATTCACTTCATTGCTGTTTCCCAAAAATAAAACTTTGTCTAAAATTCCCAATTCTTTAGCCTGATGTTCAATACTTTCCCTGTCTGGGCCTTCACCTATCAGCAGTAATTTTGAAGGAATGACCTTCTGAATTTTGTAAAAAACAGTCATAACATCCGCAGCCCGTTTTACCGGACGCAAATTACTGACGTGGGCAATAATGCGTTCATTTTCGTTTGCAATGGAAAGTCGCTTACAATCTTCGGAATGAATTTCAGGATATTTCTCAAAATCAATAAAATTATAAATCACTTTTATTTCTTTTGTGATGTTAAACAATCTGAGGGTATCTTTACGCAAACTTTCTGATACTGTGGTAACTACGTCGGAATTGTTGATACTAAATTCAACAGCCGGTTTATAATTTGGATGACTTCCAACCAAAGTGATGTCGGTTCCATGCAAGGTTGTGACAACTTTTATGTCGATTCCTTTTTCCTTCAACATTTGTTTCGCCATATAGGCCGCATATGCGTGAGGAATTGCGTAGTGAACGTGAAGTATTTCCAAATTGTACAATTCAACCACTTCCACAATTTTACTGGACAAGGCCAATTCATAAGGCTGAAAATGAAATAAAGGGTATTCTTCCACAAAAACTTCATGAAAATGAATATTGCTGGAAATTAAATCTAACCGAACAGGCTGTTTATAGGTTATAAAATGAACTTGATTTCCCCTGTGGGCCAACGCCATTCCCAATTCTGTAGCAACTACGCCACTTCCCCCAAATGTTGGATAACAAACAATGCCTATCTTCATTTTTATTGAATAATCATGAAAAATTAAAAATTGATAAAAAACTTATAACTTTTAACTTTTAACTTTTTTAATTCCCCCTTCGGGGGTTAGGGGGCCTAGTAATCCCCTAATGTTTCCGGATTTTGGTTTAATGCAATTTCCAATTGTGCGTCATTTGGCGCTTTTCCGTGCCAGGCGTGGGTATGCATCATAAAGTTTACGCCGTTACCCATTACGGTATGCAATAAAATACACACGGGTTTTCCTTTACCTGTCAAAGATTTGGCTTCTGCCAAACCATTTTTAATGCTGTCAATGTCATTTCCATTTTCAATCTCCAAAACGGTCCAGCCAAAAGCTTCAAACTTGGCTTTTAAACTGCCTAAAGGCATCACATCATTTGTTGCACCGTCAATTTGTTGTCCGTTATAATCTATCGTTGCAATATAATTGTCTATTTTTTTTCCGGCGGCATACATTGCAGCTTCCCAAATTTGACCTTCTTGCATTTCGCCGTCACCGTGCAATGAATAAATCAATTTTGAATCGCCATTCAATCTTTTTGCTTCGGCAGCACCAATAGCAACACTCATTCCTTGTCCTAAAGAACCTGATGAAATACGAATCCCCGGCAATCCGTCGTGGGTTGTTGGATGTCCTTGTAAACGTGAATTTAATTTTCTGAAAGTTGCCAATTCATTTACCGGAAAAAATCCGCTTCGAGCCAAAACACTGTAAAAAAGTGGTGAAATGTGACCGTTCGACAAAAAGAATAAATCTTCATTTTTTCCATCCATCGTAAATTTGGTGGAATAATCCATCACTTCTTGGTACAAAACTGTTAAAAACTCGTTACAGCCCAAAGATCCTCCTGGATGACCAGAATTTACGGCGTGCACCATTCTAACAATGTCTCTTCTAACTTGTTGCGCAAAATCCTGCAATTGTTGTGTTGTTGGCATTTATTGAAATTTAATTATAAGGGAACAAAAATACTGTTTTTGAATTTTGAATCACCGAAATAATAAAAAAATTATTGTGCGGTTATTAACATCACGTTTTTTGATTTTTCTTTTTGGCGGCGGGAAATAACACATTGTTTAAAATCAATCGATATCCAGGTGAATTTGGATGTAAGGAAAGTTCGGTTTTTGGGTCTCCAACTTTATGCTGGTAATCTTCAGGATCGTGTCCACCGTAAAAAGTAAACATTCCTTTTCCTTTTACACCGTGGATATAACGAGCCTCTTGGTTCGATTTGTTTTCTCCCATCACCAACACACTCGATTTTACCGTTGATCGATCGAATGAAGTTGTTTGCCCCATAAAACCTTTGATTAATTGGGTGTGATTTTGGCACAGCATGGTAGGAATCGGATCCCATTTCGCTGAATATTCCTGCAAAGAAAAATAATCGGATGTGCGTGTAATATTTCTTTTTTGGGTCATATCAATAGAAGAAAATTCGTATTCAACCGGATTTCTGACCAAGGTAAAATCCTTAAATGCAAAGGTTTTGTTGAAATCAATTTTTTGCTGATAATCAATTTCCGCAGGATCTCCGTCAAACATCGTTTCACAAATATCAACACCTTCTGCAGCAAGCGCAATATCGAAACTGTCGGTGGCAGAACACATGGCAAACATAAATCCGCCCCCCACAACAAAATCCCTGATTTTTAAGGAAACTGCCAATTTTTGTTCAGAAACTTTTTTGTATCCAAGTTTTTTTGCCAATTCTTCGGCTTCTTTTTTCTGTTCAATATACCAAGGCGCTGTTCTGTATGAGCCGTAAAATTTGCCATATTGGCCTGTAAAATCTTCGTGATGCAAGTGCAACCATTCATACAAAACCAATTTCTCTTCTAAAACTTCTTCATCATAAATAACATCAAAAGGAATTTCGGCATAAGTAAGCACCAAGGTTACCGCGTCATCCCAAGGCAGACTTGTTTTTGGAGAATAAACTGCAATTTTAGGCGCTTTTTCGAGCGTGACAGCTTCCATATTTTGAGACGGACTGCTTATTTCTTCTAAAATTTTAGCCGCTTCCGTATCTGAAATAACATTAAAAGTAACGCCGCGTATCTTACATTCATTTCTGGTGGCTTCATTGTCTTCCAGCAAAAAAGAGCCTCCTTGGTAATTTAACAACCATTTGGCCGTGTTTCCTTTTTGAAGCGACCAATAGGTAATTCCGTAGGCTTTTAAGTGATTTGTTTGTGAAACATCATCCATAGGAATTAATATAAATGATGCAAATGCGGCATGATAAAAAAGCAACAATAGTACTGTCAATGCTTTTTTAAAGATTGAAAAGTGATGCGTTTTTGTTTTAAAAGTCACATATTTAGAAAGGAACATCATCTTCGTCGTAATTACCGGGTGCATCGAAAGCATCTTTAGTACTCGCAAAATTTCGCTGCGGTATGGCGTTGTTCATTTTAGAATGAAATTCACTCGCATTGCCATCATCTAAATTGCTGAATTGCGCCAAATGAGCCGTAAATTTAAGTCTTATATTGTCCAAACCACCATTTCTGTGTTTGGCCACAATAAATTCTGCCTGACCTTCGCAAGGCGATCTTTCTTCATCATCCCACTCTGTAAGTCCGTAATATTCAGGACGATAAATAAATGTCACAATATCTGCATCTTGCTCAATAGCACCAGATTCACGTAAATCGGACAATAAAGGGCGTTTGCTTCCTCCACGCGTTTCAACAGCACGCGATAATTGCGAAAGTGCAATTACGGGAATATTCAATTCTTTGGCCAATGCTTTTAAATTTCGTGAAATGGTTGAAATTTCCTGTTCACGATTTCCGCCGCCTCTTTGCGCAGTGCCTGCGGTCATTAACTGCAAATAGTCAATAATAATAATTTTTATGCCGTGTTGTGATGCCAAACGACGTGCTTTTGCACGCAAATCGAAAATGGACAAGGACGGAGAATCATCAATAAAAATGGGTGCTTTTGATAAGTTTTTAACTTTTACGTTTAGTTGTTCCCATTCGTGAGGCTCCAAATTTCCTTTTCTTAATTTTCCTGAAGAAATTCCTGTTTCGCTGGAAATCATACGCGTAATTAATTGTACGGACGACATTTCCAATGAAAATATGGCAACTGGCTGGTCAAAATCTATGGCCATATTTTTTGCCATCGACATCACAAAAGCCGTTTTTCCCATACCCGGACGTGCAGCCAAAATTACCAAATCTTGGGGTTGCCATCCAGAAGTTAGCTCATCCAAACGCGTAAAACCGGTTGGAGCGCCACTCATTCCTTGCTTGTTTCCTATTTCTTGTATCTTTTTTATTGCTTGGGCAACAAGGCCTTCAGAAGTTTCAGATCCTTTTTTTAAATTTCCTTGGGTAACTTCAAACAATTTAGTTTCTGCATCATCCAATAAATCAAAAACATCAATAGTTTCATCATAAGCTTCCTCAATAATTTCAGATGATATGGTGATTAATTTTCGCTGAATAAATTTTTGGAGAATGATGCGCGCGTGAAATTCGATATGTGCTGATGAAGCCACTTTTTGGGTTAAACGAACCAAATAAAAATCGCCGCCAATAGCCTCTAAATTATTGGTTTTTCGCAACTGGTTTGCAACGGTCAGTAAATCGGTGGGTTCAGAATTTTTAAATAAAGAAAATATGGCTTCATAAATTAATTGGTGTGCCTCTTTGTAAAAAGCTTCTGGATGTAAAATATCAATAACATCATCAACCCCCTTTTTGTCAATCATCATAGCTCCCAAAACCGCTTCTTCCAAATCCAACGCCTGAGGCGGAATTTTACCTTTTTCAAGGCTAATAATGGTACTCTTTTTGGGATTATAGGATTGTACGGGCTGCAAATTTTTCACTTGTTTGATACTTTATATTTATTTGTTAAACAATATTTTATTTTTTGGTAAGTAAATAAGAATCCATTAATATACATCTTTTTTTATCATAAAAATCAATTACATTTTTAATTTTATGAAACGAGCCATAACAAATTTTGATATACAGTTGAATGATTAATAGCAAACCTGCCTGCGGCAGGCAGGCTGCATCTGTACCAATAAAAATAAAAATTTAAACAGATGAAATACCTTAATTTTATAAATACCAATTATTACTGAGACAAATGTAATTGTTAAAACACAATTTTGGCTTGAATTTTTAATTATATTTTTAAACATATTTTGTTAACAAGTAACTAATTTGTTAATAACTGATTAAACGCCAATTTATGACAAAATATTGCTTATTTTTGAACTATGGACAGTAAAAAAACGTATAAAATTCTTACGATAATATTGGTAATGCAATGGGCTTTTCTTCAAATTATTGCCCAATTTCCTACAGAAATTGAAAAATATTATTCCAACGGACTCTATAGGTACATTTCTAAATTTTTAAATATGCTCTTCGGATGGATTCCATTTTCAGTTGGAGATATTTTATATGCATTTTTGTTTATTTTCATCCTATTAAATATTTTCACCGCAATAAAAAACAAAAAAATTGACTTAATAAACACCTTATTTAAAATTGGCGGATTTATCTCCGTTCTTTTTTTTGTATTTCATTTAAACTGGGGATTAAATTATTTTAGGCAGCCAATTTACAAAACCATAAATTTTGAGATTAAAAAATATTCCACCAATGAATTGATCGATTTTACGGAAAAACTGATTGTTAAAATCAACCAGGTGCAACTTTCCATTACTAAAAATGACACTCTCATTGTAAATAATGGTTTAAGTAAACCGGAAATACAAGAAATATCCTACAATGTTTACGATCAATTTCAAGAGAAATATACACAATTCCCGCATAAAAATTTAAAGGTCAAACACTCGCTGTACAGTTTGCCGTTAACTTATATGGGATTTGCCGGATATTTAAATCCGTTAACAAACGAAGCCCAGGTAAATTATTTAATTCCAAAAAACACTTATCCAATGATTGTTTGTCACGAATTGGCACATCAAGTGGGAATTGCTTCAGAAAGCGAAGCCAATTTTATGGGGTACTTGGCAACCACAAATTCTGACAATGTTTATTTTAATTACTCGGGATATTTGATGGCAGTTCGTTTTTGTTTGTTTGAAATTTCTCAAAAAGATCCGGCAAAATTTGAAGCGCTAAAAATTGAACTGAATAAAGGAATTTTAAAAGACATTCGGCAAAGCGAGGAATTTTGGGAATCTTACCAAAATTGGTCTGAAAAATATTTTAAAACATTTTACGATTCTTTTTTAAAAGCAAATAAGCAAAAAGACGGGATGAAAAGCTATAACAAAGTGGTGGTGCTTTTGGTAAATTACCATAAAACAAACGAATTGTAGTTGATTGTTTTGGAGGTAAATCATCTTGAAATTTAATTGTTGATTTTATGTCTATTCAAATCAAATGAATGTCCTTAATATTCATATGTCTTTTTCAATAATGTAATATTTTTAAAATTTTAATTATTAGTATCTTTACGGCTTATTTCAGCAAAATGCACAAACAAATTACAAGCGTTCAAAATTCGTACATCAAAGAATTGGTTCAGCTTAAAGAAAAATCTCGTTTACGAAAGCAAACACAAACATTTTTAATTGAAGGTTTGCGTGAAATTGCATTGGCTATTCAAGGAAATTATGTAATTCAAACCTTTTTGGCCGCCACTTCAATTGTTCAGGAAAGCGAAATTGAAAAACTTATGAATGCTGCGGATTATCCAATTGAAGTGATAGAAATTTCAAATGATGTTTACCAAAAATTGGCTTTGCGCGAATCTACTGAAGGAATTTTGGCAGTGGCAAAAAGCAAGGATTTATCATTGAAATCAATAAAATTTAAGAATAAAAATCCTTTAATTTTGGTTGTTGAAGCGCCTGAAAAACCTGGAAATATTGGGGCGCTCTTGAGAACTGCAGATGCGGCCGGATTGGATGCGGTGCTGATTGCCAATCCGAAAACAGATCTATACAATCCGAATATTATTCGATCAAGCATTGGCTGTATTTTTACAACACAAATAGCGACCGGCACAACATCAGAAATTATTTCATTTTTAAAGGAACATAATATCAATTTGTACGCAGCGGCATTAACGGCATCTGTGGAATATCAAACCATAGATTACAAAAAACCAAGCGCCATCATTGTGGGTACAGAATCAACCGGTTTGACCGATGAATGGCTTCAAAACACTTCAAAAAAGATCATTATCCCAATGCGGGGCGCCATAGATTCTATGAATGTTTCCGTAAGTGCCGCAATTATACTTTTTGAAGCGGTGCGGCAGAGGCAAATTGATAATTCAGAAAAAAGAACAGAGAATATAGAATAGAGACAAATAGACTATATTTCAAGAAAAAAATAACATTGCCTATGACCTTTCAACTTTTAACTTTTAACTTTTAACTTTTTTAAGGATGACTCCGGAAACGCTATTTTATATTTTAATCACCATCATCACTGTTAAATTTTTATTTGACACTTTTATGGATTCCTTAAATGCAAAACATTTTAACGATGCCATTCCAGCTGAATTGGAAGGAATTTACAATGAAGTCGAATATTTAAAATCACAGGAATACAAGAAAGCAACTTACAAATTTTCAGCAGTTACAAGCATCATTTCCATAATTGCCACACTGTTGTTTTTTATTTTTGAAGGTTTTGCTTTTGTCGATCAAATTGCACGAAGTTTTTCCGACAATAGCATTGTCATCACGTTAATTTTCTTCGGAATCATTATTTTTGCAAGCGATCTATTTTCACTGCCATTTTCATATTATGCTACTTTTGTGATTGAAGAAAAATTTGGCTTCAACAAAACCACAAAAAAAACATTTGTGTTCGACAAAATAAAAAGCTGGTTGATGATGATTTTTCTGGGTGGCGGCGTTTTGGCGCTAATCACTTGGTTTTATCAATTGACTACAACCAATTTTTGGCTGTATGCTTGGGGCTTAATGACTTTTATTACCGTTTTTATGAATCTTTTTTATTCAAAATTGATTGTCCCAATTTTTAACAAACAAACGCCATTGGAAAACGGTGAATTAAAAAATGACATTGAAAGTTTTGCAAAAAAAGTGGGGTTTAAGCTCGACAATGTTTTTGTGATTGATGGCTCTAAAAGATCCACAAAAGCAAATGCCTATTTTTCGGGATTTGGGAAACAAAAACGCGTTACGCTTTATGATACTTTGATAAACGATTTGGAAACTGATGAAATTGTGGCTGTTTTAGCACACGAAATTGGACATTATAAGAAAAAACACATCATTTACAACCTGTTTTTTTCCATTTTATCAACCGGATTAACGTTCTATATTTTATCGTTATTGGTTGGAAATATAACCTTGTCACAGGCTTTGGGAGTTGAAACTGCAAGTTTTCATATTGCGCTTATAGCCATTGGCATTTTATATGTTCCTATTTCTGAAACTACAAGCTTGCTTATGAACGCTTTATCAAGAAAATTTGAATATCAGGCCGATGATTATGCTAAAGAAAATTTCAATGCAAACGCCATGATTTCAGCCTTAAAAAAATTGTCTAAAAATAGTTTGAGTAATTTAACGCCACATCATTTATATGTTAAAATTCATTACTCCCACCCCACGCTATTGCAACGTTTCTTAAATTTGAAAAAATAAATGCAAAAAATTGGTTTATCAGTTATAATCCCTATTTTTAAACGATGACATACAATTTATCCATAGAAGAAGAGAATAAAGAAATTGCAAGGCGCTACAAGGATTTGTTGAAAGGTGCCTATCAAACTTTTACGGATACCGATAAAAAAGAAATTAGAAAAGCTTTTGAATTAGCATTGGAGGCACATAGCAAACAACGCCGCCTAACTGGAGAACCCTACATATTTCATCCTATCGCTGTTGCCAAAATAGTTGCCTACGAAATTGGGTTGCACGCCACTTCTATTATCGCTGCTTTATTGCACGATGTTGTGGAGGACACAACCTATTCTATCACTGATATTGAGAAAATGTTTGGAGAATCTGTTGCAAAAATTGTTTACGGATTGACAAAAATTTCTCACTTAAAAAAAGACCAGGACGCATCCATACAAGCCGAGAATTTTAGAAAAATGCTCTTGACTTTAAATGATGACGTAAGGGTTATTTTGATAAAAATTGCAGACAGGTTACACAATATGAAGACTATGGATGCAATGCCGGCGGACAAACAAGTGAAAATTGCTTCGGAAACCTTGTATATTTATGCACCGCTTGCACACCGATTAGGGCTTTATAACGTAAAAACAGAATTAGAAAATCTTGGGTTGAAGTATACCGAACCGGAAGTTTATAATGAAATCGAGGACAGGGTTACACAAAGCAAGGAAGAACAAGATAAATATATTGAAACATTCTCCAATATTATCAGGGAATCATTAGATAAAGAGGGGTTTAAATATTTCATAAAAGGCCGCAGAAAATCGATTTATTCCATTCATAAAAAAATGCTTTCCCAAGGGGTTAATTATGATGAGATTTACGACAAATTTGCCATCAGAATCATCTACAAATCAACGCAAAAAGATGAGAAATTTGATGCCTGGAAAATATATTCTATTGTAACTGATCATTTTAGACCAAATCCAAGCAGGTTACGCGATTGGATCAGCCAACCAAAATCTACCGGTTACGAATCGCTTCATATTACCGTAATGGGTCCGCAGGGAAAATGGGTTGAAGTGCAAATTCGCTCAGAAAGAATGAATGAAATAGCCGAAAAAGGCTATGCTGCCCATTATAAATATAAAAATGCGAATGAGCGTGAAAGCGGGTTGGAAGACTGGTTGAATAAAATTAAGGAATCTTTTGAAAATGCCAACGGCAGTGCATTGGATTTTGTGGAAGATTTTAAATTAAATCTTTATGCCAAAGAAATTTTTGTATTTACGCCAAATGGAGACTTAAAAGCGTTACCTAAAAATGCCACTGCATTGGATTTTGCCTTCGCCATTCATACTCAAGTTGGAATGAACTGTAGAGGCGCAAAAGTAAATGGAAAGTTAAAACCGATAAGTCAGGTTTTGCAAAGTGGCGACCAGGTAGAAATAATTACTTCAAAAAGTCAGAAACCAACTGTAGGATGGCTAGATTTTGTGGTAACTGCCAGAGCGCGAAATCGAATAAAAAACGCTTTAAAAGAAAGCCAAAAGAAAATAGCCGAAGAAGGAAAAGAGATTTTAACGCGAAAACTCAAACATTTAAAAATTGATCTCAATGAAAAAGTGGTCAATGAGCTTGTTACGCATTTTAAACTGAGAACAAGCCAGGATTTATTTTACAGAATGGGTATTGGTTCAATTGACAACCCTATGTTAAAGGAATTCATTCACAAACGAAACAATGCTTTTGTAAGTTTCTTTAAAAATAGAATTAAACGCAGCGCAACCAAGCAGGAACTTATTGAAAAAGATGAAATTGTAGACAAGTATGATTCTTTGGTCTTCGGTAAAGAAGAAGAACAATTGGATTATAAAATGTCTCCCTGCTGTAACCCAATTCCGGGTGATAAAGTGTTTGGTTTTATCACCATAAACGACGGCATTAAAATTCACAAACAAGACTGTCCAAATGCCATCAGTTTACAGGCAAATTATGCTTACAGGGTTTTAAATGCCAAATGGATAGATTCCACAAAACAGGAGTTTAAAGCCATCATAAAAATTTACGGGGTTGACCACGTTGGATTGGTGAATGAAATTACCCAAATTATTTCAAATAATATGAACGTAAATATTCATAATTTAAATATTTCAGGTGATGATGGACTTTTTGAAGGAAACATTACGGTGAGTGTCAAAAACAGATCACAGCTTCAAAAATTATGTGACAACCTTAAAAAAATTGAGGGTATTGATACGGTAGACAGAATTTATAAACATTAAATTTGTTCACAATTCAAAGTTAATAAATATGCAACTTACCTGTCCCTTTATTAAAAAAATAGCATTAAATTTGTTCAGTTTTAAAACTCAATTTCGATAATTATGAGTAATGAAGATCAAAAAATTGTAAAGGCTGTTTTTGTAAGTTTTCTTGAAGCAAACAGTCATAGAAAAACGCCTGAGCGATTTGCTATTTTGCACGAAATCTATAATTTGGACCATCATTTCGATATTGAGTCACTCTATATCCAAATGAAAAACAAAAATTATAGGGTGAGCAGAGCCACACTTTACAATACCATTGAATTATTATTGGAATCAGGTTTGGTAAGAAAACACCAGTTTGGCCAAAATCAGGCATTCTACGAAAAATCATATTTCGACAAACAACACGACCACGTTATTTTAACCGATACCGGTGAAGTCATAGAATTTTGCGATCCACGAGTTCAAATTATAAAAAAAAACATTGAAGAAACTTTTAATATTGATATTCACAAACATTCACTTTATTTCTACGGAACGAAAAAAACAAACAACAATTAATATATAATTTAACAAATGGCTGTAAATTTATTACTAGGACTGCAATGGGGAGATGAAGGGAAAGGCAAAATTGTAGACGTCCTCACGTCTAATTACGATATTATTGCTCGATTTCAGGGTGGTCCAAACGCAGGGCATACTTTAATATTTGATGGGCATAAACACGTTTTACATACCATTCCTTCTGGTATTTTTCATAAAAATGCGATGAATCTTGTAGGAAATGGCGTTGTGATTGATCCCGTAATATTTAAAAAAGAATTAGAAAACTTAGAAAAATTTAATTTAGACATAAAATCTAAACTGTTAATCTCCAGAAAAGCACATTTAATTTTACCAACGCATCGTTTATTAGATGCAGCGAGTGAAACTTCAAAAGGAAAAGCTAAAATTGGTTCAACCTTAAAAGGAATTGGCCCAACTTATATGGATAAAACCGGAAGAAACGGTATGCGCGTTGGCGATTTAGAATTGGAAGACTGGAAAGAAAAATACCATGCATTGACAGAGAAACACCTGAATATGCTTGAATTCTTTAAAGTTGAAATTGAATATGATTTACCGGAATTGGAAAAAGAATTTTTTGGAGCCATTGAGGTATTAAGACAACTTCCTTTTATAGACAGTGAAGAATATTTATACCAAGCCATAAAAAACAATAAAACCATTTTGGCCGAAGGCGCTCAAGGTTCGATGTTAGATATCGATTTTGGAACCTATCCTTTTGTGACATCATCCAACACCACAGCAGCTGGCGCTTGCACAGGTTTAGGCATTGCGCCAAATAAAATTGGCGAAGTTTTTGGAATATTCAAAGCTTATACCACACGTGTTGGTTCTGGTCCGTTTCCCACCGAATTATTTGATGAAGACGGTGCAACCATGGGAAGAGTTGGACAGGAATTTGGCGCCACAACAGGAAGACCGCGCCGTTGCGGCTGGTTGGATTTGGTAGCGTTAAAATATGCGATTCAAATTAGTGGCGTTACCCAATTAATTATGATGAAAGGGGATGTACTTTCAGGATTTTCTACACTAAAAGCTTGTACTTCATACAACTATCAAGGAACGGAAATTAGCCACTTGCCTTATAACATTGAAGAACATAATGTTAAACCTATTTATACCGAATTTAAAGGTTGGAAACAAGATTTAACAGGAATGACAAGCGCAGCATCAATGCCAAAAGAACTGACCGATTATATTAAGTTTATTGAAGATTTTGTTGAAGTTCCCATAAAAATTGTTTCTGTGGGTCCGGATAGAAAGCAAACAATTATAAGATAAAAACAAAAAAGCTTCAAAATTTGAAGCTTTTTTATTTTAATTGGTTTTAGAAATTACATCCTACTTTTTCATTAGTTTTGTAACAAAATAAATAAGTTTGAAAAAATTACTTTACGTCGTAATCATATTTGTCAGTATTTCAGGATTTTCCCAAACAAAAAAAATTAAAATCCTTAGCGCAGACAACACATTCGTAAAACCTGAATATCCAGGAGCAACAATTTCTGTCGGAAATGTTTTTATCGAACACGAAGGCGCAACATTGCGTTGTGACAAAGCCTATATTTATCAAGAAAAAAAGTTGGTAAAAGCGATGGGAAACGTTGTCATAAATCAGGGTGACACCATTGTTCAAACCAGCAAATATGCCGATTATGACGCCAATTCAAAAATAGCGACTTCTTGGGGGAATGTAGTTTTGAAAGATGATATGATGACACTGCAAACGGATACTTTAAAATTTAACAGGGAAACACAGCAACTTTATTACAAAAGTGGCGGAACCATTACCGATGCAACCAATGTTTTAAAAAGCAGAATTGGCGATTACTATTTACGCACCAAAAAATTTCAGGCATTTACCAATGTCGTGGTTACCAATATAGACAGTAAAGTGGTTTCAAACCATCTCGATTATTATACCAATACAGGAATTGCCGATTTGCATGGCCCATCAACCATCACAAGCAAGCAAAATTCAATTTATACCGAAAAAGGACACCATAATTCAAAAACAAATATTTCGCATTTTCTAAAAAATTCTAAGATATTTTATAACGACAGAACCATTGAGGGCGATAGCTTATACTACAATAAAAACATTGAATTTGCTTCAGCAACCGGCAATATCATTGTGGTGGACACCATCAATAAATCAATTATTAAAGGTGGCTATGCCGAATATTTTAAACTGAAAGATTCTGTTTTTATCACCAAAAAAGCTGTGGCAATTTCACTCATTGAAAAGGATTCTGTTTTTATTCATGGCGATAAATTAATGGTCACCGGAAAAGTTGAAGATCGCATCGTGCGGGCTTTTAATCGCGTTAAATTCTTTAAATCCGATTTGCAGGGGAAATGCGATTCTTTAATAACCTTCGAAAAAACAGGTTTAACCAAATTGCTTGTAAATCCGGTGATGTGGACGCAAGGAAATCAAATAACAGGAGACACCATTCATTTAATATCGAACCCAAAAACAGAGCAACTCGACTCCTTAAAAATATTGAACAATGCCTTTATGGTGCAAAAAGATTCTGCAGGATATAGCCAATTGAAAGGTAAAAATATGTACGGGCGATTTGAAAAAAATGCACTCAAATCATTGGATGTTGTCGGAAATAGTGAAGTTGTTTTCTATGTTAGAAATGATCTTCAGGAATTGGTGGGAATTACCAGAATGAAAAGCAGCAAAAATATTTTTATCACTTTGGCAAATAATGAAATTGAAATCATCGATTTTATTGAAAAACCTGATGGAAAGACCTATCCGCCATCTAAACTCCCTGAAAATGAAAAACTTTTAAAAGGATTTATTTGGAGGGAAAATGAACGTCCGCTCAACAAAGATGGTATTTTTATTTATGATGATTTAGATGCCAAAAAAATAGAAACTAAAGTAAAAACAGGAACTACAGCAAAAGAAGTTACTAAAAATTGAAAGAAGAATTTTTCAAATACCAAGCACAAACATCCCCTCACCCATTGGCCATAGAAATTTCGCACGCCAATGGATGTTATATTTATGGGGCTGACGGCAAAGAATATTTAGATTTTGTGGCCGGAGTTTCTGCAAATACACTGGGACACAATCACCAAAAAATTTCACAAGCCATAAAGGATCAGGTCGATAAATACACCCACGTAATGGTTTATGGCGAATTTGTGCAACAGCCCCAAGTTGATTTGTGTAAGTTATTGGCAGATAATTTACCACAACCCTTAGAAACCGTTTATTTAACAAATTCAGGAACCGAAGCAACAGAAGGAGCTTTGAAATTGGCAAAACGTTTTACCGGAAGAAGTGAAATTATTGCGGCAAAACATGGCTATCACGGCAATACGCAAGGCGCTATGAGTGTTTGCGGTGCCGAAGAACAAAACAGTGCTTTCAGGCCATTAATTCCGGGCATTAAATTTATCACTTTTAACAATCTCACCGATATAAATAAAATTACCAACCGTACAGCAGGCGTTATTTTAGAAACCATCCAAGGCGGCGCAGGTTTTATTGAATCTCAAAATGATTATTTAAAAAAAGTTAAAGATCGATGTGCTGAAGTTGGCGCTTTGCTCATTTTAGATGAAATTCAATCGGGAATTGGACGTACGGGAAAACTCTTCGGATTTGAAAATTACAATGTTGTTCCCGATATTATTGTTGCAGGAAAAGGTTTGGGGGGCGGAATGCCTATTGGCGCGTTTATTTCTTCCTTTCAAATTATGGACTGTTTAAAACAACATCCAAAACTTGGACATATCACCACTTTTGGCGGTCATCCGGTGATCGCTGCTGCAGCATTGGCCACGCTCAAAGAATTACTTAGTTCAGATTTAATAGCACAAACACTTCAAAAAGAATCTTTATTCAGAAAATTATTGGTTCATCCTTTAATTACAGAAATTAGAGGTAGAGGACTTATGCTTGCGCCAATGGTTGAAAGCAGCGAAATGGCCTCTAAAATAATTTTAAAATGTTTAGATAGAGGTTTGATTATGTTCTGGCTTTTGTTTGAAGGAAAAGCTTTGAGAATAACGCCGCCGCTTACCATTTCAGAAGATGAAATATACAAAGGCTGCAACATTATTATTGAAGTTTTAAATGAAACTCTAGCCGAATACCACCAATTAGATTAACCTATCCCCTACTAAACCATTATCATATAGCACATTAGTTAAAATTATGTTAATGCAGTACTATTTTATACATAGTACTGTAACAATATTTGTTTTTATGCGTCTATTAATAAAATAACAACAAATAAAAACTTACTATTATGAAAACTACCGATTTAAACCAGTCAGAAAAAAACAAAAAAAATGTTCCTTTTGCGAGCCTTTCATCAACCAAAAGAATACAATGGAATAATTATAGAAGATATGGAATGTTTGTTTCCTAAATTTCAAAAAACAAGAGGGATATTTCAATTTCTGAAATAAAAAATGCACCCAATTGAGTGCATTTTTTAATTTGTATTTAAATTGAATATTTACTGATTCCCCAATATAATTGGCATACCGCTTTTTCCGCCTCCAATTACAATAACCTTGCTGTTAGGAGATTCAGATAACTTAATAGTGGCTTCAATCCCTTTGTCCTGAAGAATTTGATCATTCAATGAAGCGCTTAATATTCGGTTGGCGTCTGCCTTACCCTTCGCCTCAATAATTTGTTTTTCGGCCTCCTTTGCAGCAGTTATCAACCTAAATTCATACTCCAAAGATTCCTGCTCTTGCTTTAATTTACTTTCAATTGCTGTTTTAATTGTAGGCGGTAAAGTTACATCTCTTACCAAAATAGCGTTTAACTGAACGTATTGTGGTTCCACAATTTTTTTTGTCTCTTCAAAAATTTCAGATTGAATAGCATCTCTTTTTGTAGAATATAATTGCTCTGGCGTATATCTTCCAACCACGCTTCTTGTAGCTGAACGTACGGCAGGAATTATAACACTTGAAAGATAATCCTGGCCTCTTGTTTGATGCAATAATCCAACTGTAGCAGCTGTTGGCTGATATAAAACTGAAGCATCCAGTTTAATTTCAAGACCATTGGCCGATAAAACCAACATCTCTCTTTCCAACAATTCTTGCTGTCTCACATTGTAAACAAATACTTTGTTCCAGGGAGCCACCACATGAAATCCCTCACCTAAAGGAGCCATATCGGTAACCACACCGCCTCCAAATGTTTTATATAACACCCCTACTTCTCCAGAATTGATTGTTGTTGTTGATTTTGATAATAAAATAACAAGTATAATGACACCTATTATTATTGGCATTAAAGTTTTTGGCAATTGTAATTGTCCGTTGCTCATTTTTTTCTGTTTTAGAGTTTAGTATATTGTTCAAATATACGAAAGAAAATTAAAACAGCTAAATTTGCCTAATAATTTAAAATACTGAATATCAACCAATTATTTTTAATAAATGTGATTATTTATCTATATTTTGGAAAATAGCTCAAATCCTACCATAATATTTTCGTGTAAACCACTCAAAACTTAATGTCAACACAATCATTCCCAGAATCCATTTCCAATCAATCAAAAGTGTTTTTGAGATGGTGTTATTTTGAATGCTTTTAAATCTTTCATCCTTTAGTAAATAATCTATTAAATTTTGTGCCTGACTGTTATAAAATGTGAATCCTTCTGTCTCATTTGCCACTTTTTTTAAGAGTTGGTCATTGGCATAGGCAAATTGCGCTTCAATTTCAAACGGCAGAATTTTAAAACTGCCTGAAACGCTGTTGTTTGTATTTTCAACTGAAACAGTATAGGCATATTCCCCAAAAGGAATTGTAGGAAGTTCCACCACAAACCTATTATTTAATACCGCCAATGGAATTTTTTTGATGAATTTTGATGCTTCATTTGAAACTGTTATCCAAAGTTTGCTTCTATTGTCAAAATTGAAATTCTCATCCACATAACTTGCAGAAATTTGAATGGTTTCATTCGCATAATAAATGGGATTCGCAGTTACGTTCAGCCTGCTTTTTGAATCTGTTGAAACTAAATAGTGAATTAAACCGGCCAAAAATCCGTCAAAACGTTCAAAAGTTTTATTTTCCACAAAACTGTTCATCCGCCAGCGCCAGAAATTTTCCCCCAATAAAACGGCAGCTTTTTGGCTGCTGTTTTCAAAAGTTGCCAATAATGGCTTGTTTGTTTCAATATTTCCTATTTTTTGAAATAATAAGGACTGGTACGGAACAGAAAAGGCAATTTCCCCAAAACGGTCTTCAATGGGCGCAAAATTTGAAAAATCAATATCGGCACTTAAAAAAGCAGCGTAATTGGCATTGAAAATCGGACGGAAATTTTCCAGTTCTGAACTTATTATTTTTGAAAAACTTCCCTGAATGCTGTTTAAAAAATTCCAATCAGTGCTTCTCCCTGTAATCACAAAATAATTTAGCTTCTTTTGATTAATTTCTGCAAAAACATTTTTGAATAAAGAGGTAGGTTGATATAAAATAACCAATTGATAGTCAGTAATATTGCCTTTAAAATTTACTGCAGTTGACGTGGTTACGGTTCTTTGTTTATTGCTTTCAATAGCTTTTTTCAGCATTCCCAAATCGGGATGGACGATAGATGTTAAAATAAGAATTTTGGATTTTTCTTCAATAACGTTGATGCTGAAATTTCTGGTGTTGTTCTGCGTGTTTTGCTCATTTTCCAACTGATCAACAGTAGCGGCATAAAATTGTGTTCCTTTGGCTGCGGCCGTTAAAAAAAATTTGGCTGTTTTAACATTTTGTGATTTTGAAAATTGAAATTGCTCGGAATAAACTTTGGTTCCTTTGTGATAAATGTTGAGATTTTTTGTAACAGGCTTATTTCCTGTATAGTTGATAAAGAGTTCAACAGGCAATTGATTATTTCTAAAAGCAAACGGATTTACGTTTAACTGGCTGATGCAGATATCTTCAAAAACAGTGGTGTCGCCAACAATAAATGGAAAAACCGGACTTTTATAATTTACAAATTCAACGCTGTTTCCAACGGTTTGGTTTCCGTCGGAAATTAAAATAACCGGACTTGTGCCCGTTTTATGCAATTTTGAAAATTCTTGAAAAGGCAATGCTAAGTTGGTTTGGCTTTCCTCAAAATTTAACTCATTTAATGGATATAAACCGGATCCAAAACCATAAAAACTGATGTTGTATTTGTTATTTAATTCCGAATCCGTTTTGATTTTTTCTACTAAATTTTGAACAGCTTCGTTTTGCGAGTTGAATTTAATTGATTTAGAATTGTCAACCGCAACCAATAAATTTGGTTTTATAATTTCAATATTGTTTTTTTTTAATGAAGGATTTATCAATAACAATAAAATCAAAAAAATAGTCAAAAATCTAAAAAAGGAAAGCCAATAATCCAATTGGCTTCGCGCTGTATTTTTCCATAGATATTGAAAAACAGCTATAAAAAGCGCTACAAATACCGCTAAAATTATCAATAACAATTTTTCAGTTTCCATTTAAAGTCAAGTAGTCTTTAATTATCAAAATCTGGTAAATGTTGTCCGTATTACACTTTCAAAATTCCCCCTTCGGGCCTGCCTGCCGGCTAGGCAGGGATTAGGGCAATGTCATTAAGTTAAGGCATTTATGCATTATTTTTGTCCTTCCGAGGTACGAGGAATCTCATCATACGTGCTCATTTGTTGCGATTCCTCCTTTGTCGGACACGAGCGATAGCGAACTGGCGAAGCAATGACAAATATTTCCTTAACTTAATGACATTGGGGATTAGGGAGCTTTACATTCCCCCATCAACGCTCAATGTTTGTCCGGTAATATAAGAACTCATATCCGAAGCTAAAAATACACAAGCATTTGCAATGTCTTCAGGCGTTCCGCCGCGTTTTAACGGAATGGCATCTCTCCATTGTTTCACTGTTTCTTCAGGTAAATTGGCGGTCATTTCTGTTTCAATAAATCCAGGTGCAATCACGTTGCTTCTAATATTTCTTGAGCCCAGCTCCAAGGCAACGGATTTAGAAAAACCGATAATTCCGGCTTTTGAAGCTGCATAATTTGCTTGTCCGGCATTTCCTTTTAACCCAACCACCGAACTCATATTGATAATGGATCCCGATCGTTGCTTCATCATTGGCCGAATTACAGCTTTTGTTAAATTGAAAACCGATTTTAAATTCACTTCAATCACCGTGTCAAAATCTTCTTCAGAAATTCGCATCAACAAATTGTCTTTTGTAATCCCTGCATTGTTCACCAAAATATCTATCGTTCCAAATTCTTTAATAACTTCTGCCGCCAATTCTTGGGCAGCCTCATAATTTGCGGCATTTGACTGGTATCCTTTTGCTTTTACGCCATAACTCATCAATTCTTTTTCCAATTCTTGGGCCGCTTCAAGTGAAGAACTAAAAGTAAAAGCAACATTTGCTCCATGTTTTGCGAAAGTTTGGGCTATTCCTTTTCCTATTCCTCTGGTTGCTCCCGTAATTAAAGCAGTTTTGTTTTCTAAAAGTTTCATATTGTGTTTATTTTGATTTCTTTTTAATTTTTAACAAATCAAATATACATAATTGCGCAAAAATAAACCGCTCTTGTGCGATTTCAATTTTTATATTATTTGAGAAGACCATTAAAAGTTTAGCTATTCATTAAAAAAATAAATTTCAAAAACCTTTGTTGTTTCATAAATGTAATGCGAAATTCATTATTTTTTTTAAATTTAGTAACATTAGTTTCATAATAGTTAATTAAAAGTTAAATTTTATTTATATATTGCCCACATTAATTAACAAAAACACAAAACATGAATTCAAAAAAACAATTAATCTTAGGGATTTTTTCCCTTTTTACGATGGCAATTTATGCACAATCGTATCAAGTTACAGGGAAAGTAACAGACTCAGATAACCAGCCGTTACCTGGTGTTTCTGTAACTATTGAAGGTACCTCAAGAGGTACAACAACCGATTTTAATGGCGCTTATGCCATTATGGTTCAAAGCAGAGAAAATCTTATTTTTTCTTATGTTGGATACAATGAAAAGAAACTAGAAATGGACGGCACTAAAATATTTAATGTTGTCTTGATTTCAGGAGTTGCATTAAAAGAAGTGGTGGTAGTTGGGTCAAGAAATCCGAACAGAACCTCTGTTGATACTGCCGTTCCTGTTGATGTTATTGATGTGGCGGAACTAATTACAGCTGGTCCTCAAGTAAACTTAAACCAGATATTAAACTATGTGGCGCCTTCATTTACATCAAACACACAAACAATTGCAGATGGTACTGACCATATTGACCCTGCTTCTTTAAGAGGTTTGGGACCAGATCAAGTTTTGGTTTTGATTAATGGAAAAAGAAGGCACAATTCGTCACTGGTAAATGTGAACGGAACTTTTGGGAGAGGAAGTGTTGGTACAGATTTAAATGCAATTCCGGCCGCTTCCATAGAACGGATTGAAGTATTAAGGGATGGTGCCGCAGCGCAATATGGCTCTGATGCCATTGCCGGCGTTATTAACATTGTATTAAAAAGAAGCACCAATGAACTAAACCTAAATGTTACAAGCGGCGCTAACTTCTCAGAATACGCCAACGAACAAACAGGCGGGGTTGATGGGCAAACAACAAACGTAAGTGCAAACTACGGTTTACAATTGGGAGATAAAGGCGGATTTATCAACTTTACAGGAGATTTTGATGTTCGGGAAGATTACAGCAGGATGAAAGAGCTAGGAGATAATATTTTCAATCTGTACAATACCGTTGAAAGATTTGCAAACAATGCAGGTTATGATTTATCAAAATTGTTGGATGATGATGTTGCCGATGTTATTCAATATGGAAATGCGGCCGGACTAAATTTAGATCCAAATGCAACAAAAGCTGAATTACGGAATATTTTAAAAGCCGATAACACCACTGCCGAGTTGGCTGCGCGCGGTTTGGAAAGAAGTGATTTCAATATGAGAGTTGGACAATCGGCTTTACGTGGCGGTCGTTTCTTTGCAAACTTTTCACTTCCGTTAAATGACGATGGCACTGAATTGTATGCTGTTGCAGGCATGAGTTCGAGAACCGGAAATTCTGCTGGGTTTTACAGATTACCTAATAATGATAGAACTTACACACCTGCTTATATGAATGGTTTTTTACCTGAAATTAATTCCAATATCAAAGATAAATCTTTTTCGGTGGGCATAAAAGGCAAAGTATCGGACTGGGAAGTAGATTTTAGCAATACTTGGGGGAAAAATGCTTTTATGTATACGATTGGAAATACCTTCAATGCCTCTATGCAAAAAGCATCCCCAACCCTTTTTGATGCCGGCGGATTTTCCTTTGCGCAAAACACCACCAATCTAGACATCAGTCAATTTTTTGAAGACACTATGGCTGGATTAAATATTGCTTTTGGTGCTGAATATCGTTTGGAAAATTATGAAATTATAGCTGGGGAACTGGCTTCATATGCACAATATACAGCCGACGGGCAAGTGATAACATTGCCAACTCAAAGTCCCTCCAAAGATTTCTTTGGAACTGCAAGACAAGGAGGTTCACAAGTTTTTCCTGGATTTAGTCCTGCAAACGAATTGTCTCGCGGAAGAAGCAGCGTTGCGGGTTATTTTGATGTTGAAGCAGATGTTACTGATAATTTATTATTGAGTGGTGCCGTGCGTTATGAAGATTATTCCGATTTTGGTTCTACCTTAAATTTTAAAGTGGCCACAAGAATAAAAGCGGGTGAAAACACCAATATTAGAGCCGCGTTAAATACTGGCTTTAGAGCGCCTTCTTTACACCAATTGAATTTCAATTCTACGTCTACAATTTTTAATAACTTAGGTAACCCTGTAGAAGTCGGGACATTTGCTAATGATAGCAGACCTGCAAAATTATTAGGAATCCCACAATTAAAAGAGGAAAAATCTAGAAGTGTCAGTGTTGGTTTTACCTCTAAATTACCTGAAATGCATTTAACATTTACCGTTGACGGCTATTTTGTGGCCATTGACGACAGGATTGTTTATACTGGTCAATTTGGAATTAGCGATACTGATGCCAATCCGAATAATAATACAGGTTCTGAATTAGATTTGTTGTTAAAACAAGCGAATGCTTCGGCCGCTTCATTTTTCGCAAATGCCATTGATACAGAATCAAAAGGTGTGGATGTGGTAATAACTCACGATGCGCTAATAGGCAGCAACGCCAAGTTAAAATCGGATTTGTCAGGTACTTTTTCCAAAACAATAAAAGTTGGAGATATTAAAGCATCTGATGTTTTGATAAATGCGGGATTGGTTGGCACCTATTTCCCTGAAGACAGCAGGGTTTACTTAGAAGAATCGGTACCAAGAACAAAAATAAATTTATCGAACAGTTTAACCACCGATAAATTTAATGTTTTTTTAAGAAACGTTTGGTTTGGAGAAGTTACCGAAGCTACCACAACAGTTGCCAATCAACAAGTTTTTGGATCAAAATTAGTCACAGATTTATCTTTTGGCTATAAAGTATCCGGAAGCACCACAGTTACCGTTGGGGCAAATAACTTATTTGACATTTACCCAGACAGAGCTGCACAAGATTTGCAACCTGATGTAACTGGTGACCAAAACAACAGAAGCGGCGGTAAATTTGACTGGTCAAGAAGGGCGCAACAATTTGGAATTGGAGGACGTTTCCTTTTTGCAAGATTGAATATAATACTTAAATAAAATTTTTATTTCTAGAATTTAAAAAGCTTCCCGAAAATCGGGAAGCTTTTTTTTAGAATTATTTTAATGGAAAAAATTCTTTAATCAACAATTATCGCCTTTCTGCCAATAATATGAAGTTCTGTAAACTCTTTTGAAATAACTAAAATATTTCCTTTAAGACTTGACTCCAAATCAATTTTAACATTGTCCACCTCCACTTTTTTAATTTCAAAAGGCAAACCTATTAAATTAATTTCAAAAGTTTCATAGGAAGTAATAAATTTTCCAGATTTAAATTGTTGAATGGTCAAGGAATCCTCTTTGCCCAAAAGATTGAAATTTCGTAAACTAAATCTTCCTTTTTTATAATCGAATCCATCTTCGGCATCTTCATAAACCTGAGATTTTTCTTTCCCGAATTTAAAAAATACATCCAAATGAAGCTCGGTTATTTCCTTTTCTCCAACATATTGCTGAATAGGATATTTTGGGATAATGGCGCCTTCTTTCACAAAAATGGGCATACTGTCCAAATCAGCATCAACCCAAACCTCATTTCCGCCAATAACCAAACTATTGTCCCAGAAATTATACCAATTTCCTTCAGGAACATACATTCTTCTTCCTTTGGCATTTGGCTCAGTAATTGGGCAGGCGAGTATTTTTTCACCAAACACAAATTCATCATTTCTGTAATGCGTATGCACATCTGCCTGATCATATAAAACCAAGGATTTCAAAATCGGAATGCCTTCTGTGGCATAACGCCAAAATGCCGTATATAAATAAGGCAACAATTGGTACCTGATTTCAATGAATTTTCTGACAATATCAGTAATGTTATCTCCAAAAGCCCAAGGTTCCTGGTCGCCGTGGTCGCCTGATGAATGTGTTCTGCAAAATGGATGGAAAATTCCCAACTGAATCCAGCGCGCGTAAAGTTCGCCATTTGGTTGCTCCGCAAATCCGCCAATATCTGATCCAACAAAGGAAAATCCCGACATACACATACGTTGCGCCTGTAAATTTGCAATGGTTAAATGCTCCCAAGTCGCCACATTGTCACCTGTCCAAGTTGATGAATAGCGTTGTGTGCCGGCATAAGCAGCCCTTGTAATCACAAAAGGACGTTTTGGATAGGAGAATTTTTTTAATCCTTGGTAAGTGGCTCTTGCCATTTGCATTCCATAAATATTGTGCGCCTTTCTGTGGCTGCATTCATTTCCGTCGTAATTATGCCTTACATCATCCGGAAAAGTTTTTCCGGGAACATCCATAATTGCGGGTTCGTTCATATCGTTCCATACGCCTTTTACACCAATATCTTCGATAAGTTCTTTGAATAAACCCGACCACCATTCGCGGACTTCAGGTTTGGTGAAATCGGGGAAATAACATTCTCCCGGCCAAACTTTTCCTTTCATATAAGGACCATCGGCACGTTTACAAAAATAATCTTTGTCAAGTCCTTCCTTAAAAACGCTGTAATCATTGTCTATTTTAATTCCAGGATCTATAATAGCTACAGTTTTAAAACCGATATCAGCCAATTCCTTCACCATTCGTCTGGGATTTGGAAAATATTCTTTATTCCAGGTAAAACACCTAAAACCCTCCATATAATCGATGTCTAAATAAATAGCATCACAAGGAATTCTAAGTTCTCTAAATTTATTGGTGATTTCTTTTACGTTAGATTCCGGATAATAACTCCATTTGCATTGGTGGTATCCCAAGGCCCAAAGCGGCGGCAATTCGTGCGGTTTTCCGGTTAAATCAGTATAATTGGAAACCACTTCACCCATTTCAGGGCCATAAATAAAATAATAATTCATTTCGCCACCCTGCGCCCAAAAACTGGTGACATTTCTGCGTTCCTGACAAAAATCAAAATAGGAGCGAAAAGTATTGTCGAAAAATATGCCGTAAGCTTTTCCGTGATGCAATCCTGTGTAAAATGGAATTGCTTTATAAATTGGATCAGTATCTTTGTCGAATGCATAAGAATCGGTCACCCAATTCTCAAATCGTTTGCTTTTTAAATTTAAGGCAACCGGTTTATCTCCCAATCCGTAATAACTTTCTTTTTCTTGTGAATTTTTGGACATTTTTACAATATTGCCTCCAAATTCGTAACTTTCTTCCCAATGAAAACCAAGTTCATCTTCAGAAATAAGTGTATTGTCTTTTGCATCAAAAATAGATTTTCTCATATCTTCTTTTGATATATGGCAAATTAACTTTGAAGTGGTAATGATATAATTGATTTCGTCTTCGGTTACTTCAAGATGGTTAAATCCCCTGCTCGCATAACGTGTTATGGCATAAGAAAAATCATTTTCAAATATTGAAGTTGTGGTATAACGAAAACGCAACACACTGTCTCTCTGTACAGTAAGCTGTAACACTACATTATTTTCACTCCTAAAATAGAGCGTGTCAACATCTTTTTTATAGGAAATTATTTTTGAAGGAAATTGATTTCCTTTTAATTCAAGTTCGGTGTTTATAATCATAAATTTTTTATTTGAACAAAATGCAAACGTACTAAAATAAATAATTTAAAAATCGTTATTTTCTTATTAATACAAGACAAAAATCATATTTCATTGAAATTCAACAAAATAAAATGTCTAAAATTCGTATAAAAATATAGCATAAATCACGGTTTTATAACAATAATTTTAATGAGAATTCCAGCCGGCAACTGTATTAAAATATTTTCCGATTTACTTGCCAAGATTCTTTTAACAGAATTTAAGTCATTTTAAAACATTCTTTTTTTTCAGGTAAATCACTAAATCCTTCAAATTATTTAATTTTTTTCATACTTTGGTATTACAAAATTAAATCGAAAAAAAGATTCATTATGAACCAACATCCACCAAAAAATTACTTGATAGAATCCATTTTAGTGACCATATTTTGCTGTCTGCCTTTCGGAATTGTGGGAATTATAAATGCCGCGCAAGTAAATTCTAAATATGATTTGGGAGATTATGAAGGTGCTCTTAAAGCTTCCAAAGAAGCGCAGAAGTGGATGACTTGGGGAATTATATCGAGTCTTATTATAGGCTTTTTTTATCTTATTTTTATTTTTGCCATAGGCGGTTTGGCAATGATGAGCGATTTTTAAAAAAATATGCAAAAGAAAATTACATGGTTCGCCATTATTTTTGGTACTTTAAGTTTGGCTGTATTTTATTTTTTCATCAATCCGAACGATGTCAATTTTCTTCCTGAATGTCCCTTGTACTTCACCACAGGTTTTTATTGTCCGGGTTGCGGAAGCCAGCGCGCCACCCACCAACTTTTGAATTTCAATATTTTTGGCGTTTTGCAGCAAAATGTACTGTTTCTTATAAGTTTACTTATTTTAGGATATCATATCACTTTGACAGGAATTAATGCATTTTTCAAAAAGAACTTTTATAATTATATGTATCATCCTAAAACACCTTTGGTAATTTTGGCAGTAATTGTAGTTTTTTGGATCCTTCGCAATATTCCTTATTACCCGTTTAATTTGTTGGCGCCAAACTAAAAAAGCACCCAAATGGATGCTTTTTTTGTTGATTGAAATTATTATATTTATTTTATGCCCTCAAAATCTGTGTCCATTTTTATATAATCCAAAAACTCTCTGCGAACGTTTTCATCTTTAAATTTACCGCCGAATTCTGAAGTTACGGTGCTGCTTTCAATATCGCGCACACCACGCGAATTTACGCACAAATGTTTGGCGTCAATTACACAAGCCACATCATCCGTGCCCAAAGCTTCCTGCAACGATTGCACCACTTGCATGGTTAAACGTTCCTGAACTTGAGGTCGTTTTGCGAAATAATCCACAATGCGATTCATTTTAGACAATCCGATGACATTTCCGTTTGAAATGTAAGCAACGTGCGCCCTGCCAACAATTGGCAATAAGTGATGTTCACAGGTGGAATAAACAACAATGTTTTTTTCCACCAGCATTTCGCCATACTTGTAATTATTGTCGAAGGTGGATAATTTTGGTTTATTGGCCGGATTTAATCCGCCAAAAAGTTCATTCACAAATGATTTTGCAACTCTTTTTGGGGTTCCTTTTAAACTGTCATCATTTAAATCCATTCCCAAAGTAATCAAAATATCTTTCACGCTTTCTTGAATTCGCGCTATTTTCTCGTGGTCTGAAATATCAAAAGCATCAGCTCTCAAAGGCGTTTTAGCAGAGGATCCTACGTGATCATCTCCCATTTCATCTATTCTGTTTGTCATTATGTTTTTACCTTCAAACATTTTTAGTCATTAAACGGCAAATTTACAACTTATTTTAAAGTAGCGCCGTGATTCTAATTAATTCTTTTAAACCGCAAACTTCCTGTTCGCCGCTTTGCATATTTTTTAAGGTGTACGTATTGTTTTCAATTTCCGTAGACCCAACCATCACCACAAAAGGAATTTCCATTTTATTGGCATAATTCATTTGCTTTTTCAACTTTGCTTTGTCGGGATACAATTCCGATTTAATATTGTTTCTCCTTAATTCTACCAATGCTTTCATACAAAAAGCAGCTTCTGCATCACCAAAATTTATAAACAGCACTTTTGGTTTTGGCAACTCAAGATCCGTAAACAAATTTAATTCTTCAAGCACCAAATAAATACGGTCCAAACCAAACGAAATACCAACGCCGCTCATATCATTTAAACCGAAAATTCCGGTTAAATCATCATACCTTCCGCCACCGCCAATAGATCCCATATTTACGCCTTCCGGAGCGGAAACTTCATAAATGGCACCAGTATAATAATTCAAACCGCGCGCCAAGGTAACGTCAATCAAAAGTTTGGCCGATTCCAGTCCGAATTTTTCCACATTTTCAATCACAAAACGCAAATCTTCAACGCCGCTTGTTCCTTCTTTAGATTCGGCCAATAAAGTCTGCAATTGGTTTAATTTTTCCTGATTGCTTCCGTGAAAATTAAATAAAGGTTTTACTTTTTCAATGGCTTCTACAGAAATGCCTTTTTCCAACATTTCTTTGGCAACACCATCGGCACCAATCTTGTCCAATTTATCAAGCGCCACCGTAAAATCGATTAATTTATCAGCCGCTCCAATAATTTCGGCGATACCCGCCAATATTTTACGATTGTTCAATTTGATAATGGTTCCCGGTAAGTTTAATTTACTGAAAACGGCATCATACAATTGCACAAATTCAATTTCCTGCCACAAACTTTTGCTTCCAACCACATCGGCATCACATTGGTAAAATTCTCTAAAACGTCCTTTTTGCGGACGATCGGCGCGCCAAACAGGTTGCATTTGGTAGCGTTTGAATGGAAATTCTATCTCATTTTGATGCTGTACCACATAACGGGCAAAAGGCACCGTTAAGTCGTAACGCAATGCTTTTTCTGAAATTTTTGAGGTCACTTTTAAACTGTCTTTGGCTTGAAGCAATGTATCATCAACCTTGCTTAAATAATCTCCCGAATTCAGTATTTTAAAAATCAAGCGGTCCCCTTCTTCCCCATATTTCCCCATCAAGGTTTCCGAATTTTCAAAACTTGGCGTTTCAATAGGCTGAAATCCGTAGGTTTCAAAAACTTGTTTAATAGTCGAAAAAATATAGTTTCTTTTTGCCACTTCGGAAGGCGAAAAATCGCGGGTTCCTTTTGGTATGCTTGGTTTTTGTGCCATCTTTAAAAATTGGTTTGCAAATATCTAAAAATTAAAAAACAATTTAAAGGTTTTCCAACATTGATTTTTCTTTTGCCGACAAAGGAACTTCATTGGCGAATTTATATTTGGTGGGATAAACCACAAGAATCATCAGCATTAATATGCCAACCAAAATAAAGTAAAAACTGTTGTTGGATTCCATCACAAAAATAATGCACATTAACGCAGGAAATTCTAACATAGCAACCCTAAAAATATGTGCCGTACTGTATTTGGCGGCTTTTTGCGATAAATTGGCATCTGCCGGAATTTGCTTTAAAAGCTTGTTATACAAATATTTACTGGATAAATTTCCCACAAAAGAAATCAAGATTGCCATATATAAAAACATTTTATCTTCTTCATAAGAAAAAAACAGTTGTTCTCCGGCATTTAAAGCCACGTATGCTCCAAAAACCACAATAATAAACAATAAGGAGAAGTGGATTAATTGCAACGATTTCATAAAATCTTTTGGTTGTCGGTTGGTATAGCTCATTGGTTAGATGTTATTTGTTAAATGTTAAATGTTATAGGTTATAGGTTATAGGTTATAGGTTAAATGTTATAGGTTATAGGTTATTGGTTATTGGTTATTGGTTATTGGTTTTTGGTTATTTGTTAGATGTTATTTGTTAAACGTTATTTGTTAATATTTATAAAGATTGCCTTTGCTTTTTCCAAATCTTCGGGTGTGTCGATGCCAATGGCAATTTGATCGGTTTCTACCATTTTCACTTTTAATCCGTTGGCCAAAAAACGAAGGTTTTCTAATTTTTCCGCAGCTTCCAGCCTATTCATTGGCAATTTGGTGAATTTTAGTAAAGCATCTTTTCTGAAGGCATAAATACCGATATGTTTATAATAATCGGCAAAAGATTCATCCCTTGGATACGGAATTGCCGAACGAGAAAAATACATCGCGAAATTTTGCTCATCAGTCACCACTTTTACATTGTTCGGATTGTTAATTTCAGCTTTGTCATCCATTTTTATCATTAAGGAAGCGATGTCAATTTCCTTTTTTTGATCCGTTTTAAAAACTTCCAGCAACATTGAAAGTGATTCTCTTTGCGTAAAAGGTTCATCACCCTGAACGTTTACAACAATGTCAACCTCCATATTTTCAATGGCTTCCGCAATTCTGTCACTCCCCGATTCGTGCTCCTTTTTACTTTTTATGGCTTTCCCTCCGGTGAAAATAATTTCATCAAAAATAACATCACTGTCCGTCACCACATAAACTTCATCAAACAAATTGGCATTTTTTGTTGCTTCATAAGTTCTTAAAATAACCGTTTTCCCTGCCAAATCTTTCATTAATTTTCCAGGAAATCGGCTTGCCTCAAAGCGTGCGGGAATCATTGCGATAATTTTCATTTTTTTAGCTCTTTTTCTTTTGATTCCTTTAAATCTTTCAGTTCTCGTTCTTTTTCTAATAATTCCTCCTCTTTCACTGCTATTTCTTTCAATTCCAAATCCTTTAAATAATTTCTTTTAAGTCTGTTGATGCTCGCATTTAGTTCAAATCCCAACAACAAGATGATGGAATTTAACCAAACAAAAACCATTAACACCAACAAAGTACCAATGGAGCCGTAAAGTTGGTTGTAGGTGGCGAATTTCAACACATAAATGGCAAATAATTTAAACATTAATAAGGTTAAAACAGTTGTTAAAACTGAACCTGGCGTAAAAAAAGTGCTTTGTTTTACCTCTTTCGCTCCATATTTATACAAAACAGAAACTGAAAAAAATATCAATGCCACCAATAAAAAGAACCTTCCTTTTTCAATCCAAAACACTTCATCTTCCAGCCATCCTCGTGCTTTTAAATCGTTTATGCCTATTTCAAAATAAACTGTCACCGCAACCACCACAAATAAAATAACCGTCAATACGATTGCCATAAGCATAGAAACAAAATATTGGCGCAGAATACTTCGCATTTCAACCACATGATAAGAATATTCAAATCCGGCAAAAATGGAACTTACCCCGTTTGCCATTAAAAAAATGGAGGCTAAAAATCCGAAAGAAAGCAATCCGCCGTATTTATTAATTACAATATCGCGGATGACTTCCTGAAAAGAGCTGGCTGTGTTTGGAGGCAACAAGCTTTCAATCATAAACAAAAAATCTAGCTGAAATCCTTCAATCGGCACATATGGAATGAGCGTAAGTATAAAAAGTAAAAATGGAAACAAAGCCATAAAAAAGCTGAATGCAATACCGCCGGCGCGAGATGTTAGCGCACCTTTAATGATCCCAAGAAAATATATTTTTAGCACTTCATAAAGTGACATACCCATTAAACCTGGAATTTTTACATTTTTCCCCAGCCTAATAATCCATTCCAGTTTCTTGATTTTATTTATGATTGCTACGGTGTGTTTCCTCATTTATTTTTTAAATAGATTCAAACTTTGATTGGTATTTTTTGATTTACGCTCTTCGGCTGTGCTTAGTGTGACGATTTTTTTGATTTACGCTCTTCGACTGTGCTCAGGGTGACGAATTTTTTGATTAATTCGTGATTTTTTAACATTTAACATATAACATTTAACATTTTACTGATAATTAAACCGCTTTCAAACTCAAATCCATATTGTAAACAGAATGTGTTAAAGCGCCTGAAGAAACATAATCTACGCCGCATTCGGCATATTTCCTGACGGATTCCAAATTTATGCCGCCGGATGATTCGGTTTGGCATTTATTTCTAATTAACTGAACTGCTTTTTTGGTTTCTTCAAAATCAAAATTATCGATCAATATTCTGTGAATGCCTTCGTGTTCCAATATTTCCTTAATTTCTTCAATGCTTCTGGCTTCAACAATAATTTTTAAATCTAAGCTATTTTCTTTTAAGTAGCTTTTTGTCTTTTCAATGGCTTTTGAAACGCCTCCGGCAAAATCGATATGATTGTCTTTCAACATAATCATATCATACAATGCAAATCGGTGATTTTCGCCACCGCCAATTTTAACCGCCCATTTTTCTATGGCCCTGATGCCCGGCGTGGTTTTACGGGTATCCAAAATTTTGGTTTTTGTGCCTTCCAGCAATTTGGCAAATTCCTTTGTTTTTGTGGCAATGGCGCTCATTCGCTGCATCACGTTTAACACCAATCGCTCCGATTTTAAAATAGATTGTGAGCTTCCTTCCACATAAAATACCACATCGCCATATTTTACGGTTTCTCCGTCGTTAATCAATGTTTCCACTTTTAACGCCGAATCCACATAACTAAAAATTCTTTTAGCCATTTCTACGCCTGCAATAATTCCGGCTTCTTTAACCAATAATTTTGCTTTTCCTTTCGCTTCTTTTGGAATACACGCCAAAGAGCTGTGATCACCGTCACCCACATCTTCTCTAATAGCATTTGAAATGATTAGTTCAAGTTCTTTTTCAAATTGTTTTTGTGAAATCATTGGGTTTGTCTATTATCAAACAAAAATAACTTTTTTATTTTCAAAAAAATTCATTCTTTAATTCTTTTTATATTTACCGAATTAAACGAGCATTGCAAATTTTGACATACAAAGTAATGAATAATGGCAGGCAGCAATCTGTTACCGTTAAAAATAGAATGTAAATAAATGAAAATTAAACTGTTGGCCATTGGCAAAACCGATGATAAAAATTTACAGACCTTAATTGAGGCTTATCAAAACAGGCTGAAGCATTATATCAATTTTGAGATTGATGTGATTGCCGATATCAAGAATGTCAAAAACCTAACCGAAGCGCAGCAAAAGGAAAAGGAAGGCGAACTCATTTTAAAAAAATTAACGGCAACAGACGTTTTAATTTTATTGGATGAAAAAGGAACCCAATTTAGTTCTGTCGCATTTTCTGAATATCTTCAAAAAAAAATGAATGCCGGCGTTAAACAATTGGTGTTGGTGATTGGCGGCCCGTACGGATTTTCAGAAGCCGTTTACCAGCAGGCGCAAGGAAAAATATCCTTATCAAAAATGACTTTTTCGCACCAAATGATTCGCTTGTTCGTGGTGGAACAATTGTATAGGGCCAACACTATTTTAAAAAACGAACCATATCACCATGAATAAATTAAAACTGGTTTTTGCCACAAATAATAAACATAAACTTGAAGAAGTTCAGGCGATGCTCACCAATTTCGAAATTGTAAATCTGGCCGATATCCATTGTTTTGAAGATATTCCTGAAACTGCAGATACTTTGGAAGGAAATGCCATTTTAAAGGCCAATTTTATCACTGAAAAATTTGGACTCGATTGTTTTGCCGATGATACCGGACTTGAAGTTGCCGCTTTAAATAACGAACCGGGTGTTTATTCGGCCCGCTATGCCGGGGAAAACAACAATGCAGAGGCAAATATGAATAAATTGTTAAAAAACGTCGAAAACAATCCGAACCGGAAAGCGCAATTTAAGACGGCAATTGCCTTAAATATTCAAGGAAAACAGTTTATATTTGAAGGAATTTGCGAAGGTACCATTTTAACAGAAAAACGGGGAACAAGCGGTTTTGGCTACGACCCTATTTTTATGCCCGATGGTTTTAATACCTCATTTGCAGAAATGGACATGAATGAAAAAGGCAACATTAGCCATCGCGGAAAGGCAATTGAAAAATTAGTTACATTTTTAAACGAGCATCATTGGTAAATCCAACAAAATCATATAGAAACACTTTTCTAATTTTATTGGGTGCGCTCCTGCTTATTTTTATTGTAAACATAAGTCTGGGATCCGTTTACATTCCCTTAAAACAATTGTTTCTGGCTTTTGTGGATGGTGAAGTTGAAAAGGAATCGTGGAAATCAATTGCACTTAATTACAGATTGCCAAAGGCCATTACGGCGATTATTGTGGGTTCCGGTTTGTCGATCAGCGGATTGTTGATGCAAACTTTGTTCAGGAATCCGCTGGCCGGCCCTTACGTTTTGGGAATCAGTTCGGGTGCCAGTTTGGGGGTCGCCATATTAATTTTGGGAGCCTCATTTTTTGGCGCAACCGCCGCCGGTTTTGCATTTAGCAGCTGGGGACACGCCATTGCTGCAAGTCTTGGTGCGTTTTTAGTGCTTTCGGCCGTGATGCTGGCCGCAATTAAAGTCAGAAATACGATGTCTATCCTGATTATAGGATTGATGTTTGGCAGTTTAACGGCTTCCGTAATCAGTGTGCTCGCCTACTTTAGCAGCGCCAATCAGTTGCAACAATATCTATTTTGGAGTTTTGGCAGCTTGGGAAATTTAAGCTGGAATGAAATTTTGGTGCTTTTAATCATTTTTGTGATTGGAATGACCTTTGTGATTTTCATCATAAAACCTTTGAACAGCTTGCTATTGGGAGAAAATTATGCAAAAAGTATGGGCGTTAACGTTAAACGAACCCGAAATTTAACCTTGATTTCCACCAGCTTGTTAACGGGCGTAATTACCGCTTTCTCCGGTCCCATTGCCTTTATTGGTTTGGCGGTTCCGCATTTGACGAAACTGCTTTTCAGCACTTCCAACCATAAAATATTGGTGCCGGCAGTTGCCATAAGCGGCGCTATTATTATGTTGATTTGCGACAGTATTGCCCAATTGCCAACCAGCGAATATACCTTGCCCATTAACGCGATAACGTCATTATTTGGTGCACCCATCATTATTTGGTTGCTGGTAAGAAAACGAAAAATAACCTATTAAGTGGATTTGAATAACCAACATATCATTAAAACCAGCAAATTAAGCATTGGTTACACGTCTAAAAAGAACGTGAACATCATTGCGGCTGACTTAAACATTGAACTTGGCAAAGGAAAATTGGTTTGTTTGTTGGGAAAAAACGGGATTGGGAAATCGACTTTGTTGCGGACTTTAACCAAGGTTCAGCCTGCTTTAAGCGGTGAAATTTTCATCAATAACACCAACTTAAAAACATTAAACAGTGTTGAATTGGCCAAATCGCTCAGTTTGGTTTTAACCGAGCATTTGCCCGAAAGCAATTTGTCGGTTTATGAACTGGTGGCTTTGGGCCGTCAGCCTTATACCAATTGGGTGGGTAATTTATCTGAAACGGATTTAAAATTTATCGACAATGCCTTTGAACAAACCAATACCAAACATTTAATCAACGCAAAATATTACGAATTAAGCGACGGACAGCTTCAAAAAGTATTAATTGCCAGGGCTTTGGCGCAAAATACCGACATTATTATTTTAGATGAGCCAACGGTGCATTTGGACATTCACCATACCATTGAAACTTTTGCCTTGTTAAAAAAACTAGCCAAAGATTTCCATAAAACGATTATTGTTTCCACCCATGAAGTAAATTTGGCTTTGCAATTGGCTGATATTTTATGGTTGATGACTCCTTCAAATTTTATGGCGGACACTACCGAAAATTTAATTGAAAATGATCGTCTTGACCAGCTTTTTGAATCTGATTTAATCAGCTTTAACAAAACTTTAAAACAGTTTACACTCTCTAATTCCTACCAACCTTAGTATCTTTGATTGTTCAATAAAATCTTTTTATGAAGAAAATTCTTTTTACCGCGCTATTTTTAAGTCTGTTACAAGTTGGCTTTAACAGCAATATAATTGCCCAAGCGGCTGAATCTGTCGAAATTACAGGGAAATTGGCGCAAAAATTTGCTGCCGGAATTACCGATGCCGATTTGAAAACACATTTATATATAATTGCTTCGGATGAATTTGAAGGAAGAAATACCGGTGAACCCGGACAAAAATTGGCGGCAGAATACCTGAAAGATTATTATATGTCAAAAAATATTGCCTCTCCTTTGGGCGAAAATAATTATTTTCAAACTATTTCAACACAACATTTAAGCCGGAATTTAAAAGCTTCAGAAAATGTGGTTGCCTTTATCAAAGGTTCTGAATTTCCTGATGAAATTTTGGTGATTTCTGCGCATTATGACCATCTTGGAATGAATGAAGATGGCGAAATTTATAATGGCGCCGATGATAATGGTTCAGGAACTGTGGCTGTAATGGCGATTGCTGAAGCTTTTCAGAAAGCCTTTGAAGAAGGAAACGGACCAAAACGTTCTATCTTGTTTTTGCATGTTACCGGAGAGGAAAATGGATTGCTTGGTTCTAAATATTATGTGACTTTTCCTATTTTTCCTTTGGCAAATACCGTTTCAAATTTAAATATAGATATGATCGGCCGTTCAGACGATGCCCACGAAAAAGATCCAAATTATGTGTATTTAATTGGTTCTGATAAACTTAGTAAGGAATTACACGAATTATCTGAAGAAATGAACAATAAATTCACCAAATTAAATTTAGACTACAAATACAATTTGGACAGTGATCCAAATCGTTTTTATTACCGCTCAGACCATTACAGTTTTGCAAAAAATAACATTCCAGTTATTTTCTATTTCAACGGCACCCACGAAAATTACCACCGCATAAGCGACACGCCCGATAAAATTAATTATGAAATGTTGGCCAAAAGAACGCAATTGGTGTTTTATACCGCCTGGGAAATAGCGAATAGGGAAAAAAGAATTACGGTTAATAAGTAGCTTAGTGTGCAGTCGCAGTTTTCAGTAATAAAAAGTTCCGTAAACTGATTTACTAAAAAATTAATGAATGATTTTAAAAATCAACTCTTTCAAAATATCTCCTGCAGGCAAGGCATTTGCGCCGACACCTTTACTTTTTAAATCTGCATCACGCAACAAACCGATGACCTGTGACACTTTTCGCATCGGATAGTTTTTTGCGGCTGACGTATAGTCTGAAACAAAAAACGGATTTACCCCCAAAGCTTTTGCGACGTTGTTGCTCGATTTGTCTTTTAAACTATGGTAAATTAGCAACTGGGTAAAAAAACCGTTCAGTAATGAAATGGTTACAACCATTGGATTTGCTTTTTGGTTTTGCGCAAAATGGTTGATAATTCTGTTGGCGCTCAGCACATTTCTTTCACCGACCGCTTTTCGCAATTCAAAATTGTTATAATCTTTGCTGATGCCAATATTTTCTTCAATGGCACTTGGCGTTATGGTCGAATTTGGCGGTAAAACAATCATTAACTTGTCCAGTTCATTGCTGATTTTACTCAAATCATTTCCCAAATATTCCACCAGCATCAAGGTGGCTTTTGTGTCTATTTTATAATTTTTGCCCGCTAAAACCCTCCTAATCCAGTCGGCAACCTGATTTTCATACAGTTTTTTGCTCTCATACACCAATCCGCATTTTTGGATGGCTTTGTACAACTTTTTGCGCTTGTCGATGGTTTTGTATTTATAACAAATAACCAGCACCGTTGAAGGCTGCGGATTTTCGGCATAAGAAGCCAAATTTTCAATAGTTCTCGACAAGTCCTGCGCTTCCTTTACAATCACCACTTGCCTGTCGGCCATCATCGGATAGCGTTTAGCATTGTCAATTAAATCTTCCACAGCAACATCCCTTCCGTATAAAACCATTTGGTTAAATCCCTTTTCTTCTTCGGAAAGGACATTTTTTTCAATATATTCAGAAATTTTATCAATATAATACGGCTCATCGCCCATCAAAAAATATATGGGTTTTATATTTCCGCTTTGGATATCTGAAACTATTTTGGTTACATCACTCATTTATAAAAAAAAATTAGCATTTTTGTGGGATGCAGCCATTGAATTTACCTACATATCCTTTCAAAATCAAAAGTAGCGAAAATAAGTATTTTATATTCGATATTGTCCGAAAAAAATATATGGTTCTGACTCCCGAAGAATGGGTTCGCCAGCATATAATTCATTATTTAATATCGGCAAAAAACTATCCGATTTCGCTCATTGCCGTTGAAAAAAAGGTAACCGTCAACAAATTAACCAAACGCACGGACATCCTGGTTTTTAACACCAAGGGAACACCGCATATTATTGTTGAATGCAAAGCGCCTTCGATAAAAATTACCCAAGAGGCTTTCGACCAAATTGCGCGGTATAATTTAAAATTGGAAGCAAATTATCTCATCGTCACCAATGGATTGACCCATTTTTACGCTGTGATGGATTTAGAAAATGAATGCTATGTTTTTTTAGATGCGATTCCTAATTATAATTTTTAAAAAATGAAAAAATATTCAAAATTTGCTTTCTTGATCCTTGTTATTTTTGTGATTGCGGTTTATTTTATTCCGGCACCACAACCAGATTTTTTTAAGCTGTATGCCCAAAATGACGTCTCTGGGCAAAGTTTAAAAGAATTTAAATCAAGAGCTACTAAAAAAGTAATGGTAAATGATATTGCATGGAATTATTACGCTGGCGGAAACGGCAATAAAACCATTCTTTTTATACACGGAATGGGTGGGTCTTATGATTTATGGTGGCAACAAGTTGTGGCGTTTGAAAAAGATTATAAAGTAATTTCTTATACGCTTCCTGAAAGTATCAATTCGCTTGAAATGGTTTCCATAGGAATTTTAAAAATTTTAGAAGCAGAAAACGTTGACAATTTTTATGCAGTTGGCACTTCAATGGGTGGTTATATTGCGCAATATTTGGTATCCATTATTCCAAACAGAATAGAAAGAGCCGTTTTTGGAAATACTTTTCCCCCAAACAATTTAATTGCCAAAGAAAATGAAACAAAGAGCAAAATAATTCCTTATTTACCAGAAATTATAATCTCAAAATTGGGGAAAGAAAAATTAAATAATGAAATTGTCCCGGCGGCTAAAAATTCACCTTTGTTAAAAGCATTTTTGGTGAGTTTGCCTTTTAGCAAACAACAATTTATAAATAGGTATTATATTATTGTCGACAGGTTTTCAATAATTCCTGATAAGTATGAAATAAAACGCATTCCGAAATTAATTATTGAATCGGATAATGACCCGCTGGTTCAGCCTGAATTACGAAAAAAAATTAAAGAATTGTACGCGAATGCCGAAGTTTTCACTTTTCATCAAGAAGGCCATTTTCCTTATATAAATGCAGCTTCAGCATACAATAAAGCGCTCAGAAATTTCTTGGAAAAGGAAAATGACTATGAAATTGCAGAAAAAACTATTACAAACTATTTTGAAGGAAGAAAAAATGCCAACTTATCACAATTGAAAAATGCTTTTTCTGCTGATGCAATTTTAATAACAAGCCAAGATGACAAAGAGTTAATAATCCCTTTTTTCGCTTATTTAAGCAAAGTGCAAACCGACGGAATTCAACAAGTGGAGACTAAAATTATGGATGGAGATATTACAGGAAATATTGCTTGCTATAAAACAAGCTTATTTATTCCGATAAATCTTACACAGATTATTTAACTTTGGTAAAAAAGCAAAATGATTGGAAAATAGTAAGTAAAACTTTTACAAAAATAAAATAATTGAAAATAGCCATCGTCATCCTAAACTGGAACGGAAAAAAACTGCTGGAAAAATTTCTTCCTTCCATCGTTAAATACAGCGATTTTGATTTTGCGCAAATTTATGTCGCTGACAACGCTTCTGCCGATGATTCTGTTGCTTTTGTGAAGTCAATGTATCCTCAGATTAAAATCATTCAAAATAGCATAAACAGCGGATTTGCAAAAGGATATAACGATGCTTTGCAGCACGCTGATGCCGATATTTATGCTTTGGTAAATTCGGATATTGAAGTGACCGAAGGCTGGTTAAATCGTGTTATTTCCATTTTTGATACTGAGCCAAATACGGCCATTATCCAGCCAAAAATACTGGATTATAAAAATAAAAACAAGTTTGAATATGCAGGTGCAGCGGGCGGATTTATTGACAATTTTGGCTATCCTTTTTGCCGGGGCCGCATTTTTTCTGAGTTAGAAACCGATCAAAATCAATTTAACGACGAAGCAGAAATTTTTTGGGCATCGGGCGCTTGTTTTTTTATTCGTTCAGCAGTTTATCATGAATTAAAAGGTTTTGATGAAGATTATTTTGCGCATCAGGAAGAAATAGATTTGTGCTGGCGGGCGAAAAATTTGTCCAAAACCATTAAATATATTGGCAGTTCAACGGTTTATCACGTTGGCGGCGCCACTTTAAAAGAAGCAAATCCAACAAAAACATTCTTAAATTTCAGAAACAGTTTGTTTAGTTTGGTTAAAAATCTGCCCGAAAACAGGTTAATTCCAATCATTTTTGCCCGACTTATATTGGATGGTTTTGCCGGAATAAAATTTTTAGCGGAATTGAAGCCTTTGCATTTCCTGGCAATTATTAAGGCGCATTTCAGTTTTTACCGGTATTTTTCCAAAATGCTCAAAAAAAGAAAAAAATCCGCTAAAACAGCGGATTATTATACAATAAAAAGCATTGTTTGGCAGTATTTTGTATTGGGCAAAAAAGAATATAAAGAATTGCTATAACAACGCCTCCACACTTCCCAATCCTTCACGCAAAATGGTAATTTCTCCTTCAGATAAATCGACCACGGTTGATGGAATATTGCTTCCATAACCTCCATCAATCACAATATCCACTTTGTTTTCCCATTTTTCGAATATCAATTCAGGATCCGTGGTATATTCCAATAAATCGTCTTCATCATAAATTGAGGTTGAAACTATGGGATTTCCCAATTTCTTTACCAATTCCCTGATAATATTATTGTCGGGAATACGAATCCCCACCGTTTTTTTATTTTTAAAAGCTTTCGGCAAATTGGTGCTCGACGGCAAAATAAAAGTATACGGTCCCGGCAATGCCTTTTTTAGAATTTTATAGGCTGGCGTATCAATTTGTTTTACATAATCAGACAAATTGCTTAAATCATAACAAATAAATGAAAAATTCGCCTTATCCAATTTTAAACCCTTAAGCTGCGCAACCCTTTCCATCGCTTTGGTGTTGGTTATGTCGCAGCCTAACCCATAAACGGTATCCGTTGGGTAAATAATGATTCCGCCTTTTTGTAAAACCTTGACAACTTTGTCAATTTCACGTTCGTTCGGATTTTCATTATATATTTTAATTAACTCTGACATATACAGATACTTAAATTGCGAAATTTTATTTTCAGGGCTTCTCTACCAATCTGAATCCTTCTCCGTGAATGTTTAAAATTTCCACATGTGGATCGGGTTTTAAATATTTTCGAAGTTTGGCAATATACACATCCATACTTCGTGAAGTGAAATAATTGTCGTCTCTCCAAATTTTAGTCAGCGCCAATTCACGAGGCATTAGATCGTTTTTATGCGTGGCCAGCAATTTCAATAATTTGCTTTCTTTTGGGGAAAGTTTCTGAACTTCACCGCCATCAAAAGATAAATGTCGCAATTTTGAATTGAACTCAAATTTTCCGATTTTATATTCAAAAACATCTTCTTCAATGGTTTGTTCGGTCTCTTTGCGTTGTAAAATGGCTTTAATTTTATACAACAACACTTCAGAATCAAAAGGCTTGTTTAAATAATCATCGCCGCCCGACTGGTATCCTTTCAGCACATCTTCTTTCATGGTTCTGGCCGTTAAAAATATAATCGGCACTTCAGAATTGGTTGCCCTGATGTCTTTTGCCAATGAAAAACCATCCTTTCGTGGCATCATTACATCCAAAATACAAAGATCGAAATCGTCATTTTTAAACATAATCAATCCTTCCAAACCATCTTTGGCCAAAGTCACTTTATAATCGTTCAATGATAGATAATCTTTCAAAACAGTCCCGAAATTGGGATCGTCTTCCACCAATAAAATTCTATTATTTTCCATTTTTTTTATTTTAAATTAAAGGCAGTTTAATGGTGAAAGTGCTTCCAATTCCTTTTTCACTTTCCACCTCAACTTCGCCTTGATGAATTTCAACAATTTTTTTCACGTATGCAAGTCCTAATCCATGGCCTTTTACATTGTGAATATTCCCTGTTTCTTCTCTGTAAAACTTCTTAAAAACATTCTTTTGAACGCTTTTAACCATGCCTATTCCTTGATCTTTTACTTTAATAATGATATGTTTTGCCGTATTTTCTGTGGTTATATCAATTTTTGGCGCACCTTCAGAATATTTTATGGCGTTGTCCAACATATTTACAATCACATTGGTAAAATGAAAATGATCAGCCAAAATTTCAGTTGCTTCTGCATTTAATTTCAATTTAATATAACCGCCTTTGTCATTAACCAATAAATCCACGTGCGTTACAGCCACGTTTATCAGGTCGTGCACATCCACTTTTTCTTTGTTGACATCCAGCTGATTTTTTTCAAGTTTGGAAATTCGCAACACATTTTCAACTTGGGCATTCATGCGTTTATTTTCCTCACGAATCATTTTTACATAACGCATCACTTTTTCCTGATCGCCAATCACTTTCGGATTTTTAATGGCATCCAATGCTAAATTAATGGTCGCTATGGGTGTTTTAAATTCGTGCGTCATATTGTTGATGAAATCCGTTTTAATTTCTGAAACTTGCTTTTGTTTAATTAATTGATACAACGCACTTGCAAATGCTAAAATAATAATCAATATAAAGAAAACAGACAACAGCAATATTTTAAAAATTGAAGCTAAAATGTAATTTTTCTTTTGCGGAAATGTCACATATAATTGATAATTACTGTTTCCTTCCGCATCAGCAAACATAGGCACCATATAGCTTTTTCCGACTTCTTTTCTGAAATATCCCGATTTTACCGGAGTGGCCAACCCGTTGCTGTAAATTCCATATTTAAAATTAGTGCTAATTCCTTTGGAATTCAACTCATTGGCCAACCTAAAAGTAATTTCCCTGTTACTTACCCTTCTGTGAACCGGAAGTCTGCTTGTATAAATATCAAATTGTCCTTCCAAATACGATTTTTCGGCAGCTTTAAACCTGCCTACTTTTACATATCTTTCTTCCGGAGGTTCAAGGCCACCCGCAGTTTTATCCAACACTTGATCTTTTACAATCACAATTTCTTCTTTGCTGTAAATCTCTTTAAAATTTAAGCTGTCATTTTCAAAGAACTCTGTAGGCACTTTATAATTGGACTCAATAATGCTTTGGGAATACGTAAATTTTTCATTGTTGGCAGTATCTATTTTTTCAAAAATAAATTTACTGACATCAGAAACCTTTAATTTATCGCCTTCTGTATAGAGCTCTTCAATTTTAAAATAAAAATCGTTAAACTCACGCTGTTTAATATCGTCTGAAACTTTTGCCAAGGCAAACTTAACATTTGCCGAAAATTGCTCTTCCGTTATTTGTACTGTATTCTTAATCCAAAATACCTGTACCGAGATAATGCCGATTAAGGCAACACTCATTAAAATAACGATGAGCACAAATATCCTTTTCCTCATCATCCAAATTTACACGTTCAACAGTATAATCATTGTTATTTAACGTAGATTAACATCTTTATTATTTCTTTAACAATTTATTATGAAAAATTTTATTTTTATTTTAATTTTTTAAGCAATTCAAAAATAGTAAAAACTTGCTTTTTTGTGTCATCCAAATGGTTGTTTCTGATCACAAAATCCGATTTTTTGATCTTATAATCATCCTCCGACTGGTTTTTCATCCGTTCTAAAACTTGCGCTTCAGAAACTCCGTCGCGTTTCATAATTCTTTCAATTTTATGCTCAAAATCGGCAATGACCGTAATAACATAATCACAAATCTGATTGCTGCCGCTCTCAAATAAAATGGCTGCTTCATAAATCACGAAATCCGCTTTTTGCTTTTTTATAAAATGATGAAAATCTTCACGTACTTTAGGATGCACCAACGCATTCAACGCATTTAATTTTTCTTCATTGTTAAAAACAACCGATGAAATATAGGTTCTGTTCAATGCTCCTTTTTCATAAGCTTTTTCACCAAATAGTTTTATGATCTGATTTTTTAACCCATCATCAGCATTCATCAATTTCTTCGCCTCAATATCTGCCACATAAGTAACCGCGCCCAGCGCTTTAAAAAGTGCCAAAACAGTGCTTTTGCCACTGCCGATGCCGCCTGTTAGCCCAATTATTTTCATCTGTTTATATTCTATTTTTTAGCGGTAACAGCTGCTGTTCGCCAATAATCATTCATTTGTGTATCAAAATTTGTTATGCTCCTTTCATTTTTGAATTAAAAATTCCAGTTGTGGCGGATTTATTTTCAAGGCATAAACAAAATCACTTTTTTTCGTTATTATTGGCGTTAAATAAGTGATTAACGTATCGTTTTCATATTGTTTATAATCAAAAACCACCGTAACATCATTTTGGGTAATTTTACTGAAATTTGAAAGTCCGGCCTGATAAATCACTTCAATTTCTTTAGGAAAAGTTGTGACTGTAACACCAAACGGGACATTGATAATGGTCACCGGGATTTTAAAAGTGCCCTCTGTGAATTTATCGACCTTCCCATTGACCTTAACTTTTATGGCCGACATTTTTATTTGTTCTGATTTATAGGGCGATTTTAATACCAAATCTACCGCAATATCTTCAAATACATCATTTAATTTTAACGGACCCGTGGTAATTCCGGCTATGGAATCAATGAGTTTTTTTGAACCTGAAACAGTCACGGAATCGGGTATCAATACCAATTTCTCCACCAAATTATACCCGGCTTTATATTGAATTTCGAGATTGGGAATTATAGGAACTTTTTTAGAGATTGAATTGCCTATTTCAATATAAATAGTATCTCTTAAAACGCTCATAATTTCTATTTCATTTGAAAATTGTGAATTTAAGAAGGCAATTTGCTTGTTTGGCAATATGTAATAGTTCGATTTGGTTTTGGCAATATTTTTTAACTTCAATAATATTTTGCGCTTTTTGAATTTATATTTCAGCAACATAAATCCTGGCGCCTTTATTTGCAATTCCACTTCAGAAATAGGCTTTTTCTGAACCATTTTATCCTTTGGCAAATCTGTATATTCCACCTTAAACACAACAGGCGAAATAAAAGTATTAGACAATCTCATCAACACCCATATAATGGAGGACAATACCAAAAAAAATAAAAAGACTTTTATTTTTCTGTTATTTTTAATCGATTTAATGGCCGAAGCTGTTGTTGTTTTCATTTTAGGAATATAATAAAATAAATATACAAAAAAAGTGAGCCAATCAGCTCACTTTTATAAGAAGTGCTCCTTTTTACTTTACTTCTTCCGGAACTTGGTATTTTTTGCTCAATTCCATAGAAATGGCTGAACGCTCAAATTTAATTTTCCCTGCACTTGTTTCAATAATTACGGTATTGTCGCTATCCACAATATCAACAATTTTACCGTGAATACCACTGCTGGTCACTATTTTATTGCCTTTTGCAATAGAAGTTTGAAATTTCTTTTCGTTTTTCTGACGTTTTATTTGCGGTCTTATCATAAATAGATAAATAACCACAAACATTAATAAGAAAGGAAGCATACTTGTTAATGAGCTTGCACTTTGTAAAGCGATTGTTGTATACATATTTTATATTTTAATTAATTGACTGATTATTTTTTTGGAGTTACGGTTCCTCCAATGCGCAACGTTTCGGTTACATCAGCTGTATTGGTTTGCAAAGTGATTGTTTTGCTTTGTTTTCCTGTTCTTCCTTTTGAATCAAACGAAAACTTTAATTCTCCGGAATCTCCAGGTTTAATAGGGTCTTTAGGCCATTCAGGAACTGTGCAACCGCAAGATGCTGATGCATTTGTAATGATTAAGTCGGTTTTTCCTTTGTTGGATATTTTAAATATGCCTTCCACAACTTCGCCTTCATTCACAGTGCCAAAATCGTAATCTTTTGTGTCAAACTCAATAATGGCAGTTCCCATACTAATTTTTGCGTCTCTTTCTTTTGCAGTTTCTAAATTTGCTGCATCTATTTTTGCTGATGCGTTGTCTTTGCAAGAAACAAATGCCAAACTCAATAAAGCAACTATTACAATACTATTTTTTCTCATGGTTTTAATTTTATTTTGTGTAAAAATATGAAATTACATCAATCCCCGCCCAATTTTATTCAATCTTTTTGAGGCTGTAAAATCTTTTAAAATTTTGTCAATGACGCCGTTTATAAAAAAACTGCTTTTTTCTGATGAATAATCTTTGGAAATTTCAATATATTCGTTAATGGTGACACTGGTTGGAATAGATGGAAATTTTAAAAACTCGCTGATTGCCATTTTAATCAATATCATATCAATTTCCGCAATTCGGTCTGTGTCCCAATTCGGTGTTTTATTTTCAATTTCCTTTTCAAATTCCTTATGGTTCAACACCACTTTTCTGAATAAGTCCACCACAAATTTTTTGTCGTCATCATCTTTATAAATATCACCCAACAAAAAAGTCTGTTTTGGCTTCATTTGATTCAACGATTTAACAATCCAGGTATTCACAAAAGGAATGTCATCTACCCAACTAATGGTTTTGTCTTCAAAATATTCTGCCAATTTTTCATTTGGAGCCACCACATTTTTAAACAGCGCAACCACAAAATCCCGGTCTTCTTCAAAAGAAGATTTTTCAGATTTCAAATAAGCTGCATAAATGCTGCTTTCTTTCACAAGTCTCAAAATTTCGTGGACATATTCATTGTCCAAACGCCAATAATTAAGCTTTTTTTCTTCCAAATAAGTATTTAAGGAAGCGCTTTCCTCCAATACCCTAAAAATTTGATTGTTAATAAATTTGCGATTCGGATTTAAATCTTGCGTAGTGGCCAAATATTTTTTGCCTGAAATTTCAATATGTTTTTTCTCCATATTCTTAACCTCAACAAGCAAACGAAGCATCAGCACATATAAATCGTGCATTTTTTCAATGCTGATGTATAAAAATTCTTCCTCTTTTTTAAGGTTATCACTTTTAGACTGAAGCAACGCATAAACCGATTGCATTACTTTTATTCTAATATGTCTTCTGTTTATCATTTAAAGAACTTTTGAAACTTTATGTGGTACAAAACGCAAAAATACTAATATTTTTGATAAATAAAATTTTGTTTTTTGTTTATTTCCATAAAGTTTATAAATTCTAAAAATACTGTTTTGGTTCTGAAATATTTTTTGGTGGGACTGAAAGCTTTTTTTTGGTTGGCCTGCCCGCCAGATGGCGGGTCGGGTTTTTCATTCCAGACTTTTTACTCAGCCAAAAGGTAAATCTAAAGAAACGAAATCGAAGGGCAATTTTAATTACGATTGATGAACTGCCAGCCGCAGGCAGGTTTTAGATTTTGATCAGCGGTCTTTCGTGTATCCACAGACTTTTAAATAGTATCGATAAAATTCTTTTCTGCCCTGTTAAAAATTAATATCCCCAAAAACAGCACAACAGTGGTAGTTATTAAGGTATAAATAAACATTCCGATATCAAAAACACCTGTATTAAGCAGCATAAAACGAACCGATTCAATCACAAAGGATAATGGATTGTACTGTACCACCCAGGCATATTTTGGCAATTTTTCTACAAAATACGCCACGGGATACATCACAGCCGAAATATACATTAAGAGTTGCATCCCAAATCCCACCAAAATACTTAAATCCCTGTATTTGGTGACCATTGCAGATATAATCATTCCCAATCCCAAGCCCAACATTCCCATAATCAACACCATTACCGGAAACAACATCGCATATTTATTGATGCTGATGTCTGCACCTTTATAATAGTAAAACCCAAAAAATGCCATAAAAATAAAAAGTTGAATTCCGAACCTCACCAAATTTGATATTACGGCAACTAATGGCATAATTAAGCGTGGAAAATAGACTTTTCCGAAGATGCCCGCATTGGCCGAAAACGTGTTGGAAGTTCCCGAAAAGCAAGCCGTGAAATAGTTCCAAATGGTGATTCCTGCCAAATTGAATAAAAAAGGAGGCACTGTTCCTGTTGAAATATTGGCGACATTGTTAAAAATAAGGGTAAATATTACCGACGTGAACAATGGCTGAATTAAATACCACAAAGGTCCGAGAACAGTTTGTTTATAAGCTGTAATGATGTTTCTTTTCACAAAAAGCATCAACAAATCGCGGTATTGCCAAACTTCTTTTAAATTTAAACTGAAAAGCTTGTTTTTTGGGGTTATTTCAAACAACCAATCACTATTATTTTCAGTGGTATTTTGCATAAAATGAATTAAAAATCAACGCTTTAAGGCTTCTAATTGTTTTAGTTTTATTTTTGGCTTTTGTGAAGCAATTTAATCTTGGTAAATATATAGTATTGTAGGGAAACTTGGAAATTGTTTATTTATTTAATTTTAATTTGCGATTGTGCGCTCTTGCAGTCGTGGGGTCAAGAGAATTTTGACAATTCCGGCAGGTTTTAAATGTTGAATTATTGATTAGCTTAATGCGCTGAGGTCTTCCGTCTTCGGTTGGGCTTTATAAGATCCTGAAATTAAAGATCCAGCGTTATTTAAGCTTTGTATAAATAATGCTAGCGCTATTCAAAAAATCATTAAGTCCTTAATAAAAAATACTAAAATCTCCTCTTCTTCCGCTTCTGTAGGGATCTAAATCAAATATAAAAAAGGCATTGATAGAATTACTGACAAAGTAGTCTGCTTCCTTACTAAAAGGCATTTTATAATTGAGTCCAAAATCAAATATTTCCATATGCAAAGCAGCGTTTACGCCAAATTCATGCACATTAAAATCATCCATATAATTAAAATGTTGGCTTATGCCAATTGCGAATGTAGATAAATTTAATTCCTGATAGAAATCCAATCGGTACTTGTTTGCCTGTTTTGAAGCTGCCCCAAAAAGATATAAATAGGAATATCTCGGCAACATATTTTGATTGTATCTGTTAATGTCAATTTCATATCCCAGCTGTGCAGAAACAAGCGTTTCCAACTTATACTTTTCGTCTTCTTCCACTGAATTTTTGGGCCTGTTTAAATGCTTTAACGACAGACCGAAAAATAAATTTTCATCGTTGCTCATGGTAAATGACGCACCCATATCAAGATAACTTATTTTACCGCTTTCTGCCAAAGGATCAATAGTGACAGAATTGATTTGGCCCGTAAATAAATTAATTTGATCCTGAAAAACCATTTCATTAAAGTTAAAACTGGCCGTTGAAAAACCAGCGGTTAAACCCGCGTATACAAGCCAATAATTGGACATTTCCATGTGGTAAACATAACTCACAGAGGCCTGTGTATTTGAATAACCCGAATTACTGAGTTTGCTGTTATACACATCAACCCCCAAGCTGAAATTGCTGTATTCAAAAAATGTATTTGCAAAAAGGTAGCGTTGTTCCAATTTACTGTCAAAAGTCTTTCCCGGGAATTTATTTACAACACCAATTTTTGTTGTGTTTTTAAACCCATAAAAACTGGGATTTAGAAAATTTGGCATTTTATTTAAATTATCAATAATTTGATCTTGCCCAAATGAAAATTGAATCCCACAAATAATTAAAAACGCAATGATTGTAAAAGTTCTTTTTCTCATCTTAATAATAATGCTTGATTACTTACAATTACTTCTTTGCCAAAATTATCTATTCCTTTAAAAACATATTTAAATATCTTTCCATTAAATGGAGTGCCATCACGCAAATTGCCGTCCCAACCCCAATTATTATTACTGACCACATTGGCGGCTGTGGCAAAAAGCAGGTTATTCCACAGGTCATAAATCTCAAATTCAAAACTGTTGAAGCCTACTAATTCCCCTTGGAAGTAATCATTTATGCCATCACTGTTGGGTGTAAAAATATCAGGAAACATAGCGAGATATCCTTTGCCCACACTAATTTTTTTAGTGTATTCTTTATAACAGCCTAAATCATTATAAATCCTTAGCGTCACATCCCGTATTCCTGATACAACAAAGCTATGTACCGGAGATTCTTCCTCGGATAAATCGGAACCGTCACCAAAATCCCACTCCAATCTTGTATAAGGCAGTGCTGATGTATTTCTAAAAGTGACAGGTTCATTTATATTAATAATCCCATTTATATTATAGCCGACAGAGCTTATTTCGAATGAAGGGTTAACTACTTTGATGTCGATAGTAACGGTTTCACCACACCCATATTGATTGACAATATTAAGAACGCCATCAGCAACAAAATTATCAATATAAACCAAATAATTGTTGCTGCCTAAATTATCGGCATTTGCCACAATGCCATTGTAGTAAAAACTAACCGGGCCATTATTTTCATCGATCACTTTAACAGTCAATGTCCCTGCATTGCCTTTACATAAATTACTGTCCAACACCGGATTTTCCAAAATTCTAATTGAATTTTGTGTGCTGACTGTATAAATCGTTTGAAATTTGTAGGCTGGATTGCTATCTGAACAATTAAACAAATTACTGGTAACTGTTAGCCTGTATCTTCCTTCCATTAAATTATTTACCCTTAATATATTTTGACCAATTACAGTATACGTCGGATTTGGATTTCCGGTGTTCGCACTTGGTATTTCTCGCTCCCAAAGAATGCTGTAGGGTATTTTTCCTCCATTAATATTGACTGCTATGTAACCATCGGCATTTTCTGAATCACAACTTACATTGCCAATCATATTATTGACAACAATGGGTTGATAATTGGCAGTAAATGTAAAACTTATGGGTGCGCTTTTGCAATTTTGGCTGTCAATAATAATACCAACATAATTTCCGGGTATAATTGGTATGACAGCCTCATTGGAATGATAATTATTGGGGCCAAACCACTCAAAGTTATAATAAGGGTTACCATTACTATCCCTATAAGGTATTCCTCCTCTTATGTCAACCACATTTATTCCAAATGTAGGGTTACTGTTACAAGTATCAAATTCAATTGCCGTAGTGCCCGTAAATTCTAATGGCACATAAGCATCCAAAGTGAAGTTTTTAGTAATAGTACAGCCATTGTCATCAGAAACAATAAGTGTATAATTCCCCGCATTTAAAAGATTCGTAATCGATTTTAAATTAGCGCCGGATTGTGAAAAAGAGGAAGGTCCTGTCCAAGCATAAAAATAGTTTGTGCTTACCCCGCCGGTCACCTGAACGGTAATTGAACCGCCTTTATTACAAATAATAGGCTGCACGTTTTCAGTAAGTGCCAATGCATTTGGCTCTGTTATTATAACTTCTACTGAAGTCGTACAACCATTCTTATCGGTAATGATTATTGTATGTTTACCCGCTTTTAAATTTGATGCAGTTTTACTTGTTGAATTACTGCTTAAACCCCAATCATATTTGTAAGGTTCAACTCCACCTGTCGGCATTATCGTTGCTACTCCGTTACTCTCCCCTTTACATTTTACCGGACTGTCCTGAGTGGCTGTTGCTGATAATTTAGCCGGCTCAGTAATTAATACAGAAACTATTGTTTCGCATAAATTTGCATCTACTACTTTTACAGTATGAGTTCCTGCAGTCAAATTTGTAACTGTAGCGCTTGCTGCCGAATTACTGCCATCCCAAAAAAAGGTATATGGAAGTTTTCCGCCAGAAGCTGTTACTGTAGCTGAACCATCAGCGCTTCCATTGCAGGTTACTGCTTTAAGTTGAACTGCAGTAGCCGTTATAGAAACCAATTCCGTAATCATTACGGTAGCTGTTGTTACACAATCATTTGCATCCCTGATTGTAATGGTATGTGATCCAGCAGATAAATCTATGGCTACATCACTTGAAGAAGCGCTTTTATCCCAAAAATAAATATATGGAGGCGTGCCGCCAACAACTGTTACTGTTGCCGCTCCGTTTGAGGCTCCTTTACAAAGTACCGGACTGTTTTGAGTTGCTGTTGCCGTTATAACTATTGGTTCGGTAATTGTCACTGTTGTCGTGGTTTCACAACCATTTCCATCTATTACCTTTACGGTATGAGTTCCTGCATTTAAATTTGTAACTGTCGCGCTTGATGCTGCCAAATTGTCCCAATAATATGTATAGGGTGTAGTGCCGCCAACAGCAGTTACTGTTGCTGATCCATTGGACTCTCCTTTGCATTTTACCGGACTGTTTTGAATTGCTGTTGCCACTAAAAGCGCAGGTTCCGTGATGATTACTGAAATTGTTTTTATGCAACCATTTGCATCCTTGACGGTAATGTTATGTGTCCCTGCCGATAAATCCGCAGCAGTATTGGTTGTTGCTGCACTATTTTGCCATACATAAGTATAAGGTGTCGTTCCGCCTTCAACTGTCACTGTTGCTGATCCATTTAAGGCTCCTTTACATTTTGCAGGACTGTTTTGAATAATAGTTACCGTTAAATCAGCTGGCTCGGTAATCACTACATTGGCTTTTATTTCACAGCCATTCTTATCTTTTACTGTAACAGTATGAATCCCAGCAGCCAAATCTGAAGCTACAGCACTTATGGATGTACTTTTATCCCAAGAATAGGTATATGGCAATGTTCCTCCAATAGCTGTTACTGTAGCCGACCCATTAGATGCCCCATTACATACCACTGATTTATATTGAGTGGCCATTGCCGTTAATACCGTTGGTTCGTTAATAAGCACAATTGTAGATGTTTCACAACCATTTGCATCCCTTATGGTAATATTGTGTACGCCAGCAGCTAAATCTGTAGCTGTATTAATTGTTGATGAACTATTTTCCCAAATATAGGTATAGGGCAATGTTCCTCCAGAAGCGGTCACAGTGGCTGATCCATCAGACCCTCCAAAGCATTTTACAGAACTATTTTGAATGGCTGTTGCAGATAAAATAATTGTTGGTTCAGTAATGGTTACAAAAGCCTTAATTTCACAATCATTTGCATCTTTGATGGTAACAGTATGGATTCCTGCCGCTAAGTCTGAAGCTGTGGCGCTGGTGGACGAACTTTTATCCCAAGTATACCTATATGGAGTTGTCCCGCCGGAAACAGTAACTGTAGCGACTCCGTCAGAACCTCCCTTGCATTTTACTGGACTGTTTTGAATTGCTGATGCCGCTAAAATAGTTGGTTCAGTAATTGTTACCGTAGCAGTTGTTTTACAACCATTTATATCTGTTATTGTAACAGTATGAAATCCAACACCTAAATTTGTTGCTTGAGCAGTTATTGCCGTACTTTTATCCCAAGAAAAACTATATGGGGTTGTTCCTCCCGTAACTGTTACTGTTGCTACGCCATTAAATTCCCCTTTGCATTTTACCTGACTGTTTTGGACAGCTGTCGCCGATAAAACTGCTGGTTCAGTAATCGTTACTAAAGCTGTTGCTTTACAACCATTAGAATCGGTAATGGTAATAGTATGCAACCCCGCTGCTAAATCTAAAGCTGTTGCACTTGTTGATGAGCTTCTATCCCAAATATACGTGTAAGTACCTGTACCACCTAAAACTGTAACCGTTGCTTTTCCATTGGATTCTCCATTACATTTTACCGGGCTGTTTTGAGTTGCTGCTGCCGTTAACAATGTTGGTTCAGTAATTGTTATTGTAGTAGATATTTTACAACCATTCTTGTCTGTAATTGTAACGGTATGTAATCCCGCAACTAAATCTGTAGCTGTATTAAGTATTGAACTACTACTCAGACCCCAATCATATGTATAAGGTGATGTTCCGCCAAAAGCTGTCACCGTCGCTGAACCGTTAGATTCTCCTTTACATTTTACCGGGCTGTTTTGAATTGCTGTTGCCGCTAAAACAGCTGTTGGTTGAGTGATTATTACATCCACAAAATTGGTGCAACTAGGTGTAGGCGTCTTTGAATCTGTCACTGTTACTCTATATGTCCCAGCTGCTAAACCGGTCGCTTTTGCCGTTGTTTGAACCGGACTTGTATTCCAAGAATAGGTATAAGGTGCTGTTCCACCAGCTCCTATAGCAGTGGCTTCACCATCAGAACCCCCAAAACAACTTACCGCTTTAACTGTTGCAGTTACCGTACATTGCCCATTTGCATAAGCAACCATAAGAAAAAAGAAGAGAAATTGAAATAATTTAAATCTAAAATACAGCATGGATTGATTCTTAGATATTTTATAATTAGCATATTTATATCAAATATATAATAATTCGCTTATTAACAAGTATTATTATTTAAAAAAAACAATTTTTATACTTTTTTTACAAAAAAAAGACTTTAAATTCATTCCTGCCTTAAAAAAATAAAGGTTTTTACATCCTATTTAAGAGAAAATTTGATGTTTGAAACAAAATAAAGCAATAATAAATTCCGATCTTAAACACCTCCTAATATCCCATACTAAAAATTAAACAGGATTGGTTGTTGGTTTTATTTTGTTGAAGTTCTCAGCTATTTTATTAATAAGAACCTTAATAGGTAGTCGCTTCAAGTTTCAAAACATTTTAACCTATAACATTTAACTTTATTACTGAATCGCCCTAATCACGTCGTGTTTGGTAATGATGTGAAATTTATCATTGCCCAGGTTTACCAGTACAGCACCGTTATCTCGGTTGATGAGTTTTGAAATCTGATCGATGGACGTGTCGCTTTTTACTATTGGAAAAGGCGCCCGCATCACTTCTTTTATCGGTTTGTTGGCGATGTCCTTGTCGTTGAAATACAAACGAAACAAATCACTTTCATCCACTGACCCCACAAATCCGTCCACATCGGTAACCGGTATTTGGGAGATGTCATAATTTCGCATACGCTCAATGGCGTGAGAAACCAATTCTTCCGTTTTTACGGTAATCATAGGAATATCTAAACGGTCTTTGATTAAATCGATGGCCACCTTTTTTTCATCGTCCAGAAAACCGCGTTCACGCATCCAGTCATCGTTAAATATTTTGGCAACATATCGACTGCCGTGGTCGTGAAAAAGCACCACCACCACGTCGTCTTTGGTGAAATGTTCTTTCAGTTGCAACAATCCTTTCACTGCAGAACCTGCTGAATTTCCCACAAATATCCCTTCTTCCTTGGCAATTTTACGTGTATAAACCGCCGCATCTTTATCGGTCACTTTGGTAAATCCATCGATTACGCTGAAATCCACGTTTTTAGGCAGAATATCTTCTCCGATGCCTTCAGTGATGTATGGATAAATTTCATTCTCGTCGAAAATGCCCGTTTCGTGGTATTTTTTAAAAACCGAGCCATAAGTATCTATTCCCCAGATTTTAATGGCAGGATTTTTCTCTTTTAAATATTTTCCAACACCCGAAACAGTTCCTCCGGTGCCAACGCCCGTAACAAAATGGGTAATTTTTCCATCGGTTTGTTCCCATATTTCTGGTCCGGTCTGTTCATAATGCGCCAGAGAATTCGACGGATTGTCGTATTGGTTTACGTACCAGGAATTTGGGGTTTCTACCGCCAAACGTTTTGAAACAGAATAATAAGATCGCGGATCATCAGGTCCTACATTTGTCGGACACACCACCACTACAGCGCCCACAGCCCTTAAAATATCCATTTTTTCTTTGGATTGTTTGTCGCTGATGACACAAATCAATTTATACCCTTTAATAATTGCCACCAAAGCCAATCCCATTCCTGTATTTCCTGATGTGCCTTCAATAATGGTTCCTCCAGGTTTTAACACCCCTTGCTTTTCGGCATCTTCAATCATTTTTACCGCCATCCTGTCCTTCACAGAATTTCCGGGATTAAAGGTTTCCACCTTAGCCAATACCAAGGCATCAATTTCTTTTACAATTTTATTGAGTTTAACCATTGGGGTGTTGCCAATAGTTTCCAGTATATTTTTAGCGTATTTCATCTATTTAGATTTTATTTTTTTAGCGGTAACAGCTGCTGCCGGCTGGCTGGTTCGCTATTAATCATTCGGTTGTAAATCAAAATTTATTATGCTCGTTTCATCTGTTTAGTTTTCGAATGCAAATATACAATTTTTGTATAATTGGTGTTTTGGATACTTTACTATCCCCCGCCTCCCGATAGCTTATCGGGAAAAATTAAGCTTAATTTGGAATAATAATTAAACAATTTGAACTTTTTTAATTCCCCCTTCGGGGGTTAGGGGGCTTTATTCAAACTTAATGGATTTTGCCGGACTTATTTTTGCGATAATGATGGAAGGAATAATTAGCATAGACAAGCAAAGTAACAATGTACCTACATTTAAAAGGACAATATACCCAAAATCAATATAGACCGGAACCCTATTTACGTAGTAGGTTGAAGGATCTAAGGTTAAAACACCAAAATATTTTTGAACAAATAGCAGCGTGAGCCCAATAAGGTTTCCCCAAAACAATCCTTTTATGATCAGATAGGCCGCATTGTACAAAAAGATTTTTCTGATGCTGAAATTGGACCCGCCAAGCGCTTTTAAAATGCCTACCATTTGTGTTCTTTCTAAAATAAGCACCAATAAAGCGGTAATCATATTGATGCCGGCAACCAAAATCATAATGGCGATAATCAAGTACATATTGTTGTCGAACAAACTAATCCATTCAAAGATGGATGGATATTTTTCAATAACGCTTTTACTGTTTAAAACCGAAGCCGTTTGCAAATAAACCTGGTCGCTTTTTTGCTGAATATCATCGAAATTGTTCAGCAACACTTCAAATCCGCCTACTTCATCATCGTTCCAACGGTTCATTTTTTGAATGTGCCTGATATCGGCAATCACAAAATTTTCATCAAACTCCTGAAAGCCGGAATTATAGATTCCCACCACGTTCACCACACGAATCCAGGGCGCTTTTGCCGGATCATCCTTTACAAAAAGAATGTTAAATTCATCATCCAGATGTATATCGAGCCTATTGGAAATTTCTTCGGATATGAGCACTTCATTGGCAACTTCTTTAGAAAAATTGGGCAATCTTCCTTTGGTGAGGTATTCTTTAAAAAAAGTCCAGTCGTACTCCTGCCCCACGCCTTTAAAAATAATGCCTTCAAAATCGGTTTTGGTTCTTATGATTCCCGCTTTGGTGGCAAACACCTGCACATTTTTAACGCCTTCTATGGTGGTGAATTTCGGATAAAAAACCTGTTTTTTTGAAACCGGATTTAAAGTAATCTCCGAATTGTTGTCGTCAAAATTCGTAATTTGTATGTGTCCGTTAAACCCTGAAAGTTTTTCGCGAATCTTTTGCTGAAGTCCGATCCCTGTAGCCACGGAAACCATCATAATAACCATCCCCATCGCAATGGCGATAATGGCGATTTTTATTATCGGTGATGAAATGCTACTTTTGTATTGCTTTGCGGCAATAATGCGTTTTGCAATAAATAACTCGTAATTCAATTGATCTATGATTTCTATACGGTTCAAAAATACATATTTCTTCTCGGTTTTTCTGATGTTTTTTTGTTTGAATTCCTGCTCAGCAAAAAATCAGGTTACGAATCATATTCCTGATTCAAAAGTTATGACACAAACCCAACCTCAGGAAATTGTGGTTGGCGCAAACAATATGGCTGCTTACTTGCCTTTATTGAAGGGTAAAAATATAGCGATTGTAGCCAATCAAACCAGCGTTATTTTCAAAAAGAATGGGTATACGCATTTGGCGGATTCCCTGCTTTCCTTAGGCATTAATATCACAAAAGTATTTTCTCCGGAGCACGGATTTAGAGGCGCTGCCGATGCCGGCGAAACAGTGACTGATGGCTTTGATTTAAGGACAGATTTGCCTATTGCTTCTTTGTATGGAAAAAACAAAAAACCGACAACAGAACAGCTTAAAGGAATTGAACTGGTAATTTTTGATATTCAGGATGTTGGAGTGCGATTTTACACCTATACCTCTACGCTCCATTATATGATGGAAGCCTGCGCAGAAAATGGCATTCCGATTATTATACTGGATCGGCCAAATCCGAATGGGCATTTTATTGATGGGCCGACCTTAAAAATAGAACATAGCACTTTTTTAGGAATGCATCCTGTTCCGTTGGTTTACGGAATGACCATTGGAGAATATGCGAAAATGATCAACGGAGAACAGTGGTTAAAAAATAAGGCAACGGCTAATTTGACAGTAATTAATTTAAAAAACTACACGCATCAAAGTGAATATTCCCTGCCCATTAAGCCTTCTCCCAACCTGCCAAACGACAAAGCCATCAATTTGTATCCAAGTCTGGGATTTTTTGAAGGTACCATTATCAACGCCGGAAGGGGAACTGAAAACCAATTTCAGCAATATGGCGCACCATTTTTTCCGAAAACTGCGTTTAGTTATACACCACAACCCAATGATGGCGCAAAATTTCCAAAACATTTAGGAAAAATATGTTATGGCGTAAATTTAAAAAATACGGAAAAATTAAGCAGTGTTAACATTGCTTGGCTTATAGACGCTTATTCCAAAACACCGGCATCTGAAGCATTTTTTGGTGCCACGTTTACGGCCCACGCCGGAACTACCGAACTTGAAACCCAAATAAAAAACGGAATGCCCGCTGAAAAAATTAGGGCTTCTTGGCAGCCCGAAATTGAAGCATTTAAAAAAATAAGATCAAAATATTTGTTATACGAATGATTTTCAAACAAATTTTGGCGATTGCCGTCGATCAATATCTCAAAAAAAAGACTGTTTTCAAATTATTGCAAATTTTAAGGTTTCTTTCATTTTATTGTTAATTATTTTGATTTAATACACCTACAAACAAACCTGCTTCTAACAATCCGACACTTATTTATTTATGCATCTAATTGATTGCCAAATCCTTGAAGAATTTCAAAATCGAAGAATGCTAATTTTTGATTAATACAGAATCTTTTAATCGCTTATAAAAATCTAATTAATTTACCTATTTTACAAATTGTGACATTTTACGCTTTTTTACCCTTAAAATTGATCTTTAAAAAGGCATTATTCTACTTTTTTTTAATTTTTTTGACTTATTTTATAAACAAATGGTAAGTTTATATAAATAAATGGTAATTTTTTTAAAATTAAAAACCCTTTGTTTACTGATAAAATGACGTGTTTTATAAACAAATGGTAAGTTTTTTACAACAAATGGTAAGTTTTTTATACAAAAGTTTGTTTATTAAATTATTCTTCCTACATTTGTATCATAAGAATGCAAAAAACCAAAACCCCGAAAACAATAAAAATACAATAACCCCAAAACCCAAAAAAAATAAATCAACCCTAAAAGCTTAAAAAATAAATTAACCCTAAAACCCAAAAAAATAAATCAACCCCTAACGCTTAAAAAATAAATTAACCCCTAACCCCAAAAAAATGAAAACTTATGCCCCAAAATTACTCGCATTAATTCTTTTAACTACCTTATTATTTTCCTGCGCAAAAGAAGAAGACGGTGTTTACTTCAATGAAAACAGCGAAGTTGTTAACGCCAAGGTTGTTTATTCAGCTATGGAATCCGAAATCGTTAGCTTGGTAAACGCACACAGATCAAGCTTAGGCTTAAACACCCTAAACACTTTAAACATTGTTTCGGGCGTGGCAGACGGTCATACCAATTATATGATTGAAGTTGGCCAAGTTAGCCACGACAATTTTGCACAAAGAGCCCAAACCTTAATGAATGAAGCTGGTGCAAAAACAGTGGGCGAAAATGTAGCTTACGGATTTAACACTGCTGAAGGTGTGGTTAAAGGCTGGTTAAACAGCGAAGGCCACAGAAAAATTATTGAAAATGCAGATTATACCCACTTCGGGATATCTATGGAAAAAAGCAGTGATAACAGAAATTACTTTACAAATATTTTCATAAAAAAGTAACCTAAAAACATATACAATTCCCCACATCAAACAGAAGTTAATTTTTAAACCCCTAAATTAAACAAAGATGAAAGCAACACAATTACAAGGAATCGAAAGTATCAACTTTTTAAAAGTTGTGAATAACAGTCTAAACAATTCAACTGATTTAACTAAAAAAGCAAACCGAATATACATCAATACTATGATGCCTGGTTTCAATTATATCAACCAATTTGGTGAAGTTGTTACGCCACATAGATGCGCTTTACTATAATTTTCCAAATACATAGATAAAATATTAATCCGCGTTGTCCCCACAACGGTTTAATCAAGAGTTGTCCCCACAACGGTTTTATTTTGAAAAAAACAGTAAAGATTAAGTTCATTAAATAAAATAAAAATCAATGTCCCCACAACGGTTTTAAAATTAAAAGCATAAAAATGGTTGTCCCCACAACGGTTTTAAAAATCAAATTTCCTTTTATTAAATAAGTAATAAGTTGTTGTTCTACAACAGTTTTAACAAATAGAGATCTAAAGATCCATAACCCATCAAAGCAATCCTTTTAAAATCAGTATTGTCTTAAAAAACTGGGAAGCTACTAAAATATCGATTGTAAGGGGTTACAAGCGGTATTACTGGCTTCCCTTTCTTCATTTAAAAAAGGCTCAACGCTGAAAGTTAAAAGTTCAGGTGAAAGCAAAAATAAACATTTAACAGTTAACGTATAAACAATTAACAGCCTGCTAAAGCGGCAATTTCTTTTTCAAAGCTTCCACAATGTTGTAGACGGCCGGACAGATTTCCGTATTTTTCATAGATAAATCGGTGAGTTGGATAAATTTTCGTCGGTTGGTATGCGGATATTCATTGCAGGCTTTTGGACGCACATCGTAAATGGTGCACATATTGTCATTTAAATCCAAAAAAGAACAAGGGGAAGTTTTTAACACATAAAAATCATCTTGATCTCTTTCCAAATAGGTTGCAATAAATTGATGTTCTTTCATTTTTACATACTTGGCAATGCGCTGGATGTCCTTTTCCGTAAAGATAGGGCTGGTGGTTTTGCAGCAATTTCCGCAGGTTAAGCAATCCGTTCGCTTAAACTCGCTATTGTGCAATTCCTGCACCACAAAATCCAAATTGTTAGGCGTACGCTTTTTCAATTTTTCAAAATATTTTTTTGTTTCCAGGTGTTTTTCTTTCGCTAAACCCGGCAATTCTTTTAAAAACGCTTCCATTTATTTAATTTATTGGCAAAAATACAATTTAAACTTTTAAAAATTATCGTACTTTTGCTCCTTAACAGATTTCAGCAAAAAAAGATGCAAAACAGTTTAGAAAACGCCATAAAAAAAGGGTTAAAAGAAATTTACGATGTCACATTGGACTCGGTGGAATTTCAGGCAACGAACAAAGACTTTGAAGGTGATATCACCGTGGTTATTTTTGCGCTATTACGTTACATCAAAGGAAATCCTGTTGAAATTGGCACCAAACTGGGCAACTATTTAAAAGAAAATGTACCTGAAGTTACAGATTTTAATGTGGTGAAAGGCTTTTTGAATCTGGTGATTTCCGATGAATTCTTCCTGAATGCCTTCAATGAAATTTATAAGACTCATAACTACGGATTTGTAACACCGAATCCGGCCGAAAAAGCGGTGATGGTGGAATATTCTTCCCCAAATACCAATAAACCATTGCATTTGGGGCATATCAGAAATAATTTATTAGGCTATTCCGTGGCCGAAATTATAAAGGCTTCCGGGAAAAAAGTATATAAAACACAAATCATCAACGACCGTGGCATCCATATTTGTAAAAGTATGCTGGCCTGGCAACGTTTTGGCAATGGCGCAACGCCGGAAAGCACCGGTTTAAAAGGAGACAAATTGGTGGGAAACTACTATGTGGCCTTCGACAAAGCTTATAAAGAAGAAATTGCCCTGTTAATTGCGGCTGGAAAAACCGAAGAAGAAGCTAAAAAACAGGCACCCATTTTGTTGGAAGCCCAAGAAATGCTTCTTAAATGGGAAGCCGGAGATGAAGCAGTAGTTTCTCTTTGGAAAACAATGAACCAATGGGTTTATGCTGGTTTTGATCAAACCTACGCCACGCTTGGGGTAGATTTTGACAAAAATTATTACGAAAGCACGACCTATTTATTGGGAAAAGATGTGGTTACTATTGGACTTGAAAAAGGCGTTTTTTACAAAAAAGAAGATGGCTCGGTATGGATCGATTTAACCGCAGATGGTTTGGATGAAAAAATTGTTTTGCGATCGGATGGCACCGCGGTTTATATGACTCAAGATATTGGAACCGCCATTGAACGTTTTAAAGATTTTGATTTAAGTGAGCTGGTTTATACGGTTGGAAATGAGCAAGATTACCATTTTAAAGTGTTGTTTCTGATTCTTAAAAAACTGGGCTTTGAATGGGCTGATAATTTATACCATTTATCGTATGGCATGGTAGATTTACCTAGCGGAAAAATGAAATCACGTGAAGGAACCGTGGTAGATGCCGACGATTTAATGGAAGAAATGGTAGCTACTGCCAGAAAGATTTCACAGGAATTGGGAAAACTGGAAGGCTATTCAAAACCGGAAAAAGAAGCATTGTATAAAATAATTGGCTTGGGTGCCTTAAAATACTATATTTTAAAGGTAGATCCAAAAAAACGAATTTTGTTCGATCCTGAAGAATCTGTCGATTTTAACGGAAACACAGGTCCGTTTATCCAATACACCTATGCCCGAATTCAATCCATCATCAGAAAAGCAGATTTTGATTTTTCAGGAGAAATTTCGGCTATTTCCTTGCACGAAAAGGAACGCGAACTGATCAAACAAATTCAGCAGTTTCCTGAAATCATACAAAATGCATCCAAAAATCACAGTCCGGCCCTGATCGCAAATTACACGTATGATTTGGTAAAAGAATACAATTCGTTGTACCAAAGTCTGCCCATTTTAGGAAGCGAAAACGAAAACGAAAAAATACTGAGAACACAACTTTCAGCAAAAGTGGGCGAAATTATTAAAGCCGCTTTTAAATTATTGGGGATTGAAGTTCCGGAAAGGATGTAAAAGCCCCCTAACCCCCGAAGGGGGAATTGATAATTGATCATTAAGATGTTGAAAACTGAGAATCTAGATTAGAAAATATAGAGAAAAGACTAAAGGAAAAAATTAGTCAATTTAGAAGGTGAGAATAAAGAAAGAATGAATTAAACCTCTAATAACAGCATTTGTGTTAGGGATTGCAGTGAAAATCCTTTTTTGATTCGCCCTTTTGGTGAATGAAAAAAGATTGTAACGAAAAGCCCGCCCCGCCAGCTGGCGGGGAACGCCCAAAATAACGTTCTATAAATTGCTGTTCTTATTAGAATTAAGTCATAAAAAATAAAAAGTGCAGTTTTATGTTCACTAACAACTGCTAATAAATAAACAATTAAACAAATAAAACATGAAATACGACATCATCATTTTAGGAAGTGGTCCGGGAGGATACGTTACCGCAATTAGAGCATCACAACTAGGTTTTAAAGTGGCTATTGTAGAAAAAGAAAATTTAGGCGGCATTTGTTTAAACTGGGGTTGTATTCCTACCAAAGCCTTGTTAAAAAGCGCCCAGGTGTATGACTATTTAAAACATGTGGATGAATACGGCTTAAAAGCCGAGGCCATCGACAAAGATTTTGGCGCCGTGATTAAACGCAGCAGAAATGTGGCTGACGGTATGAGCAAAGGCGTTCAGTTTTTGATGAAGAAAAACAAAATTGAGGTTATTGACGGTTTCGGAAAATTGAAAACCGGCAAAAAAATAGACGTGACGGATGCAGAAGGAAAAGTGACTGAGTACAGTGCCGAACATATCATTATTGCCACAGGCGCACGTTCCCGTGAACTGCCAAGTTTGCCTCAGGACGGAAAAAAAGTGATAGGATACAGAGAAGCGATGACCTTGCCTGTGCAACCTAAAAAATTGATTGTTGTGGGCTCTGGCGCTATTGGCGTTGAGTTTGCCCATTTTTACAATGCGATGGGAACAGAAGTAACCATTGTAGAGTTTTTGCCAAACTTGGTGCCGCTTGAAGATCTCGACGTTTCTAAACAATTTGAACGTTCCTTTAAAAAATCGGGTATTAAAGTCATGACCAGTTCTTCTGTGGAATCTGTTGATACTTCAGGCGATGGCGTTAAGGCTGTGGTGAAGACCAAAAAAGGTGAAGAAATATTGGAAGCCGACATTGTGCTTTCTGCTGTTGGCATTAAATCGAATATTGAAAATATCGGACTGGAAGAAGTGGGTATTGTAACCGACCGTGATAAAATCATTGTGAATGATTTTTACCAAACCAATATTCCTGGCTATTACGCCATTGGGGATGTTGTTCCGGGTCCTGCCCTAGCGCACGTTGCTTCTGCAGAAGGTATTTCCTGCGTTGAAAAAATTGCAGGTTTGCACACCGAAGCCATTGACTACGGAAACATTCCGGGATGTACTTATGCAACACCAGAAATTGCAAGCGTGGGAATGACAGAGGCTCAGGCCTTGGAAAAAGGTTACGAACTTAAAATTGGAAAATTCCCGTTTTCTGCTTCAGGAAAAGCAAAAGCTGCAGGAACGCCTGATGGATTCGTAAAAGTGATTTTCGATGCAAAATATGGAGAATGGCTGGGTTGCCATATGATTGGCGCCGGCGTTACCGATATGATTGCTGAAGCGGTTTTAGGGAGAAAATTAGAAACTACAGGACACGAAGTGCTTAAAACCATACATCCGCATCCAACCATGAGTGAAGCTGTGATGGAAGCTGTTGCTGATGCTTATGGCGAAGTGATTCATTTGTAGTGTCGGTTATACGTTAAATGTTAAATGTTATTTTAAAAAAGACAATTTTTAATAAATTAAAAATTGTCTTTTTTTTATGGTAAAAATTTGCCTGAAACCTGAAACTTGAAACTTGAAATATTAAACCAACAAAAAACAACTAATTTTGCCTTCATTTAAATTTTATTATATTTGCATATATCATCAATTCTAAAGAAAAACCAATTACTATGAAGACTTTTAACATTATTTTATTTTTTGTTTTGGCCATTTCATTTTCTTGTAAAGAAGAAAAGCCAAAACCTATATTACAGGAAAACACCCAGACCGCTTCTGTGAAGCATTATATTTGCGCCAATAAATGCGAAAACAGCGGCAGCGATGTTGCAGGCGCTTGTCTGGTCTGCAAAAATCCTTATCTGCACAATGACGCTTTTCATAGCCAGGATTTATTAAAAAACGGACCTTTAAATGTTCCTACCAATATTCAGGCGCCGGCAGCCAACACGCCAGCAGCGCCATCTCCTGCGCAAAATGCCAAAGGAATTTATCATTACACTTGTAACAAAGGTTGCTATGGCGGATCTGGTACCGCTTCAAATTGTACAAATTGCGGAGAACCTTTAGCGCACAATCAAGTATATCACAACTAGAAAACAATTAATATGGCATTTTCCTTTTTAAATCTTTTAAAACCAAATAAAAACACCATCAGTATTGCCGAAATAATTTCTGAAATTGATTTCAAAGGCGGAACAAAATACGCGGAAAACAGCAATAATACAGTGTATTTGGATATTGAAGAATTGGGCGGATTTCCTTTTATCAAAACCATTATCATCGGTGATTTCTCCACAAAGATAAAACGGACCGGCTGCACGCTTTCTTTTATTTTTGAAAATGATTCTTTGGTTTTGAGTTCAGACAATAATGATGTTGAATCCAATCAAATAAAAAACACACCGGCCTATTATACGGAAATAGATTTTGAATTAACCGAAGAAGAATCGGCTAAAATAAGCAGTGAACAAGTGCTGGAAATTCAATATACCTTTAAGGACAAAATGCTAACATTCAATCCAATTCCTACTCAAATTCAATAACCGTAAACTCAAATTTCAGCGGATCTGTATTTTTGAGTAATGTGGGAATAAGGTCTGCTCCCATTAATTCATAAAATGCAGAAAAATTTTGGTTGCGTTCCTGCAGACTTTGGTTGGGAAACAATTCGTTTTGCACTTGCTTAATACGATCGACCACACCAGAAAGTTTGCGCTTTTGTGCATTCAGCAACCGTTTTTCCAAATTATCAAGTCCGTTTAATTGCTTTTTTTCCTGAGCATTTACTGCTCCTAAAAAGGTGCTGTCGGTTTTTTTGGCAAGCTCCTTTAAAGCAGAAAATTGTTGCTGCAAGGTGTTTTTTTGTTCAGAAAAATCTATTTTTATTTCAGAATGCTGCTTAATGACCTTGGCAATTAAGATTTCTTGTTTGGAAAAAATTTCAGTGACCGAAATGTTTAATTTATCCAATTTATGCATCTGTTTTTTAGTGGCCAGCAATACTGAATTTCGCAAAACTAAAATTGGAAAAGGCACATTTACAGCGTTGAAATAATTTTTTAGCTGAAACCAATACGCCAACTCTCCTCCTCCGCCAATATAAGCCAAGTTTGGTAACACAATTTCCTGGTAAATCGGACGCATTATAACATTTGGACTAAAACGTTCGGGATGTTCTTCAACTTCCTTCATCATTTCATGTTCAGAAAAAGTGAGATTAGTATTGTTAATTGTAAAATGATTTTTTTCGAAAATAATGCGTTCCCTTAGCGCATCTTTCAAGTAAAATAAGTTAATTTCTCTCGGATTTACCTGAATTTTATATTCGGTTGACAAAAGCTGATCCGTTTTGGAAACCATATTGAAAGAAGTGTTTTGAAGCAATTCCTGTTTCACAAAAGGCGCAAACTGTTTTTTTATTTTTACATCATCTCCATCAACAATGACCAATCCATAGACTCCAAAAAGCTCATTTACCAAAAAGCGTGTGGCTTCTACCAGATTATCGTTATTTAAATACGCATTTTTAAACAATTCCCTTGTGGCATCGGCATTTTTGGAAGTTCCCAAAATGGAAGAAAATTCATTAAAAACAGCATCAAAACCGCTTGTTTTTAATCGGCCCACAGCACCGCCACTTTCCGTGTTCCAGCTGATTTTTGTGTTGTTGACATTGAAATATTGTATTTCCTCAAAATCGTGGTCTTCCGTTGCCATCCAATACACCGGCACAAAATTTTGTTGCGGAAATTCTTTTTTTAATCTGACAGCTAAGTTTATGACGGTCACAATTTTATACAAAAAATACAAAGGTCCGGTAAAAATATTCAATTGATGTCCGGTAGTCACCGTAAACGTATTTTCATTTAAAAGCAACTCCAAATTTTGAGCTGCTTCATCTGAAATGATGGTATTTATATATTGTTGTTTCAGCGCATCGCTTAATAATTGTCTCGATGGTGTTGAAAACGCTGTTTTTTTTGATTCAATCTGATTTTTAAATCCGGTAACATCTGGAAAATTCCCGTAAAATTCTGATAATTCGGGTTTTTCGTCCAAATAATCACAAATTAATTTTGAAAAATAACCGGTAGCTGAAAAAGGAATATGGTGAACACTCATTATCCTTTATTATTTTTTCTGAAACAATGTGTATACATATTCTCTTGTATTTCCTGAAGGTTGCGTGTAGGTATGATTGAATGATTTCAGCAATTCAAAATCGCTTCCCAATCGTTCTTGCAGCATTTCTTCATTGTAATTAAAAACGTCCAATCCGCTGCATTTTTTAGCGCCCTCTAAATTAAACTCAGCCAAAATTACGAATCCTTTTGGTTTTAAAACGCTTTTAAGCAAATCAAAATAGGCTTTTTGATCCTTTTCTTCCGTAAAAAAATGCAACACTGCCCTGTCGTGCCACAAATCAATGTTTTTCAATTTCAATAATTCAGCAGGATTGGTTAAATCATCCACAATAAATTTAATTTGTGCATTTTTAGGCACCAATAAATTGTTTTTCAATTCGGTTAAAGCCACTGAAGAAATATCATTTACCACCAAATTTTCATAACCTTTTGCCAACAATTCAGATATTAAAGTAGTTGCGCCGGCGCCGGCATTAAAAATGAAAGCCTCTTTTGGCACGTTACAGGCTTCTATCAATTTAATGGAAGGAGCAGGATTTTCTTCATACCAGCCTAAGCTGGTGATGGCCGATTTTTGATAGGCCGCATTCCAATGTTTTTCGTAATCGAATCTAGTTTTATCTTCTTTAACAGAATTTTCGTTCATTTTACTGCTGATTTTATTTTATAAAAGTAAGCTATTAAGCTCGTTTGTTGAAATATCCTTAAAAATCTAACAATATTTTAACGAATAAAATTCGAAACGATTAAAAGGTGAATTAAGACAACGCCCTTGTCTAAAAATTGGTTGTGAATTCCAGACTTATCAAAGTTTAAACTGTCCTAAAAATTGAATTTATTTAATTACATTTAGCCTTTTAATTTTTTGATCAATGAAAAATCTCTTTTTTTTTATTATTGCTATTTCAGCGCTGTCGATTTCTACAAACGCCCAAACCCTTAAATCCCCTGCAGAATTTTTGGGATATGAACTTGGCTCCCAATATACAAGGCATCATAAATTGGTGGATTATTTTATGTATGTGAATGAAAATTCAAAAAGTATGCAGCTTGAAAAATATGGAGAAACTTATGAGCAACGGCCTTTGTATGTTTCTTATATTTCTTCGGAAGAAAACATCAAAAATTTGGAAACGATACGTGAGGACAATCTAAAAAGAACAGGGATTTTAAAGGGAAACCCGAGCACGGAAATTGCGATAATATGGCTGAGCTATAACGTTCACGGCAACGAAACATCAAGTTCTGAAGCCGCTATGCAAACATTGTACGAATTGGTCACAAAAAAACAAGATTGGCTTAAAAACACCTTGGTGATTATAGATCCTTGTTTAAATCCGGATGGACGAGATCGCTATGTAAACTGGTACAATGAAAATAAAAGTACACCCTTCAATCCAAATCCGGAAACTACGGAACACCAAGATCCTTGGCCGGGAGGAAGAGCAAATCATTATTTGTTCGATTTAAACAGGGATTGGGCTTGGGCAACACAAATTGAAACCCAACAGCGTTTAAAAATCTACAATAAATGGTTGCCGCAAGTGCACGTTGATTTTCACGAACAAGGCATCAACAGTCCGTATTATTTTGCGCCAGCCGCAGAGCCTTTTCACGAAATTATCACTCCCTGGCAACGAGATTTCCAAACGCAAATAGGAAAAAACAATGCCCATTATTTTGATAAAAACGGCTGGGCTTATTTTACCAAAGAGCGATTTGATTTGTTATATCCAAGTTATGGCGACACTTATCCAACTTATATGGGAGCGATTGGTATGACCTATGAACAGGCGGGAGGCGGAAGAGGCGGATTGGGCGTCACGCTTGAAAATGAAACCGTTCTTACGTTAACTGACAGGGTGGAGCATCATTTTACCAGCGGAATTTCCACTGTAGAAATGACTTCAAAAAATGCCCCAAAACTAATTGCCGAATTTGTAAAGTTTTTTGACAATTCCAACCTAAAATACAAAAGCTACATTTTAAGGGGTGATTCAGAGAAAATAGTAAAACTGAAAGCATTATTCGATGCCCACGAAATAGAAAGTTTTACTTCAGAAGGAAAAAAAGTGACCGCTTATGATTATGATAGCAAAACCAGAAAATCTGTTCAAACTTTAAAAACCGACTTGATTGTATCCGCGCGTCAGCCAAAAGGGAAAATGGTGACTGCGCTGTTAGAACCAGAAGTAAAATTATCGGATTCCGTAACCTACGATATTACGGCGTGGAGTTTACCATTTGCTTACGGATTGCAAGGATTTGCTTCAGAGACGGAAATTTTGTTCAAGGAAAACAGCCAGCTTCAACCAACTATTTTTAGCAATACTGTAAACAAAGAAGCTTATGCTTACTTGTTAAAATACAATGAAGTTTCCGATGCGGAATTGTTGGGAGATTTATTGGAGGCAGGATTTAATGTTCGTTTTAGCAATGCAGCATTTACCATTGAAGGAAGCAAATATGCCAAAGGCTCCATAATTGTGATGAGAGGCGAAAACAAAAAAATCCAAAATTTTGATGAAACGCTTGTCAAAATCGCCAACAATTTGAATAAAAAAGCGTCTGCAGTAAATTCGGGGATGGTAGATTCCGGTTTTGATTTTGGTTCTGGAAATGTGGCCTTAATCCGCCATAAAAAAGTGGCCGTTTTATCAGGTGAAGGCACTTCCACTTTGAATTTTGGCGAGATCTGGCATTTATTCGAAACAGAACTACAATATCCGCTTCATGTGCTTAATACCAGAAACTTCAACCGATGGAATTTGTCCCAATATGACGTGTTAATTTTACCGGAAGACTATAAAGCAGATAAAGAAACTTTGGCGCTGCTTTCATCCTACATCACCAATAAAGGAACCTTAATTGTGATTGGAAATTCAGTTTCAAATTTCGCCGACAAGGAAGGTTTTTCATTGAAAAATAAAGAAAAAAAGGACAGTCTATCCACAAAAATTAACACCACTCCTTTCGTTCAACGGGAACGTGAAGATTTGAAAAAAACCATTAGCGGCAGTATTTTTAAAAGTAAGGTTGATCCTACCCACCCGCTCGCTTTTGGATACTCCGATTCTTACTACAGCTTAAAATTAAGCGGCACTTCCTACAAATTGCTGGAAGAAGGTGTTAATGTTGCATATTTTCCGGAAAACACAAAAAATTATTCGGGATTTGCAGGGTCGGAAGCATTAAAAAATGTACCGAATTCATTGTTGATCGGAATTGAACACAAAGGAAAAGGAAAACTCATTTATATGGTGGACAATCCGCTATTCCGATCATTTTGGCAAAACGGGAAACTGTTTTTTGCCAATGCAGTTTTTTTAAATTAGCAAAAAAGCTGTTCGAAATAAATTTCGAACAGCTTTTTTTTTGGAAAGACAATTTTAAACATAAATTCAATGTTCTCATCTCAATCAACCAAAGAAACTCCGTTTAAATTGGTGGTCAGCACATCACTCATATAATCCAAATATGGCCGCATCGCCACAAAAGAAGCGACAACTTCATCTAAAAAGTTTGGCGCCAACACTTCATCATCGGTAAATTCACGCGTCACAATAAATTGTTTTAGCCTTATTAAATCAATATTAGGATGGTTCTTGTCAAAACCTCTAGGCGCCGATTTCACGGCATCACCTTTTAATTTTCCGAAATGCTTCTTAAAATCGGCTGTGTTTACAACGGCGCGAATTTCTGAAGCATCCGTTTCAAATTCTTTTCTGATGCGTGCCAAATCTTCTTTATTCGGTTCCCAAAATCCGCCAGCCAAAAAACTTTCTCCCGGACTGATATGCAAATAATATCCGCCGCGCAATTTGTTCGTAGCCCGCGTAAATTGTCCGCCAAAATGCGATTTAAAAGGCAGCTTGTCTTTTGAAAATCGCACATCCCTATAAATTCTGAATATTTTTACACTTTCAATAAGGTCTGAAGTTTTTAAACGCTCCATCACTGCATTATAAAAAGCTTTCACTTTTTTTTGCTCCGCGTCAAACATTGTTTTGTTCGCATTGAACCACTCGCGATTGTTATTCTGCTTGAGTTCCTTTAAAAAATCTAAAGTTGATTTTGAAATTGTGTTCATTACTGTTTTTATATTGAGTTGTGGGTTTTTATTTTTAGAACTTCTAATATTTAATATCTAATATTTAACTTCTAATATCTAACATTTAACTTCTAATATCTACCGTCTTCCCTCCAAAACCTTCACAATATCTTTCAAGGTAAATCCTTTTGCCTGCAACAAAATTAGGAAATGAAAAAGCAAATCGGCACTTTCGTTTACGAACAATTCGTCGTTGTCATCTTTTGCTTCAATCACCACTTCTACGGCCTCCTCGCCTACTTTTTGGGCAATTTTGTTGATGCCTTTCTCAAACAAAGAAGCCACATAACTTTTTTCGGAATTGCCTGCTTCTCTCCTGCTTTTAATCACTTTTTCCAGTTGCGACAAAAATCCGAAAGTTGTTTCGTTTTGTTCTCCCCAACAAGTATCCGTTCCTTTATGGCAGGTTGGACCAACGGGATTCACCTGAATGAGCAATGTATCTTGGTCGCAGTCATTTTGTATGGAAACCACATTCAAAAAATGGCCGCTTTCCTCTCCTTTTGTCCATAACCTGTTCTTGGTTCTGCTGAAAAAGGTCACTTGGTTCATTTTAATTGTTTTGTCAAACGCGTTCTGGTTCATATAACCCAGCATCAACACATTTTTTGTGGTTGCGTCCTGAATGATAGCGGGAATTAATCCGTCGTTATTTTTGTTGAAATTTATGTTCATCTTATTTTAGTCTAAAGTTTTAAAGTCTGAAATTGCAAAGTACATTGCTAAATCCGAACTTCTATATCGTTATTTTTAAGTTCCTTTTTTAAATCCACAATGTCGATTTCTTTGAAATGAAACACGCTTGCCGCCAAAGCTGCATCGGCTTTTCCATCTTTAAATGTATCCACAAAATGTTGCATATTTCCTGCGCCTCCCGAGGCTATGATGGGAATATTCACTAAAGATCCCAACCTGGCCAACGCTTCATTGGCAAATCCGTTTTTTGTGCCATCGTGATCCATCGAAGTAAACAAAATTTCTCCTGCGCCACGTTGTTCCACTTCTTTGGCCCAATCGAACAGTTTAATGTTTGTCGGTACTTTTCCGCCCACCAAATGCACAATCCATTCTCCGTCAATTTGTTTTGCATCAATGGCAACCACAATGCACTGGCTTCCAAATTTCGCTGCCAATTCATTGATTAATTGCGGATTCTTTACTGCGGAAGAGTTGATGGAAACCTTATCGGCGCCCGAATTCAACAACAATTCCACGTCTTCAACCGATGAAATTCCACCTCCGACCGTAAACGGAATGTTTATTTTTTGGGCAACCCGCATCACAAGTTCAGCCAATGTTTTACGCTTTTCTTCCGTTGCTGAAATATCTAAAAAAACCAATTCATCGGCGCCGTTTTGTGCGTAAATTTCTGCCAATTCCACCGGATCGCCGGCATCGCGTAAATCGACAAAATTAACGCCTTTTACGGTTCTGCCGTTTTTTATATCCAAACAAGGGATAATTCTTTTTGTTAACATCTGGCAAAGTTAAATATTAGAAGTATTGATTGTTTCGTTTTTCATTTCAAAAAAGTTGAATTTTTATATTAAAAGTTGAATTTTTAGTGCTTATATAAAAAAATATCTAATATCTAATATCTAATAATGCGAATTAAGGGTTGAATAGCCATTGGCTTTAGCCAACGGATTAAAATATGTTCGTATTGAAGGCTTTAGCCAAAACATTTTTATTATTTTGGCTAAAGCCAATTTGAAATTCAACATTTGCCCGCCAGCTAAAGCAGGCGGCTATTGACTAAAACTAACCCTTAATTCGCGTTAATATCTAATATTTAATATCATTAATAATATAATTTTCCAACTCCTTCATACTGATTTTGTGCTCGTAAATTGCTTTTCCAATAATAGTGCCTTCACAACCCATTTCAGCAAGTTTCGGCAATTCATCAAAGGTTGAAATTCCACCCGAAGCTATTAGTTTTATGCCTTTGGCTTCAACTAATATTTTTTTATACAACTCAAAACTCGGTCCTTCCAACATTCCATCTTTGGCAATATCGGTACAAATTACATACTGAATTCCTTCTTTTATATAATTTTGAATGAAGGGAATCAAATCTTCTTCCGAAGATTCCAACCAACCGCTTACCGCTATTTTCTCATTTAAAGCATCAGCACCCAAAATAATTTTATCCGAACCATATTTTTTCAGCCAACTTTTAAAACCTTCCTCATTTTTAACGGCAATACTTCCGCCCGTGATTTGATGTGCACCGCTTTCAAAAGCAATACGTAAATCATCATCCGATTTGAGACCGCCTCCAAAATCAATTTTTAATTTGGTGTTTTTTGCGATTGTTTCCAAAACTTTATGATTTACGATATGGCTCGACTTTGCACCATCCAAATCCACCAAGTGCAAATATTCAATTCCGTGAGACTCAAACATTTTTGCCACTTCCAGCGGATTTTCATTGTAAATTTTTTGCGTTCCATAATCCCCTTTTGAAAGGCGAACGCATTTACCGTTTAAAATATCAATTGCAGGTATAATTCTCATTTTTAATTGTTTAATTATATTTTCAAAAAATTCGCTAAAATTTGTTCCCCGACATCACCACTTTTTTCTGGATGAAATTGTGTTCCATAAAAATTAGACTTTTGCAAAGCTGAAGCGTATTTTAGGCCATAATCAGTGGTAGCTATGGCTTCATCATTCATCGGAACATAATAACTGTGCACCAAATACATATATTCGTTTTCAGCAATTCCTTCGAACAGTGCTGATTTCAAGTTGGAAATTTGGTTCCAGCCAATTTGCGGAACTTTCACCGTATTGTTAAACTTCACCACATCCACATCAAAAATACCCAAGCCTTTGGTGTCGCCTTCTTCGCAATAATTGCACATCAGTTGCATACCCAGACAAATTCCCAATACAGGCTGCTTTAAAGTTGGAATCAGTTGGTCCAAACCAGTCGATTTCAATTTCTTCATGGCGCTGCTCGCCTCTCCAACACCGGGAAAAATGACTTTATCCGCTGCGGTGATTTCTTCAACATTGTCGCTTAAAACCGCTTCATAACCCAATCGCTGAATCGCAAATTTTATGGATTGTATGTTTCCTGCACCGTAATTTATAATAACTATTTTAAGCCCCCCAGCCCCCGAAGGGGGAGCTGATACCGTGTGTTTTATAATTTGAATCATTAATTTTGATATTTAACTTTTATCCCGCACTTGTAGGATTAACTTTTAATATTTAAAATTTAACTTTTAACTTATTTATTCCCCCTTCGGGGCAATGTCATTAAGTTAAGGAAATATTTGTCATTCCGACAAAGGAGGAATCGCAACAAATGAGCACGTATGATGAGATTCCTCGTACCTCGGAAGGACAAAAATAATGCATAAATGTCTTAACTTAATGACATTGCCCTTCTGGGGTTAGGGGGCTTACAACATTCCCTTCGTGCTTGGCAAAATCATTTTTTCCGGATCTCTTTTCACTGCCACTTTTATGGCTTTGGCAAATGCCTTAAAAATAGCTTCTATTTTGTGATGTTCGTTGGTTCCTTCGGCTTTGATGTTGATATTTGCCTTTGCGCCATCAGAAAAAGATTTAAAAAAATGATAAAACATTTCCGTAGGCATTTTTCCCACCATTTCTCTTTTGAAATCTGTTTCCCAAACCAGCCAGTTTCTTCCGCCGAAATCAATCGCCACCTGCGCCAGACAATCGTCCATTGGCAAACAAAATCCGTAACGCTCAATGCCTAATTTGTTTCCAATCGCTTTCGCAAAAACTTCGCCAAGCGCAATGGCGGTGTCTTCAATGGTGTGGTGTTCATCTACTTCCAAATCGCCTTTAACGGTAATTTCCAAATCCATTTGTCCGTGACGCGCAATTTGGTCGAGCATATGGTCGAAAAAAGCAATTCCGGTATTGATACTGCTTTTCCCGGTTCCGTCCAGGTTTAAATTGATATAAATATCCGTTTCATTTGTTTTTCTTTCTGTTAAAGCCGAACGTTCTGCAAGTTTCAGAAATTCGTATATTGTTTTCCAATCCGTTGTCTGCAACACGATAAAATCATCCAGTTCTTCTCTTTTTGAAGAAATTTCAGTGCTTCCCAAAGCTTCATCGGCGTTGATAAAAATCGCTTTTGCGCCCAAATTTTTAGCCAATTCCACATCGGTGATCCGATCACCTATCACAAATGAATTTTCCAGATCATAATCGGGATTGTTGAGGTATTTTGTCAACAAGCCTGTTGCAGGCTTTCGGGTTGGCGCATTTTCGTAGGCAAATGTTTTGTCAATCAACACTTCCTTAAAAACAACGCCTTCATTTTCAAATGCTTTCATCACCAAATGATGCACCGGCCAAAAGTTAACTTCCGGGTGCGAATCGGTTCCTAAACCATCTTGGTTGGTGACCATCACCAATTCAAAATCCAGTTCCGAAGCAATTTTTCCCAAATATTGAAAGACTTTCGGGTAAAATTCCAATTTCTCAAAACTGTCTAACTGATAGTCGCTTGGTTCCAAAACCATCGTTCCGTCTCGGTCAATAAACAATACTTTTTGCTTCATTTTATAATTGTTTTAATGCTTCAATTAATTTTTTATTTTCTGATGCTGTCCCAACGGTCAAACGCAAACAATTTTCGCATAAAGGCTGGGTAGTTCTGTTTCTGATGACAATTCCTTTGGCAATCAATTCGTTGTAACGTTTATTGGCGTCATCCACTTTGACCAAAATGAAGTTGGCTTCGGTGGGATAAATCTTTTCCACAAATTTCACCTCATGCAAAACTTCAAGCAAAGCTTCTCTTTCCGTTATAATTGATTCAATTTCAACTTGAATGCTGTTTTTGTCTTTCAATCTTTCCAAAGCCCTTTTTTGGGTCAATGCATTCACGTTGTAAGGCGGTTTAATCTTGTTTAAAACCGCAATAATTTCTGCGGAAGCATAACAAATTCCCAACCTTATTCCTGCCAAACCATAAGCTTTGGACAAAGTTTGTGTAATCACCAAGTTTGGATATTCATCAAATTCGTTGATCCAACTGTCTTTTTTGGAAAAATCGATATACGCTTCATCAATCACCACCAATCCTTTAAAATTTTGCATCAAATACACCACGCTTTCATCAGAAAATGAATTTCCGGTCGGATTGTTGGGCGAACACAAAAATATAATTTTCGTATTTGCGTCAACAGCCTCTAAGATTTTTTCAATTTGCGGCTGAAAATCTACAGAAAGCAATACTTCCCTGTTTTCAACGGCATTGATATTGGCCAAAACCCCGTACATTCCGTAGGTTGGCGGAAGCGTAATCACATTGTCCGTTTTTGGTTCGCAAAAAGCCCTGAAAATCAAATCCAGCACTTCATCGCTGCCGTTTCCCAATAATATTTGTTTTTCAGCAACGCCTTTTAATTTTGCCAACGCCTTTTTTAGGGAGATTTGCTGCGGATCGGGATAGCGGTTTACGCCATTTTCAAACGGATTCTCATTGGCATCCAAAAAAATCATTTCTGCAGTGTCGAAATCCTCAAATTCATCGCGGGCAGACGAATAAGGTTTCATGGACTTCACGTTTTCCCTGACCAAATTACCTAAATTAAATATATTTTTTTCCATATACGTCACCCTGAACTTGTTTCAGGGTCTCAAGTTATTAATATTCTACATGATGTGATTTCGAAACAGGTCTGCTTACCGGACAGGCAGATCCGAAATGACTATTACTCTGATTTTAAACTTTTTAATCGAAGTGTCACCGCATTTTTGTGCGCTGTCAATCCTTCTGCTTCGGCCATAATTTCTATGGTTTTCCCAATATTTTGAATTCCTTTTTCTGAAATTTTCTGAAAGGTCATCGATTTTAGAAAAGAATCCAGATTTACGCCCGAGTATGCTTTTGAATAACCGTTGGTTGGCAAAGTATGATTGGTTCCTGAAGCATAATCCCCGGCACTTTCCGGCGTGTAATTCCCAATAAAAACAGAACCTGCGTTTTCAATGTTATCAATATAAAAATCGTTGTCGTAGCTGCAAATTATAAAGTGTTCCGGACCGTACTCGTTGATCATTTCCATTGCCATTTCTTTGGATTCCACAAAAATTAACTTCGAATTTTCTATGGATTTTGCGGCTATTTTTTTGCGGGAAAGCAATGGCAGCTGGATTTCAATTTCTTTTTCAACTTCATTCAGCATTTCCATGGAAGTCGACACCAAAATCACCTGGCTGTCGGTTCCGTGTTCTGCCTGGCTCAACAAATCGGAAGCCACAAAGCTCACGTTGGCTGTATCATCAGCAACAATTAACAGTTCGCTCGGACCTGCAGGCATATCAATCGCCACGCCGTATTTGGTTGCCAATTGTTTTGCAACGGTCACATACTGATTCCCTGGACCGAATATTTTATAAACTTTCGGGATGGTTTCCGTTCCGAATGTGAGTCCGGCAATCGCCTGAATTCCGCCCACTTTTAAAATCTTGGTAATGCCGCAAAGTTGTGCTGCATAAAGAATGGCCGGATTGATTTCTCCTTTTTTATTGGGCGGCGAACACAAAACAACCTCTTTACAACCCGCAATCTGCGCCGGAATGCCCAACATCAACACCGATGAAAACAAAGGTGCGGTGCCTCCCGGAATGTACAATCCAATTTTCTGGATCGGTCTTTTTTCCTGCCAGCATTCCACGCCTTCAACAGTTTCCACAAAAATTTTGTCCGTTTTTTGCGCCAAATGAAATTTTTCTATGGCTGATTTCGCTTGCTGTATGGCCGCTTTTAATTCATTAGATATCGCTTTTTCCGCTGCAGAAATTTCTTTTTCGGAAACGCATAAATCATCCAATGAAACACCGTCAAAAATGGCGGTATATCTTTTTATGCCGTCATCGCCGTTTCTTTTTACATCGTCAAAAATAGAAGTCACCGTATTTTCAACAGCTTCAATGGTTTGTGTTGGTCTTTTTAACATGGAAATCCATGTTGTTTTTGGCGGATTTATTATTTTTTTCATTTTTTTTAAAATTGTGTTACTGTTTTTCCTATCCCCAACCCTTTCCTAAGGAAAGGGAGTTTGATTGGACTTAAAATCTTAATCGTAATAAATAATTAAAGAACTTTTAAAATTCCCCCTTCGGGGGCTAGGGGGCTTTCGGGGGCTAGGGGGCCTAGATAACCATTTTCTCAATCGGAACCACCAGCAAACCTTCTGCTCCCAAAAGTTTTAACTCATCAATCACTTCCCAAAATCTGTCTTTTTCTATCACGGTATGAATGGAGCTCCATCCTACTTCCGCCAAAGGCAAAACGGTCGGACTCCGCATTCCCGGTAATATTTTAATGATTTCTGGAATCTTATCATTGGGTGCGTTCATTAAAATATAACGCGATTTTCTTGCTTTTAGCACTGCTTCAATCCGAAATTTAAGTTTGTTCAAAATCACCTGACTTTCTGCTGAAATTGTTGGCGAAACCGCTAAAACGGCTTCACTGTTCAGCATCACTTCAACTTCCTTTAAATTGTTTTTAAACAAAGTGCTTCCGCTCGAAACGATATCGCAAATGGCATCGGCCAAACCAATGCTTGGCGCAATTTCTACCGAGCCGCTAATAACGTGTATATCAGGCGTTAAATTAAATTTACTGAAGTATTCTTTTACGGTATTCGGATAAGAAGTGGCAATGCGCAGACCTTCCAAATCGTTGATGTTTTTATATTTTAGGCTTTTTGGAACCGCCAAAGAGACACGGCATTTTGAAAACCCGAGTCGCTCTATCACTTTAATTCCGTTGCCTTTTTCAATCAGCACATTGTCGCCAATAATGGCAATATCAACCACGCCATCTTTTAAATACTGAGGAATATCCCCGTTTCTCAAATACAACACTTCCAAAGGAAAATTACTTGCCGAGGCTTTTAGCTGGTCTTTTCCGTTATCGATGGAAATGCCGCAATCTTTTAAAAGTTGAAGAGAATCTTCGTTTAACCTGCCTGCTTTCTGAACTGCGATTTTTAATTTACTCATTTTATTTTTTGTTGTTAGGTTCGAGTAAATCAATGGATTCTAAAGAAAAAACCCGCTTGATCAACTCAAACGGGTTTTAAATATATGTTTAATTTTTACACAATACATTTTCAACTCACCTGAGTGCGATTATGAAAATGATGATGATGGTTTTGTGAAAAATTCATTGTTCTTATTTTATTGATGTGGCAAATATAGAAAAATGTTTCATACACAAACCGCTATTTTCGAAAATATTTACAAAATCATACGCTTTGTTAAATAATTAACAGTTTTCTGGGCGTTCCCCGCCACCTGGCAGGACTGCCTGCCGGCAGACAGGTCGTGCTGTTCGTTGCAAGTCCTCGTCACGCCCAAAAGCGTGACTGCGGGCTTTTCACTGCCATCACTAACGCAACTTAAATTACGATTTGTGATTTCCGTCCCGATAGCTATCGGGATTAAGATTTCAAAATTTTGATTTCATAGTTGTTAGATAAAATCTCATAAAAATGATTGGTCTTAATATAAATGGAATTTTATAAACAGGTCGAAAATTTATTTACTACAAACAGTGAATCTCTCTAAAAATCAGGATTTTGGGCAACGAAATGTTTTTATTATAAATTTAACCGGACAACAATGCTTTACACCAAAGGGTGATTTATTGCATTATTTAAAGTCGATTTATGTTTTTATATTTGACCTTTACAAAATAATCAGTTTTAAGGAACAACCATATTCATTAATTTACAAAAAATAGACAACATTGTATCAGATAAAACAAACAATAGATTTAAAAAACAACATAAACTTCATAGAAATTGAAGATTCAAACAAGGCTACTTATGCCAAAATACATTTGAATTTAGGCGGAAGTTTGCAAGAACTTATGTTGTTAAATCACCATCTTATTAAAGATTTGCATCCTTTGACATATCAAAATACGTATGCTTCTGCGATTTTGTTTCCGTTTGCAAACAGAATTGCTGATGGAAGCTATGTTTATGATAACAAAACATACCAATTGGAAATAAATCAAAAAGAAGAAAATAATGCGCTCCACGGATTGATTTACAACAAAACATTTGAATTGATCAGCCAAAAAACAACACCAGAAAAAGCAGAAGTTTTGCTAAGTTATGAAGAATTTGAGCAATTTGAAGGTTTTCCGTTTACCTATGCCATTGATTTAAAATACATATTAACCAAAAACAGCCTTGATGTAATAGTTTCCATAAAAAATACCGACACCAAAACATTCCCTTTTACCATTGGCTGGCATCCTTATTTTATCAGCCAAAATTTATTTAAAAGCGCTGTTCATTTTAAAAGTCGTAAAAAATTCATTTTTGACAAAAGAAACATCACCCAAGGCATTGAGGAAATAGCCATTGACCGCACAATTTTTATTGAAAACAAAACACTGGATGATTGTTTTGATTTGGATTCAAATGAAATAAGTTTTGAAACGCCTGTTTATAGTTTTGCATTAAAATCATCTGAAAAAGACAGCTTTTTGCAATTGTATACGCCACCGCATCCAAATACCATAGCCATTGAACCCACAACCGGAATTTCCAACAGTTTCAACAATGGCGAGGGATTAAAAACATTAAACCCGAACGATTCCTATCAAATTCAATGGAATCTTAAACTCATTTAAAAAATGAACGAAGCATTAATTTCAAACATAAAAACCCAGTTTATTGCTAAATTTCAAGGAAAACCATTAATGATTTTTTCACCGGGAAGAATCAATATAATTGGTGAACACACCGATTATAACGATGGTTTTGTTTTTCCGGCAGCGGTTGATAAAGGAATTGTGGCAGCAATTGGAAAAAGTGATTTGGGAATTTCAACTGCTTATGCCGTTGATAAACAAGAAACTATTGCATTCTCCATCAATAACTTAAAACCATATCCGCAAGGAAGTTGGCAAAACTATATTTTAGGCGTTGTAGGAGAAATTCAGAACAGCAATAAAACCATTGGTAATTTTAACATCGCTTTTGGCGGTGATATTCCCAGTGGTGCCGGTATGTCATCATCCGCAGCTTTAGAAAACAGTGTTGTTTTTGGGTTGAATGAAATTTTTAATTTAGGACTTTCCAAAGAAGAAATGATTTTGATTTCCCAGAAAGCAGAACACAATTATGTAGGCGTAAAATGCGGTATTATGGACCAATATGCCAGTATGTTCGGCATTAAAAATAATGCGTTGCTGTTGGATTGCAGAACCATAAAATCGAAACCTTTTGAAATAAATTTTAAAGGCTACGAGCTTATTTTGATAAACACCAATGTAAAACACAGTTTATCGGATAGCGCTTATAACTATCGCCGCTCGGTTTGCGAATCCATTGCCGAAATGTTGCAAGTAAAAGCATTAAGAGATGCCACAGAATTTGATTTGGAAACCATTAAAGAAAGCATATCACCTGAAAACTATCAAAAAGCTTTGTATGTCATTCAGGAAAATGACAGGGTGATAAAAGCTTCCGAAGCCATTGAAGCAGGCAATTTAAAAACATTGGGGAATCTCATTTACGCCTCTCACGCAGGATTGCAGCATCAATACAAAGTAAGTTGTGAAGAATTGGATTTCTTAGTGGAACAGGCAAAATTAAACGGCCAGATATTAGGGGCCAGAATGATGGGCGGCGGTTTTGGAGGCTGTACTATCAATTTAATCGCAAAATCGGCAACAAAATCATTCAAAACTATTGTTTCTGAAGCCTATAAAAATAAATTTGACAAAGAATGTACTATTTATTTTGTTGAACTTTCTGACGGTACAGGAATTATAGCCTAATAAAACAACCTCAACAATACGCAATATGATTGTATTTAAATTTGCCAACAAATCCTAAAATTGGTGGATCTTCCTAAATTCTAATTCAAAAATGTAAGAATAATGTAAGTTATTAGCATAATTGTGTAACAAATTTACTAACTTTAATATCGAATTTTGCACAGTTAAACAAATTATTATCAATTAATCAGTAAAATCAAAATAAAATGAAAAAAAGAAATTTATTTTTAGGGTTGGCGTTAGTCGCCTTAGTATTTACATCTTGTAAAGACGAAAAAGCAGTTGCAGCTGAGAAATCAGTAGATACTTACGTAGTCTATGTTGATTCAATAGGAAATATTGAAGCAACAGAAGTTAAAGCCAACTGGCAGTCAATTAATGATTCTTATCAAATTAGAGTTACAGAAGCTGAAATGGCTTTAGACAACTTAAAAGAAAGAGAAGCTGCACAAGTAAGAATTGATGCAAGTAAAGCAAAATTTGAAGCTTTAAGAGCTCAAATGGAAGCAGAAATGCAAGCTCAAGCCGCTTTAAACACAAAACAAGCTTTGAGAAACGCTTTGTTTGGAGAAGGTAAAATTGGTGATGACATGAATTTTGATTGGGTTACCAAAGACAATATTCTTGCTGTTTACGAACAATTCGTTAACACTGCTGACGCCAACAAAGACAATTATTCTCGTGAAGACTGGGATGAAGTGAAATTAATGTATGAAGCTCTTGACAGCAGAAAAAATACTGTAGAAAAAGAAGGACTTTCATCAGCCGACAACAAAAAAATTGCTGGTTTAAAATTAAAATTTGCGCCAATGTTAACATTCAACAGAATGGGTGCAAAAACTGAAGAAATGAAAGAAGCCAAACAATAAAACTTTTTGGTTAGTTAATGTGAAAAATGACAGTCAGAAATGGCTGTCATTTTTTTTTATTAGGTAGTTCTTACATAAAATCTCCAATCTCTAAAATAATTTTAATCCAAACCTCCGCTTCTGTTTCCATCTTTTGGCGCTGGCCATTCCAATTGTTTACCTGTTGTTGAATTAATTGGCAAAATAATTTTTTCTCTGGAAGTTTTCTCAGGATCTTCGCTGGCCAAATAAGTCATAATGGCAATAAGTGCCACATTATTTTTTAAGTCATCGAACACAATTTTATCATAAGTGTCTTTATTTGTATGCCAAGTATAATTAAAATACGACCAATTTAAGGAACTCATCATAAAAGTGGGTGCGCTTGCTGAAACAAAAGATGAATGATCTGAACCTCCGCCTGATGGAGATCCAGGATATGTGGTTTTTATATGTTTGCTGATATTTTCAGGAACTTCCCTTAACCATCTGCCCAAAAAATCGTAGGAGTGCAAAAATCCTTGTCCGTTAATAGTGCTCACCCTTCCTGTCCCATTATCCTGATTAAATACCACTTGTACATTATCTACAATTTCTGGATTGTCTTTAACAAATGCTCTTGATCCGTTCAAACCTTGTTCTTCGCTTCCCCACAAACCAACAATAATGGTTCTCTTCGGATTGGGATAATATTTTTTCAAAATACGCGCCACTTCCATCATAGTAATGGTTCCGGTTCCATTGTCGGTTGCGCCGCTTCCGCCATCCCAAGAATCGAAATGGGCAGAAAGTATGATAGACTCTTCTGGTTTTTCGGTTCCTTCTATGCGTGCAATGGTATTAAAAGTTGGCATAACACCCAATTCTTTAGATGCTGCCACTACCCTAATCTTTGGTTTTTTACCGTTTTCTGCAAGTCGGTAAACCATGCCATAATCTTCCAGTGAAATATCTACTGTGGGTATTTTTTTTACGCGAGTCCCGAATATTTTATTCACGCCAAAACCTTTGGACCAGTTGGATTGAACAATGCCAACCGCGCCTGCTTTTTCAAGCGCTTCATCAAGCTTTCTGCTGCTGTACCCGCTATTGTTTAGGTTATCATTCCAAGCAGTCGTCTGCGAAATTCTGTCGGCCTTCATTTTCTCAAAAGATTCCGGAGTCGCAAATTCTTCCCAATTATAATCAGGTCTTCCCGTTTTTTGAGGCATAGAAATCAGCACAAATTTTCCTTTTACGGTTGGCAACCACTTTGAAAAACCAATGGAATCTTTTATGCTGACAGGTAGCATAATTACTTCAGCAGTCACTCCTTTTTTAGGCGTTGAGGCACTCCAAGCCAATTGCATTCCTTCCAAAGATTTTATGCGAGGTTCCACCAAATCAATATGAGAAATGCCGCGATCCCAACCGCGCCAAACACCATATTGCTGATTTGAAACCGATATTCCCCAATCCATAAATTTTGTAACCGCCCAATCGTGCGCTGTTTTCATTTTTGATGAACCAACCAAGCGCGGACCTATTTCATCTAATAATTCATAACCAAGCTGCTCCAATTGGGAATTTTCATAAGTCTCCTTCATTACATTATCAATAAAAACTTCTTTTTGTTGCGCAAAAATTATGGAAGTGATAAAAAATAAGATAATTAAAATAACTGCATTTAATTTTTTCATAATGATGTATTTCAAATATTTTTTTAATTAATTTTTATTGATAGGAAAAATTTGACTTTCTTTTTAAATTTAAAGAGAAACAGAACCCTTTTGCCACGCTTTAAATTTTTCAATAATTTTACGATAAATAGTTGGGTTTATCTATAAAAAGATCATTTTTTTTATCAAAAAAATGAGCTAATTGCTTAAAAAAGTAAGGTAGGTTTTATATTTTGGGGGTCATTTTTTCAACTTCGAACCAACATAAAAAAACCAGACAACTTGCCTGGTTTTCTTAGTAAATTGATTTGTATGTATCAGTAATTTTGCATTTGTTTAATCTTTATCTCAAATTTGATATTGAAACATTAAACATTTGCACCATCAAATATAAAGAATTTTATTTTAAGTTAAGTCCATATTTCAAATTCATTTTAAGAAATTTTTTTGGATAACATTCTTATTTTAGGTGAATTGTCTTTTATTTTAGTGTTAGGCTTCATTTAAATTAAATTGCGATATCGTTAATCTTTCCAAATTGGCAAGGTAAACTTAAATTCGCTTCCTTGGTTTACCACACTTTCCACCCAAATTTTACCACCGTGACTTTCCACAAAATCGCTGCATAAAATCAATCCCAACCCCGAGCCTTGTTCATTGAAGGTTCCTAAACTGGAGTTTATTTCGTTAACGCTGAAAATGGCCGCAATTTCATCTGCTGTCATCCCAACGCCATTGTCTTTTACCGTAATTTCAACAAAATCTTTTTTCAAGACTGAGTAAATATGTATTTCTCCTTTTGGTTGGGTGAATTTTATGGCATTTGAAATTAAATTTCGAAGAATGGTATCAAGCATATGCTCGTCGGCCTTCACATGAACATTTTTTTCAACGCTGTTTAAAATAGCGATTTCTTTATTAATGGCCTGAATTTCCAAAAACGAAATTACCCCTGCAACTTGATGCGCTAAATTGATGTTTTTCGCTTTAAATTTTAAATTGCCCGATTGTGAATTGGCCCACATCAGCAAGTTATCGAGCAAACTTGAAACTTTTGCTGTTGAACCTTTTATTATTTTTAAAAATTTTAATCGTTTTGCTGCATCATATATTTCATTATTTTCAATCATCAAATCGGTAAAACCTGCTATTGAATTGAATGGGTTTTTTAAATCGTGCGCAATGATGGAGAAAAATTTATCTTTTGTGCTATTCAATTGTTTTAACTTATTGCTTTGCCCATCAATCTCATCCTTCATTTTATGTACCTGATAATTTTTATACTCCAATAAATTATAGGCTTTTTTCTTGGATGCGTTTTGTTGAATAAGTAAAATAAACAAAAAGGCAAAAATAACCATGGCAATAATTAAAAAATGGGTGTATTTCCTTTCTCTTTCATAATTTAATTGTGCCTCCTCACTTGTTTTAGATAAATCAGAAATGGTGTACTGCGATTTTTCTAATTCGTTTAAGGTATTGAATAATTTAATCTTTTTTACCCTGTCCATTTTCAACAAACTATCTTTAATAACGATATATTCCCTTAATCGTTTTAACGCCAAAACATTGTCCCCTAAGCCTTCATAAGCAATTGAGGCTTGTAATAAATTTTCTGTTTTATAATCTAAATTGCCAATTAAATCGGCAATTGCATAGCTTTCTCTAGCTGCATATATTGCGCGTTGAAATCTTTTTTGTTTATTTTCAACATCAGCGATATTTAAAAGGACGATGGACTGTAAATCCTTCTCATCCAAACTATCGGCAATTTTCATCGCCTTATCTAGATATTCCTTTGCCTTTATATATTGTTTTAAATTGATATAGCAATCTCCAATATTGTTATAATTGATGGCAATGCCATATTGATCTCCTAATTTATCTTCAATGGCGATGGATTTTTTATAATAATTCAACCCTTCTTCAACTCTTCCATTGTCGGCCAAGGCGTTAGCAATATTCGTATAAGAGCTTGAAATTCCATATTTATCATCCAGCTTTTCATAAATTAGCAAAGCATCCCGAAAATATTTTTCGGCCAAATCATAATTTTCCTCATTGTAATAAAGGTTTCCAATGTTGGTATAATTTGAAGCAATCCCTTTTTGATCTTGAACTTCTTTATGAAGCGCCAACGATTTTAAATAATACTCAATTGCCCTGTCTTCAGCATATAATTCAGAATAATTAGTACCCAAAGAATTGTATATCTCTGCCATTTTCTTTTTATCGCCGAGTTTTTCAAAGATCAAAAAAGCATCGTTGTAATTTTTTATGGCGTTCGTATAATCAACGATTTTCTCATAATGGCGGCCAATGCTTTTGTAAACTTGCGCTATTTTAGGCTGATGTGCTGATTTTTTTGCCAATTCCAATGCTTTCGTTAAATTAACCAATGAGGAATCTGGCTTCGTCTTTAAATATAAATTTGAGATTTTTATATGAAGCGTAACTTTTGCGGTATCAACCAATTCTTGTTGAAGTTCCTTTTTTAATTTATTTATATCCGCGACTTCCTGACCTATGATGAGTGAAGAAAATCCCAAATAAAATAAAATTATAAATCTATTTTTCATTATTTTTTTTGATGCGCTATGAAAAAAAATATTTAATTTGTTGGTCTAGCAATTTATTTTTAACAAATTATAACAAACAAATCTAAACTAATTTATCCGATAGAAAAAATAGAATGGTTCTATTTAAGTTATAAAATACAATAAAAGGGTATTGATTGACGTTATTTACGCAATTTAGGCAACACCCTCCTATTTTTCATTACTTTCTTCATATTTCTTTTAACATCACATAATGGTCCCCAACGTACGAAATTTCAAATTTTTCACCATAAGTCTGAAATCCTTGCTTTTTATAAAATTCAACTGCGGCAATACGCGCATTGCACCATATAATCTGGCAGTTTTTTTTCTTTAATATTTGAACCGCTTTTTCAAACATCAATTTTCCGGCCCCAAAACCCTGATATTCCGTTAAAGTGGCCATTCCTCTTAATTGGTACTGATTACCTTCAAAATTTTTATTACTTGCTTTCATATAACTGGAAACTGCAATCAATTTATTGCCTTCAAAAGCGCCTAAATGAATGGTGTCTTTATCAAAATCGCCATCAAATTCGAAAGGCAACGGAATGTTTTTACGCAAAACCTCCAAACGGATCGGAAAAGTTTCTTCCGCAGAAATTTCTTTAATTTGTATCATTGCTTTAGCTATATTTTTAAATTAATGAGATTTTTCACATAATATCGGAAACAATGCTGTTTTTGAAATTATTTTCCTACTATTGACATGAATGATGCTAATTTACTATTAATATGGAACATCTTGAAATTAAATTAATTGAGAAAGAAAATATTTTCTCCATTTTGCCGCTACTAAGGGAGTTGAATACAAATACGCCTGAAAATGTTTTAAAACAACGCTTGTTGGAGATGACCACACAGCATTATGAATGTGTTGGCGTGTATTTAAATGATGAATTGGTGGGTATTAGCGGACTTTGGTTTTTGACACGCCATTACTGCGGAAAAACGGTTGAACCTGACCACGTGGTAATTGGCAAAAATCACAGAAATAAAGGTTTGGGGAAAAAATTATTCGAATGGATTTATAATTACGCACAAAGCATTGGTTATGAAGCCTCTGAATTAAATACCTATATTGAGAATGAAAAATCGCACCGGTTTTATGAAAATGAAGGTTATAAAAAACTGGGATTCCACTACGTAAAAAAGTTTAAAAATTCTTAGAAAACGTTTGTAAAAGTCTAAAAGGATTGTATATTTGCCAAGCATTTGCGAGAGTAGCTCAGTTGGTAGAGCTTCAGCCTTCCAAGCTGACTGTCGCCGGTTCGAGCCCGGTCTCTCGCTCAAAAAAAGCCAAACTTTCGTTTGGCTTTTTTTATAAAAATCTTTTTCCGAAAAGCAACAAAAGCACAATTGGAATTCCCAGTAAAATGACTGTAGTTGTACTGTTTGAAAATACCTCGGGATACACCAACAACATCAACGCGTAACCGCCAACCGAGCCTCCTAAATGCGCCGCATGTCCAATATTGCCCACTTTGTTTTTCATTCCATAGATGGAATACACCAAATAACCAACACCAAAAATATAACCGGGAATTGGAATTGGCAACGGGAACATCATCAATTTCATATCTGGATTTAATAAAATTGCGGCATAAATAATCCCCGCAACGGCTCCTGAAGCGCCCACTGCGGTGTAATACAATTCTTTTTTATGATAACTGAGCGTTAATAAACTTCCTGCAAGCAAACTGCCAAAATACAGGATCAGAAACTTTATTACGCCAAGAAAAAGTATAATTTGCGGAGCAAAAATATACAAAACGTACATATTTAAAATAAGATGCAAATAATCTACATGTAAAAATGCCGAAGAAAACATTCTTACTTTCTCTCCTCGTAAGATGGAGCCAATCTGGAATTTATATTTATCAAAAAACAATTCATCACTAAATCCTTTGATGGAAAACATCACGTTGGCAGCAATAATTATTAGCAATACAGTATCTATATTCATTCTTTTAAATTTATAAACAGCGAAAGTATAAAAAATTATGGAACCCATTTCTTTGTTTAAGCACCAATCAAAAAATAATTAAAAATTTAATGCGATATTTGCAATCTTATGATGAATTTCTTAGTTTTTATATTAGTTTATCCACTAATTTGGCTCGTTTCCAAGCTGCCATTTCGTGTTTTGTATACAATTTCTGATGGAATTTATTTACTGGTGTATTATGTAATTGGCTACCGTAAAAAAGTGGTTTTATCCAATTTAAAACTTGCTTTTCCAGAAAAATCTGAGAAAGAACTCCTTGAAATCCGTAAAAAGTTTTACCATCATTTTACGGATGTATTTATTGAAATGATCAAATTCTTCACGGTTCCTAAAGAAGAAATTTTTAAAAGATACAAATTCACCAATCTCGAATTGTTTGAAGAATTGTATAAAGATGGCAAAAGCATTATGTTAGTCGGGCCGCATTATGCTAACTGGGAATGGATTATGAGTTTGGATGCTTTTGTAAAATATAAAGGCTATGCCGCTTTTACCAGAGTTGCAAATCCTTATTTTAATGATAAAGTTTTAAAATCGAGGGCGAAGTTTGGGACGCATTTAATACTGACCTCAAAAATAATTGCTGAAATAAAATACAACCAAAAACACAGTATACAGGCAATGTATGGCTTGCTCAGTGATCAATCTCCACAGCTTTCCAAAACATTTTATTGGCGTGAATTTTTTGGCGTAAAAGTGCCAATTCATACCGGTGCAGAAATGCTGGCGAAAAGATATGATATGAATATGGTTTATATTGAAACGAAAAAAATAAAACGGGGCTATTATGAAACTTCATTCAGTTTAATCACCAATGAAGCCCAAAAATTCCCCGATTATGAATTGACCGATATTTTTTTAGATAAAGTCGAAAAACAAGTCCGCACCCAGCCAGAATATTATTTCTGGACACATAAACGCTTTAAACACAAAGATAAAGCACCAAAATAATGTATAATTAATTAAGCTAATTATTTAGTCTCTTTTCTCTTCTCTCTATTCTTTAATTAGCTAATAGCTTCTATTTCATTGATCAATCTGATCGCCAAATCATCGGCACTTTGTTGTGAAGTGCTTTCAGTATAAATTCTGATAATTGGTTCTGTATTTGATTTACGAAGATGCACCCATTCTTTTTCAAAATTAATTTTTACGCCATCAACCGTAATTACATCCTCATTTTTATAGTTTGAAGCAATGGTGCTTAAAATAGCATCCACATTAATTTGTGGCGTTAATTCAATTTTATTTTTGCTCATAAAATAAGCCGGATAACTGTCTCTCAATTCTTTACAGGAAACTTTTAAATTTGCCAAATGCGACAAAAATAACGCAACACCAACCAATGAATCTCGTCCGTAATGTGATTCCGGATAAATAATGCCGCCGTTTCCTTCACCGCCGATTACAGCATTGGTCGCTTTCATTAATTCCACCACATTAACTTCTCCAACCGCACTTGCCTGATATTTGCCGCCGTGTTTTATAGTTACGTCTCTTAAAGCTCTTGATGATGATAAATTGGAAACTGTATTTCCTTTTGTTTTACCCAATACATAATCTGCACAGGCGACCAACGTGTATTCTTCGCCAAACATAGAGCCGTCTTCACAAATAAGCGCCAATCTGTCCACATCTGGATCAACCACAATACCCAAATCGGCTTTTTCTTTAACCACCAATTCTGAAATATCTGTTAAATGTTCTTTTAAAGGTTCGGGATTGTGTGGAAATTCTCCGTTAGGTTCACAATACAATTCAACACATTGTACTCCCAATTTCTCTAATAAAGGCGGAATTGCAATGCCGCCGGTTGAATTTACGGCATCAAGCACCACTTTAAATTTGGCTTTTTTTATGGCTTCAACATCCACCAATTTCAAGTTTAAAACTTCCTTGATGTGTTTGTCAATATAATTTGCTTTCTTTCTGTATTTTCCTAAATCATCAACTTCTGCAAAAACATAGGCATCATTTTCGGCAATTTCCAACACCTCTTCACCATCCAGTGCATTTAAAAACTCCCCTTTGTGATTCAATAATTTTAAGGCGTTCCATTGTTTTGGATTGTGGCTTGCGGTGATGATAATTCCGCCATCAGCAGCATCAAGCATTACGGCCAATTCAACAGTTGGTGTTGTTGACAAACCGATGTCGGTTACATTGATGCCTAATCCAACCAATGTGTTTGCCACCAAACTGCTGACCATTTTTCCTGAAATACGGGCATCACGGCCCAGGATTACAGTAAGTTCCTTTTTGTTTGTATGATTTTTAAGCCACATACCATAAGCTGCGGCAAATTTTACGGTATCAATTGGGGTTAAATTTGTGTTGACTGTGCCCCCAATGGTACCTCTTATTCCTGAGATTGATTTTATTAATGACATTTTCTGAATTTAGTTCAACAAAGATAATTTTTATAGTTGTAATAGCACAAAAAAGGCTGCATCAAAATATGATGCAGCCTTTTTAATATTTAAATGAATATCGGATTATTTCCCGCCTTCCATTTTTTTCTTCAATGCGGCAAGATCACCACCTATATCGCCAAGAGTTGTTTTTTCAGCAGTATCAACGCTTTTTTGTTGCGCTACTTTTACATTTTTCTCTTCTTGAGCTTTAAAAATTGAAGTATGAGAAGCTACAATTCGTCTAAATTCTTTGTTGAATTCAATTACTTTGAATTGGGCAACATCGCCTTTAGCCAATTTAGATCCATCTTCTTTTATGATAAAACGACTAGGAACAAATGCTTCAACACCATCTTCCAATCCAACGATTAATCCTTTATCGCTTTTATCTTTTACAGTTCCTTCGTGAATTGAATCGATTGCAAATTTTTCTTCATGAGCATCCCAAGGATTTTCATTGGTTTGTTTGTGACCTAAATTTAATTTACGTCCTTCAACATCCAATTCCAATACTTGAACTTCCAATTTATCACCTACAGATACAAAATCTGATGGATGTTTAATTTTTTTGGTCCAAGAAAGGTCAGAAATATAAACCAAACCGTCAATTCCTTCTTCCAATTCAACAAAAACACCAAAGTTTGTGTAGTTACGCACTGTACCAGTGTGAACTGAACCTACTGGGTATTTTTCTGCAATATTGGTCCAAGGATCTGGATGTAATTGTTTAATACCTAAAGACATTTTTCTTTCGTCTCTGTCTAAAGTCAATACTTGAGCTTCCACTTCGTCGCCAACAGACACGAAATCTTGGGCTGAACGTAAATGTGTTGACCAAGACATTTCAGATACGTGAATTAATCCTTCAACACCTTTAGAAACTTCAATAAACGCACCGTAATCAGCAATCACAACTACTTTACCTTTAATTGCATCGCCAACTTTAATATTCTCGTCTAAAGCTTCCCAAGGATGTTTGTTTAATTGTTTCAATCCTAATTGGATTCTGGTTTTTTCATCATCAAAATCAAGGATTACAACATTCAATACTTGATCCAATTCAACCACTTCACTTGGGTGATTGATTCTTGACCAAGATAAATCTGTAATGTGAATTAATCCGTCAACACCACCTAAATCAACAAAAACGCCATAAGAAGTAATGTTTTTAACAACACCTTCCAATACTTGGCCTTTTTCTAATTTACCAATAATTTCTTTCTTTTGAACTTCAATATCAGCTTCAATAAGTGCTTTATGTGAAACCACAACGTTTTTAAATTCATGGTTGATTTTCACTACCTTGAATTCCATTGTTTTTTCAACATATTGATCGTAATCTCTAATTGGTTTTACATCAATTTGAGAACCTGGTAAGAATGCTTCAATTCCAAAAACATCTACAATCATACCGCCACGAGTTCTGCATTTAACGAATCCGTTAACAACTTCACCGGTTTCGTGTGCATTGTTAACACGATCCCAAGCTTTAATAACTCTTGCTTTTTTGTGAGATAATACCAATTGACCGGTATTGTCTTCTCTTTTATCAACCAAAACTTCAACCTTGTCTCCAACGGCTAAATTAGGGTTGTAACGAAATTCATTCAAGGAAATAACGCCTTCAGATTTTGCATTGATGTCAATAATTACTTCACGGTCTGTTTTTCTGATAACAACCCCTTCAATTACTTCACGCTCACTCACAATTCCTAAGGTAACTTCTAAAGCTGCTTCAAAAGATTTTAGGTTTTCAGCATCAATAGCTTCAATACCTTCTTCGAACATGTGCCAGTCAAAATTCGCTAAAAATTCTTCCGGATTTACTTTTGCCACTTTTGGAGCTTCCACTGTTTCAGCCACTTCTTCTTTAGCAACTTTTTCAGCTTTTGGTGCTTTTGCAACCTTTGGAGTTTCAACTGCTGCTTCTTCAGCCACTTCTTCAGCTTTTGGCGCTTCAACTGTTTCAACTACTTCTTCAGTTACTTTTTCAGGTTTTGGTGCTTTAGGCTCTTTTACTGCTTCAACTACTTCTTCAGCTTTTGGAGCTTCAACTGTTTCCGCTACTTCTTCAGGAGTTTCTGTTTGGGCTTTCGCCGCTGTTTGATTTACTTCAGGAGCATCATTTTGCTCTTCAGTGTTTTTTGTTTCTTCAGACATATTTGCTGATGATCATTATTTGTATCTTGTTGTTATCCAGATTTTTATACGATTATAACGCAAAGAGTTGGTTTACATTATTTTTTTTCTCATTCCTTTTAAAATCTGCTCTCGTTAAAAGGAGTGCAAATTTACTTAATTTATTTTATTATAACAAAAAGAAAATGAACCATTTAAAAATAAATTAAATTGAAAGGTATTTTTGATTTGCGATTTTCGATGTACGATTTACGATGTACGAAATTTGATTTGGGATTTTTTGATTTTTCTGCCAAAGAAAAATTATTGTCACACGGGCGGAACGCTTGCGCCAGCAACCGAAAATTTAAAATTAAAGATTTGAACTTCGGTATCCTATGATTAAACCAAATTTTTTGGTATAAATTTTTACTATTTTTCAAGCTGCATATTTCATTGTATCCACATATGGAGTTCCTCGTTGAACTACAGCAAAAGCCCTTCCTAATAATTTATTTCTAATAA